>NZ_FNFZ01000020.1 GCF_900101015.1 Sarcina sp. DSM 11001 | reverse complement strand
AGCTGAACCTTGACCCGGAGACCCCTTTCAGCAAGTGGATTTAATTACCAATCCATTGTGCCAAAAATCATTGATTTTTGGCACACCACTTATTTTTGGCACACTCGTCTGCTGAATTTGCATGCAGAGCCTCAAAGGTGCACCGGCTCTTCTCCTGCTGTACCTGGAAACTGGTAATCACTCCGGTTGATTACGCTTTCAAAAGAGATGTATTGGCGATTTTTAAAGAAAAATCGCAGATACGTCTGGTTCTTTGTACCCATTTTCAGGCTTCAGTGTGAAATTTCCCTAATTTGACGCTCGTTTGACCACGTTGGCGTCCATCTCCATTTAAACCAGTCTGTCTTCACTTCAGGGTGACATCTTTAAAAGTCATGGAACTCCAGCCCGCCCAATAGGGGACAAAGCTTTCCACCCGGTCTCCCAGTACAAACAGATGTTCCGTCGAGAGCAGAGGCACCCAGACTGCTTCCTCCTGTACCAGGAGCTTCTCCAGGTCGGCGTACTCCTTTAGCCTCTTATTTTCATTCCGGATCGTCCGGGCGGCGGCGATGCGTTTCAATACGGTTTCATCCGCATAGTTGGACGAATGGCGCAGGGTTTTTTCCCGGCTTCCGAAAAAAGAGTAGATAAAGTTGTCGGGGTCATTGTAATCGGCGGACCAGCTCCCGACAAAGGTCATGAGTTTACCTTTTCTTCTAAGATAGATACGGCTGTCCGCATCATAATTCACAATAACAGTATCCAGTCCGACTGCCAGCAGATCCTGACGGATCATTTCCAGCATGGTAAGATCCCGGGTACTTCCCGTGGAATTCGCAGCGATCTCGATCCGGCAGTTCTTCACTTCCGGTACCTGTTCGATCAGCTTTTTCGCGCCCTCCGGGTCGTACTGAAGCCATCCCTGATTCTCCTCACTGTAACCGATCAGGCCTTCGGGATAAATACCGTCCACCAGTCTTCCGTCCCCGTCATAGAGCTCATCCAGGATCTTCTGCCGGTTAATGGCCATCTGGACCGCTTTTCTCACCCGGACATCTTTGAGCGGGCGGTCAGCCATATTGAGCATGAAGAAAATGATATCCACGCAGCCCCTGGTGATCAGACGGTCTTTCCATTCCGCGGACTTGTAAACCTCTTTCAGCGTTTCCGTATTGACAAATTCACAATCCAGGATATCGAGCCCTTCCTCCCGGAACACCTTATCCATAATGGCTGGATCCAGGACCAGGAGCTCAGCTTTTTTAACTGTGACAGGCTGATCGTACCTGTAATAAGGGTTCATTTCAAAAACGACCCGATTGTTCGTAAGTTCTGTCACTCTGTAAGGGCCGGAGCCCATTGTATGTTCCGGATCAGATCCATAGGCGTCTCCGGCCCCGCGCACAAATTCCTCGCTGAGGATACTGCAGGACGGAGTCGCGAGCTGATAAATATAACCGGTAAAAGGCCTGGACAGGGTGATCGTGAGATGGTTGTCATCCAGGACCCTGATTCCTTCCAACGTATCTGTCTTTTGGGACACCACTTTTGCCGCTCCTTTTATCGAATCCGCAAAATCCCGCTGAAGGCTGTCCGGAAGAGAGAGCATCCTGGTGAATGTAAAAGCCACATCGGACGCCTTTACGGGGCTTCCGTCCCAGAAAAAGGCGTCGTCCCGGAGAGTGAAGCTGTAGGTCAGGCCGTCTTCAGAAAGGGAAAACTCTCTGGCCAGGCTTGGGACCAGTTCCGTAGTCCCGTCGTCGTTGACTTTGATATCAAAGAGACGTTCATAGATATTGAGAGGCACCATGTAGCTGCTGGTCACCCTGTGCACATCCATGGATTTGACGGCCTCTGAAGTTCCGATCCGGAGCAGGCCTTCTTCGGGCGCGGTCTGCAGGGCTTCCGCGAGAGCCTCATTTTCCAGGGCTGTCTCACTTTCTGAAACTGCCCCTTTGTCCGAGTCCGGCTCCCTGCCCGCGGCCGCATCTCCTTCCGCAGCGGAACCGCTGCTGATCCCGGCCCCGGTGAGCTCCGCACCGCCGGAATTATTCCGGTCTTCAGATCTGCCCCCGTCTCCCGCGCCGGCGCAGCCGGACAGGAGCAGCATCAGGGCCAGAAGGACTGCCATACATATTTTAAAAATTTTGTAAGTATTACAGATTTTAATAGCCTTACAGGTCTTATACACCGGAAGAAGAAGCCAGTTTCCGCTCATCCTGCATCTCCTCTTAAAAGCCTGATGAACTCCCCGCCGCTCGTGCTTAGAGCAAAAGAAGCGGGGAGGGGTGTTCCGAAAGAATTATCATTGGGATCCCTTGTCAGTTCGTTGTGCAGTTCATAGTTTAGTTCATTGTTCAGTTCATTGTGCGTTTATTGTGAGTAATAAGGATCCTCTGAGTTAAAACGGCAGCAGTCACATCAGTCATAAAATGACTGATCGGTCCTGGCGATAGAGAATGCAGTCAGGAATGCCAGGTCGATGTCTTCTTCGGCAGCAGTCACTTTCAGCCAGGAAGCGCCTGTGATCAGGCCGTTTCCTCCGTCGGGTGATGCCGTGGCGATTTCCGCCATGTCTTTTCCCTTGAGGGAGATGTGGTAGCTCATTCCGATCCTGTCGCCTGCTATGGAGGAATCGATCCTGATCCCCTGGTCATGCAGGTAATCCCAGATATTCTCTCCGTCATATTTGAAGGAGGATTTGATAGAAAAGAATTCAAACAGGCCGGATGTCTCCGTTGTGACGGTATGGCCGACTTTGTGGACGCCGGACTGGCCGGTGATGTGGTTGATGAATTCAAATTCCATGGCGCCCAGGATGGGCTGCTTGAGCATCTTTGCCTCATAGACAACGTTCTTGTCTTCGTCTGTCATGAAAAATCCCTGTTTCAGGATCTTTTTTTCGGGCTGAAAAAAATAAGTGTGATCAGCCATTTGTCCACTCCTTTTCCTGTTCTTTCAATGCTTTGTGTTTCTGCGCGGCTCTGGCCAGGCTGACGATCCCGGCAGCGAGCGCGGCGACCCCGGCCAGGATAAACAGATATCCCTCAAGTTTATTGTTGCCGGGCTGGGCGATCTCAGCGGGGTTTTTCGGATCATAGGAGATCGTGACCTGGTCTCCCACTTTATAGCCAGAGAAGACACCATACTCTTCTTCATATTCTGTGCCGTCTACTATGTATTTGACATCGACAGTGTAAAGAGCCTCGGTGTTGTTTTTCTCATCCGCTTCCTCAAATAATTCCGTTTTAGTGACTACCGCATCGGTTTTGATGTAGTTCGCGTTATCCTTTGCAAAGCTGCGGACGATGCATCCGAAAATGATCAGAATAATGCCTGCACCGATCAGGAACCTGCCCATGCTGGTCTCCCGAAAAAACGTGACCAGTTTGTTCATCATAGTCTCCTTTTTTATTATATGTGGTATTTATGTTCTTTTTTGCGGGTATGTCTGTTTTTTTATCCGTACCGATTATGTACAGTATAGTTTGTACTATTTTGTACCGCAACTGCATCGGGGCTTTCAGGGGATTGCCGGCAGCCGGATCATCTCACTTCATAGCCCGGCTTATTTTGTAAAGCATCCGCTGTCCGGACGGTCCGGGGATCTGCCGGCGGCCGGATCGTTTTATTTCATGTGCCGGGGAGCATTTCTCCGGGTCAGGGCTTCCAGTGTCGCGGCCGGGTCCTTCTGCTTGGCCAGGAAGATCATGGCGGCAATGATGCAGGGCTTGTAGCTGGCCTGTCTGTAGAGGGAATCGCGATAACGGTCAAAGACGCTCGCCTCCACTTCACCTTCCTCGCAGCTGACACCGTTGATATCGGCGGGCAGGCAGTGCAGGTAAAGAGCTTTTTTGTCCTTTGTCAGGGCCATCAGGTCCTCTGTACAGCACCAGTCCTTATGCCCGGCGTTCTGGGCCAGGAGTTCTTTTTCCAGGGCCTGGATGCCCTCTGTGTCTCCTTCTCCGTAGAGATTGGTGCGCTTTTCCATGGCTGCAAAGGGAGCCCAGCTCTTGGGATAAACGATATCGGCATCCCTGAAGGCCTCCTCCATGGAATTGGTCATGCTGAAGCTCCCTCCTGAGGCCTCCGCGTTCTTCTTTGCGACTTCCACCACCTCGGGCATGACTTCGTAGCCCTCGGGGTGGGCCAGGACGACATCCATGCCGAAGCGGGTCATCAGGCCGATCACGCCCTGGGGAACGGAGAGGGGCTTGCCGTAGCTGGGGGAATAAGCCCAGGTCATGGCGATCTTTTTGCCTTTGAGCTTTTCTGCTCCGCCAAAGGTGTGGAGGATGTGCAGCATGTCGGCCATGCACTGGGTGGGATGGTCGATGTCGCACTGGAGGTTGACCAGGGTGGGCTTCTGCTCCAGGACGCCCGCTTCATGTCCCTGAGTCACAGCGTCCACGACATCGTGCATGTATTTGTTTCCCTTGCCGATATACATGTCGTCGCGGATCCCGATGACATCCGCCATGAAGGAGATCATGTTGGCTGTCTCGCGGACGGTCTCGCCGTGAGCGATCTGGCTCTTGCCCTCGTCCAGATCCTGCACCTCCAGACCGAGCAGGTTGCAGGCGGAGGCAAAGGAAAAGCGGGTGCGGGTGGAATTGTCTCGGAAAAGGGAAACGCCCAGACCGGACTCAAACACTTTGGTGGAAATATTGTTCTCCCTCATATAGCGGAGGGCGTCCGCCACGGTAAAGACCGCCTCGATCTCATCGTCAGTCTTCTCCCAGGTGAGAAAGAAGTCTCCCTCATACATTTTTTTAAAATTCAGACTGTTCAACTTGTCAATGTAACCCTGTAGTTTTTTATCCATATTCTGAATCCTTTCCTGGAATCCTTTTCCGGAGTCCTTTCATATTCTCCGGTATCTGTTTTAAGCCCTTTTGTGTTCTGATATCGCTTTAAACCCTTCTGGATTCTGACATCACTTTCCAATTCTGACATCACTTTCCGGCTCTGAACTGGGTAGCATCGTCCGTCTTTTTTTCACTGTCGTAAAGATTCAGGGCAGCGACATAGACGGCCGCGCATCTGACGAGGTCGTCCTTATAGGTCACTTCGTTCGGCGCATGGGCCTGGCTTTCGGCTCCGGGTCCGAAGCCAACGCAGGGGATTCCGTATCTGCCCTGGATCGAAACGCAGTTGGTGGAAAACGTCCACTTGTCGATGAGCGGGCGGTTTCTTTTATCCGCAGAGGAGGGGGAGGACTGGCGCCGGTCACCGTAGAGGGCTCTGTGCGCATCCGCCAGGGCCTGGACATGGGCCGCGTTCTCTTTGTTGATCCAGGTGGGGAAATAGCACTCTGTCTCATAGACTTCTCCGGTCCAGGAGGGTCTGTCGTACATGTACATGGAGACCTTGACGTCATCCGCGTACTTTTTACAGGAGGGAAGCCGGCGGATCTCCTCCAGGCAGGACTCCCAGGTCTCTCCCGCCGTCATGCGGCGGTCGATAGAGACAGAGCAGCTGTCCGCTACTGCGCAGCGGCTGGGGGAGGTGTAGAAGATCTGGGAGACGGTGCAGGTCCCGCGGCCGAGGAATCTGGCGTCCTCGTAGTGGTCAGGATTGTATTCCGGCTCCAGCATTTTTACGAGGCCCTTGATCTCGTCCTCCTCGCCGCACCCGTTTTCATTGAGGGAACGGACGTCCGCAATGATGTCCGCCATCTTGTAGATGGCATTGTCCCCGCGCTCCGGCGCGCTGCCATGGCAGGAAATCCCCTTGACATCCACGCGGATCTCCATGCGGCCGCGGTGACCGCGGTAGATCCCGCCGTCCGTCGGCTCCGTGGAGATCACGAACTCCGGAACGATCTTGTCCTTGTTGTAGATGTACTGCCAGCACATACCGTCGCAGTCCTCTTCCTGGACGCTGCCCACGATCATGATCTTATATCCCCTGGGGATCAGATCCAGATCCTTCATGATCTTCGCCGCATAGACAGCGCTGGCCATGCCGCCCTCCTGGTCGGAGCCGCCGCGGCCGTAAATGATCTCATCGGTCTCATATCCCTCGTAGGGGTCATGGTCCCAGTTCTCGATATTGCCGATTCCCACGGTATCTACATGTGAGTCGATCGCCAGGATTTTGTCCCCGTCTCCGATCCAGCCGATGACATTGCCGAGGCCGTCGATCTCTACCTTATCAAATCCGACTTTTTCCATTTCGGCTTTGATACATTCTACGACTTCTTTCTCTTCGCAGCTCTCACTCGGGCGGGAGATCATCTGGCGCAGGAACCGGACCATATCCGCCCGGTAATCCTCAGCTGCTTCTTTTATTTTTTCATAATCCAGTGCCTTATCCAGTGCCATTTCTGTGTCTCCTTTTCAACTCCTGGTTCTTCAGGCGTTTTTTTATCACGGTTTTTGTATTGCGGGGTTCCCTGTCACGTTTTTTATTCAAGGTTTTATCGCGGATTTTCCTGTCATGTTTTTTTAGATTTGCTGCCGTGACCCTTGTTTATAAACCTACATGCATTGACTGCGTTTTGCTCATTTTACTTTTTGTACCATGTCTTTTCCATGGGAAGCTTTGTGCGGAAAATGCCGTCCAGGGCATAGTAGGCGCCCTGCAGGGCGGGGGCAGTGGGGATGGCGGCGATCTCTCCGATACCTTTTGCGCCGTAGGCGACGGGAAGGAGTTCCTCTTTTTCCACATAGATGGCATGGATATCGGGGATCTGCGGCGCGCGCAGAAGTCCCAGTGTGCCGTAGCGTGCCTGGGGGGCGCCGTCCCTGAGGGGGAAGTCCTCTGTCAGGGCATAGCCCATGCCCATCAGCACGCCGCCCTCGATCTGTCCCTGGATGGAAATAGGGTTGACGACTTTTCCGGAGTCATGGGCGGCGTAGACCTCGGTCACCCGGCCTTTTTCGTCCAGAATGACCACGTGGGTCGCGTAGCCGTAGGCGATGTGGCTCTTGGGGAAGGGTACATCTGCGCCCAGCTTGTCGGTAGGTTCGAAATATTCATAAAAGAATTCCCGTCCCTCGAGAGCAGACAGGTCTCCTCCCGCCTCCTCCAGGGCCTGAGCAAGCTGCAGGGCAGCCTGACGGACTGCTTCGCCGGAGAGCAGGGTCTGGCGGGAGCCGGAGGTGGTGCCCGAATCCGGCGCGATCTCTGTACTGCCGGCTCCGTTGCGGATCCTGGACAGCGGCAGGCCTGTGGCCTGGGCCACGTCCTGGCAGAAAACTGTCAGGCATCCCTGTCCTATATCCGAGGCGGCGCAGTAGATGACACAGACGCCGTCCTCGATCACCAGCCTTGCTCTGCCCTTGTCAGGCAGGCCGACGCCCACGCCGGAATTCTTCATGGCGCAGGCAATACCGGCCCGGCCGGGATTGGCTTCGTAAACATCTTTTACTGCCAGGAGGGTCTCCTTGAGGGCTGTCGAAGGGTCGGCGATCTGTCCGTTGGGAAGGACTTTGCCCGGCTCGATGGCGTTGCGGAAGCGGATCTCCCAGGGGGAGATCCCGACCTTTTCAGCCAGCAGGTTGATCATGGACTCCAGGGCAAATTCGCTCTGGCAGACGCCGAAGCCCCGGAAGGCGCCGGCGGGAGGATTGTTGGTATAGTAACCGTATCCGCGGATATCGGTGTTCTGGTAGCAGTAGGGACCCACGGAATGGGTACAGGCGCGCTCCAGCACCGGTCCGCACAGGGAGGCATAGGCTCCCGTGTCAAAATAGATGTCGCAGTCCAGGGCTGTAAAAATACCGTTTTCATCACAGCCCAGGGTAAAAGTCCCCTCCATGGCATGGCGCTTGGGGTGGAAATTGATGGATTCCTGGCGGCTGAAGCGGGCTTTGACCGGCCGTTTGTAGATCCAGGCAGCCAGAGCGCTGATGTGCTGTACGGTCACGTCCTCCTTGCCGCCGAAACCGCCGCCGACCAGCTGGTTCTCCACGACGACCCGCTCAGGATCCCAGCCGAACATGATGGAAACTTCCTTGCGGGTGTCATAGACTCCCTGGTCCGTGCTCAGGATCTTGACGCCGTCTTTATAGGGAAAAGCCACAGCACATTCCGGTTCCAGGAAGGCGTGCTCGGTAAAGGGTGTGCTGAAGGATCTGGTCACTGTGTATGCCGAGGCTGCCAGAGCGGCGGCCGCGTCGCCCCGGGTGACGTGCCTGCTCTGGCAGAGGTTGCCCGCGCTGTGGACCTTTGGAGCGTCCGGTGCCATGGCCCGGGCGATGGTGGTCACAGGTTCGAGTACCTCATACTCCACTTTGACCAGCTTTTTGGCTTTCTCCAGGATTTCCTCTGTCTCGGCTGCCACCAGACAGATGGCATCGCCGACGCACCGGGTCACGCTGCCCACAGCGATCATGACGTCCCAGTCCTGCTGGAGGTGTCCCACCTTGTTATTGGGCACATCCTCAGCGGTCAGGACGCCGGCTACGCCCGGAAGGACAAGAGCTGCTGAAGCATCGATGGACAGGACGCGGGCTCTGGCGTATTTGGAGCGCACAGCGGAAAGATGGAGCATCCCCTCCATCTCGATATCGTCCGGATACTTGCCGTAGCCTAGCACCTTTTTTCTCACATCTATGCGGAAGGCGCGGCGGCCGACGCCAAAATCGTCCCCCTTCTCCGCTTCGGGATCGATCTTCGTCTCCCCTCTGAGGATGGAAGCCGTGAGCCTGATCCCGTCGATGATCTTGCGGTAGCCTGTGCAGCGGCAGATATTGCCCCTGATGGCGGTCCTGATCTCCTCCTCCGAGGGATCCGGATTTTTGTCCAGCAGGGCTTTGCCGGCCATGACCATACCGGGGGTGCAGAAGCCGCACTGGACCGATCCGCTGATCCCGAAGGCATAGACGAAGGCCTCCTTTTCAAAGTCGCTGAGGCCTTCCACCGTCAGTATGTTACGTCCGGCGGCCTTTTGTGTCGTCAGGACACAGGATTTGACCGCCGCTCCGTCAACGACGATGGTGCAGGTGCCGCAGGCGCCCTCGCTGCAGCCGTCTTTGACTGAATACAGATGCAGATCATCCCTCAGAAAGCGCAGGAGAGGCTTGTTCTCATCTGTAGAGCACTGTCTGCCATTGACAGTGAACTGGTATTTTTCCTGCATAAGGGCATCCTCCTCTCGAGTGCTTTAAAAAATCCTGTGTCTTATTTCATCGGATGGAAAAAATGCCGTTGGCGTCATGGATCACACCGCGGGGACATTTGGAAGCGCACATGCCGCAGGCGATGCAGCGCTCCTGGTCGATCACAGCATGCTGGTCCTCGACGCGGATCGCTCCCGCAGGGCAGGCTTTTTCACAGATTCCGCAGCCGATGCAGCCGGAGCTGCAGGACTCTCTCGTTTCTTTTGCCGGAGCCCTGCCCGAGCAGAAGGGCTGGATCGTGTTCTCGGGAGGAATGAGGCTGATCAGCTGCTGCGGGCAGATTTTGACGCATTTCCCGCAGCCGACACATTTTTCCTGGTCGACTGAGGCGGGCCCTTTCTCTTTTAACGTGATCGCTTTCAGAGGGCAGGCTGCCGCGCAGCTTCCTCCTCCGAGACAGCCAAATGCACAGGCGCCGGGGATTCCTTCCGGACTTAGAGCTTTTACCGATGTTTTTATGGCCGCGCAGTCCGGGCCGCTTTGGCCTTCCGAGGCAGATTGAATGATGGCAGCGGAGCCGCTGCAGCGGATCACGGCAACAGATTTTTTCTTCATAAAAACCTTTCGTAGCAGCGGGTCGACGCTGCTGATCTCGTCTGTGGTTTCTTTAAAATTATCTCTTTTATCAGCTGTCTTTTTGTCAGCTGTCTTTTTGTCAGCTATCTCTTTTGTTATCTGTCTCTTTTATTATCTCTCCGAAGTCTGAGTAACCAGGTGAGAAGCCCCCTGTTCGAATGCTCTCACCGTTATGCAGCATCTGGACAGTTTATCCGGTTTCAGGGCTCCCGCCCTTATGTTGAGTCAGGGCAGCAGGTAGGCATAGTCTGTGAGGACGGTATTGATCACTGCCGCCGCATCCTTCGACACTTTGTCCGCTTCCTCTGTTTTCACGGTCGTCACAGTGCCGTCCAGGCGGATCTTCACGCTGTCTTGTCCGGTCATCAGGAAGCCTTCGTTGGTGCTGTCCGCAAAGTCCTCCTCAGACCAGAACAGGGTGAATTTGTCTTTGTAAGGCCTGCCGCTGTAAGGACAGAAGACGGCGCAGTTTCCGCACTCGTTGCACATGCCGTCGACATGAATGATCTGGGCCTGCTGTCTGCCGGGAACGTGGATGGCCACATTGGCGCGGTTGGGACAGACGTCAGCACAGACTTCGCAGACAGTGGGACAGCCCAGGCACCTTTCGTCCGGCATGGCCCCGGTGTCCTCCGACACGATTCCCTTTTTGCACAGGTAGTCCGCTTCGGGCGCCGCCGCGTTTTCGCCGGCCCAGGTCTCGAAGCTGATCCCTCCGATCGCCGCCGCTGCCTTCGCCGCGTCCGCGATCCCTTCGACCACAGTCGCAGGACCTCTTCTGGCGTCGCCGATGGCGTAGACGCCTGCTGCGGAGGTCTTCATATCCGCGTCCACTACCGGGCGTCCTTTTTTGTCCAGGGCGCAGCCCGCCGCCTCGAACAGGCCGGTATCGATGCGCTCGCCCACCGCGGCGATCACGATGTCGGCGGGGATCTGAACAGTCTTTCCTGTCGGGACAGGGGACCGCCTGCCGGATTCATCCGGCGCGCCGAGCTCCATCACACTGCAGGTCAGCCTGCCGTCTTCAAGGGTTTCGGGCGCCAGGAGCTCCATGAACTCCACGCCGTCTTCAAGGGCCATCTGAAGCTCTTCCTCATCCGCCGGCATATAACGTTTCGTGCGGCGGTAGACCAGGCGGACATTTCGTTCGCCGGGCAGGCGTTTCGCGGCCCTGGCTGTGTCCATGGCTGTATTGCCGCCGCCCAGGACGACGATATTTGAGCCCTCTCCGGCTGCTGCGGGGTCTTTTTTGACCATCTGGAGGAAGTGGAGGGCGTCCAGACATTCTCCGGACGAGAGGGGGTTCTCCCCGCTCTTCCAGGCGCCGACAGCCACGATCACATCGGTAAAGCCCTCTTTCCGGAGTTCCTCAACAGAGGAGATCTCCCGCCCGCAGACAAGCTCTGCGCCGAAAGCAAGGCAGATCGCGACGTCCTTTTCTATCTCTGGCGAAGCGATGCGGAAGTCCGGAATGGCATGGGCGACGACACCGCCGGGTTTTTCACTGCGTTCAAATACCGTCACCGGAATGCCGGCTCTGGACAGGAAGGCGGCTGCGGAGAGGCCCGCGGGGCCTGCGCCGATCACAGCGACCTTCTTTCGGGCGCTGTCTGCACTGCCGGAGCCGCAGGAGGAACCGGTCTGCGGCGCGCCCAGGGTCGGGAATACCTCTGCGCAGGCTGCTCTGGCTGCCGCGAGTTTGGTCTCGCGGATGTGCAGGGTCTCCTCGTAGTAGTTGCGCATGCACTTGTCCCCGCAGTGGTGGGGGCAGATCGTTCCCGTAATGAAGGGAAGGGGATTTCTCTCCAGGATGATGCGGAAGGCCTTCTCCGGATCCTTCTGAGCCATGGCCCGCAGGTAGGCGGGAATATCCTGGCCGATGGGACATCCCTCCCTGCAGGGGGATGTGAAGCAGTCAAAGAGCGGGAGCTCTTTTTTGATATGGCGGTCCGGGAGAGGTTTGACCGGTTTTGTATAGAAACCGGCGGCTGCCGCGTTTTCGTCCATTGCCTTGACGGCTGCGATGTCCACACCAGTAAAAGCAGTGCTGCCGCAGTCCATGAGACGGTCCGCGATCTGGCACATCCTCTGGTATCCGCCCGGCTTGAGCACGTTGGTGGCCATGGTGATGGGCCAGATCCCCGCGTCAAAGAGGGCCTTTATGTTATTGATAGCCGCTCCGCCCGAATAGGAGATGCGGAGCCTGCCGCCGAAGGTCTCGCTGATCCTGGCCGCCAGATGAATGGTCAGAGGAAACAGGGCGCGGCCTGCCATGTACATTTCCTCGCTGGGCAGCTCGCCCCGGGTTACATCCACCGGGAAAGTGTTGGTCAGCTTGACGCCGAACTCGACGCCCTTTTCCGCCGCCAGAGCCGTCAGCCTCTCCAGCATGGGTACAGCATCCTCCCACTGGAGGTCCTCTTTGAAGTGGTGGTCGTCAAAGGCTACATAATCAAAGCCCAGGGAATCGAGCCTTGCCCTGGCGTAGTCGTAGCCCAGAAGGGTCGGATTCAGTTTGATATAGGTGTTCAGATTTTTTTCTGTGATCAGATAGGTCGCGATCCTCTCGATCTCGTCAGGCGGACATCCGTGCAGGGTGGATTCTGTGATGGAGGCGGAGATCCTGGAAGAAACGCCGCGGATATAGGCCTCGTCCACAATTTTGAATCTTTCCTCATTCGCCAGTGCCCATCCGATACATTCTTTAAAAACATCAGAGTTCTCCGCATTGATCAGGGTGTCGATAAAGGTGTTGATCTTTTCGGATTTGATCCCCGCCAGGTCGTAACCGACAGACATGTTGAAGACAAAGGCATCGGGATCTCCCATACCGAATTCCCGGGCCAGAAGTTTGCAGGCCACCCACGCTTTGATGTATTCCGCGCAGGCCTGCGTCACGTAGAGCTCTGTGGACCACTCGCAGTTGTAGCACTCATCGTCCGCTATGATGCAGGGCTTATTGACACAGGCGGCCAGTTCGGGACCGTCCATGATCTGAACCGTTTTCAGTTCAAAAAAGCGGGACCCGGCCGCGTAAGCCGCGACGATATTCTGCGCCAGCTGGGTGTTGGGACCGGCCGCCGGGCCGAAGGGCGCTTCAATTTTTTCTTTAAAAATCGGCAGGGCCTGCCGGTTGGAATGCTTCACAGGCATTGAAACCCCGAAGATGCTTCCGCTCTTCTGATATTCCTCCAGGATCCAGTTCATCAGATGCCCAAAGGACATGGGACGCATAATATCGCTCATGGTGTCCTCCTTTCGTATCTATATCCCTGTGGTCAGAGTCTTAGGTGATCAGTATTCCCTGTGGTAAGAGATTTGAGTAATCAGTATTCACCGTGGTCAGAGATCTAGTGGTCAATATTCTCTGCGGTCAGAGTCCTAAGTGATCAGTATTCCCTGTGGTTGAGCTCGCCCCAGAGCTTTTTGCTCTGTTCGAGGGTCCAGGCATTGATCCTGTCCTCATCCAGGTCGACGAATTCGCGGTCTTTATAGAGAAGACGTCCGTTTATAATGGTAGTCCGGCAGTTTCTTCCGTTCATGCCAAAGAGCATATGTCCGTCGATATTTTCATCGGAAAAAGGAGTGAAGGGCTTGTAGTCCATAACAATGATGTCGGCAGCGGCTCCCTCTTTGAGGATACCGAGGGGCACACCGAAATACTTCTCGGCTATGATGCGGTTGTTTGTGAACTGCATGGTGAAATCCTCGCCCCAGGCGACGTTGGGGAGGGCAGCGTTGTGTCTCTGGATGATCAGGAAAACTTTCATGCTCTCCAGTATGTCGTGGGTATAGGCATCGGTTCCCATGCCGACGGTGATCCCTTTTTTCATCATCTGAAGGACAGGGGCGCAGCCGACGGCGTTGCCCATGTTGGACTCCGGGTTGTTGACGACCATGGTTCCGGTTTCCTTAATGATGTCCATCTCGGCGGGACTCACATGGATGCAGTGGCCGAGCAGGGTCCTGTCCCCCAGGATCCCGTTGTAGAGCAGGCGGTTCACCGGCCGGCAGCCATAGTTGCGGAGGCTGTCATAGACGTCATTCATCCCCTCCGCGACGTGGATGTGGAAGCCGGTCATGCCGTCATTGGCCTCCACCATCTTCTCAAAGGTTTTGTCGGAGATCGTGAAAAGGGCGTGGCCGCCGAACATGGCCTTGATCATAGGATCATCGGCTTCAATTGCATATTTGGCAAAATCAGCGTTCTCCTGGATCCCCTGCAGGGTCTTTTCTTCGCCGTCGCGCTCGGAGATCTCATAGCAGAGGCAGGCCCGCATGCCTGTTTCCTTCGCGACGTCCCTGATGGCAAAAAGAGAACCGGGGATCTCGCAGAAGCTGGCGTGGTGGTCAAAGATCGTCGTCACGCCGTTGCGGATGCAGTCCAGGATCGTTGCGTAGGCAGACGCCCGGGTTCCGTCCAGAGTGAGCCTCCGGTCGATCGCCCACCAGGTGCCGTCGAGGACCTCAAAGAAATTGGTGGGATTATTGCCGACAATGGAAAGGCCCCTGGCCAGCCCGGAATAGATATGCGTGTGGGCATTGATCAGGCCGGGCATGATGACGCCGCCCTTCGCGTCGACAAAGGACGCCTCCGGATACTTTTTCTTCAGATCCTCCAGCCCGCCGACCGCCAGGATCTTTGTTCCTTCCGTGATGACAGCGCCGTCTTTCAGATAAGGCCTGTCAGGATCTCTTGTAATAACCTGTCCGTTTCCAATCAAAAGCATGCCGTCACCTTTTCCTTTCCCTGTTCTATACGGAAAAGCACCGCGCTTTTTTTCTGCTCCGTACAGAAACAGATCCCTGTATAATACGAATCGATCACTGTCTATCCGCGGTCCTGATGAAGTCTGTTCGGACGGCTGGAGTGTTTACAGTTTTCCCGCCGCCTCCAGCCTTTTGAGCATGGTCTTTTTGACTGCGCGGAAAATATTTTCATACCCTGTGCAGCGGCACAGATGTCCGGACATCCTGATCCGGATCTCTTCATCGGACAATTCCCGTCCTTCGTTCAGGATCTCCACCGCGCTCATAATGACACCGGGTGTACAGAAGCCGCACTGGACGGCCGCTTCGTCGATAAAGGCCTGCTGGATGTCGGAGATCTCGTTATTGGGACCCTCCAGACCTTCCAGCGTCAGGATATCCTTGCCGTCCGCCCAGACCGCCAGATAGATGCAGGAGTTGAAACACTCCCCATTGATCAGGACGTTGCAGGCGCCGCACTCTCCCACCTCGCAGCCTTTTTTCACACTGGTCAGACGGAAGTCGTTCCTGAGCATGTCTGTCAGGGACGCCCGCACATCCACCATGACATCCCGGTCTTTTCCATTGATCCTGCAGTGGATCATTTTGTACTGTTTACTCACGAATCTCACCCCCTCCCAGAAGGATCGATTTTGTCAGGGCCCTTTTTGCCATTTCTACGGCGATATGCTGGCGGAAGGCTTTGGCCGCTCTCCAGCTGTCTCTGGGATTGATGTCCTCCAGCACGGCACGGGCAAAAGCATTTACGGTCTCCCTGCTCACTTCCCGGCCTGCCGCGGTCTTCTCCGCCGTCGGCGCCCTCATGGGGATCGGTCCGGCTACGCCGTAGGCGATCCTGGCATCCCGAATCACCTTTTTGTCTTCTGACAGGGAGGCGTTCACGGAGCACCCCAAAGTGGCAATGTCCATGGCCTCGCGCATGGAATATTTAATATAATTTCCGCAGTAGCCCTCATAGGACTTCTTGGGGATAATGATCGCGGTCTGCAGCTCGCCCGGCTTTAGATCTACGACGCCGGCCTTGATGTAAAAATCCTGGATGGGAAGCCTGCGGATCCCCTCCGGTCCTGTCAGTTCCACGATGGCGTCCCAGGCAAACAGAGTAGAGGCCGAGTCGGCACTGGTCACCCCGTTGCAGGTGTTGCCGCCGATGGTGCCGATATTGCGGATCTGGGGTCCACCGACAAGGCTCACCGCTTCCCCCAGGACAGGGATCTTTTCCTGAATGATGGGATCTGCCGCGATATGGGAAAAGCTGGTCAGGGATCCGATGCGGATGGCTTCCTCTTCGTCATAGGAAACGCCCCTCATCGCGTCGATCCCGTAGATGCTCACCAGCTCCGCGCCGGCCCGTTTTCCCTCGCGGATCTGCACCAGGACATCACTTCCGCCGGCCAGGATCTGGGCCTGTGGATGTTCCACCAGAAGATGGATCGCTTCCTCGACGCTTCCCGCTTCATACAGAGCTTTGATATCATACATAGCGGCACCTTACCTTTCGTCATGGAAGAGTCCGGCCTCTGAAAAGGCGCGGAACAGGTTGTGGGGATCTGCCGGGGCATTGTTGAGTGCCACTCCGGTGGCGTGGAAAATGGCATTGCGGATCGCCGGCGCCACAGAACAGGTCGGCGGCTCTCCCAGGGCCTTGGTGCCGAAAGCACTGGTGGGCTCGGGATTTTCCACGAACAGGGCTGTCAGCTTGGGGTGGTCCAGGAAGGTGGACATCTTGTAGTCCAGCAGATTGTTGTTCAGGGCGCGGCCGGTCTTCTCATCAAACATAAGCTTCTCGGACAGGCCGAAACCGATTCCCATGCTCATACCGCCGTGGACCTGGGCTTCTGCCAGGGCGGGATTGATCAGATTTCCGGCGTCGTGGCAGTTCACTACATTGAGGAGCTTTGCCCTGCACATGGGAATGTCGACCTCCACCTCGGCAATGGTACAGCCAAAGGAGTAGGCATTGGATTTTACCTGATATGTGCTCTCTGCAGTGATATGGCGGCTGTCTTCGAGGCTGTAGAGCGCCTCTGTCGCAAGCTCTCCCAGGCTCATCAGCACCCTGCCGTCCGTGGTCCGGACGATATTCCCGTCGACAATGTCCAGGTTGAAGACCGGCATCCGGGTCAGTTTATGGGCATAGTCCAGGATCTTCTGCTTCAGGAGGAGTCCGGTCTGGCGGATGGAAAAGCCTGCCACATAGGTCTGTCTGGAGGCGTAGGCGCCAGTACCGAAGGGAGTGACGTCCGTGTCCTGGCAGGAGATGATATGGACTTTTTCCAGTGGAACGCCGACCACATCCGCCGCCATCTGGGAAAAGGCTGTGTCCGCGCCCTGGCCGATCTCTGTCTCCGCCACCTGCAGCTGGAAAGACCCGTCCTGGTTGAGCACCATACGGCAGGAAGAACTTTCCAGAGAAATAGGCCAGACTGCCGTGTTATACCAGAAGACCGCCATGCCGATCCCTCTGCGGATGTCCCCGGTCTGGTTCTCGTATTCCTTCACCTTTCTCTCATAGTCGATGGCGGCCATGGCCTTGTCCAGGCACTGGTTAAAGGAGTCCGCGTACAGTTGGTTTTTGGAAAAACCGTCCACATAGCCCACGGGCATGAGGTTGCGCCTGCGGAATACCAGGGGGTCCTCTCCCAGGGCGGCAGCCACGTCCTCGGTGTGGGACTCCACAGCCCACATGGCCTGAGGGATCCCGTAGCCTCTCATGGCGCCGGCCACGGGCTTATTGGTGAAAATGGTGTAGGCATCCACCTCAACATTTTCACAGGGATAAAGCTGCGGGAAGGCGCCGGCGCCTTTAGCGCAGATGCTGTGGCCGTGGGAGGCGTAGGCTCCCTGGTCGGAAAAGGCCTCCAGCTTCCTGGCGGCAAAGGTTCCGTCCGGTCTGACCCAGGAGACGATGTGATTGCGGATCGAATGGCGGGTCCGGTTGCAGATAAAGGTTTCCTCCCTGGGTACATCCAGTTTTACCAGATGTCCGCCCGTCTGCAGGCTCAGCCAGGCACAGAGGGGCTCATAAAGGACGTCCTGTTTGTTGCCGAAACCGCCTCCAATATAGGGCTTGACCACCCGGACCCTGCCCCAGTCAATGCCCAGAGCCTGTCCCACGGTACGCCGGACGATATGGGGGATCTGCGTGGATGTGACCACGTTGACCCGGCCTCCCTCCACAAAGGCATAGCAGATAAAGTTTTCTATATGGCAGTGCTGGACAACAGGGGTCTCATACCAGCCCTCCACCTTGATCAGACCAGGTTCCTGGATCGCCTTCTGATAGTCTCCCAGCCGGGTCTGCGTATGTTTGAGGATATTGTTGGGATACTCTTCATGCAGCAGAGGAGCTCCGTCCTCCATGGCCTTCTGTACATCCAGCACAAAGGGGTACTCTTCGTACTCCACCCTGATCAGGCGCAGAGCCTGCGAGGCGGCGACCTCGTCCTCCGCCACGACAGCAGCGATATCGTCCCCTGCGAAGCGGACCCTGTCTGTCAGGATCAGGCGGTCCGCGACGTCCTGATGAGACGGATCTGTGGACCAGGGGTGGCCGGCTGTCGGAAAATAGTGCTTCTCTTTGAGATCAAAGCAGGTCAGGATCCTGACCACGCCGGGAACCTTTTCCGCCTCCGATGTATCAATGGAAACGACTCTTCCGTTGGCAATGGTGGAATGCAGTACCCTGGCAATATAGGCGCCGCGGTCGCACAGGTCATCAGTATACTTTGACCGGCCTGTCACCTTGTCAAAGGCATCCACCCGCTTTACGCTCTGTCCCGCATACATAGGCTGCCTCCTTTTCTTTTCTACAGGTCTTTTCAACGTGTCTTTTCCGGATGTCTTTTTTATATATTTACAGTTATATATTTACATTTACAGAAAAATATTTCCAAAAAATGGATCCGGGTTAAAGGGTCTGGTTTAAAGAATCTGGTTTAAAGGATTCGGTTTAAAGGATCTGGTTTAAAGGGTCGGGTTTAAAGAATCCGTTCGCCTGCGGCGAACTTCATCACGATCCCTTCTCTGTCCAGTTCCAGGTAGACGGCTCTTTCCAGCCTGTCCCCAAGCGTCAGGGGGCGGGCGCTCTGCAAAGAGGAATCATCCAGTACGACCGCGTCAAATTCATATCCGTCCTCAAAGCTTCCGACTTTGCCAAAAAAGGCTCCGCCTCCCTTTGTCGCCAGATAGAGGCTTTCGGCAAATTTCAGCGGTCCCGCATTCCTGTCGATATATCTCCAGTACAGATTCGAAACCTGTATGGTATCGGTCACAGCCCGGAATATGGAGTCCGAAAAGCCTCCTCCTACATCTGTTCCGAGTCCGACCCGGATCCCTTTTTCCAGGAAACGGCGCACCGGCGCGATCCCGGAAGCAAGGTCCATGTTGGATGCCGGGCAGTGGGCGATCCAGACGCCGTTGTCCAGGATCCTCTGCATTTCCTCCGGCGTCGAATATATGCCGTGGGCCATGACCGTGTTTCCTTCTCTTCCGAAAAGACCGTAACGGTCATAGGCATCTCCGTAAAAGGCCGCCTCCGGTTCCAGCTCCGCGACCAGCTCCACCTCCCCGGGATTTTCCGAGAGATGGGACTGGACCGGCAGGTCATACTCTTTCCTGATCCTTCCCAGAGCCTCCATCAGCTCTCCTGTACAGGTTGGAACAAAACGGGGTGTAATGATCGGTTTTGTTCTCCTGTATCCACGCTTCCTGCTCTCTTCGATAAAAAGCCGGGTATCCGCTTCCGCTTCTGAAACGCTTTTCTCCGTCAGCTCCGGCGGTGCATGCCGGTCCATATTGACCTTGCCCACAAAGCTGATCAGTCCGCTCTTTTCCATACAATCCATCAGGATAAGCGTGGACCGGACATGGATCGTGCCGAAAATAACCGCACGGGTGGTGGCTCCCTTTTTCAGTCCGTTGGAAAAAATCTCATAAGCCCGGGCGGCATATCCCGTGTCCGCATACCTGATCTCCTCCGGAAAAGTGACCCGGTCCAGCCATTTCAGGAGTTCATAATCCATCCCGGTGCCGCGGAAAGCGTACTGAGGGGCATGGATATGCAGATCCACCATGCCGGGCAGGACCAGACCGTCCCCGCAGTCAATGACCTCCAGCGCTCTGTATTGTTCCGGTATCTGACTGATGTTATCAAAAATACCCCTGCAGGTGCCTTCCGCACAGACAATGCAGGCATGCTCCCGGATCTCCAGGCTGCCCAGGCGGGGTGTATGACAGATATTCCCTTTTAATATAAAGCTGTTTCCCATTTGAACCCCCGATCTGTCTTCTGCTGATGCTTCTTTTTGCTCAGGTGTTTCTCCCCGCTCAGGCGCCTTGACCGCTCTGCTGTTTTGACCGGCCTGGTGCCCTGATTTCTCAGCTGTCTTGATTGCCCGGTGCCTTGATTGCCCCGGTGCCTTAATCGCTCTGTTGTCTTAATCCGGCTTTTGCGAGGGAATAATCAGACCTCTGGAGTCAAATGCCTCCAGCAGGCGGTCCATGTCCGGCTTTATGCTCATGGGCTCGCCGGCCGCCCTGATGGCATTGTTGACATCCTTTAGACCGTTGCCGGTAACGATGGAGACCACCGATGCATTTTTTTCTATGAGGCCGGTCTCCACTGCCTTTTTGACTCCTGCCGTCCCGGCCGCTCCCGCCGGCTCGGCAAATACTCCTGCGTGGCGGCCGAGCATCCGCATGGCCTCCATGATCTCTTCGTCGCTGACGTTCACGATGACGCCGTCTGATTCACTGATGGCGCGCAGGGCCTTGACAGGGTTGCGGGGAACGCCCACCGCGATAGAATCCGCAAAGGTGTTTTCCTCCTGGGGGACCCATTCCATGGTGCCCGCCGCTGCAGCCGTGTTGATGGGACAGCAGCCGGAGGCCTGCACGCTGATGAGGCGGGGCAGGCGGTCTATCAGACCGGCCATGTGCAGATCCTTAAATCCTTTCCAGACGCCGGCGATGGTGCAGCCATCTCCCACGGAAACAGCCACATAATCCGGCATTTTGAAAGAGAGCTGTTCCGCGATCTCCAGAGAAACCGTCTTTTTTCCTTCCATCATGTAAGGATTGATGGCCGCATTGCGGTTGTACCACCCCCACCGGTCTATGGCCTCGGCGGAAATACGGAAGGTGTCTTCATAGCTGCCTTCCACCAGGATCACCGTCGCTCCGAACATCATTAGCTGGGCGACCTTGCCCTTGGGCGCCCGGGAGGGGACGAAAATAAAGGTGGAAAGGCCGGCTGCCGCCGCATTTCCTGCCAGGGAGCTGGCGGCATTTCCGGTCGAGGAACAGGCGATCGTGGTCATGCCCGCCTCCACAGCCTTGGTCACTGCCATGGCAGAGGCCCTGTCCTTCAGAGATGCCGTGGGGTTCTGGCCGTCGTCCTTGATCCATAAATCCCGGATCCCCAGCTGTGCTCCCAGCGCGTCCGCTTTATACAGGGGCGAACCTCCTACCCGCAGGCGGGGGAATTTCATGGTGCCCTCCACCGGCAGGAACTCCCTGTAGCGCCACATGGTCAGGTCATCCCTGTCTGTGAGCGGGCTTCCGGCAATGCTGCGGCGGATGTAATCGTAATCGTATTCTATGTCGAGAATGCCGCCGCAGTGGGGGCAGGTCGTGATCTTGGGTCCGGCGGGGATGACCTTTCCGCACAGGGTACATTTTGCGCCGGTAACATTCTGCAGTATCATGTCAGACTCTCCTTCCAGGCGGTTCAGGGTTCAGAGGCTTCGTGTGACGTTTCATGTAACATTTTATGTAACGTTTTATATAACGTTTCATGTAACGTTTCACAGAACACTTTTTGTAAGGTATTGAGAGGTATCTGTTTCAAACCAGGGACGAATCCTCGCAGGATATGTCCTGTGGACATATTCCTGCTCCGGTTCTGTCTGCCGCCCGGCAATTATACTAAGGCTGCCTCCAAAATACTTTTTTACAGATTCTTCAAAAGTCCCGTGTCTTCATTGAATTCCCTGATCATCTCGTCGATCCTGTCCGCGTCTGCCTTGACGCTGTCCCAGGTGTTTTCCTGGTCATACCAGAGGGCGTTCAGTTCCTCGGATGTCTTGCCCTGCTGCTCGACCCAGGTGTAGTACTTGAGGTTGTGGACGCGCTTTCTGACGGGATAGGTCAGTTCCATCATGTTGTCGGTCTTTTCTCCGAGGATGTGGGTGTGGAAATCCACCGCTGCCATCTCCCTGGTATAGGCGCCGTCCTCCTCCTGGAGCTCCCGGACGCGGGAGGAATACATGACGGCGGAATCCGTCATGACGGAGGCCACGACATCGTGCTCTGTCAGCTCGTAGTATTTTGCCATCTTGATGGCGCAGAGCATGTTGGCAATGCCAGAGATGCCGAAGAGCTGCAACTTGTCCAGAGTGTCCTCCGGCACGCCGGCGCTTTTCAGATATTCGAGACCGACCGGCTCATTAAAGAGGCGGAGGACCTTCTGGGAATCTTCATCATCGATATCCACCACCAGGTCGGTATTTTTAACATTGTGGATCCAGGGCACATGCTTGTCCCCGATTCCCTCGATCCTGTGGGCGCCGAAGCCGTTCTCCAGCAGGGTCGGACACTGCAGGGCTTCACCTACGCCCAGTTTTGCCCCGGGGAAGACATCCTTGATCCGGTCTCCGGACGCCATGGTGCCCGCGGAGCCTGATGTAAAGATCGCGCCAAAGAGGCGGTCTTTCTCCCCTTTCATGTGATCAAAAGCTTCAACAATGGCATTTCCCGTCACATGGTAGTGCCACATGTAATTGCCCATTTCGGCAAACTGATTGAAGATCATGCAGTCGGGTTCTCTCTCGAGCTCATGGGTCTTGTCAAAGATCTCCTTAACGTTGGATTCGGATCCGGGTGTCGCGATGATCTCGCTGGCCACTGTCTCCAGCCATTCAAAACGTTCGCGGCTCATTCCCTCCGGAAGGATGGCCACGCTGTGGCAGCCCAGGAGCTTTGAGTTGAATGCGCCGCCTCTGCAGTAATTTCCCGTGGACGGCCATACAGCCCTGTGATAGGAGGAATCAAACTGTCCTGTCACCAGGGGAGGCACCAGGCAGCCGAAGGAAGCTCCCACCTTATGGCAGCCGGTGGGAAAGTACTTGCCGACCATCAGCAGGATCTTTGCCTTCACTCCCGTGAGCTCGGAGGGCAGGACGATGTAGTTGGGAGCCCCGAAAAGGCCTCCTGACTCCTTCGGCTCATTTTTCCAGGTGATACGAAACAGGTTCAGCGGATTTACATCCCACAGCCCTACGGATTTGAGCTGGTCCAGGATCTTGTCGGGGATGGTCCGGGGATCCTTCATCTGTGAGATCGTCGGAATGATGATTTTCTGCTCTTTTGCCCGCTGGATATTGTGGGCTCTCCCCTGTGCATTGACTCTTAAATCGATCATGTTAACCTCCTTCAGGATCTTCATTCTGTTTATAAAATACATAGAATACTGCTGTCTATTATACGGGGAGCAGGAAAACCGTGATCTCCCCGCCGCACATCATGGTTCCTTTCTGCATGACGATCCGGATCTGCCTGCATTCCTGTTCTCCTTCCCGGATCATGTCCCGGGCAGTTTTCAGGATCACAGCCTCGGCGTATCCTCCGCCCACCGTTCCCAGAAAACTCCCGTCTTTCCTCACCAGCATTTTTGTACCGGGGCGTCTGGGAGCCTCCCCTGTCTTTTCTACGATCATGGCAAGGACTCCCGACAAGCCTTCCGTATTACAGGTTTCTTTATGGAAATCTTTATGAAGTTCTCTGTAAAACGTCTTTTGTGCTTCATCTGGTTCAGGAGATTTTTCCGTGCCGAAAGGTATGGAGATGGATGCCAGTTCCTCAGCCATGCCTGCAGGAAAGCCTTCTCCGGCATCGGCCTCATTCATGACCTGGATCAGCTCTGCCGTGACAGATACAGCGATCTCTTCCGGTGTCCTTGAGCCGATCCGCAGACCGATGGGCATGTGCACCTGGTCAAGCTTTCCGGGATCGTATCCCTCCTCAAGCAGCTGCTCTCTGATCTTCCCCGTCCTGCTCCGGCTACCCATCATGCCGGCATATGCATAGTTTTTTTTCAAAACCCTGCGGAGACAGGCGACGTCATGGACGTGTTCACGGGTCATGATCACGAAGGCTGTCGCAGGATCTCCTTCGATGCCCTCCAGGGCTTCTTCAAAAGGCCGGCAGATCACATGATGGGCTCCCGCTTCTCCGGCGCGGGCCGCAAACTCCTCCCTGTCTTCGATCACTGTCACTTCAAAGCCCAGCATAACGCCGATCCTGATGACGGACAGGGCTACATGACCGGCTCCGCAGATCACCAGCTTTCTCCCTATGTTGATCTGTTCCAGAAAAACGCGGCTGTCTCCCTGCTCCAGGATCCCATCCGGTTCCCGGGAAAGACTGGAAAGTTTACTGATCTCCAGGGCGCAGTCCTCCGGAAAGGCCTCGTCGCGGTATTCCTGAGAATAATGATCCTCTTTCCTGAAAAAAAGTGCCTTCGCTCCGGCTGCCGGCCCGGCGATCACCCAGGCGGCCAGCATCTGTCTGTCAGGCTTACGACGAACGATGGATTCAAAAAATCCGGGCATGATCCGGTCCTCCTTTCCGGCAGCGAAACATAACAGGCATTGTTCCGGGCAGTACTCTGAAACTGCATTCAATAACTCTGTATTCTATAACAATAGTCTAAACCAACTATAGTCTAAACCGGTATTACGGACCGGTATTCAATAGCAGTACCCCGGCCTGGCATTCCGGGCAGTACTCCGGACCAGATTTCTGAACCGATATCCATTTTTGTGACATAATGAATTTTGTAAAAACACACATTCTGATCCGACGGGGCACGTGCGGTCCGCTTGTATTTACTTTCTGTCTGAGATACGATGATGCAGGGTGAACAGATCATAATAATTGAATTTAGATATTGAATTTTGATGAGGTGCTTATGTATCGGCCTTTTGAAAAATTTCAACTAAAAGGAAATTTTATCTCGGTCATTGGAAGCGGGGGAAAAACATCGTTTCTGCGTTATTTTGCTTCGCATCTGGAAGGAAGGGTTATCCTGACGACCTCAACACATATCTATCCTTTTCCAGACATGCCGCTTGTAAAAACCGGAACAGAGAACTCTCCTGTCTCCCGGGAGCAGATCCTGCAGGAGATCAGGTCCGCTCTGGCCCGCAGCAGGGTCATCTGTCTGGGACAGCCGCTTTCCAATGGCAAGCTGGCCTCTCCCTCTCCCGCGATCCCTTTTAAAGTTCTTTCTCTTGAAGCTGATTATGTTCTTGTGGAAGCCGACGGTTCGGCAGGGCATCCTCTCAAGGCACACCGGTCTTTCGAACCGGTCATTCCGGCCTGCTCCACCATGACAGTATGTCTGGCAGGTGCTTCCGGAATCGGAAAGCCCGTTTCTCAGGTCTGTCACTGTCCGGACCTGTTTTCCGCCCTTGCCGGCATATCTCCCGACCAGCCGGTCTATGAGGACCATATCGCCAGGGTTCTTAACTGCGAAGATCTCGCAGACTACTATCTCATCAATCAGATCGATACACTGGAGGAACCGGACCGCGCCCTGCGCCTGTGCGAACTGATACGAAAAGAGGCCTCTGTCTGTTCACTCAGGGAATGAAGCAGCGGAAAATCATCGTTTTGGTTTTCCCTGTTGTGTTTCCCTGTTGCGTTTCCCTTGTTTCGTTCAGACTCCGGATCGGAAAGGGAAAGCGGTCTCTGACTCATCCTCCGGCGGCGCAGACAAGCTCCAGGACACTGCCGGCAATGCATCTCGCCTTGTCGGATATGGTAAAGCAGTTTTTCAGTTCCTCCAGCCGGGGGTCCACGTCAGCCAGCTTAAACCCGCGGGTGACAGGATATCCGTCACGGATGATCCCGCGGAGGATGCCGGATATCCGGGTGGTCACCGGAATCTCTCCCTCCGGAGCCGTTACGGTTCCGACAGCTTCACCTGCCTGAACCAGGTCCCCGATATCCCTCTTCATGTGGAAAACACCTGCGGCGGGGGAATGGATCACCCGCTCCGCGCCGAACCCGCCGATCAGGCCCGGAACTCCTGTGTTGGGAGCGGCAAAGCCGGAGGAAATGATCCGTCCCAAATCGTGTCCGCGCATGGTCTCGATCACATAGCGGACATCCTTTCCCGCTTCAAATCCCGGTCCCAGGGCAATGGTAAGATCTGCCATATCCATGGACGTCCCCAGATTCTTTTTTGCCAGAATGGCATCCACCACAACGGTGGGACACAACTGCCAGATACTCTGTCCTTCCGGATCCACCAGGAGCGGCAGCTGACCTTTCTCCAGAACAGCTGTCATTTCCCGGAGACCGGAAATTCTGACTGCAGTGATCCCCTCCACAGTTGCCGTTCCGTCATAGACAGCCTCTGAAAAAGCCACCTTTCTCCGGATGGCGGAGGGATGGTCTGTCTCCAGAGCCAGCACCGGAAAGCCGGCGCGGAAAAGCCGGTGGATAGTTCCCGTACTGATATCTCCCGCTCCCCGGACGATGATCAGATCCGGGGCTTTGTTTTTTCTGATGATCTGTCCATTATTTTGTCCATTAATCTGTTCATTGTTGTTCTGTCCGCTGTCTTCCATACCCGCAGAACCTGCCTTATCCTTTTCCATCTCTGCCATCAGCATCACAGAGCTGTCATCTAAATCCGATATCCGTTGTCATTACCCCACGTCTGTCATCAGCTTCACACAAGACTCGCGGAGCGGTTATTCTTCATCGCGGGATTGTACCCACGATGAAGCAAGTTCCCCTTTTTGCAAGCGTATCCCACGACTGTTATGAAATCACGGGTATTGCGCAATGAAGAATAAACAGGTTTTACGCCTCCAGGATCAGGCTCTTTTCGCCCGGTCCTGTGGGACCGGTCACATAGCCGATCATGGCGGCGGCAGGGATCGTGGACTGAAGCTGCCTGAGCAGGTCTTCTCCATCCTTCGCATCCACAGCGATCAGAAGTCCTCCGCTGGTCTGTGGGTCGTAGAGGATATCCTGCATAGCCCTTGATATCTGCCCCCGCACTTCCACCGAGCTTTCGGCAAAATCCCGGTTCCGGTAAGCCCCGGCGGGGACCAGGCCCATATCCGCCATCTCCAGTGCTTCCTGGTGGAAGGGGATCTTCCCTGTCTGAAGATGAAGGGTACACCCGCTTCCCTGGGCCATCTCACAGCTGTGCCCCAGAAGTCCGAATCCGGTCACATCCGTACAGCTGTGCACATGATAATGCTGCATGATCCGGCAGGCGTCTCTGTTCAGCTGAGCCATCTGCTGCCAGAGCCTGTCCATCAGAGCCTGATCGGTCATTCCGGCCTTGGCCGCTGTTGTCAGGATCCCGATCCCGAGAGGTTTTGTCAGGATCAGGACATCCCCTGGCCTGGCGGCGGCATTTTTCCTGATCTTCTGCGGTTCTGCAAATCCGGTCACTGCCAGGCCGTAAAGGGGTTCGCTGCCGCTGATCGTATGGCCGCCGGAAATGATCACTCCGGCTTCATAAGCTTTGTCATAACCCCCGCGGAGGATCTCCCGGATCCACCCTTCTTCCATCTCTTTTGTCACACACAAGAGATTCAGAGCCAGGCGGGGTTCCCCGCCCATGGCATAAATATCCGAAATAGCATTGGCGGCCGCGATCTGACCGAACAGGTAGGGATCGTCCACGATGGGAGGAAAAAAGTCCACCGTCTGGATCAGGGCAGTCTCATTGTTGATCACATACACACTGGCGTCGTCGCTTTTGTCAAAACCCACGATCAGACGCGGATCCGTGTGCGTCTTAAAATCCTCCAGGAGGGAGGAGAGGGTTCCCGCCCCCACCTTGGCGCCGCAGCCGGCACAGGATGCCAGTCTTGTAAGCCTTGCTTCCGTTTCCATAGGTTATACTTCTCCAGGTTTTACTTCTCCGAACCAGGTATTCCGCAGTTTTTTAAGATAATTATTTCACTGTCTGTTGAGACAGTGGATCGTTAAACAGACATGAGAATAAGCTGTTCAGACCTCCAGCTCCCGCAGATGCTGTGGTGTGATTCCTGCGGCCAGAAGCAGTTTCCGCAGACCATCCTCATCATCTGGCGGCGCGCTCCAGGCAAGACCGCACCCTGCGCTGATCTCCCTGGGCAGAGGGATCAGCCGTCCCTCAGCCCCGCAGGAAGCGCAGTATTCTTCAAAAGCCATGGCATCATGAGTCGTATAAAATGCGACGATCAGCCGTCTCTCCTTTTTTCTCATGGTCTGATGATCAGGGAAGCATTCATCTGCGCCTCCACGATATCGTACATGTTGGAGATGATCCCCACCTGCAGCTTTTCCTTCAGACCGTAAAAATCAAGGCAGGTCCCGCATGTCATGATGCAGGCACCGGCTTCCTCAAGGCTCTTCAGATCCTTGATGGTATCCGGATCCTCGGTAGTCAGATAGGCTCCGGTATTATAGCAGATCACTTTTTCGGGCACTTCATCCTGGCTGGTCAGGGCAAAGATAAAGGCTTTCATCAGCTTTTTCCCGAGATTTTCATCCCCTGTACCCATTGTATTCCCGGACAGGACGACCACTTTGCCGCCTTTTGCGGGAACTGCACAGGTGACCGCGTCTGTCGGGACAGCTGCTGCTTTTGCGGCGCCCGCCTTCACCTGCATGGTAACTGTATATTCATTTTCTCCGGTCCCGGCGCTTGTGACCTGGAAGCCATTGTGTTCTCCCAGCCTGGTCAGATTCTGGACCGCAGTCTCATTGTCTACCTTGACGTTCAGGGTGCCGTCCTCCGTAAAAGATTCAAAGGCCTTCTTTGCGTTGATCACTGGAAGCGGGCACGCCATGCCCATGCAGTCGATATTTTTTTCCATTTTTCACCTCTTCTGCCTGATTATTGAACTATGTTGATTATTGAGCTGTATTGATTATCGAGCTGGGTTGATTAGTGAACTGTGTTTTATAAGCTTTAAAAAATATCTGTTTGAAAAAATGTTTTAAAAAAATGTTTGAAAAGAATATCTGAAAGCATCCCGGGATCGTATACTGCCGCATAGGGATGCCCTTCCGGCCGGTATCCTGTCCTTTCTCCTGTTCTTTCACACTCTGTCAGCGATCTCCCTGACCGCCCGGGCCGCCGCGTCAGCATCCTGGTCTGTGTTGAAAAATCCAAAGCTGAAGCGCACGGCTCCCTGTTCCTCCGTCCCCAGGGCTCTGTGCATCAGGGGCGCACAGTGGGCGCCCGCCCTGGTGGCGATATTGTAGTCAAAGGCCAGTTCATCGCAGACCAGCGCGGAGTCCAGATCAGCAATGTTCAGGGAGACGATCGGGCTCCGGTTCCAGGACGAAAAATCCCCGTACACCCGGACCGCCGGGATCTGCGCGACCGCTTCGTAAAAGCGTCTGGCCAGGCTGATCTCATGGGCATGGATCACATCCACGCCTGTATCGCTGATAAAGTCCGCCGCCGCTTCCAGGCCGGCAATGCCGTGTCCGTTCAGAGTCCCGGCTTCCAGCCTGGTCGGATATTCACGGGGCTGTTCTGTCAGGAAGGACTGTACGCCAGTTCCACCGACCTTCAGAGGTTCTATCTCTATGTCTCCATTGATGCAGAGACCGCCGGTTCCCTGGGGGCCCATCATCGACTTATGTCCTGTAAAGCACAAAATGGAAATGCCCATCTGCGACATGTCGATCGGCACTGCACCCGCTGTCTGGGAGGCATCTACGATCAGGAGCAGGCCGTGCTCCCCCGCGATCCTGCCGATCCTGGAGATTTCCAGAAGGTTTCCTGTCAGGTTGGAGGCATGGGTACAGACGATCGCCCTGGTGTCCGGCCGGATCAGACGTTCAAACTCCGCGTAATCGACGCAGCCCCTCTTGTCCGCAGACACGAAATCCAGCTTGGCTCCCCGCTCTTCGCGCAGCCTGTACAGGGGACGGAGAACAGAATTGTGCTCCAGGACCGTGGTGATGACGTGATCCCCCTGCCGGAGCGTCCCGTTGAGCGCAATGTTGAGCGCCTCCGTGGAATTATTGGTAAAAATGACCTGTTCGGATTTTGGACAGCCAAAAAAGGAGGCAAGCTTCCTGCGCGTCCTGTAAATCAGACGATTTGACTTCAGCGCTCCGTCATGCGCCCCCCTTGATGCATTGCCCAGGGATGTGAGGGCTTCTGTTACGGCGCTGACTACGCAGGAAGGTTTCTGCATGGTCGTGGCGGCGTTGTCCAGATAAATCATTACATTCTGATCCTGATCTGTGTTCACGATACTCCTCTTATGTCTTTCCTGACTGGTCTTTTCATGGACGGATCTTTTTCCTGAACTGGTCTTTTCCTGATCAACTGAAACAGGCTTTATGACTGAACCAGGCTTTTTTTACCATTTCCATTTTTTCAGGAGTATCCACATCCCACAGCTCCCAGGTAAAAGATGCCTGTACAACATCACAGGGCAGGTGCTTTTGTCTCAGGACTTCCATGCCCCCGCGGTCACCTGTATAGGACAACAGGTCATCTCTGAAGTAAGCAGGGAAGAGGACCGGGCTGCCCGCAGTCTTTTCAAAGCCGAGCCTTATCGCCCGGGAAGGACAGGCTGCGAACCGGTCCGCCAGCTTCCGCAGGGAAGCGGGCAGGACGAGGGGCTGGTCGGCAGGCATGAACAAATAGCCTGCCGCATCCGGATCCAGATTCCGGATTCCCGCGTGCATGGTATCGCTTTTCCGGGCGCCGTCATGAAGAAGGCAGGGAATACCTTCCCGGTCTAACAGCTCTTTTACTTCTTCGCTTCTGGTCACAGCAAGCGGGCCGAATCCCGCCTCCATCAGGTTCCCGGCAGTATGCAGAATGACCTCCCTGCCGTCCAGCTTCTCCATGAGCTTGTTTTTCCCATAGCGCACAGAGGACCCTGATGCCATGAGGATGCAGCCGATCCTTTTTATCATCGTGTCTGTCATTGAATTTGTCATTTCATCTGACATCGTGCCCTTATCATTTCCGGTACCGTGCCTGCCCTATTGTCTGATATTGTGCATGTTATCGCATCCGGCACCGTGCCTGCCATATTGTCTGACATTGTGCCTGTTATTGCATCTGGCACCGTAACTGTCACAGCGTCTGTTTTCGCGTCTGTATGACGGGCACAGGTCCTACTTAATACTCAGATCCTCTTTCAGGCCAGCGAACTGATCCCCCGGCGCAGGTACTGCCCGTCTCCCCTCTTCCCGGTAAACGCGCCGTCCTGTACTATGGTCTTTCCTCTCAGAAGTACCTGCTCGATGGCACCTTTGATCTTCATGCCCTCATAACAGGTATAATCCGAAGCCCCGTGCATCCGCCCTGTCGTGAGCGTCCATTCTTTTTCAGGATCCAGGATCACCAGATCCGCGTCCGCCCCGCTCTCTATGGTCCCTTTGCGGGGATACAGGCCGGCGGCCCGGGCAGGATTCGAGCAGGCGTATTTCACCAGCTGAGGCAGAGTGATCCTCCCTTTTACAACGCCTTCCGAGTACAGGAGAATGAGGCGTTCCTCCACTCCCGGCGCGCCGCTGGGGCAGCGGGTGAAATCCAGTGCCCCCTGCTGTTTCTGTTTTGCAAAGGTAAAGGGGCAGTGGTCTGTGGCGACTGTGTCCAGTTCATTTTTCGCCAAAGCCTCCCAGAGGGCCTCCCGGTCCTCCTGCTTCCGGAGAGGAGGAGCCATGATCGCTTTCAGGCCTTCCTGCGGATCCTCATAAAGCTTCTCGTCCAGGAGCAGATACTGGGGGCAGGTCTCAGCCCCGACATGCGTCTGCCCGGCGGCTCTTGCCCGCCTTATTTCCTCCAGGCCTTCCCGGGTAGAGAGATGCACGATATAGACCGGTGCGTCCCCGGCAGCCCGGGCAAGATAAAGGAATCGGCTGACCGCTTCCGCTTCCGCGGCCGATGGACGGCTGAGGGGATGCCAACTCGCCTGCGTCTTTCCCTCCCTGACAAACTTCTCCCTGAAGAAAGTCACGATCCCATGGTTTTCACAGTGCGACGCGATCAGGATCCTCTCCACTGCCGCCCGCTTTAAGACCTTCATCAGATCCAGATCGTCCAGCCTGTAGTCGTAGGTCATATAGGCCTTGAAGCTGGTGATTCCCTCATCTCTGGCAATCTGCACCATGTCATCAAGGACGCTGTCATCGACATGCTGCAGCACCCCGTGAAAGCCGTAGTCCACCACAGCATTCCCGTCCGCCAGCCGGTGATATTCCTTCACCTGATGCCAGGGACTGCATCCCCCGGGACCGAATGCCATATGATCCACTATGGTCGTCGTCCCGCCGCAGGCTGCCGCCACTGTGCCGTCGTAAAAATCATCAATGACGCGGGCGATCCCGACGTCCAGGTCCATATGGGTGTGGACGTCCACTGCACCGGGCAGGACATATCTGCCACCGGCATCGATCACCTCAGCTCCGGAAGAAAGCCATTTCTGCCTGTCTGCGTGCTCCGTAACGTCCGCGATCAGGCCATTCTCCAGGATAATATCTTTTTCGGACATCTGCGTGTCCGTCACAACGATCCCGCCACAAATTACTGTTTTCATATATCAAACCCATTCCATTTCCGGTAAAAATGTAACAGATATCTGCCTGTATCCGGCGCGCAGAACCCAGCTTCAGCACTCACTTGTGAAGAAGTCCTGAAATGCACAGATTTGTCAGTAATCTTCCCTACTATTATATTTTTTTTGTGAGAAAGTTACAAGACACACATTGGCAGACTGACTGCCGTCCGTAAAAAATAACCGTTCACTCAATAGCTGTGGTCAAGGTGTTTTTACGCATCTTTTACAAAGAAAGACCCTTTTTCAGCGACTAGGAAAATCAGGATCACATCAGGAATATTAAAAGGCGTATCAGGGGCAGCCGATACGCCTTTTGCATGAAGAAGTGTGAAAATATCTGAAAACCGGCGCTTCTAAGCGGGAAGCAGAGGTACAAGGAGACAAAAGGATAAGAGGGCACAGGGACAGGAAGACGGTTTGGAGACAGGAGACAAAGAGCCGTCCCCTGCCCTTTTTGTACGGACAGATTCAGTTAATCGTGTCAGTAGGCAAGCCCTTATTAACACTTCTGTCATAAGTCAGAAGCCCGTTGTCTTCCTCCTCAATATCAGAGACCTGCGTATATACGGCTCCGGCCAGCCCCTTTTCCCGCAGACTCCTGATCTCCTCCATCAGAGCATGAAAGCGCGGAGCAAAGGTCTCCGTCGTCTCCGCATGGTAGCCGTAGGTGCCTTCTGTGGAAACATGTCCGGGGACTCTGCAGGTGATGCCGCCGTACTCGGAGATCACGAAAGCGCGGCCTGCCGGATCCTTTTCGACCACCAGGTCGCGGAAGTAATTGTGGACACTGCAGATGTCTCCCGCTTTCTGGTCAAACCAGCCGCTGGCGTGGTCAACAGGCCGGGACGGGTCCTCCTGTCTGACAAGCTCAGTCAGCCGGACTGAATCAAACTGTCCCCAGCCTTCATTAAAGATCACCCACATACCGATGCAGGGCGCATTTGACAGGTGGTGGATCATAGCCAGCAGTTCTTTCTCAAAGCGCCCGCGCTCACGGGCGTCCTCCCTGGACAGGAGCTTATAATGGCGGTCGGACAGGACCTTGCCGAGCAGGGGCAGGCCGGTCGGAGCATAGGTGCAGAGCAGGGCGGGAATAGGCCCGCCGCCGTTGACCATGTCCTGCCAGACGACCATCCCCATGCGGTCGCAGTGATAATACCAGCGCAGCGGTTCGATCTTCGCGTGCTTGCGCAGCATGTTGAATCCCAGCTTTTTCATCTGGCTGATATCGAAACACATCGCTTCGTCGGAAGGAGCGGTCATCAGGCTCTCCGGCCAGTATCCCTGATCCAGGACGCCGTGGAAAAAATACGGCTGTCCGTTCAGGGTGAGACAGGGATTTCCGTTCTCGTCCTTTCCCGTTCCAAAAGAGCGCATGGCGAAATAGCTCTCGACCTCGTCCTCCCCTATCTCTATTTTTACAGAATACAGATGCGGGCTCTCCGGGCTCCAAAGGACCGGGTCCTCCAGATGGATCCGGCAGGTGCCGGAGCCGTCCTCCTGAAAATCCTTTTCCGACACACAGGTATTGTACCCGCAGGCGGTCCGTATCCTGCCGGCAGCCGGTTTTTTCATACAGAACCTGAATTCCACTTCCCCCTCTTCCACATGGGGCAGGATCTTCAGTTCCTGTATATAGTTTTCCGGGACCCACTCCATCCATACGGTCTGCCAGATCCCGCTCTGAGGTGTATAGAACATCCCGCCCGGGTGGAGCTTTTGCTTCCCCCGGCAGGCCGGTCCCTGGTCTGTGTCATCAAGGACACGCACGAGCAGTTCATTTTTTCCTTCCCGCAGAAAATCCGTCACGTCAAAGGTGAAAGGCAGATATCCGCCCCGGTGCCTGCCCAGACGATGACGGTTCCACCAGACTGTGCAGCGTTCGTCCACAGCACCGAAATGGAACAGGAGTCTTGCTCCCTTTTTCCTGCCGTTCAAGGCGGGAACAGCAGCCGGGTCGATCTCTCTCCGATACCAGAGGGCTTCTCCGGGATGCAGCGTCCTGCCGACACCGGACCGGGAGGTCTCCGGCGAAAAGGGGACCAGGATCCTGCCGTCGGGTCTCTCAGGAACTTCGCGGGTTCCTGTGAAGGCATACTCCCACCACCCGTTCAGACACAGCCAGGACGCTCTTTTCAACTGCGGACGGGGATACTCCGGAAGCGGCACCTGGTTTTCGTCATCCGCCTGCTGTGTCCAGACCGTCTCCATGGGGATCAGGCTCCCCCGCTCTTTTTTACGGATCAGCGCCTTGAGGGCGTCTTTTATTCTCATCTCCTGATAACCTCTCCGGGCAATGGCAGATACAGGCTGAGCTTTTTCATCCGGATCATAAACAGAAACCAATCGCCACACCAAGTTCCTTACTCGCATAGTCTCCAAATCTGCCTCCATAATAATGGACGCTGGAAAAAATACCGGTACGGCGGCTGGAAGCAGACCGCAGCCACCACCAGGACGGTGCTGAATTCCCCGGATGATACTTATGTCTTCCTTCATCTTCCAAAAAGACTGCCGTATAATCCGGTCCGCAATCCTCCCAGGAATCTCCTCCCAGAGTCTCCCGCACAGAGGGGATCCAGATCATATCCTGTGACGCAACCGTGCCATTCTCAGTGCGGGAATACGAATACTTGGTGACCTCTTTGATATTAGCTCTGACAGTCTCCGGAAAGAGAGGAAGGATACTCTCATGGAGCCAGGAACGAATATCCGATTCCTGCCAGCCGCCCTCATTCGTATCAGTTGGATTCATATAATGATCAGACCTGATGAGATCCTTCGCCACCCAGGTCATATGCGCTTTACCGCTTCCGTCTGCCAGTTCATCGGCATCCATAGCTACAAGCTCCATCCGGATCAATCCTTCATCTCCGAGGTCCAGCTCTTTTTGATCCCCTATGCTGTATTTATCTGCATAAGTACCATTCTCTCCGGCTGCAGCGATTTCTTCCCAGCTGTCTGTCAGCACACCCTGAACGTATCCTGATGCCGGTTCTACTTTCTTTTCCTCTTCCAGCTCTTCTTCTCCGACCCGGCCGCCATCAGTATCTTCATTTTGCAGATCCTTATTTTGCAGATCTTCATTTTGCAGACTGTCATTTGACGGTGCCAGGCTGTCTGAATCAGGAGAGACGCTGCTGCCGGACCGGGCTGTCTGTTCCCTGGCCATTCTGTTGATGGCTGCTCCGCCCCCGAGCAAGAGTAAAATAAGCATCACTAATGGGATCAGCCAAATGAAGCTTTTATGTTTTTCTATCTGCCTGACATATTCATGATTATTTCCGCTTTTCCGTACTGTACTCTGTGAAGGTTTTTTTCCGGCATTCTGCCCAAAGCCCTGTGCGGGCTCTCTTCTGTCATTCTGTCTGAAGCCACCCTGTGAAGGTTTTTTTACGTTATTCTGCTCACCCCCCTGCACATACCCCTGAAGAACATTTTCTTCTGAACTCTGTGCGTTTCCCCAGGAATCCAGAGCCTGGTAAAACTCCACGGCGGTCTGATAGCGATCTCCAATTTGAGGCGCGAAAGCTTTGCGAAGAATAGCATCCAGGGCAGGATCCACCGTTTCATCCCCGAAGCCGGTCGGCATCCCGGCCAGCGACGGGACGGGGTCTCCATGAAGGCGCCGGTAATTGGCACTGTCGATGTCACAGGCATTGTAGGAACCTGAAGCCTGGAGAAAAGGAATACGGCAGCCGTTGAGAAGCTGGTAGAGGATGAGGCCAAGAGCATAGATGTCCACCGTATTGTTGTAGGATTGTCCTCTGTAAATCTCAGGAGCCATGTAGGAAATGGTCCCGACTCCGGTCATAGTATGGGCCAGATGCACCGTATCCAGACGTTTGGAAACACCGAAATCTCCCACCTTGAAATTCCCGAATTCATCTACAAAGAGATTGGCAGGTTTGAGGTCCCTGTGGATAATACCCTTTTTCTCACAATACATCAGTGCCGTACAGACGTCCCTGCCAATCTTCAGCACTTCCTGTTGTGAAAACAGTTCCTGATTCTTCAGACGGTTATGGAGTATTTCCTGAAAACTGGAGAGAAGCTCCATCCGGACAAAAAGTGAATTTGTGGTGCCTTCCTTTTTACAATGAAAATCTTCAATGACAACGATATTCGGCGCACCGCGCAGGGCTTCCATAATCTTAATCTCATTGCGAAGATCTTCAGGTATAGTTTCGGGGTCGCCGTATACGGCTTTTTTCCCGGATTGAAAGTGTTCCTCATGAAGATTTTTATTGAAGACGCCTGCCGTGTCAGACGTTTTCTGTTTATCCCCCTCAAGTATCCCCTGGGACACAGGAATCAGGATACTAGTCTCCGTCTCGTCACTGATCTGGATGACCTTTAGGGCAGACTCGACACGGATTCCGTACTTGTCCCTGTAAATCTGAAAAACATCACCAAAAGACCCGCCGCCGAGCCGTTTCACAACATGCCACTGAGGCCAGAAGGTTTTCAGTTCTTCTTCAATTATCCTGCATTTAATATCGTATACACTCATTTTTCTGCTTTCCCGTCAATTTTTAACATCATTATATTTTTAAAACCGGCCAGTTACAAGCCATACCTTAAAAGACCGCAAAAGGCTGTCAACAATTCTGGACAGTCCTGCTGCTGATTGTTAAAATCATATGTACAACCACCCACTTTATTCTGTTCTGTATCTGATACTTCATTTTACTGTTTTCCGCATAAAAATCCCGTATTCCTGCAAGGAGGCATTTATGAAAAGACTGTTCCCATGGGCAGTTCCGGCGTTCGTTTTGTTTCTGATCGTCTTGTTTTTTACTTTCCGTGCCTTACCTGTCTTTCCGCCGGCGGCGGAACGGCCGGCGGAACAGGAGGAACAGGCCTCCACAGAGGTCGTCATTCTGACCACGACCGACATACACGGCAAATGCTGGGATGTCAATCTTCTGACCGGTCATGAGGAAAAAAATAATCTGCTGCGGATCTCAACGGCGGTCCGGCAGATCCGACAGAAATACGGGCCGGAAAACGTACTCCTTATTGACAACGGCGATCTGTTCCAGGGTACTCAGGTATCCCAAGTACAGCTCCAGCAGCGCAGTGCCGGCACTTCGAATGATCCGCCCGCCATGGCGGTCTGCCTGAAGGAGATCGGCTATGACGCCTTTGTCCCGGGCAATCACGAGTTCAATTTTGAGTGGGACAATATGCGCGGCGTCTATCAGTGGCTGGATGAAAACGGTGTTCCGGTACTGGCGGCCAATATCTGCCATGACGGCTCTGATCCGGCCTGCGCGCGCGGAGATAACGCGTTTACGCCCTACATCATCAAGACGATCAGCGTTAACGGTCATGACCACAAGATCGGGATCCTTGGTTTTGAAAACACGGATATCACCCGCTGGGACCAGCCCGCCAATTATCCCGGTCTCATGTTCCGGCATCCTGAGAATGATACCTGGTCCACGGCCTGGGAGGCAGGGCTGTATCTTCCGCAGATGAAGGACGAGGGCTGCGAATTCATCATAGTCTCTTATCACAGCGGTATGGGAGAAGCCGGTTCCGGGCTGCGTTTCGGCATCAACACTGAAGATCAGGGGGCGCGGATGATCCGTGAGAGCGAAGGGATCGACTTTGTCATTCTCGGACACGATCACACCAGCAGCTATTCCAACACCTCCCGGACTGACCGCGCAGGAAAACAGATCCCTGTCGTAAACGGCGGAGGTACGGATCTGACAAAGAGTGTCTTCCGCTTCTCAGAGGATCCTGAAGGCAGGCTGGTCTGGGAACTCACGGATTCAGAAAATCTCAACCCCGGAGATTATGAAGCCGACCAGGCACTCAAGGAAAAAATCCGCCCCTATGCCGCAGCGGCTGAAGCAGAGATTGAAAAACCAATCGGCACAACCGGGGACGGCTGGGACCAGAGCTATGAGTTTCTTACCCGGCAGACCGATACCGTCGATCTGGTAAGCAAAGCGATCATGGAGATCCCCACCAGGCGGCTCAGGGAAAAATACGGTGAATCCGGGACCGCAGCCCTCAAAAGCGCCGCGGGACTTGATCACCTGGACGTGGATATGTCCGTGAATTCTTTTGTCAACAGCGGCTATACGGTTTCTCCCGGTGATTTCACAATGCGGGATGTCTATAGACTGTACACTTATAGCAACACCATCTATGTGCTGCCCATTTACGGCCGGGATATCCGTTCTGTCCTGGAAGAAAACGCGGAAGACCACCTCAAAGCGCGCAGGATCAACGGGCAGGTCTATATCTATGAAAAGGGCAGCAATTTTACAAACCTGGTTTTCGGCGGTCTGAATTTTACTTACGACCTGTCGAAGCCAAAGGGCAGCCGGGTCCGTATCGAAGGTTTTTCCAACGGGAGACCGTTTGAAGAAGATACCCTCTATCTGGCCAGCGTAAACAACTATATTCTGGGCAACTCATCGTGCGGCATGCGCTCCTTCAGCGAAAAGGACGCAATCTGGTCTCAGGCGGATGACGAAAACGGGGGAACTATTCATGACATGATCGCGGAATACGTCCGCGAGCGCTGTGCGGCTCAGGGTGAGCTGACCCCGGACAGCTTTAACTGGCACTGGTCCGTCATCTGTCCGGAAGATCCGGACGCACCTTCCTCATCAGATCTGGAAGCCGCCGCCACGCTGGCTGTTCAGCCTGAAGACGGACACACCTACGTGCTCTATCATGAAGCCAGTGGTACTGCCCTCACAGACAAAGTAAAAGGGACCGGCCTGAAAGGGGCAGAGATTGAGGCATATGAAAATATACTGCTCGCACCTCTGCCGGAAAACACGCTGGTCTTCACTGCCCGCGTAAACGATGACGGAACTTTTCTTTTGAGCGACGCACAGGGCCGATACCTGTCCGCCATCTACGGAGGAGTGAAGCTGACCAAGAGCCCCTCCAAAAATGACCTGAGTCTGTGGAAAAGCGTTCCGGGCAGGGGTGGAATGAATCTTATCAACATGGGTCTGAAAGACAACAAAGCGCTCCAATATTACTCTCAATCCTACATAACCTTCAGCGTCAGCCGTTCCAGCCCTTTCATTTTTAACTTTTATGAAACAGAAGGAGAATAAGGCTGAGATTCGATTCTTCGCAGAAAGCTGCTCCGGCTGTACAGCCGAAACAGCTTTACGCTTCGTCCCCCAGCCTTCTCAAAGCCCGCATCCGGTGCGCAAGACTCGCGGGCGAGTCTTGAAGAATCAGGTGAAGCCATCTGAGTTCCTGGAATGAATGACGTTTCCGGCTGATCAAGTGGATATTACCTTTGATATCACCTATTACCTGTTCAGCTGCTCAGCGAGAAAAGCCCGCACTGCTTCCACCACCTGGTCAAGATGGAAATCATAGCAGTGAGTGTCCTCAGGAATGATCACCAGACGGGCATCCGGGTACATTTCAGCCGCCCTGACGGAGCAGTCCACCGGCACGGCAAGGTCAGCGCTCCCGTGAACAAGCAGAACGGGTTTTTTGAACCTCCGTATTGACGGTTCCACTTCGACCATCTGCGCCGTGCGGAGATAAGTGCCGCCCAGGCACAGACCCTTCCCGGCGGCCAGTTTCTCCGGGATCTTTTCCGGTTCAAAAATGGTTCCCAATACTTCTCCCCGGCGGGCTGTTTCCGGAATCATCCATGCAGGTGAAAGCGGCAGGATCGCCTTGAGATGGTCCTGTTCCATGGCTCCCGCCAGCATGGTCAGCAGACCTCCCTGGGAATGGCCGCAGACAAGTATTTCTGAAACAAAGGGAAGGCTCCGGGCATAGTCGATCACTGTGAGCGCGTTGCTGATCCATTTCAGAAGGGTGTGGTCCCGGAAATCGCCCCCGCTCCTGCCGTGGCCGTAGAGCTCGGCTCTCAGAGCGGCATATCCGGTTTCGTTGGCAGTCCTCGCCACTGCCCGGATATGATCCTCTTCCATATGACCGGTGAAACCATGGAAAATGATCAGAAGGGGGAGCTTTTGTGTTCCGGGGTCACAATCCCCCTCTGTTCTTTCCACAGAATTCCAGCCGGATACACTAACACTATCCGAACCGCTCTGTATGGACATGCCGGCCGGAACAGACTGCCGGTATTTATTGTCCGGAAAATCCAGCTTGCAGTGGATACGGATCCCGTCGTCCCGAAGGTAAAACTCCCGGCTGCTTTTGTCTTTTTTAATTTCTCTTCTGCCCCTGTTTTCAGGACCGGTTTTTACATTTTCCAGGTCTTCCGGCGTATTAATATTTGCAAGCATGTCCTCCAGAAAGGAATCCTGCACAGAATCCAGCGGGACAATAGCCGCCCTGCATTTGTCCAGAAGAGAACGGAGCCGGTAGTCATGCGCCGCAATATGCTGCTCCAGGACCGGCAGCAGGGATTTCCTGTACAGGGCACAGGTCAGGTGCATCCTTCCGTCCGAAGTGACGGGATAAACGATCTCAGCCTCCGCTGTCCTGCCGGCCATGAGAACCCGTAAAAGGCTCTCTTCCACTTTCGGGACATCGCAGGAGACCACCATAGCCCACCCGGCAGTACAGGTCGAAAGAGCAGTATAAATCCCTCCGATGGGACCACAGTCCGGTACTTTGTCGGGCAGAACGATCCAATCCGGAGCTAATCCCTTCCTTTCAGACTGGCCATTTTTGGGTTCGCCTGATCCGGAATCTGACACTGCACCTGCGTCCGCATCCGCACCTGCGCCCGCATCCTGATCTGCATCTGCATTTGCATTTACATTTGGATTTGCATTTGAGGAAACAGACAGATATTTTTCCGAAAACATGTCCAGACGGGCGGCGACTGCCTGCAGGAAAGTCCCGCTTCCCCAGGGGAGGGAAGCCTTGTCAACACCCATGCGGCGGCTCTTTCCTCCGCAAAGAAGCACCCCGCAGACATCCTCTGCCTGTGCTGCCGTATCAGAGATCACAACGGGAAGTGAATTTTTGTCTTTATTATCAGCTATAGAATTACCAGCTAAATTATTATCAGCAATAATATTGTCATTCTTAGTATTTTCCGTCTTAGCATCATCTGTCTTAGTATTATCAGTCTTAGTATTATTAACCATAGTATTCGTAATCATAGTATTAGTACTCATAGTAATTCCAGTCTCCTCTGCTGCTTCCGGGAATGAATCGTCTCCTGCTTCTTTCGTGGAGTCACAGCTCTGTCTCCCCTGCTGCTTCCGGGAATGAAGCGGAATCATTGACAATACCCGGATCGGGACAGGCTGCCAGGCAGTATCTCCGGATCGCCTTTCCGACCCCATTGTTTTCATTGTCATCCGTCACGGCATCACAGAGCGCGATGACTTTTTCTTCCGAGTTTTTCATGGCAACAGAAAACCCAGCCGCTTGAAGGACAGGGATATCGTTATCCGAATCCCCGATGGCCATGGTGGCAGATATGGGAATATCGAGATATTCAGCCAGAGCACGGAGTCCCTCTGCTTTGCTGACTCCCGCCGCGCCCGCCTCCAGCATCGTATTTTCCGTGAGGGCAAAGGTCAGCGGCAGATCCTTTAAGGCATCATAAGCCTTATCCCTGTCTTCCGTGTTTCGAAAATAGATATTGATCTTATGAACTCCGTTTTGGCTCAGCGCCCCGTCTGTCAGATCAGAGACTCCTGTCGCGACCTGTTCATAAAGTGTCTGAAAAGCCGCCATATGAAATTCCGCCATACGCGGAATGAGATCGCCGCGGACGATCGATCGGTCTGACTTTAGAAACTGGACCATCGCGCGGTACCTCTCCCCCTCTTCCACCAGACGAAGCGCCAGTTTCTGCGGAATCCGGCGTTCATAGATGCACCCGCCGCCCAGATCGCAGACATAAGCGCCGCTCAGAGCGATCGCATAGTGCATAGCGGACAGGTCTTTCACATAGGTAAGGAGTTCCACCGGTGAACGCCCGGTGCAGTATGCGACCTCTATACCTGCGGCCGCTGCAGCCGCGATGTCCTCAGCCGTATCCGGGTGGATGGTCTTATCCGCCCGAAGCAGTGTTCCGTCCATGTCCAGTGCGATCAATCCAAAGGAATTCGTCATTTTAATCTGGTCTCCTGTTATTTTTAAAAATGCTTTAATTCCGTCTACTGCCGCCTGTTAAAAGATCGAAAAGCTGTCCAGGCTTTTATTGATTTTATTAAAAAGTATAGTATACTTCCCTCCCCTTTACCAGTGGTCACAGGTTGACACGGACCGCGAAAACTGCCTTGACCGGGAGCCGAAAACCGTTTCTACAAGCAAATGAAGACAGACCCCGACGGCAGACGAAAAACCGATTCCGACGGCAGCTGTCATCTGCTCAGATTCGTTACAAACCGGAGGTTTCTGTATCTTTTCCCTGTCAGCAGTTTACGTGTAACCCCTCCTCTGATCTTGACGTTATTTTAGTAAACAGCTGAACTTACATGTAGAATTACTGAAAACAAAAAACTGAAGTTCATAAAAAAAGTATACGGGTACAAAAAGGTATTTATAAAAAAGGATTTGTAAAAAAGGTGTTTGTAAAAAGGATTTCTGTATAATAGTTTTTCTGAAAAAAAGTATTTTTCTGAAAATAGTTTTTTAAAAGGTTTTTGTGAAAAAATTTTCTGTAAATAGTTTTCTGTAAAATAGCATTGGAGGAAAATGACTATGAAAAAGAAGTGGTACAGAATTTGTGCAGGTATGATCATCATCAGTCTGTTGTCTGCCTGCGGAGCCGCGAACACATCTCCGCAGACTCAGACCGGCACCGGAACAGAAGCTTCTGCAAAAGGCCAGGAAACGCAAGGCTCCGCTACGGCCCAGACTCCCGGGGATGAAAAATCCTCAGGGACAGACGCTTCTGCAGATCATCAGGAGACAGCGCAGGCAGGAGTTTCCTCTGCGCCGCAGGAGATTTCTCCGACAGGCTCGTCCTCCGCTCCACAGGAGATTTCCGCAACAAGTGCGACAACTGAAAAACTGCAGGCAGAGCCGAAGGAAACTCTGAAGCAGGTGATCAAAAATCACGACAGCTTCACCGACGATCTCAGCAGATGGAACGCAAAAGCGCAGCAGAGAGGCCGGAGCGCCTGGAATTCCAACCTGACACCTTCACAGGAGCAGGAGATCATTGATTCCATGAACGGGAATTTCAAAAGGGCCGTCCTGGCCAGGGCCTACGAAAGCATGGAAAGCGAGCATCCCGAGGATGAGAGGATCCTGTACCTGGGATCTCTCCTGAAACTGGAACAGATCTCCCGGGAAGAGGTGGACAAATATCTGCTGGCCAGAGCTTTATATGCGGAAAATCTGGAAAATGATCTGTGGAGCAGGATCTCTCCCATCGTTGAAAAGGCCGCCAAAGAACACCCGGAGCTTTTCCCGGAGCCGGAGATAGATTATTTATATGAGGACGCTGAGGACGGGATGGCTGCCCCCATGGCCATTGCGGGGGGAGCAGAAGAAATGGTGTATGAGGCTGCAATGTCTGCACCTGCGGAATCTGCGGAGACAGAACCGGCTTATTCCAAAGGAATGTCTGCGTCTGATATGGCAAATCTGGACGCTCCGGACGACGGTACGGCTGACCTGAACGGAATGCCCCAGCCCTACACAGCCGAATACAATGAAATCAAAGAAAATCCTTTCAAATCCGTCACAGCCTCCCCTCTGTCCACTTTTTCCATCGACGTGGACACAGCGGGATATACAAAGCTGAAATACGATATTCTGGACGGTTACGAAATTGAAAAGGATGAAGTCAAGATCGAGGAGCTGATCAACTATTTCAATTATGATTACAGCGGCGACCGCGTCGAAAACGAACCTTTCACAGTGTCCACCGAATACACCCTCTGCCCCTGGAACAATAAGCACGGACTCATCCGGATCGGCATCCAGGCAGACGATGTACAGGAGAAACCCGCCACCAATTTTGTCCTCGTGACCGATGTTTCCGGCTCCATGATGCTGATCAACAAGCTGCCCCTGGCGCTGAGTGCTTACGCGGACATGCTGGAAGGCTTTGATGAAAAGGACACCATCTCCATGATGTATTATGCCTCCGGGCAGGGCGTGATCCTGGAGAATGTCAGCTGCGATAAAAAAGAAGAAATCTACAAAGGCCTGGCCGAAGCGCTCACCCGGGCAGGGGGCGGCACATACGGGTCGCTGGGTCTGCAGACCGCCTATGAAATGGCGGAGAAAAGCTATATCGAAAACGGCGTGAACCGCGTACTGATCGCGACAGACGGTGACTTTAATATCGGCGTCACCAGCGAGGGCGCGCTGAAGGAGATCGTGGAGGCCGGAAGGCAGAAGGGCGTTTATCTGACCATTCTGGGTTACGGCTCCGAGAACCTCAAAGACAACAAAATGGAGGTCATGGCAGAAAACGGCAACGGCAACTATCACTATATCGGCGACATGACCGACGCCCGGAAAGCTCTGGTACAGGAAAGCGCCTCCACCCTGATCCCCATGGCGGACGACGTAAAGATCCAGGTGGAATTCAACCCTTCGCTCGTTCAGGAATACCGCCTGATCGGTTACGAAAGCAGGATCCTGAACGCGGAAGACTTTAACAACGACAAGGTTGACGCCGGCGACGTGGGTGCCGGAAAATCCGTCACAGCCCTCTATGAAGTGGTCCCCGCAGGCGAAGAGAACGTAACGGACACTCCCGACCTGAAATACAGCAAAACAGAGGCAGCCGGCGACACGGACGACCTCTGCACCGTCTCCATCCGCTACAAAGACATCAACAGCGGAAAGACAGGTTCTGAAAGCAGGCTTGTGGAAAAGCCTGTCCTCGCGGCAGACTATCATGAGATCCCGGATGCCAACACTGCCCTTGCCATCTCCCTGGCCGAGGCCGGCATGACCATCCGCGACAGTGAATACAAGGGCACAGCAACACTGACCAGCGCCGAAGCCATCGCGAAAGCAGTGGCAGCGGAAACCGGAAATGATCTCGCCCTCTCCTGGGCCGACCTGCTCCGGACACTGATCAGCCAGTCGGAATAATATCCCGCAAACTGAAATAAAAAACCGGGATAAAAAACTGAGATATAGAACCGGGAAATAAAACCGGGATAAATAAACTGAGATAAATTACTGAGATTAGTTACTGAGATTAGTTACTGAGATTAGTTACTGAGGGGCTGCCGCATAATGCGGCAGCCCCCTCAGACTGTCCGAAAACTGTCCCATACCGTATCTTACCCTTGGCTTCCACAACCGGGCAAGGGTCTACGGACAGTCTGTCCTCAAGATTCTCTCCCGCCACGGAATTCTCTTCTGTTTCAGGATTCTCTCCCACCACGGAATTCTCTTCTGTTTCAGGATTCTCTCCCGTCACGAAATTCTATTTATTCTGTCTCAAGATTCTCTCCCGCCACGGTATTCTCTTCCGTCTCAAGACTCTCTCCCGCTCCGGAATTGTCTTCTGTCTCAAGGCTATTGTCCATTTTCTTTGAAATAGTCTCAAATAAATAGGTCAGGAACTTCGACATGTTTTCGCCGGATTCCTCGTCTGAATAGACGAGCTCTGTCTTGCCTTCCTGATACTGGTGGACGGCATCGGCGATTCCCTCCGGATCAAACCAGGGAACATTGACGATATCCCAGATTGTAGGCATCATATTGAGATCCGGCTCTGTGGCTTTTTCGTTGGAGACGAATCCGCTTCCGTCGTCAGTTCCCAGCTTGAGCATGCCGGAATAGGCTGCGCAGTGACCATAAGCATCGATAAAGGAGCCAAGGACGCAGTCTCCGCCGCCCGGTTTGGTCCCTATGATCTTGGCCAGGCCGCCCTGCTGGGCGAAATAAGGCAGTGCATTGCCGCAGGAATAAGATGATCCGCTGCACATGATGTAGAAATCATACTGGCCGCCAAAGCCATCCTGATCATCAGCAATCCCGTCAAGATTTGTATCGACATGATAGTACTCTTCTCTGTAGTTTCCTGCCAGTATATCCCGGTCTGTGAACTTTACTTCTCCGTCTTCGGAGAGGAAGCCCAGGATGTACACCAGTGCGGCTGCGCTTCCGCCGCCGTTATCACAGATGTTGATAACGACGTTTTTGACCTCGTCATGCTTTTTGATGTCCTCAAAGCAATTGTAGAAAAAGGCAAAGCTGCAGGTTTCCTCATCTTCTTTTTTTACAGGATCCAGATAATAGGACGGCTCTCTTTCTAAAATGCTGTCCTTAAAGGCGTCAAAATAGATCACCGCGGTATCACCGGCGTAATCCAGTCTCTGGTCACCGTAATCCTCAGGTTTTGCCTGCGCGAGATAGCCTCCCCAGGCAATGAGAGGCACGACCTCCGGAATACTCAGGCCCTTCTCCAATAAGGCACCTATGATCAAATCCGTAGACATCTCAGTCTCTTCTTCCGGTATTTTCTCTTTTTCTTCAAAAAGCTCCCGGCCTTTGTCGGATTTACTGATCTCATCGACAACATCCTTCACATCGGATTTGTCGATCTGATCCATTGTGCCGAATACAGTATCTATACCGAGTACAGAATCATGACCGGAATCAAAAAGATAGTTAAAGAGCATGAACTCTGTTACGAGAGCCAGGTCAGGTCTGGTGGAGCACAAGGCCGGCTTTGCGTTCATTCTGGTAAAGTATTCGTCAAAACTCGAAATATTTTTCTCTTCCTTGTGGCCGAAGGTCAGATCCAGCAGCAGGCAGATTGAATAATATCCGTAGTCCGCATAAGCCTGGGTCGTCTTCGTTTTCTCACTGAAGGGTCCCGAATAGAGCGCCTTCGCGTAAGGGCTGTTTCTCGATGACGCATTCTCCTTCTGGGTCATGAACTGTTCCGCAGCGACCGCGTTGTAGTAGTCTCTTCCGTTATAAGCCAGTTCGTTCTGCATGATCATGCTTCCGAAGGTGTTCTGCAGCGCCAGGAAAGGCATCAGAATGTCATCTTCATAAGGAATGACAGGCATGTGGTATTCTTTGAGAGAGACAGTTACTGGCCTGGCTTCTGTCTGGACGGATTTATTCTTCACGGATCCTGTGGCCACATTGTATTCTTCTTTTCCGATGATGGCGCCGTCGATATCGCCGGCAGACCTGAGCCTTGCGGGATTGTCAAACCGGATCGTGTCCTCCGCGGGATCGATCACGGCTTCCGTTCCGTTCATACTGACCGTCATGATCCCGTTCTCCACAGCGGTCCTCTGCCTGCCCTCAAAGAGGAGCTCCAGATACTCGGACGCCTTGATAAAGGGGACATCTTCATATCCTTTGACGCCGTAAGTAGTGATCGTATCATAGGTCCCGAGTGTCAGTTTTTTGTAGACATGGCTGTCTTCCCATGTGACGGAAACATCCTCCGGGGATATCTCCGTGTCCTCCGCTGCGGCAGCCGCGGTTGAACCTGCTCCCGCGGCTGCAGCCGTACTGCTTTCCGCGGCGGTCTCCGCTCCTGTGGCAGCTGTGACCGTACTGCTCATGGAAGAGACTCCCCCGCCCTGCTCAGCACCTGCGGCACCTCCGGCCGAAGCAGCCGAAGCCTCTGCTTCCGCCTCAGCCGCTGTCTGCCCGCCGGCTGAAGGACTCTCTGAAACAGAGCTTCCGCAGCCTGCGGCAGAAGCGATCATGGCGATGGATAAGCCAATACAGATCAGGTTTTTTAATCGCATAATATTTTCACCTCCTGAATTCTGGAAAATCTGATCAACACTCCATTAAGCATCTGAATTCATGTTTTTCTTTTTTGTTTCACTTTTATTACACTTGTATTAGTATACCACTTTTCCCTGAAATTCTTTATAATTTGCATGATGATGTTTCGATATTTCCGAGGAGCATTCATCCAGTTGAAACCACTTTAATTGATGATCTGATATGATCATTCAAATGATAACCTGTTAATTTAAAAATTCTTCACCTGGTAATTATCCAATTACTCAATAGTCATTATTTTCAAACGGCGGTAAATACGTATGAAATTTTTTCACCTGTCAGATCTTCATCTGGGCAAAAGAGTCAATGGCTTTTCCATGATCGAAGATCAGAAATATATACTGCAGCAGATCACTGAGCTCGCTGACCGGGAGGCCCCTGACGCAGTGATCATCGCCGGGGATGTCTATGACAAATCCATCCCCTCCGTGGAGGCTGTCAACCTGTTTGATGACTTCCTGGTCTCGCTGGCACAGAGAAATCTCCAGGTTTTTGTCATCAGCGGAAACCACGACTCGGCAGAGCGCATCTCCTACGGCGGACGCGTCATGGAACAGAGCGGGATCCACATCTCCCGCCGGATCATCGGCGGCGGCTCCACTTCTTCCTCCGGCTCCGGCGAATACAGCGATTCTGATGGCTTCGCTTCTTTCGAAAATCCGGCAGAAAACCTGTCCGCTTCTTCATTGTCCGTTTCCTCATCTTCAGGCGGTACAGATCCGGGCAAAATCTCTATAGTCAGACTCGAGGATGAATATGGCGCTATTTATGTATACCTGATTCCCTATATCCATCCCTCGGTAGTCCGCGCGGCATGGCCGGAGGAGACAGTCGGCAGCTGGACAGAGGCCATGGAGGTCCTCCTTAGGCACGCGGACATAGATCCGGAGGCCAGAAACATAGCCGTCGCCCACCAGTACGTGACGGCGGACGGTGTCCGTCCCGAAGAAAGCGACTCTGAGCAGAAGCACATCGGCGGTCTCGACAACGTGGAATACAGCGTTTTTGACGCCTTTGACTATGTCGCCCTCGGGCACCTCCACGGACCGCAGCACATCGGACGCCCCACAGTCCGCTACGCCGGTTCTCCCCTCAAGTATTCTTTTTCAGAGGAAAATCAGAAAAAGAGCGTGACGGTGGTGGAGATCAGGAAAAAGGGTGATGTCGGGATCTCTCAGCTCCCGCTCTCTGTTTTGCGGGATCTCAAGACTCTTCGCGGAACCTTCGATGAACTGATGTCCCCAGAATATACCGCGGCGCTTTCAAAGGAAGACTACTACAGAGTGATCCTGACGGACGAACAGGATGTCGACCATGCGGTCTCCCGGCTCAGGAAGTATTTTTACACAAACCTCATGGAGCTGGACTATGACAACGCCCGCACAAGAGCACAGGGTGTGACAGATGCTCTGGAAGAAGCCATCGAAAAAGAGCCTGCAGAGGTCCTGGAGGAACTGTTCCTGAAGCAGAACGGCAAGGCAATGTCCGATTTTCAAAAAGACCTGGCTGCCCGGCTGATCGATGAGATCTGGAATACGACGTGACTCTGTCTGCCGTCGCCATTAACATTAACCATTAACATTAACAGGACCGTAAACGACAGAATAACCCTTCTTTTTCTGTCATTCACCCTGCATCGCATCGGCTGCCATCTTCCAATAACGAAAGAACAGAGCAGCCTCTTAAAGACACAGCCGGACAGAAGCATACAGACAGAAATTATGCAGGCAAAAACAATACAGGCAAAACAATACAGGCAAAACAATACAGGCACACCGGACCAGGGAAGAGGAAATATAAAAAATGAGACCAGTGACTTTGGAAATGTCCGCTTTCGGCCCCTATGCGGGCAAAGAGATCATCAATTTTGACAGGCTGGGGACAGAAGGCCTTTACCTGATCACAGGCGACACCGGCGCAGGCAAAACGACCGTCTTTGACGCCATCCGTTTCGCCCTCTACGGCGTCGCGAGCGGTGAGAACAGGGAAAAATCCATGCTCCGCTCCCAGTACGCCCTTCCGGAGACAAAGACCTACGTGGAACTTGTTTTTTCCTGCAATGGCAAAAACTATACGATCACGCGAAATCCGGCCTATGAGCGGCCCAAGAAGCATGGCGAAGGGACGACGTCTGAACCGGCGCATGTACTGCTGAAATGCCCGGACAGGGCACCCATGACCAAAGAGCGGGATGTGACAGACTATATCACCAGACTGCTGGGGATCGACAAGGACCAGTTCGCCCGGATCTGCATGATCGCCCAGGGAGACTTTCTCAAACTCCTCCTCGCCGACACCCAGGACCGCAAAAAAATCCTGCGCAATGTTTTCCACACAGAAAACTATCAGAAGCTGCAGGAACGGCTCAAGGCGGAGACCTCCAGAGCCAGAACAGAGTATGAGAAGCTCAGCCACAGCTGCCGCTCGGACATCGAGAGCGTAGACCCTTCCTGCAGTGAAGAACTCGGGACGATCTGGAAAGAAGAAGTCCTTGCAGAGAAAAAGAAATACGAAGAGATCCTCATCCTGATCGAGGCCATCCTTGAGCAGGACAGGCAGGCTCTGGAGGACTCCGAAAAAACAAAGAGCGAGCTCACAGAAAAAAGGGACGCCCTGAAGAAGCAGATCGAAGCAGCATTACAGATTGAGAAAAAAGAAGAGGCTCTTCAGAATCTGTCCTCGAAACTTGAAGAGGAAAAAGCAAAAGAACAGCTCCTGAAGGATGCGCTTCAAAAGGCAAAGGACAGGGAACCGGAGGCCGAAAAGTACAGTCAACAGGCAGCGATTGAGGAGGGTCATCTCCCGGACTATGACCACCTGGCAAGTGAAAAACAGGCACTCTCCGACTCCACCGGCCGGCATCAGAAAATGGCGAAGGAACAGACGGCAAAAACAAAGGAAAAAGAGAGCCTGAACAACAGACTGACAGACCAGATGGAAGAGCTTGCGGGCCTGGAAAAGGTCGGCGAGCAACTGGTCGGTGCCCGGGAAGAAGCGAAAAGGATCGAAGACAGGCTCGCGCAGGCAGATAAGCTGCTCGGCAGGATCAGAGATGCGGAAGAGGCAGACCGGAAAGCGCTGCAGAGCCGGGTCGATGAAAATCAGCAACAGCAGGAAATCTCACAGTATCAGGAACAGACGGAAAAACTCAGACAGGAACTGACAGGACTCGAAGGTGCAGAGCTCAAACTAATCGCCAAAAAGCAGGAACACAAGGACACCGCCGCCCGGCTGGATGAACTCAAAAACTTTAAAACAGAACTGCAGCGTGAAGAGACTCTGCGCAAAAAAGCGGAGGAACTGCAGAAACAGGTGCAGAGCACGGGCGAACAGATCAGAGAGCACAACGAGGAGATCAGCCATCTCAAAGAGGAAATAAGAGCGCGGCAGAATGCGGAGGCGGACCTGGTGTCCGCGGAAAACAGTCTGATCAGGCTGAAAGACCGCGCCGGCCTCCTGAAAGAACTCCAAAAGAATGAAACCAGCCTGAAAGAAGAGAACGACAAACTCGCACAGCTCGAAGAAGAAAAGAAAGAAAAGGCGCAGACCGCTTCCCGCTCTTCCCGAAAAGCGGAGGACCTTTACCAGCTCTTTCTTGCCGGCCAGGCCGGGATCCTTGCAGACAGGCTCAGACCGGACGAACCCTGCCCGGTCTGCGGTTCCACCCATCACCCGGCCCCCTGCAAACCGATGGAGAACACCCCCACCCAGGAGCAGGTCGATAATGCCAACAAACAAAGAGACCAGGATCAGAATGTATTTACTGAAATCTTCAGTGCATATGCCGCCCAGAAAAGAACAGTGCAGAATCTGACAAACCTGATCGACAATGCTTTTAAAAAGTTTCTGGAGGACGATACGGCAGAGAATTCAGGCGACAATACAGAAGGCATCACTTCAGAGGAGAATTCAGTAAACAACAGCGCAGCCGTTTCAGAAAAAAACTCAGACGGCAATACAGAAGACGCTTCAGATAAGATTTCAGACGATAATGCAAATGTCAGCAGCAAGAATGAAAATATCCCGACTTCGGAAGACCTTATCCGCATAAACCGCCGGGAGACCGCCGACGCAAAGTCCAGAAAAAAAGCTGCCGAACAGGCTGCCCGCGACAGAAGCCGGTTTGAAAAAGAACTCCAGACTGCCGACCAGATCCTGAAAAAACTGTCCGAAGAATTCACAAAAGTCAGTGAACAGGCAGCCGCCGGCAAACAGAGCGCGGAAACCCAGAAAAGGCTGTGTGTAACAACTGCCGAAGCTCTCAGTGAAAAACTATTTTCGTCAAAGATTTTTTCATCAGAAATTCTTTCATCAGAGTTTTTTACATCAGAGCCTTCTGCATCAGAGCTTTCTGATCCGTCCATCCTGAACAGAATCATCCATGCAGTACAGGATGTGCTTCAGGAAATCGATGAGGAAATCAGAAACCTGACCGTAAAGGCAGAGCGCAAAAGTGTCCTTGAAAAAGAACTCCCCCTGCGGGAAGACCACAAAAATGAACTCGCCAGGCAGCTGTCAAACCTGCACGGTCTGGCAGAGTCCTCCGCGAAATCCGCAGAGGAAAAATGGAACTTTGTCCGCAGCGGCACTTCCTCTGTCCTGGGAGAAGCTGCCGCCACTGCACTGCCGACAGAAGCGGAGGACTTCAAAAGCACCATCCGCCGGTGCGTGGACAGCAAAAAACAGGAGATCACCGCAGACCAGAGTTCCTGTAAAGTAAAGATCAAAACCCTTGAGGACATGGCGAAACGAAAAGAATTCCTCACCAAAGACAATGTAAGCCTCGGAGAACGTATCAATACTCTGACAGAGGCGATCAAGGGTCTGGACATCGAAATCGGGAAGGCGGTACAAAAGCAGGAAAGCCTCCGGCAGAACATCGATAACCTGCAGGAAAAACTGCGCTTTGCCGACAGGAAACAGGCAGAGGCCGAGATCCAGAATCTGAAGACAAAAAATAAGGAAATCCTGGAGGCCGTCCGTCAGGCCCAGGAAAATCTTCAGGCAGCGGAAAAAGCCGTCACTGAGCTCGAAGCACAGCACAAAGCCCTCAAGGCTGAGATCGCGGGCTCGCCCGTCTACGATCGAAAAGAAGACGAAGTCAAACTTGATGAAACAGAGAAAAAACTCAGGGAAAACGAAAAACTGGCTGCGGTCATCACCGGCAGGCTTAAGGTCAACGAAGATGCCCGCGGCAGGCTCCTGGATCACAGCCGGCAGGTCCTCGAAGCGGAGCAAAATCTCAGGGAGATCCAGGAGCTTTCCAATACCGCCTCCGGCGGGAGCGGACTCAGATCCAAAGTAGAACTGGAGACCTATGTCCAGATGTCTCTTTTTGACCGCATAGTCAGGCGGGCCAACAAACGGTTTGCCGTCATGTCCTCCAACCAGTATGACCTGCAGCGCAGCAATGCCATGAGTGCTGACGGACGGAGCCAGACCGGTCTTGACCTCGAAGTGATCGACCACTTCAAAGGAACGACCCGCAGCGTCAAATCCCTCTCCGGAGGGGAATCCTTCATGGCCTCCCTCTCCCTGGCGATCGGCCTCTCGGACGAGATCCAGTCCCACGCCGGCGGCATCCGCCTCGACACCATGTTTGTGGACGAGGGCTTCGGCTCCCTGGATCAGGACACCCTGGACCAGGCCATGAACGCCATGAAGGATCTCACCGAAGGAGGCGAGAGACTGGTGGGCATCATCTCCCACGTGAATGAGCTCAAATCCAGGATCGGAAAACAGATCATCGTGACCAAGACCAGAGAGAGCGGCAGCCACACGAAAGTGGTATCAGAAGACTGAAATTCAGACAAACATATCGGGCAAACCAAAGGTTTGCCCGATACAGTACGAATGCGGCAGATCTTGTCCTTGCTCCATTTTGCGAAACAGGGACAACACCTGCCGCATCCTTCATGCGGGGATTGCGGGTGATTCACGTGTGATGTCTGAAACAATCTGATTAAAAAAACCGCGGATCAATTTCCGTACAGCTTCTCCATCTTCCTTTTAATCTCTGAAAAATCGATTTCACATTTCCCTTCACTGATCGCGACGGGAATCTTTTCTTCGAAATCGTAGATTCGGGACACAAATGCCCCTTTCGGTTCTGTATACAGATTGACGATTATTTTTTTCTCATCAGGATTTACGATCCAGTACTCCCTGACTCCGGCAAACTGGTACTTTTGATTTTTCCAGAGCATATCTCTGGACTGTGTGGAAGGGGAAAGAATCTCCACCACCATATCCGGAGCCCCGTAAACCAGTTTTTTTCTGAGCTTCTTCAGATCACAAAGAACGATCAGATCAGGCACCACAATCGTTCTGTCATCCATGTCCAGCTGTACATCCGTCGGAGCAGCAAGGGCAAGGCAGGGAAGCTCATGCTCATCTATGCAGGAATTCAGAACCGTCAAAAGTTTCGCACAGATAAACTGATGTACTGTGGTTGGAGATTCCATCCGGATCAGACGTCCGTCAATTAATTCCCAGCGCTCACCCTCCGGCAGCGCCAAATAATCCTTTATCGTGTATTCCCCCTGCCCTCTTTTTTTCTTCCGGTCGGAATGCCACGCTTCTGAAGCCGCTGAATCCTGCACCAACCCCTCCTGACGAACAGAATCCGGAACATCCGTATATCTGGTTTCTCTCCTGTTCTCAGGGTATTCTCCACCTTCCTTTTCCATTGTTTTTCCGCCTTTTTTGTCCGTTCTGTCCAATCTAAATTCTCCCGTATCTCCCGTCCCTGAATACGTCTTTGTATGTCCTGTATCACATAGAACCTATATAAAAGCATTATACCGTTGAATGTTTTTTTAGTCAACGTATTTTGACATCACACCTCGCTGCAAAAGTGTTAGCTGCACAAGCGTTACCCAGACATTACAAGGCATTACAAACGCTTTCATCATGACTGTGCTTAACGACTCTGGTGTCCCTGTGCGACGTCCAAAAATCCCGTAGGGATCAGATTAAATCTACTGCTTCCGCGGCGTCGTGGTATACTGTCATCAGGCAGTCTTTCACTTTGTTTTTCAAAAATGTTTTTCAACATATTTTTTCAGCATATTTTTCAACTGATTTTTGTTTTGCTGCCGGCGATTTTGACAACTATCTTAAAGGTATCTGCCCCATGAACGATCTCGTGAGCGATCTCTCCTCCACCAAAAACACAAAAGCCGCACAGCGCACGATATTCCATGTGGATGTCAATTCCGCTTATCTGTCCTGGTCCGCTCTGAAACAGCTGCGTCTTTCGCCGGGAAGCGTGGATCTGCGCACGGTTCCCTCCGCGGTCGGAGGCGATGTCAGAACGCGCCATGGGATCATTACAGCCAAATCCATTCCGGCAAAAAAGTACGGGATCAGCACCGGAGAGCCGGTAGTAAAAGCCCTGCAGAAGTGCCCCCACCTGATCCTCGTCCCGCCGGATTTTACCACCTACCGGGAGTATTCCCGCCGTCTGATGGAGATCCTCTCGGAAGTCACACCGGTCCTTCAGCAGGTCTCGATCGATGAGGCCTGGCTCGACGTCACAGACCTCCTGCCCCCCGGGGACAGGAATGCTGCGGAAGCGCTGGCTCAGCACATCCGGCAGGAGGTCTCCGGCAGGCTGGGATTCACCGTAAACGTCGGCATATCCAGCAATAAACTCCTCGCAAAAATGGCCAGCGACTTCCAGAAACCAGACCGCACGCACACACTGTATCCCGATGAAATTTCTGAAAAAATGTGGCCGCTTCCCATCGAATCCCTCTATGGCTGCGGTCACTCCACCGCCCGGAAGCTCCGCCTCGTGGGAATCTCCACGATCGGGGATGCCGCTGCCGCCGATATTCAGATGCTACAGTCCCTGCTCGGCGAAAAGGCCGGCGCCTATATCCTGCGCAGCGCCAACGGGATCAGTACTTCTCCGGTAACACCTCAGAGAGACAAAGCCAAGAGCATCTCCAACGAGAGGACTCTCTCCGAGGATATCGGAAGCGACAACTTTGAGACAGACGGCCTCCCCGTGGTCAGCAGTCTCGCGCGCAAAGTGGCGTCCCGGATGCAGAAAGCCGGAGTCTCCGGGCAGACAGTCACTTTTCAGGTCAAAAGCACCGCTTTTCAGAGATATTCCCGACAGACCTCCCTGGAGGAACCTACTGACAGCGCAGACGAAATTGAAAGAGAAGCCCTGTATCTGGCGAAAGCCCTTCTCACAGACCCGGACGGTCTCTTTGCAAAAGGGATCTCAGTCCGCCTCATCGGCGTGGGCGTCTCAAAGCTTTCTGAAAAAAAGATGCAGCAGATGAATCTCTTCGACTGGGCTGCTCAAAACCTGGAGAAAGAAGAAAAAGAAAAGGAAAGCGAAAAGCAACTGGAAAAACAGTCCCGTCTGGATTCCATGCTGAAAAAGATCAACCAGCGTTATGGAGAAGGTACACTGGGCAAGGGCATGGCAGGGCACAGTTCTGAAGCCGATAAGAACTGAATTCCGAAACATTGCTGCGGATGGCAGGGAAAGCCCCCGCGGCTCCATTTTCGGAACTGCGGGGGCCAAATTAATCAGTACAGGTTATTGGGACGAAAGAATCAAAGCGGTGTATCAGCCGGCCTTGATCACCTCATACCGGTCACTGCCGATAACATTCATCATGTTGGCATACGGATCCATCTCGCCGCTCATAACCTGGGAGAAGATCCTTGCCGTACAGCCGGAGACCAGCGCCACGCCCTGCTCGTTCATCTTCACGGGCTGCTGCTGGCTGCGGGACTGGACATTCCAGAACACGACCCTCGGCAGCTTGTAGCCAAACTTTCTGTACAGGTTCTTTGCGTACTCAAAGTTGCTGACGGACGCACCGTGAGCACATGAGTCAAACTCCATGTCAGATACAATGTACAGTGTGGAGGGAAGCTGCTTTTGCGGCACGCGGTTCTCCACCGCAGTGTGCAGGATCAGCTCGAACACCGACTGCAGGTTAGTGTTGGCGCACTCATTGAAGGAACGGCAGTAACGAACCTTCTCCACGATATCCCGGCCCCTGATCTCCACAAGCTGCGGGGTCATGGAAAAAGTAATAAAGTGGTTGCGGAAGGCGCCCTGGTTCCGCTCCGCGAAATAAATCGCGAGAGACTGGGCCACTGCCGCCGGCTTCGGGCTGCCACACCAATACATGGAACCGGAGCCGTCCGCCACGACAAGCGCGTTCTCGTTGTTTGTAAAGTCCTCCAGCGCGTTCCAGGTCACATTCAGGGCCTCGCGCTCATTCTCGCCGGCATCATAGGCGGAAGCAACGATCTCATAAGGCATCAGCGTGCCGGTATGGAGCACTGCACTGCCGTCCTTTACCTGCGTCATAAACACCTGGTAACGTACCTGGTCGTTGCGCATAAAGGCGCGGCGGTACTTGAACATCGCCTTCGACGGCTGCTTAGCATAGTCAAAGCTGTAATCACGCTCGCGCAGGTTGTTCTCAATAATGAGGATCTGCGCCCGGAGCGCGGACAAGGCCTTGCGGTACTGCGCCTCGTTCATGCCGAAGGCGCGGGCAAGCTGCTTTGCCATGCGGACTGTCTCCGCATTGGAAGCGTTCACAGACGGCAGCCACTTGCCAAGCAGGGAAACCTGCTTACCGCTCTCCAACGCCTGCATGTCCGCCTGAAACTGACGATAAAGAACAGCCTTTGCGGCACTGCGGGCCGGAGTGTCCAGCAGGACAAGGTTGTCATCCCAACGGCCGTACTCCGCTATATAGGGCAGATTTCGTACCAGAGACGGCATCTCGTTCTCAGCCAGCCAGCGGATCAGCGTACGGAACACGGCACGCTCACCCAGGCCGCCCCGGATATCACGGGCATAGAAGAGAATCTTCATAGCCACATCCGGATCCTCGGCAAAGGCCCGCAGAAAACGATTCTCGATCTCCGCACTGCTGCGGGTACGCAGGGCACCGATGGTCGCGAACAGATTCAGACAGTCAGAACCGGTGCTGCGGGGCGTCACTGCGCCATTCTCCGTTACTGTCACATTTGCTGTCTTTTTCATGGCCTTCAGAAAATTCAGCATAATATTCTCTCCTCCTTTCCGTTTATTTATCCGGGTACACTCTTGACCCCCCGAATGACTCCTGCGAGATTCGAACTCGCATTTTCAGGCTGAGAACCTGAAGTCACTGCCATTAGACCAAGGAGCCATGGACAAGGCACGTTGTTCTGCCGGAAGCATTCCTCGCTTACGCAGGAGTCGAACCTGCTCCAAAACACTGTGAGAGAGTATTTGCAAAATCATTGCTGTACGTGCCTTTTGCCTTTCGGCAATTGTAATGTAACATATCTCCGATACCTCTTCCCGGAAAAAAAGTTGCGAACGAAATCACAAAGACAATATAATCACGGATTCTAATATTTGGTTTTTTCACATTTTTTAGTGCTCTACATTTTAGTGCTCCCTCATGAATGAATCGGTTTTTATAGGAAAATATAAGCAGATACGGCAGAGGCATTAAATAATCTGAAAGTACAAGTGTTCCCTGCCGATATAACAATTAGATATAAAGATTTCAGGAGATAATTGATACTCGGTAAAGTATTTGTTCCAGGAAGAAAAAAAGCCAGGCTTCCAAACAGGTAAGCCCGGCCTTACATATTCTAAATATCGCTTCACTTTTTTCGCAGCAGATTACAGTCAAAAACAAGGGCTGCCACTCATTCATATCTTCGGATCAGTTGTCAGAAAGAGGCTTATTGGATGCAGTAATGGTTCCTGTCGCTTTTTCTTCCACCATCACATTAAACATATAATTCCCAGGTTTGATCTCAATGTAAGCAATAGTTTCATTTTCAAAGTCAATATCTACCCCCGGCAATATGTCCCCTGGTAATATCCTCATTCCGGGACCACGATTCACATGATTCATGCTATAATAAATAGTGTCATCTCCATAAATATTTCTATTACAAGAAGAATTGCAGGAAGAATAACAGGCAGCAGGAGCAGCGATGCCCGGAGGAGTCGGAATGAGCATGAAAAGCATAAAAAGTATCTACAAGATCGGCCATGGTCCATCCAGTTCCCATACAGTAGGTCCTTACCGCGCGGCCCAGATCATGTCCCGGCGCTATCCCGACGCGGATGCTTTCCGCGTCACGCTTTACGGTTCTCTTGCATTTACGGGTGAGGGGCACGGCACAGGCAAGGCGATCAAATCCGCCCTTCCGTCCGCGGAGATCCTGTTTAATCGGGAAGAGCGGAATCTGCCCCACCCCAATACGATGCGTTTCGAGGCATTCCGGGACGGGCAGCTTCTGGGCAATACCCGGGTCTTCAGTATCGGGGGCGGGTCGATCCGTATTGAAAATGAGGTGTCCGAAGAGGATAACGAGATCTATCCGCAGCAGAATTTCTCGGAGATCCTGCAGGTCTGCCGAGAGGAGAATCTGTCGCTTGTCGACTTCATCTATAAGCAGGAGAATTCTTCTCTCCGTGAATATCTGAGTATGATCTGGAAAGCAATGAAGGCGTCTGTAGAACGAGGTCTGTGCGCGGACGGTGTCCTCCCCGGCGGTCTGAATGTCGCGCGAAAAGCCAGGCTCCTGTATGAGAAGCGCTGCTACAACGAGAGCGCGGATGTTACCATGAACCGTGTGATCGCTGCCTATGCCTATGCAGTCAGTGAAGAAAATGCCGATGAGAACATCGTGGTCACTGCGCCGACCTGCGGAAGCTGCGGTGTTCTCCCGTCTGTTTTATATTACATGAATATGGACCGCGGATTTCCTGAGGAAGAGATTCTTGACGCCATGGCTGTCGCCGGGCTTGTCGGAAACGTGATCCGCACCAACGCCAGCATCTCCGGTGCCGAATGCGGATGTCAGGCTGAGATCGGGAGCGCCTGCTGCATGACAGCTGCCGCGGTTGCCGCCCTCTTCAAACTGAATATAGACCAGATCGAATACGCTGCCGAGATCGCAATGGAACACAACCTGGGACTCACCTGCGACCCGGTGGGCGGTCTGGTGCAGATCCCCTGCATCGAGCGAAACGCCGTCGCCGCCATGCGTGCGATCAGTGCCGTCAATCTTTCACGGTTCCTGTACACCACACGGAAAATCTCCTTTGACGATGTCATCGCGACGATGTACCGCACCGGCCTCGATATGGACGAAAAATACAGAGAGACCTCACACGGAGGACTCGCCGTGATCTACCGGGGAAAATAAGCACGTAAAAACAGATTACACGTAAAAACAGTTTATAAGAAAAGGCTGCTCAAAAAAGCATTCTGTCAAAATAGCAGGACTCTTCCGCATCTGTTAGTGACTTTTTTTCAGGAATCACTAATTTCGGGAAAGATAACCGCAACATACTACTGTTTGCAAAAGAACCAACAGCAGTTCATGAAAAGAAAATACTTTTTCCTGCTGATCAACGGGCTTCAAAAGACTTTTCTTTTTCGCACTTTTCTTTTTCTTTCAGTTTTTTTATAATGGTTTTATCGACAGCAATTCTATTTGCAATTGCAGTATATATTGACTTATATTCCAGTAATCACTGGCCATTTCATGATGATACCCATAGTCATTGTCATTTTGCATATAATCTCTAAATATAATCACAAAATAACACCACGAATATAATCACTGACTTAATCACCAAATGAATCGCTTACTATAGAACTAAAGAAACAAAAGCATAAACTTACAAACCACAGACAAATCAGAAAGGAATGGAACATTATGCCCAGAAAGAAAAAGGAAGAGGAAATTGTTTCGGTCGAGAATGCAGCAGAAGTAACCGCTGAAACAGCTGCTGAGACAGCTGCAGAAGCTCCTGTTGAAAAGCCGAAACGCGGCCGCAGAAAAAAAGCTGAAACTGAAACGGCAGCTGCAGAGGAACCGAAGAAGACGACCCGGACAAGAAAGACAGCTGCCACTAAGACCACAGACAAGAAGACCACGACTAAGAAGACTACGGCTAAAACTACGGCTAAGAAGACCACAACGCGCAGGAAAAAAGCAGAAGACCCGGAAGCAGCAGCTCCCGTGGAGGCAGCTGTCGAAGCTGCCGCTCAGGCGCCCGTTGAGGCTCCCGTGGAAGCAGCAGTTCCTGCAGAAGCTGTTGCTGCAGCTCCCGCTGAGGCGCCTGTTGAGGCTCCCGCAGAAGCACCTGCCGAAGCTCCCGTCGAGACCCCCGTCGAAGTGGTCGAAGAAGCTCCTGCTCCCGAACTTCCCCAGCCCAGGAGGAGCATCGCTTTCATCGGCTCGGAGTGCTATCCGTTTGTCAAGACAGGCGGTCTGGGAGATGTCATGTATGCGCTTCCCAAGGCGCTGATCGGGCAGAACTGCGACGTCAAGGTTATTCTGCCCAGGTATAAATGCATTCCTCAGGAATATCAGGACAAGATGGTCTACGTAGGCGCTTTTGATATGGATCTGTGCGCGGACGGAAAGAGCTATTATGTCGGCATCATGGAATATGTCTGGGACGGCGTCGTGTATGACTTTATCGACAATGAGGAATTTTTCAGCTCGGGAAATCCCTACACCAACCTGATCGACGACATTCCGAAGTTCTGCTATTTCGGTAAGGCTGCGCTGGCGGCGCTCAACTATATGAACTGGATCCCGGATGTCATCCACTGCCACGACTGGCAGGCAGGTCTGGTGCCGGTCTATCTGCGCACCCTGTTTGACGAATCGCCCGTCGCAAGGTCGAAGGTCATGATCACGATCCACAACCTTCGCTTCCAGGGTCTCTATGATATGCGTATGATCAAGTACTGGTCTGGTCTCCCGGATTATGTTTTCAACAAGGACGCGCTCAAGCAGGGCTACAATGATGCCAATATGTTCAAGGGCGGTCTCACCTATGCCAACATGATCACGACCGTGAGCGGCACCTATGCAGATGAGATCCAGACACCCTTCTACGGAGAAAACCTGGATGCGCATCTGCGCTATCATTCCAGCAAGCTCCGCGGCATCATCAACGGTATTGACTACGGCATGTGGGATCCCGCCACAGACTCCATGCTGGCAGTGCCCTATGATCTTTCCAATGTTCTCGATAAAAAGAAAGCAGACAAGCTTGCGCTCCAGGAGGAGCTGGGCCTTGAGAAGGACGAAGGCAAGTTTGTGATCGGCCTGATCTCCCGTCTGACCAATCAGAAGGGCCTCGACCTGATCAACGCCATTATCCCGGATATCATGGACGGCAATACACAGCTCGTTATTCTGGGAACCGGCGATGCCGTGTACGAAGATGCCTTCCGCTATTATGAAAACGCCTATAAGGGCAGTGTCTGCTCCAATATCATGTACGATGAGGGCAGGTCCCACAAGATCTATGCAGGCGCGGACGCCCTCCTGGTGCCTTCTCAGTTTGAGCCCTGCGGACTCACACAGCTGATCGCCATGCACTATGGAACCGTTCCGATCGTCCGCGAGACCGGCGGACTCAAGGATACGGTCGAACCCTACAATGAGTTTACAAACGAAGGCAACGGATTCACTTTTGACAGATATGAAGCGGGACTCCTTCTGGACGCGATCAACAGGGCAAAGACACTGTACTTTACCAACCGCTACTGCTGGGATGAAATGGTACAGCGCGACATGGCCAAGGATGTCTCCTGGGAGAACTCCGCGAAACAGTACCGAGCTCTCTATGTGGAGATGACCCAGTAATTTTCACAGCGAAGACAACCGCCTGTGCACAGAATTTCCACGCATAGACCCTCTGCTTACAGGATCTCCGCAAGCAGGGCTCCTGTGCACAAAATTTCTACACATAGACCCTCTGCTTACAGAATCTCTGCAAGCAGGACTCCTGCGCACAGAATTACTGAGTAATAGGGTAGAGGCTGCCATGCCGCCCTCTACCCCCGACCGGCCCGTGTTCGCTGTAAGGCGAAAAAATACATTGCACGGGCTGTGTCATAAAAAACAGCCTGTTCAGTTTGGAATTTCAAAAACTGAACAGGCTGTTTCTAATCGCTTCCCTCGCCGCTTATCTCCAGACGCTTATCTCCAGAATCTCCTTCGGAGACGGCGGATATCCTTCAGGTAAAACTCATCAAAGTAATGGTGTCCCCAGTCAATAAAGCTTGTTCCCGGAATCTGATCAGCTATCTCCCGGCAGATGTTTCTGGCCAGTGTATCGCTCTCATAGGCCTGTGTGAGCACCATCCTTAATATCCCGCCGGTTTCACAGGCCACTATCCATAAGGGGTAGGAATAGCTGCCGGCGCAGGCCGTCACGGACGCAACATACGGGTCGATCTCATCCCCGAAACGGACCTTTCCGGCATATGAAATGCCGTATGTATAGATCTCCCTGTCTATCTTCCGGCCGCCGTTCGTGATCATGCGCGTTCTGATCCCGATCGGCAGGTGCTTCTGAGCAACTGCCATGATGGCATCCCTGGCATATTTTACTTTCACGTAAAGGTTTTCCGGCTGGCTCTGGATATCCAGAATGCTTCGCAGGTACATCGACCGCTCATTCAGATCATAGCGGTCCATCTTTTCCGTATAAGGAATGGGGAAATTGGATGACGAGTTCCCGCTGTTTTCGAAATGAAAGATCGGGCGCAGGTCAACCGGGGTATAGCCGACAATGATCTTCTCCCCGACTTCATAGGTTTTGCGGATCGCGCGTCCCATGAAAGCCTGGATCGTCGGTACGACAGAGCTTTCGTTTCCCCTTGAAAGGGCAAGCAGCGGGTCCAGAGGAACATCTATTTCACAGATGTGCTGCATGGTTGTCTTTTTCCCGAAGTTTTCTTCCGGAATATGGAAAATGTCATGTTCTTTGGGATCAAACATTCCGAGCGGCTCTCCGGGCGCTCCCGCTTCAATAATGTTTTCAAAACACGGAATTGCATCTCTGCTGTCAGGCTCAGGCAGCTCTATCTCTGTCTTGCCCAGTTTGTGGAAATAAAACTTTAATATGGTGTTCAGGAATGCGCAAAATCCGCGAAAATCCGAAAGTCCGTGGAAAAAATGCAGCGTGATCATTTTCTCACTATAGGTGGCATAGAGCATCAGCCCCTTTGTCTCAGCCGTACCCATATGCCTCACGCGGCCGTCCTCCTTGAACAGGGGGGGATTCTTCACGTCACAGACCGCCGCCTGGAACATGCCCCGGACAATGACCGGGCGGATCCGGAAATTGGTATGGACCCGCAGAGCGTCTCCCAAAGCAGCCTTTAATGCCCGCGGAACCACTCTTTTGGCGAGGGTACACTGGACCTCCACCACAGTAGGCTGTTTCCCGATACGGAGCCAGTAAAAGAGTTCATCTGAAAAAGGTATAGATCTGATCTTCATGTCAATTTTCCTGTGCTGTCAAAAATCACACAGTTTTCTTCACTTATTATGTTTTTACGGCTGTCTCGTTTATGCTTCTTCGGGAGCCTCGTCCACATCCATCTTGGCGCGGACGATCTTTTTGGTGGCATTTTTGACAAACGGGAACTTGCGCACTTTCAGGGTGGTGATGGCGCGGTAGAGGGGCTGGGTCCTGTTGTAGTCGTCCAGGATCTTCTGCAGCTGCGCCGCGACGTCTTCAGGAGAAAGTCCTTTGGCTTCCACAACGTCAGGGTCCGGATAGATCCGGGCCGCAAGTCCGTTTTCCTCGCCGCTGATGACGACTTCCCCGACCAGGTCGTGGGTCAGCAAAGTATTCTCGACCTCCTCAGGGGAGACATTTTCTCCGTTACTGAGGATGATGAGGTTTTTCAGGCGGCCGGTGATGTAGAGGTAGCCGTCTTCATCCATGCTTCCGAGGTCGCCGGTGCGGAGCCAGCCATCGGAGAAGGCTTCTTCGGTCTCTTTGGGCATCTTGTAATAGCCCTTCATGACATTGGAGCCTTTGACCTGGATCTCGCCGTCGACAAAGCGGACCTGCATATTGGCGAGGACTCTTCCGACGGAGCCGGGCCTGTTGCCGGTCTGTCCGTTGGTACTGATCGTAGGGGAGCATTCACTCATCCCGTATCCTTCACAGACCTTGATCCCGTACTCCTCGAACAGATGAATATAGGCGGGATCCAGATGAGCGCCGCCGGAGAAAATGTATTCAAGATTTTCTCCCATCAGCTGCTTTCCAATCTCGGGTTTGGGCAGGTCGGACTTAATGGCACCAAGCCTCTTGCCGATGGTCTCGATCATGAGCGGCACCATCAGAAGGACCTGGGGCTTCACGATGCCGATGTTCCTGACCATGTGAAGCAGGGAGTCATTGATATAGAGGGTCGCTCCCAGGGAGAAGCCCTTAAGCCAGTCCATGACCAGGCAGTAGGCGTGGTGGATGGGCAGCACGGAGAGCATCGTCGTCCCGGGGTCAAAGGTGACGACCACGTTCGTCACGTCATCATAGAGATTCCGCTGGGTCAACATGACGCCCTTGCTCTTTCCGGTCGTGCCGGAGGTAAAGATGATGGTGCAGACATCATCGGACAGCGGGCGTTTGTCCTCCGGAACCGCTGCTCCGTCTTCTCCGGAGATGAATTCCGCGAAGGAGACAATGGAGGGGTCCTCCGGGGACGGTTTCCCGTCAAGGACCACAAACAGACGCACTGCCGGACAGTTTTCTTTGACAATGTCGATCATCGATGCCAGTTTCGGAGCGATGAAGAGAGCCTCGGAATCCGAGCGGTTGATCAGATCACAGAGTTCCATAGGCGGGAGCATGGGATCAAGAGGCACAGCCGTGATCTTTGTGCCGACGATTCCCAGATAGGAGGCGATCCACTCATAAGAACTGGTACCGATCATCGCCACCTGTTTTCCTTCAAAACCGTTCTTCAGAAGGGCTCCTGCGATCTTGTTCCTGTCTTCGTTCAGCTCCCGATAGGACTTCTCGGGGATCTGTTTCTTCACGATCCACCGAACTGCCGGATAGTCGGGATATTTCGCTACAGTATTTTCCAGCAGACCTGCAATGATATGTCCATCATCCATACTTTTTTCCTCCTATGTCCGTTAAAGGCGATTTTAACCGTCTCCATTATCCATCTGGCTGCGGACGCCAGTCTGACTGGCTCCCTATGGAAATATGCTGTTGAAAATATGCTTTTAAATATATGCTTTTAAAAAAGCTTTTGATTATGCTGTCTCTTCTTAACCGATTTATTCATCAAAAAGCGTGTTCATATAATCCAGAGCTTCACCGATCGTCGTAATACGGATGGCTTCCTCCTCATCCAGCTCTACGTCAAAGGTATCCTCCAAATCGCCCAGATAGGTCATGAAGCTCAGGGAATTAAAACCGAGGTCCTCGCGGAAGCGCATATCCTCTGTAATCTCCGACGGTTCCTTATCACAGTACTTTGCCACAATTTCCAGAAATTCCTGCTTGTGATCCATGATGAATCCTCCATTCTTTATTGTGCTGCTTTTTATTGTGCCGCTTTAAATGTGCTTCTTTTTATTGTGTCCCTTTTATTGTGTCATTATTGTTATGTTTTTCTTATTGTATATTACTATATATTTATCTTTATTAAATGGTACTGAAAAGTTCTTACACGGTACTGATCAGTTCGCCGATCGTGACATCCGGTTCATCCACACCGCGGAACATCATCTTCATCATGTAATAATACAGCCTCTGAATGTCATCATAGGACAGAACGGCTTTCTGATAATGATAATCAAAGATGAGACCGCCGTCATTCGAGCTGTGGGTGACGGTCAGGTAGATCCTCTTCGTGGCAGCGCCGTTGGGATACCAGACGGAACGCGTATTGATCCCTGCCAGATGCTCATTCTGCATCCGGACAGGCATGGGCTGATAGGTCAGGGACATGGAGATATACTCCGTGTTATCCGGCGCGCCATAGAGCTCCTTCAGCATCTTATCCACCGCCACCGGGTCGTAGTTGCAGTGGAGATAGATCTTATTCTGGACGTTCTGGATCTCATACAGGGCATCCAGGAATTCCGTATCCGGGCTGATGATGGTGCGCAGCGGGAAGGACAGCACACGGCTGCCGCCGCAGGTCCACTCCGCCTGTGTAGAGCGGCGTGAGACGAAATTCCGGAGGGTGATGTCCTCCTGGCCGCCGTTTGCCTTGGAAAGGTAGGTCCTCATGGTGAGGAGGATCAGGTTGGTCATGGACACGCCGTGCATCATGCAGAAGTCCATCAGTTTCTGAGTGGCTTCGGGCTCCAGGTGGAAGTCCGCCACACCCACAGACCGGTCCACTGTCTCCACATCCGCCGCGCGGAGGGATTTGTTCCCGTGCTTTTTCCGGGACTCCTGCAGGATGCGGGAACCCTTGATATCGGAATAGATAGGTTCCCCGTTCTCCGTCAGGTAATCATGCCAGAATTTCTCGTCTTTGGCCCGGCGCTTTTCGTTTTTCGCCTTTTTCAGGTCACTGATCAGAACTTCTTCGAAGGAGGCAAGGGGCTTTGGATACTCGGAGCCGAAGCGATAATGGCAGTAGAGCTCCATAATGTCATTGACCATCACGATGAGGCCGGAGGAATCTACGAGGCGGTGGTCAATGTGGATGTACATGCCGTTGTAGCCTTCCGGCATCCGGACCATGGTGATTTCCACCATAGGGATCTCCGGCGCGTTAAACTCCTCATACGTCTTTTCCTGTAAAAAGGCGTCCGCTTCCTTCATGGTGAGGTTGGAGAGATCCATAAAGGGGACGTCCCGGTCATCCCGTTCCGCAATGTACTGCTGTACAAAACCGTTCTCATCCGGGGCAGTGAACCGGAGACGAAGGCACTCGTAACGTCTGAATTCGTCCTGTATGCATCTCTTGAGCAGATCAAAATCGATCTCTGTCTGCAGACCGGAAAAAATACTGATGTTGCAGCAGCGCTGGGTGCCGGTTTCCCGAATAGGCAGATACTGCAGCATCTGACCTACGTCCAGGGGATAAAGTTTTTTATCCATGGTATTCCTCCTAATTGTTTATTTTATCGGACTTCCAGACCTGTCCTCAGGAACAGTTCCTAACTTCCATTCACAAGATTCCTTCCGGTGCCGGCGCGCTTACAGATGAAACACATCCGGAAAGATTCCATCCGGTGCCGGCGCGCATACTGATGGAACGCATCCGGAAAACGTCCCGCCGGCGTCAGAGTGCTTCGATTTCCGCGGCAGCGATCGCCCGAGCGGCAATATCGCGCACCTCGTCATTGATGGCATGCCCCTTCTTTTTTCTGCCGGAAGAGATCCCTATTTTCTTTTTCACCTGCTTAAATCCGCCGATCCGCTGTGAAAACATCCAGTCCTTCAGTTCCTCGTCTTTGTAGACTTTCTCCCAGCAGAAGTGTGCCGACTGCCAGAATATCTGCTTCTCGGGATAACGGGTCAGACGATAGCTGATGCCGGCGCCGTCCAGAGCGGCCAGCGTGGGATCCAGTGTGAATTCGGGAACGATCACCGGATCATCTGCGGAGTGGAAGATCCACATCGGTGTGTGCTTCAGGGCTTCGATCCGGGCGGGATTGGCTGCTCCGCAGACAGGGACCAGCGCTGCGAAAGCATCCGGATGATCCATCGCGAGCACGTAGGCGCCGAAGGCGCCGGAAGAGATCCCCGTGAGATAGAGCCGTCTGTCATCGATCTTATATTCTTTTTCGAGTTTCCCGATCAGCCGCCAGGCAACCGTAAGGTGCGGCATCGGCCAGAAAGGAGAATCTGTTCTCTGTCTGACGAACTGGTTCAGGGTCGTCCAGTTGTCATCCTCGTCATAGCGGATATTGCATTTGGGAACCAGGACAAAGCACTCGTTGCGGCCGGCTTCGGAATCCTTTGCGAAAGCCGTCGCCATCTGCGTCTTCATCAGCACGGAGTCGATCGGCTCCTGAACTTCTCCGGTTCCGTGGAGGCATATGACCATCGGATATTTTTTTCTTCGGTCATATTTTGTGGGAACATAGAGCTTGTAGGGCATTGAGATTCCGAACTCTTCATCGAAGTAGTCCTCATCCCGGAAAAGATCTCTGAGGCCTTTTCCTGAATCTCTGTGGATATGGATCTCATAGCGGTCCGTCCCGTGTTCTGTACTCCCCGCGTCAATGGTTACAGTCGCGTCGAGATCATTCGCAAAGCAGGACTCCCGCTTGTCAAGGCGGATTATATAACCGCCGTAATATTCATAGTAGGGAATCTCGGATCCGGCGATATAATCGCCCATGTCAGGCTCAAGAGTTTCAAATCCGAAACGGCCGGCATCACGGTCGGAACGAATGCTGATGTAAAATTCCGGCGCGAACTCCAGCTTCAGGAGAGCTCCGAAACAGTCCGTGGGGACTGACACATTATATGTTTTAACAGCAGGATCAAAAGTGATCTGGCTGTCTGTTGAAGCGTTAATGAGAAATTTGAGATCTGTAATCGGTATCAAAATAAAATAACTCCTTAAATAATAACTACTTAAAAACCTAAAAAAAGAACAGGGCTTTTGAACCCTGTTCCGGGCCCGCTGATGCAGAACTTCTACGGTTATTCTAACATAGAAACGGGGTGTGCACTATACTATTTTTTCCCACTTCTTTTTTTTCCGCTTTTTTTACTTCATATTTCACTTCATATTTTACTTCGTATTCCATTTTTTCACTTCGTATTCCATTTCTATTCCACTTCAAAAAAGATACGGTTCTTCCCGTACCTGCCTGTATTTTCCTTTAATCAGCGAAAAAATTGCTGAAGGTTTTCGTTCTTCCCGCATCTGCCTGTATTTCCCCCTAAAACCCGGATCACTGCCGCAGAGAACAAAAACTGCAGATTCCGAACATTTCCACAAAGATAACCACACTTGTCGTTCTGTCTTTTCAATTGTCAACCAGTGTGATAGTGTTTAGATATTGCTATTTAGATAATAGGCATTTAACAATTGACTGTCTGGAAAGACGGTAAAAGCCCTGTTCAAAACAGGATAATAACCGGAAGCCCACCTGATCAGACTGCAGTCAGTCTGATCGGACTGATTATACTATGGAGAATATATAAAAAATCATGGCAGACATAAAAGAAGGCGCTCACGAAGTCGATGAGATGGAAACCGTTGTGGAAGCAGGAAGGATCCTGATGGAAAGCGGTGCGGAAATCTATCGGATCAATGACACAATGGCCCATATGGCAGATGCACTTCAAATAGAGCATTTCAGTGCTTATGTGATCAACCGCGGCATCTTTGTCTCCGGGACCAATCGTGAGGGCATACAGGAATCAAAGATCATCGGTACTCCGGACTCTTCAATACATCTGGGCAGGATTGAAGCTGTCAATACGCTTTCCCGGGAACTTGATGCGCAAAAGGGCAGGTTAAGCATTGAATGGCTCTCATCCCGCCTGCAGGAGATCCGAAAAGAAACCGTCGAACCTCTTTGGAAACTTCTTCTGGCTTATTTCCTTTCAACAGGTTTTTTCTCCATTGCGCTGGGAATCGAATGGCAGGACGCTCTTGCCGCTGCACTCTCCGCCCTGCTCATGGGACTGGTATCTTTTCTGATTGGAAATCATATCCGTTCATCCGTCCTGCAGACAATCATCAGCAGCATAGTCATTACGGTCTCAGCCAACATCCTGTGTCTGCTGGGACTGGGCAGCCACATAGGTCTTATTACTCTGTGTGGATTTATTTATCTTGTGCCCGGCATGCTATACACAAATTCAATCAGAGAATTCAGTGAAAACAACTATTCCACGGGTATGACTCTCCTTCTGTCAGCAATTCTGACCTGTTTTTCCATGGCTGTCGGTGCCGTCATAGGGACAGGACTGCTTCCTTTTGCAGATAAAATGACCGATTTTTTCCCTGATGTCATTTCATCTCCGGCAGTCACACTGGTCCGGGCTATGGCGGCAGGGATTGGAACGGCAACTTTTGCCTTTCTCTTCCACTCCCCCAAACGATATTATCGGGACCAGGGATTAATGGGAATAACCTCCTGGCTGCTTTGTATGCTCATGAACATGGTGTTTCATGATTCAGCTCTGGCAGTTTTCATATCCGCCCTTGTCGCCGCAATGTCCTCCCGCTTTCTGGCTGTCAGACGTAAATGTCCAAGGACCATTTTCCTCTCCGTCAGTATCTTTCCCCTGCTTCCGGGACTGACTCTCTTCTGGAGTATTTACCTGATGATCACCGGTTCTACATCCGACGCATTGATAAGTATGCGCAGCTGCTTTTTCACAGCTTTCGCGATCGCTCTGGCCATCTCCAGCGTCCAGCAGATTCCGGACAGCTTCTTTTCCCGTCTGACAAAAAAATGAACAGAAGCTCATCAAAGATGTCCCCGGAATCTTCCGCACCGTATCCTCGCGCATCCTTTCGGGCGTATTCTTGCGCATCCTTTCGGGTTGTTTAAAAAGTTCAGAAATCTGTCATCATGCTTGTCTCATTTTCTTCAGTTTGTCCCTGTCTGTCCTCCTTCGGCGGTTCAAACGACGGGGCAGGCGTTTCTGACGCAGCGGGATCCTGCGCAGTTGAAGGTGTGGAAACTGCCGGATCTGTACTGTTTCCTGTCCTCTTTTCCTGCGAGGAAGTGCCTGCAGATGACGGTGCCTTGTTCTCCTGGCTGCCGGAAGAGGCAGGTGCCTGTCCTTCGTTCTCCTGATTGCCGACAGATGAATAATCATCATCCTCATCGCCTTCAGGCGGCAATGCCGGAATCTCATCCTCCAGCAGGTCCGTGTCAGCGTCCCAGTCCGCTGCATCCGGTGTTTCTTCCCGGGTTCCCTGTTCTGTTGTCTGCTCTTCATCATCAGACGCCGCTGGCGGTATCTCCTGAATACCGGCAGACGGGTCATCCCCCTCGTCGGTCTCCGGCTGCTCCGTGTCTGTGCCCTGCTCCCGGGCCTCCGGCTCATCTTCCTGTGTTTCCTTTTCCGTTATCTGTTCTTTCTCATCGGATGCTTCCGGCAATTTTTCCTGATTGCTGACAGACGGATCTTCCCCCTCACCGCTCTCCGGCGTTAATGCCGGGTTCTCACTCTCCGGCTCCTCCGTATCTGTCCCCGGATCCGGGGAAACTGGTGTTTCAGCCTGGTTTTTCTGTTCCCCTGTCTGTCCACTTTCACCGGACGCCTCCGGTGTTTTCTCCGAAGGATCGGCGGTTATGGAAGTGTCCGGTTTTGCCTGCTCCGTATCCCTACTGTTCGCTATTTTGAATGCATAGATCGACAGGCCGAATACCAGAACAAACACACATGCGATCAGGATCAGAATCTTTTTCCGTTTCATCTAACTTTCCTCCACGAGACATCGCGCAGGCATGCTGCCAGAACGTCCTGCGTGTATTCACGGCGTTTTTACATATCATTGCAGAAGCAGTAATCTCCAGTATTTTATCATGGATCCTCCTTTTAACCAAGGTCTTCAGGTCAGACATGGGAAACGGGTCCATGGGGAAGCTGAGGTGTCTTCATCGGCCTGCTCACAAGGAGCTCCGCAGCCAGCATTCCCGAAATAAGCAATTAATTTAACTGTAATATTTTATATAATTTTAACAACATCTGATCCTCCATTCTCCTGTGATCTGCTATACAATGGGAAGAGGTCAAAAATACCCGACCGAAAAAGTAAGCGAAAAATGAGACATGCCGGGTCCGCCGCCGGACAGCGGCGCGGCGCACCGGCAGTAAAAAAGCACTTGCAAGGAGGAAATCAGATGAAGCTCGAACTTTTTGTGGGAACCACCTGCCCCTACTGCCACCTGGTGCAGAAAGAGATTGAAAAACAGGGAAGGACAGATGTCGAGATCTGCAACATCGACCTGAGCGCGGAAAACCAAAAGAGACTGGTTGAGGTCGGAGGAAAAAGACAGGTCCCCTGCCTCTTTATCGACGGCAGCCCGCTGTATGAGAGCCAGGATATCGTCAAATGGCTTCGCAAAAATCCACAGCAGTAAAAACCAGTCATATACCATGCCGCTGCCAGGCCTGTTAAGACAGATCGGACACAGAGACCGGTCAGTCCCACGGCCGGCCACTGCCAGGCCTGTTAAGACAGATTGGACACAGAAACCGGCTCTGCGAACAGGATGCCTTTCTCATCCCGATCGATACGGATGGCAAAATCAAAAAGGTCACAGGCGGTGCACAGGAAGAAGTCTTCACGGGGGTAGACCTCCTGCCACTCCGGATCCGGGTTGAAGAACTCTTCTCCGCCGTCTGTCAACAGGGCATCCGCGATCAGCTGGATCTGATCGGATGTAAAAATCTTTGTGCGGAAAATTCTGGGCAGTGCGTCATCACCCACGATTACCCCGCCTGTCAAAAGTGATTCGATATATTTCGCACAGAGGGTGTCTTCTTTGGCATTTTCCAGCCCGCCCTTTCCCGCAGCGACCAGTGAAAGAGATCGCGGATTTCTGGTAAGAATATACTTCGCAACAGCTTCCGCATTGACGAGACCTGCGGCAATGATCTCGTCTGCTCCGGCCGCCTCAGCTGCCAGGATCCCTGATGAACCGGTACCGGTCAGGTGAATGATGTCTTTTCCCTCAAACAGGCCGGGCACTACAGCACACCCGGGTGTGCCGTCAAAGCCCTTGTGCTTACGAGGGAAAAAAGGGCCTTCCGGCCCGACTGCAAGCCCGTCGAGAGTATTATCCTCTGTAAAGATGTCGGGTTTTCCGTCATAGCGTTTACCGGCCACTTCTCCGGTGCCGGTCTGCCAGGGCGAATCTCCGTACATACATCCCTCTGCCCTTGCATCCCCTTCTTCTCCGATCAAAATACAGTCCTCATGCGCAGCCGCTGCGGCACGGGCTTCTTCCAGATCTTTCACTGGATAAATACGACGCGCTCCCGCTGCGAACAGATAGCATTCCAGAGAAAAAGCCCGGAACACATCGATCATGACAACAAGCCCTTCCGCTTTCCCTGCTTCTTCAATCGTTTTCAAAATTCGAATTTTCATATCAAACTGGTCTCCTGATCAAATAAACTATATCCTTCTGTTATATTCTTATGCTGTATTTTTCTGCCTTCAACCCCTCTCCCAATGAATTCCGGCAGAACTGACAGACCGATTATAGCACTCTTCGACAACGCAGTATAGCATCTTAATTATCCCCTGCCTGTTCCAATAGGTCTTCCGTTACAGTACAGACCGGCTCGAACCTCGAGGCGTTTTTCGCGGCTTTTTCGCGAAAAACCCGAGTTCAACGGCGCACGGCGTACGCGAAGCGTATTGGAATCGCCGTGCGCAAGCGTTACATGTCCACGCCCTTCGAGGGGGCGTGGACAGTAACGGTCTTCCGACGGTTACAATATCTTTTCTACTTGTTACAACAGATCTTCCGACGATTACAGGTCAGGTCTGAAGGAATCAAAAAAGGTGCTGCCAGGGCAGCACCTTCAACTCACTATTGCAGGATTCCGTCAACATCTGCAGGCCCGGCTGTCACATTCTCAGCTGCAGGCCCGCCAGAATCGTATCGGGTTTCATCCGCAGAACGCTGTACATCTCGCCGGCCATGGAAAAACCGCAGTCATCGCAGGCACCCATGAGGCTTCCGGGGCAGTTGGGCAGCTTTCTTCCATCGATCAGGATGTAATTGGCGATCCAGCAGTCCTTGGGAAAACCCCGTTTTTTCATGATCTTCAATCCGGAGACAGAGTTCATGACGGGATATCCGCGCTTTTTCCAGGCGATGATCTTGTCGATCACACGGTTCCTTTCCTCCCAGTCCATCATCAGGGATTCCGTGCCCGGGAAAGGTGCGTGAAAGTTGAAGGCAATCTGGCGGATGGCAGGATTTTCGTCCGCATATCGGATCAGCCGGCCGACCGAGCCTTTGTTGAGCTTATTTACAGCCATGGCAATGCTGAGGGCGGGATGGCCGCTTTCACGAATATTCCTGTCCAGTTTCGCGAACGTGCCTTTTCCGCGGATGCGGTCGTGGTCTTTGCCATAACCGTCGACACTCACCCAGACAGAATCCGCCAGCGTATCGGAGAAGGACTGCTGTCCGTTTGTCGTCAGGGTACAGGACCAGAACCCCACTTCTCTGGCCAGGCGGTAGAGGTCGTTCAGGTTCCTGCCCTCGGTATCACGCCAAAGGGTCGGCTCGCCTCCCTCGAAATCGATGAAGCGGGATCCCTGCCGATAGGAATACTCCAGTTCCTCCCGGATTTTCCCGTAGGGCTTCATCCTGGAACCCTGATGGCCCTCGTCCATGCAGTGTCTGCATTTGAGATTACAGTAATCCGTAACGAAGAGCACTGTCTGGAGCGGCCGTTTCTGATTCAGAACGCGGCTGCGAAAAAACCACCACGGAAGATATGCTGTCTTCCGGACTGTTTCGGCCGTACAAGCTGCTTTTTGCTTTATAGCATTCATCTTGATCCTTCCTCGTCTATCTTTTATTCCTGAACAGGCGCTGCCCTATAGAACCAGCAGTTCGCGGAAGACTTTGCTGACACCGTGGTCCGGAAGGTTCTCGATCGCCTGCATGGCTCTCTTCGCACAGCTCTCCATGTCCTCAGACGCTCGTCTGATCCCGCCCCCTTCGATGACAAGGGCTTTGAGTTCCTCTTCCTCCCGGCTTCCGAAACATTCTTCTTTTGCCATGTGGATGAGACGGATGATCCCCGGCCGGATCTTTTGATCCTGCAGGGCATAAATCACCGGAAGTGTATAGATTCCCTCGCGGAAATCCGCCTGAGTAGGCTTTCCCTCTTTTACGGTGTTCGAAACAAAGTCCAGCAGGTCATCCCGGATCTGGAACATGTATCCGAAATTGACACCCAGCTCTTCAAGCTGCCTGACCACCTCTTCGCCGCATCCGCTCTCGACCGCGCCCGCAATACAGGCCAGTCTGCACAGGGCTGCGGTCTTTCCATAAATATTGCGCATGTACTGGCTCACTGTGACGTCTTCGCGGCCGCGGCACTGCATCTGTCCGAGTTCCCCCAGGCACATGGCCTCAACAGTGTCTCCGAAACAGGCACCGAGCTTCATAAATCCGTCTCGGAACAGGCTCTGCACAATGCGGCTCAGAATCAGATCTCCCGCATAGACAGCCATATCCTTGCCGTACCTGGCCTGAGTCGTCGGCAGGCCCCTCCGCAGCGGGGCATCGTCCACGATATCATCATGGACAAGAGAAGCCATGTGGATCAATTCCACGAGGGCTCCCAGCCTGCAGAGGCGTTTCCTCACCGTCTGATAATTCTCCCCATACCGGCTGGCCATCAGAAGCAGACGAGGCCGGAGCCGCTTGCCCCGGGACATTTTCATATCCCGGAGGATCTTCCCGGCTGTGCTCCCGTATTCCGGTTCCCGCAGATAGTACGACAGATATTTTTCCATAAGTTCCATATCCTGCCGTAATTCTTTTTTTTCGAATTCGTTCATCTGCTCTCCCTGCTGAAAAATATGCTGCTGTCTGCCTGCGTACTTCCTGTATACTCAGGATCCAGACTGCAAAGTAAAATTATTTTTGTACAGTTCTCCGGGATCCGCTTATTTCGCGATCATGGACAATATACGGTAGACCACAAGATGTGCTGCAGAGGAAGCGAGATATCCCTCCGAGATCCAGAAGGCCATTGCTGCCAGGGCGCCTGTCGCGGGCAGTTTGTTGTCCCGGGTCCTCTCCTCGCGGAATGTGGCTGCAGTGCTTTTCCGGCTTATATAGAGGGCTGCTGCCAGAACAGGCAGTCCATAAGGAAAAAATAAAGCTATATTCAGGACCAGCGAGATCAGCCAGATAACGCTGAGGATATTCGCGAGCTTCTGCGCGCGTTCACGGCCTATAAACATAGGCAGTGTCCGCCGTCCTGCCTTATAGTCCCTCTCCATATCACATGTGTTGTTTTCCAGCATGAACTGGGACACCACAAGCATCATAGGAAGGGATCTGACAAGTATAACAGGAATATCTCCCGTCCGTCCGGTCAGGGATATGTAGACCGCCGCCGGGATCAGGCCCCCCATTGTGAAGCCGGACAGGATCTCTCCAATCGGCATGTGGGAAGTGGAGATCCACCTTCCGGAGTATGTGACCGTGATCAGGGCACCGAAGACACCGATCACGGCAGGGGCAGGCCCGCACTCCCGCACGACATAAATCCCCATCAGGCAGGCCGCGGCAAAAAAAGCCAGCCCGTAATACAGGGCAGGTCTGGGATCCTCTACCTGATGAAAGACCAGGGGGCCCTCTGCTTCCGTCACAATATTGTCCGCCGTATCGTTGCCGCCGATATAATCATAATAATCATTGAGCAGATTCACAGAACAGTTTGCCGCAATTGGAATCAGCAGGAGGAAGAACGTCAAGAGGGGACGCACACTTCCATCCTGCTGCAGGGAAAAGATCACTCCGAGGAGTGCCGGATTGAAGGCTGAGAGCAGGACTGCTCCCGGTGTGATCATATCGACAAATACTTTCCATGTAATCCGCCGGAAAGGCTGCTCGCTCATCACTTTCATAGGCAAAACCTCCGCCTGCGGATGCCGCTCATGCGGCACTATAAGGAAATCTGTGATCAGCCCTTGCGGAAAGCCACACCCATGCCTCCCATGGGGTGATTCCAGGACTCGACGATTCTGTCATGAGTGAGGACACGACATGTACCGCACTCCAGACAGCCTTCGTAGCTGAATTCAACGCTCCCGTCCTCACGCTGTCTGTAGAGCTTGGCGGGGCACGCCATGATCAGCCTTTCGACCAGTTTCTGGTCGGGGCAGTTCTCTTTGATATGAATATGAGCGTAACTGTTATCCACATTAAAACGATTCAATCCAAGTTTATCTTCAATTGTCATTGCCATCAGAGTGCACCCATAGCCTTTCTGACATCTCCCAGAAGCTTGAAGATGCCGACCTTCTTCACTGCGCCCATTGCCGTCTTCATAAATTTCCTGGGATTGGAGCCGTCTACCAGCCACAGTCCCTTCATAATATCTTCCATCATGCCGGGATACTGCTCAAAGATGCGGTGATTGTCAATAAACGCCGGCATCTTGCGATAGTGTTTCATGTCTTTTACAATAAAGCTCTCGTTCAGCTTCTTCTCATACAGGGACAGGGAAGCCTTACTGTAATCGCCTTTTTCCTTGGCTGCAATAATGGTCTCGGCTGCAAGACGGGCGGATTCTGTGCAGAGGTCCATGCCGCGGATCGTGAAGCCAAGGTTCATAACAAGAGCTGCCGCGTCGCCTGCCACGATCACGCCGTCGCTGTACAGCTGGGGGATCATGTCGTAGCCGCCTTCAGTGACCAGGTGCGCGGAGTATTCCTGAAGCTCTCCGCCGGTGAGATAGTCCCTGACAGCGGGATGGTTTTTAAGACGGTCGATCATATCTCTGGGAGCGACGCCGCCATAACCGATCTCCGCGATCGTCTCGACGATACCGACGGAAACGCTGTCCTTATCCGTGTAGAGGAAGCCGCCGCCGACAGCACCGTTGGTGACATCGCCTGCGAACAGCCATGCAAGGCCTTCGCCGTCCTTCACCCCGAAGCGCCTGTTGATCTCTTCCTCACCGAAACGGATGACTTCTTTGACACCGACAGCGACCTGTTTGGGCTCAAGCTCTTTTTTCAGGCCCAGCTGCTGGGCGAGCAGGGAGTTGACACCGTCTGCCAGAAGAATGCAGTCCGCGTACATCTCCTCTTCACCGGCCAGTACACCGACAGCCTTGCCGCTCTCGTCAGTGATCACCTTATCCACACGGATCCCATGGATGAACATGGCCCCGGCCTCCTCAGCCTTCTCTGTGAGCCAGGGATCCAGATTCGCGCGAAGGATTGAATAGCTTGCCTTCTCCGGCTTGCGCATCTCTTCATCATCATATTCGAGTGTTGTAGCTGTCTCTTCCGCAAGGAAGGAAATCCTCTCACGGACGATCTTGCGTTCCACCGGAGCCTCCTCGGCAAATCCGGGGAAAATTTTCTCCATGGCATGTCCGTACATGCGTCCTCCGGTTACGGCTTTCTGTCCCGCTTCTTCCGCGCGTTCGACGACCAGAACTTCCATTTCCGCCTGAGCAAGAAGGTAAGCGGCTACACATCCCGTAATGCCTCCTCCCACGATTATGACGTCAAATTTTTCCTCTGCCATATTCTCCCCTTTCTTTATTAGCATCGTGCATCTGGTTAACAGTTTCCCTGGACACTGTCCGCAAATAACTTCCGAAAGCTGCAGATTATTTTCAGAAATGATTAAGGAACAGTGCCTTACTGTAAAAGTCCCACACCCCGAAGGTCTGTCAGATTCAGCCCGCGCGCGGGGCACAGGAAGCACCGGTGATGATCGAATCGTTTATCAGTCCTCTGTCCTTTTCCCGAATATTCCGGCGCACACTACGCTGATCTCAAACAGGACGAGAAGGGGTCCCGCCAGCATACACTGGGAGACGACGTCCGGAGGAGTCAGGACCGCTGCGACTGTAAAGACTGCCAGAATAATGAATTTTCTCGCACCAGCCAGCTGTTTTGCCGAGATCAGTCCCAGTCTGGATAGCCAGACCACCAGGACCGGCAGTTCAAACATGATTCCGAAGGGCACCAGAAACGCGAAGAGGAAGCTCACATATTTCCCCAGGGAAAACATGGGCGCGGCCATTCCGTCTCCCATGGTGACAAAGAAGTTCACCGCCAGGAAAAAGACAAATTTATAGGCGAAGACCACTCCCAGGATGAACAGAAACAATGCTGTCAGGAGGTAGGCCAGGGCCGCTGTCCGCTCTCTTCTGTGCAGAGCCGGTCTCACAAACCACCAGATCGAGCCGAATACCACAGGACTTCCCAGCACTGCCCCGGCGATAAGAGAAAGTCTGGTCTGGGCGCTGAAGGCCTCCGCAACCTCGGTATAGATCAACTGGATCCCGCTGTCCGTCAACGGTTTCGACACCCATTGCACCAGCCTGCTGCTCCACAAAAAAAAGACGAGCAGAAAACCAATGACAACAGCCGCCACGCTTACGATCAGCACCTTCCTCAACGCCTGAAGGTGTTCCAGAAGAGGCATTGCCTCCAGTGATTCCTCCTCCGCAGGGATGATCCCGGCCGGTCGGTCCACACGCACAAGATCACGCTTTTCCATCGGACTCACTGTTCTCTTTTTTCTTTCCGGTATCCCCGTCCGCGTTTACTTCTTCCTTAAATTCCCGGATACTCTTTCCCATCGCCTTCCCGATTCCCGCGATTCGGCTCGTTCCGAACAGCGCGATCGCAATGATAAGGATCAAAATAAGTTCTGTGCTTCCTATCCGCATTACGGTTTCCTCCCGTGCTTAGTCACACCTGTCCGCGATTTCCTTCTGTAAAACACACTTCGGACTCTCTGTTCCGGACAACGATACACACTGTCAGAAACAGCCATTTTCAAGGTCGGTTTTTTTGAGCAGTCTGCCGTTTTCTTTTTCCGCGCGCGCCCTGAAAGCTGTCCCGAAAACTGTCCTATATCTGTTTTTAATTATACCTTTTAGCTATTTCAAAAAATATCAGGGGATTCCCTCTAATTAGAGAGGGAATCCCCTTCAGTTTGGCTGTTCTTTATTTCAATGAGATTTAATGCAGACAGGAGCTTTCAATGCAGATTTAGTACAGACAGGAGCTCCGGAATCTCTCCCGGCACAGGAGAAGTTCCGGAAACTGCTTCTCTACTGCAGCAGCTTCTTTTTAAGCGCATAATCGACCAGTTCCGCACGGGTGCGAAGGCCCAGTTTATTCATGATCTTTGCCCGGTAGCTCTCAACCGTTTTGACGGAGATAAAGAGCTTTTCTCCAATCTCCTTATTCCCATAGCCCCTGGCTATAAGGGTGAGCACTTCCAGTTCCCTTTCTCTCAGGGTCAGATATCCCGATTTGCCCTCTTCGTGTCTGTTGACAAATCCGTCCACAAGGTGGGGCACCATCTCCTTACTGATATAGTCACTGCCGGCGTAAACCGTGTGCACTGCCTCAATCAGTTCTTCCTCGGGCACATTTTTAAGCAGATATCCGGAGACACCGTTCTGTACTGTGTACAACAGATACTCCTTATCCGCATGCATGGTGAGCATGATGATTTTTACTTCAGGAAAGTCGGAGTGGATCCTTCCCGCGGCGATCACGCCGCTCTCTCCCGGCGGCATACTGATATCCAGCATGACAATATCCGGTTTGAGCCTGGAGACCACTTCATAAGCCTCCTGGCTGTCTGCCGCGGTTCCGACCACTTCTATATCCGGTTGGTGATTTAACAGCATTTTCAATGCGTTTCTGACTATCGTATGATCATCTGCAAGAACTATGCGGATCATCCTGCTGCTCATCCTTATTCCCCTTTCTATTCAAGACTCGCCCGCGCATCCTGCCTGCAGCCATGGACGTGCGCCATCAAACATGTATGATAAAAACTGCGCGCTGCCTTGTCATCGCGTGAAAACGCCACTTATTCCGAGGCTGGTCAACGGCTGGTCAACGGCTGGTCAATGAGTTGCCAGCGGCATTAATTCTCAGGTATCGCGTCTAAACCGCTCTGGTCTCCGTCCGTAAGGAAGGCCTCCGTCTCTATTCGGACACTCGTCCCCAGGCCCGGGGCAGACCGCACAGTCAGGACAGCGCCTATACTCGCGGCCCAGTAATACATGCCCGGTAATCCCATACCGCCGCCGGAGATCTGCATATTCTCCGAGTCGAATCCTTTCCCGTTATCGCAGATTTCGAGAACCAGAATATGCTCCTCTTCCAGGAACAGTTCTGCCCTGACAACCGAAACCCCGGCATATTTGCAGGCATTGGCCATAGCCTCCTGACCGACCCTATAATAAACCGTCTCAATGTCCGGCATGAAACGGCGGTCTCCGATATTCTGCCTGAAATCCACATCGATCTGATAGCTCTCCTCCAGAAACCGGATATGTTTCCGGAATGCCTCCAGAAGTCCCAGTTTCTCAACGATATCCGGCTTTACGCTGACCAGGATATCCCGCAGTTCTTTCTGGATCTGGCTCAGAGAATCATCCGCGGTCAGAAGTCCCTCTCTGATTTCATCCATGCTTTCGACATATTTTAATGTCCTAAGGAACATCTGCACCCCCAAAAGATTCTGGATCACGCTGTCATGGAGGTCTCTTGCGATGCGGTGCCGCTCCTCCCTGAGCGCCGCCCGCACAGGTATGTCCACCAGCTCGTAGATTGGCAGTTCACGATATTCCTTAAACGGAGCGCTGTTTTCCAGCGCATCATCATAGAGTCCCGGACAGAGTTTCATTCCGCACAGCCGGTCCGGTAAAAGATCCACCAGCTGTTTGTAGCGCTCCCGGGTCAGGCAGTTCCCGCATCTCATTCCAAACAGAAGGACCCCTTTTACTTCTTCATCTTTCCAAAGGGGAAATGCAGTGAAGCTGCCCAGGTCTTCCGCCAGAAGAATGGGCGAATGTACGATTTCGCTCTCGGTATAGCATGCCTTCACATCCTGCACGATCATGGTCTTTTTGTGCTGAAAAACACCCCCCGCGATACCCTTCCCGGGTTCCAGGACTATTTTCAGGTAATTGCGGTTCCTGTTGCCCGAAGCTGCGCGCCAGACCAGCAGCGTTCTGTTGGTCCGAACCACAGAGGCAATGCCGGCGAAATCAAAGCCGGCCTGCCTCCGCAGTATGTGAATCGCTTCTTTCCATTCATTGTCTTTCATCTTCTGATTCCTCAACATGGAAATCCAGGCAGACAACGCTTCTCCGCATCGGATCCGTTCTGACTTGTCACCTGAAATATGCTATACTGTAAAAGCTCCGGCACAAACATCCGGTCACCACTGAAAGGAATAACTGATGTCTCTCTGGCAGGAATACCTCACTCGAAAACTGGTCTTTGAAAGCCATCCTTCTCTGAATGAAAAACACTGTTTAAATCATCTGCAGACACGACACCCCTGCACAGCCTGTATAGATATTTGTCCGGAAAACGTTTTTTCCATGCCTCATCCAGGCAGTATGGAAACGGACTGGGACTTATGTACTGACTGCGGTCTCTGTGTCAGCATATGTCCCGCCCGGGCCGTCTCGCCCGCCCGTCTGCAGGCGGAGAAACTGTACGCCTGCGCGTCACATTGTACTGGTGATATTATCATATCATGTAAGAGCGGATCTGTATCAGATCTTACTCTTGAAAATCCCGGCGCGATTCCCTGGGAGCTTCTTTGTTTTCTGGCTCTGCAGGGCATCGTCACGATCGTCACCGGCAGCTGCCCGGATTGTGAAAAAAAGACCTGCCGCAGTTCCCTGGATCAGACTCTGGCACAGACTCGTGTCTTCCTTGGGGACGAAATGTACCGCAGCAGGATCCACTGCGCACAGGATCCCGCTTCTCTTCCTTCCCGCCTCTATACACGCCGGGAAGCCATGTCTCTGGCCCTCAGACGCACCGGGCGGACGGCCTCCGCGCTTCTCCCCGTCCCTCCGGATTCTGTTCCCGACGGAACGCTGTGGAGGCAGCTGCTGCTGTACAGGGTAAAGCAGTTCTATACGGATTCCGGAGACCCGGAGGCTCTGGAGGAACGCAAGGATCCATCTGCCGGTCCCTCGGGAAACCCGGCAGTAAAAGCGGGATCGGGTGCTCCTGTCCCGTCTCTGCGCTGGACGGTCCCGCAGTTCTCCGCATCCTGCACCGCCTGCGGAATCTGTATGCGGATGTGCCCTTCGGGGGCGTTGCTGCGCGCCCCGGGTCCCGAAGGATCGGCCAGGTTCTACATGGCTCTCCTTCCGCATAAGTGCACCGGGTGCGGACTCTGCAGCCGCGTATGTCCGGTGCAGGGCATGCTGGCGCCATCCCCTGTACGCTTAAATCCTGTAGATCGTCCCATCCTGCACGCAGTCGCCGCGAAGTCCTGCAGCCGCTGCAGAGAGCCGATTCCCGCGGACTCCGGTTCAGATCTGTGCGACCGCTGCCGCGCCGAGCTTAAATCAGTGTAAGGCACTGTTTCCGATAATCTGCAGGTCTTTTCTTCCGATCACTGTGAAAATCACTGTGAAAACTGACGATCAAATCCCCCTATTGGTCCAAAGCTCACGGTGCAGTGCACCGTGAGCCGTTTCATCCCTGCTTTAATTGGTAGATCCTCAATTATCGTATTCATCCGGCCGGTTTTCTCTCTGTATCCCTCAGATCAGCTTCGACCTTCTCAATCTCTTTGAGCACGCTGTCGAGATCCGCCGAAGCGGATCCCGCAGCGTCATTTTTGACAGTGCTGTTTTCTGCGCCTGTTTTTTTCGTATCCGAAATCATCTCCCGGACGGACGGGATCCTGATTTCTCCGGTCAGGTCCGACGCGGAAGGAACCCTGACCTCACCTGTCAGGTCGGATACCGGGGGCAGCTGCAGACCGCTGCCCACCTCTCTGCTCAGATCCGCGCTCATCTTTTTGAATTGGCGGATCGTCTTCGCAAGCGTTCTCGCGAGCTTTGCCATATCCTCGGGTCCGACCACCACATAGGCGATCACGAGGATCAGCACCAGTTCACCCGCTCCAAGTCCCATGGAATCACTCCTCTCCGGGATACAGGCGGAACAGAACCGCCGCAGCTGCCATCACGAAAACGATGAGGCCTGCCGGCAGGATACCGACGATCCATTCGATGGCACTCGGGACGTAATTCCAGAAGCGTACGAACACATCCTGTCCCTCGGTAAAAGTACCGACTGCAACAGGGAAGGTCCAGAGTTTTCCAGCCACGGGCAATGTGAGCGGAATGGAGTTGAATGCAGGCAGAAGGAGCATCATCCGCTGGATGAAGATCCCGATAATGACCAGGACACTGGCAGCAGAGACCAGCTCTTTGCCCAACCCTCCGCCGACCAGGAACAGAATCATTGCCAGGAGCGGGAGGAGGATCTCAAGCCAGAACAGCAGCCCGTAGGTGTGGAAGATCAGATGAAGCAGGTGGCTGCTCTCCTGTGTACCGCTCCACGCGAGCGGGACGATCTCGATAAAGGACATCACGATGTAGGCCGCGATAGCCGCTGCCGCAAGACGGGCCATCAGACGGATTCCGTCGCTGTACTCAACGAAGACTTCATGTTTTACCATCAGGGCACAGAGGAGGATCGTAAAGGACAGCCCCACGGCCGTGGCTTCCGCACAGGCATTGACCGGGATCAGCGCGCTGTGCCACCACTCGCGTGTATTCTGCGTCGCGAACATAAAACTCGTGACGATGTTGACCAGAAATGCCATCGGGAAGGCCGCAAAAGCAAATTTGCGGCAGTTTTCTTCATTGGTCATCCTGTATCCCCGGTTGTGGAAATTCTTCTTTGTGTCGGGAAGAAGTGTGAGCAGCACCGCGACAACACATACTATGACGTACAAGGTCAGAATGATCACGTCCCAGAAGAGGGGGGAGCCCACGTTGGGGGTAATGATCATGTACAGAGCATGAAAGGGCTCCCCGAGGTCCTCAAAAATAGCGACGCCTGCCGCGACTACAGAAGCAAGAGATCCGATGACCGCGATCTTGACAAAGGGTTTAAGCACTTCAATGTTCCAAAGGTAAGCCATGGAGAACACAAGGATCCCGCCTGTAGCCATGGCGATGAAGAACTCAAAGCTGCCCATGTACAGTCCCCATGTAAAGCTGTTGCGAAGGTTCGTTACATGCATACCCTGAACCAGCTGATAAACCCACGCCGCAAGTCCTGCAGCGCACATTGCTGCGCCAATTACAAGGGCAGCCGTTTTTTTAGCGGATAAATTTTTCATTGCTGTCCCCCCTTACGGTATCATTGTATTCTCAGTTTTGTTTTCCCAGGACTGTTCCTCCCAGGGGCCTTCTACATTTTTGCTCTTGGTAGAGGAGATATAGTAGACCTTGGGCTCGGTGCCGTATTCTTCCTTGAGACGGAAGACCTGTTTGCTTGCGACAAGACGGCTCACCTCGGAATCCGGATCATCCAGGTCACCGAAGTAACGGGCCTTGCCGGGGCAGGCGCGGACGCAGGCGGGAAGAGCGTCGTAGGTACCGTCCGCATTCATGCACTCGACGCAGAATGTACATTTTTCCACAACACCTGCGGGACGGTCCTGCGTATAAACCAGCCGTTTTCCGTTCTCTGTGACATCGAAGGGATAGCCGTACGCATAGCCGGCTTCCGCCTTCTCTTTTTTGGGGTCCTTCCAGTTGAACTGGCGCACGCCGTAGGGGCAGGCTGCCATACAGGTACGGCAGCCGATACAGCGGTTGTAGTCGACCAGGATCATACCCTGTTCATTCTTGTAGGTCGCTCCGGTGGGACAGACCCTCTCACAAGGGGCATTTTCGCACATCTGGCACGACACAGGCAGATATTCAATTTTATAACCGTTTCCGGTACGCACCGCCGACTGATGGTACTCTGAGCCCTGCGTGAAAACCCTGTTCCACCAGGTTCCCTGCGGCTGGGCGTGATGCATCTTGCAGATAACCGCGCAGGTCTGGCAGCCGATGCATTTATCCAGATCTATCACCATACAATAACGCATTTGGATTCATTCTCCTTTCGGAACATTGACCATTTCTCGTTCCTCGTGGATCAACGCCGGTTTTGCCTCTGAAAACCGGGCGCGACACACAGAGCACTTACATTTCCGCTTTTTTGAAGTCCACCAGGCATTCATTCCACGATGTGTTGGGTGCCCACATCTGTGAGACAAAGTATACTTCGTGAACCGGGTTGATCCAGGGGTAAAGCAGCGTATTGTAGGATGTTCCGTGCGTGTACCGGCTCCACCAGCCCTCTTCAAAAATGACAGTCATAGTGCGGACACCGGGATCGAGGACTGCTTCCGCAATGAGTCTGCCTCTGTCGTTGAAGACTTCGACCAGGTCGCCGGCCTTAACGCCCTTTTCCGATGCGTCATCGGGGTTGAGATAGACCTTGGCGCTGTCATCCTGAAGTTCACGCATCATCTGGTTGTTGGAATGGGTGGAATGTACGCGGTGAATACTGTTACGTGTAATATAAGTATATTTGTACAAATCCCTCGCCGCGGGATTAAGCACATATTCCGTCTCCTCGAACGGGGGCTTGTGGACAGGCAGGCACTCTCCGACCTTGATAAAGGTATCTTCGTCCTTGTAAAATTCGATCCTGCCGCTCTTGACGAACTGAGCCGTCTTGTCGATCGTCATCGGGTAACTGACAGGAGGGAAAGGCTGCCCGCCCTGGATCTGCTCGTAGAAAGGGATCCTCTTGCGTCCGGGGTTCTCGTGGTGGAGTTTGACAGGTCCCTTTTTCAGTTTCTCGAGGGTGACGCCTTCCATCTCGATGCCGCCGGTCTCGCAGGTGAGTTTGATGACTTCCTCCGCAGCCTTGTCCGGATCCAGATCAGGATAGAAATACTTCTCATCGCCCGGATTGACACGCTTTGCGAGCTCGCGCATGATCCAGAGCTCAGGCTTACAGTCGTACAGGGGCTCAATAGCCGGCTGCATGAGCTGGGCGTAGGGATGGATCGGGGTGGAAACGAGTTCAGTCTTCTCATACCAGCTGACACCGGGCAGGCAGAAGTGGGCGTATTTGCTCGTAGTGGTCTTCTGGAAGTCCAGAGTGATGACGCACTCGAGCTGTCCGCTCTCGACCTGCTCACGCAGGACATTGGCGATATTGTGCTGGTCAAAGGCATTGCAGCAGTACAGGATCCAGGCCTTGATACCACTCTTGGGGAAGGGGCAGGTCATCGTAGGACGGGGCCCGTTTTTCGCGTAATCATTGAGTGTATAATCCAGCATGTAGGCAAAGGATGTTCCCGCGGGCTTCCGGTCGGGAAGTTCGGGTACATTCCACCAGGCGGCGCCTTTGTAGCGCATCTTGTACTGGCCTGCATAGGTGGAGAAACCGTCTCCAAGGTGTCCGATGTTGCCTGTCAGGGCGACGAGCAGGGACAGGGCTCTTCCTTTGAGGTCTCCGTGATACCACTGATAGTTGGAAGCGCCGTACATGATATGAACAGGCTTCGTCGCCGCCATTTCCCGCGCGATCCTTGCGATCTCGGAAGCGGGCATGTCGGTCTCCGCCTCGACCGCCTCGGGAGTCCACTGGGAAGCCATCTCGCTGAGCAGGTCAAAGACAGGGCGGCACTTAACGGTCTTTCCATCCTTGAGTCTGATCGTCACTTCCCCTTCAAGCAGTGTATCCATGGGCAGATCAAACTTCTCGGGATTGACAGTGACGGGTTTTCCCTTGCTGTAAGCGACAAAGGCCTGTCTGTATTCAGGCATATCCGCGGGAACCTCAAGCCCCTCGACATCCGCCGCAAGCAGCTTTTTCTGATTGTCGCTTCTGATCAGGATCGGCATATCCGTAAATTTGCGGATAAAGTCCGCGTCATAAAGTTTCTCATCCAGGATGACTTTGGCGAAGCCGAGAGCCACCGCCGCGTCGCTTGAAGGCTTTATGGAATACCACTCGTCCGCCTTAGCCGCCGTCGCTGTGAAGCAGGGGTCAAAGACCAGCAGCTTTGCCCCGTTCTCGCGCGCCTCATTAAGGAAATGCGCGTCCGGGATACGGGTCTGCATGGGGTTGGAGCCGAAGCACATGATATATTTCGCGTCCAGCCAGCAATAGGTCTCCAGTTCTTCGGACTGCACGCCGAAGGTTATGGGAGCGGACATGGGAAGGTCGCCGTTCATCTCATAGCCGCCCATCATAGCCCAGCCGTTCAAAGTCGCGATCCTGGAGATCGCGCCCTTGGCGACATGGCCGGTACCTGCAACCTGGACGACACAGGCGATCGATTCAGGCCCGTATGTGTCGCTGATCCTGCGGAGCTCCGCTCCCGCCTGATCAAGAGCGTCTTCCCAGCTCAGCTCCTCGAACTCATCCTCACCGGGTTTTCCGACTCGCTTGAGTGGTCCATGCATACGGTTGGGACCGTAGATCAGATTGGAGAAGGAGATGCCCTTGAGGCATCCTCTGGGATTGTGCTCGGGATCTTCGTAATCCGACGCCTGAATAATATCCTTGATTTCACCATTGTAGACACAGGCCTGCTGGCCGCAGCCGCCGGTGCAGTTAGGCGCGCACGTGGTTCGTACATACTTCAGCTCACCTTTTTTCGCCTCTTCATCCGGCGCGGCATGGGCCGCCAGTTCTATTCCACCAGCTGCGGCAACGGCACCGGCCGCTGCCGAAACCTGGAGAAATTTTCTTCTGGTAAGTTTCAGTTTTTCATCCATAGCTGTACCCTTCCTTGCAAAATTTCCGGTTTCCCCTTTTTGAAAAATGTTTTGTACAAAAATTACCGTCTTACGTCCTCTCCCCTTATCATGCAGGCTTCGTCGTACAGACCTGCAGCGACGCCTTACAGACCGGCTGCAGTCTGTGTGGTCATCCGTGCGGCAATCTGTCCGGCCTTCCCTCCGATGTACGGCACCGAAAAGAGCGCGAAGCGCTGTAAAACGATCTGCGGGCAGGGTTATAGTCACTATTCATTATAAATAAAACCACAGCCACAAAAAATCGGGGGAATCCCTCGTATCTGATAGGGTTTTTCCCTTTTTCAGGTACTGTATCAGGGAATTCCCCCGGCTTTTTCAGCCTTTTACTCCTCTTGGAAAGCTGTCAGCCTCGTACTTCCGCGCTCGTAAATATCTTCATCCGGCTGATCGTGCCTGACTATATATTTACGATAGAGGAGGTATCGCAGGCAGCTTTCCGTGCCCGCGCCTTTTGAAAGAGCATCTTTTGCAATGATTGTTTCGGCAGAGATTCCGCCCTTTGCGGGAACATTCTGGTAGACTTCCAGGATCCTCATACAATACTGTTCCATCATTTGATCCAGTACACTTGCGCATTCCGGCGTAATTCTATCCCGCCTTTGCGCCCTTTCTTCCGGAAGTTCGTCAACACCTGTACAGGGACCGCTTCCGGTCAGGATACACTGTACAGCGAGCCCGCGCACCCGCCGGATCGTCTCGAACTGCAGGGCCAGCATATCAATGCGGGGATCCCAGTTCCGGACTTCAGGCAGCCTGATGCTGCTGACCGCGTCTCCGGCAAAGAGAATGCCCTCTTTCGGGATCCAGAGCCCTGTCTGCTCCCTGTGGCATCCTTCCATATTGATCACTTGCAGAGCTTTACCGCCGATCCGTATAGCGTCTCCATCCCGCACATGGATCCAGGTCCTCATCGGACGGGATGCGGGACGCGTAAGTTCCGGATCCGGACCCTCAGGTTCCGGAACTGCTTCTATCGCGCCCGGGGCTATTGTGTTCTCAGGTCCCCTACAGCAATAGAGAGTTATCTCTGAGGGTATATTCTCGATCAAAGCCAGTGCCTCTTCACCGCCGGCCTGTGTCAGGTACACCTGCATTTTATCCGGTCGGGCCCCCAGTCCGGCAGCCAGGCGGCAGATACTCTCCAGCATTTTTTCTGATCGGGGATCTATGATCAATGCTTCATCCCCGCTCAGGAACACATAACTGTTATCCTCTGAATCTGTCCGACTGACTTTATATACACAAGGGTCTTTCGAAATCTCTTCCCAGACGAATCTCTCCCTCTTCGTATTGCTCAATCCATCCTACCTCTCTCTTGGCAGCCTCTTCGTTCTTAACAGCTTCTATACGTTCTGTACGCTGTTATTCTTAGACTATATGCTGTTATTCTCAGACAATTATTTTGAGCAAAACACCTGCTTACCTTTCTGGTTTAAAGCTTAGCAGTAAGGGCAAAACAATAAATCGGGAAATTCCCCTGATTTTCTATGGGAATTCCCCGATTTTTCAAATTTCATGGATTATTTTTATGCAGTTTTTCTTTGTTATACAATTCTCTTGACAAATTCAGAGTTTTCCCTATCCACATATGCGGCAGAGGGTAGTGAACAAAAAGCAGTTCCCGCGGCGATCAGCACCACACTGATGAGAATAAGGAGTAAATGTCCTTCTGAAAACATAAGATTTTCCACTCACCCTTTTGCTAATTCTCATGTGAAATCTCATGAAGATTATGGCTTCCCATGAGGGGCAAAAGGGTTGTAACCGTTCGCAGCCATGATGAACCATGCGGAAGGGGCAATGTGTGTGTCTTTCGTAAGTTTCAGGGAAGAACCGTCGCTCAGCTCCAGGCCCGTGTAAAAGTTATTTACAGTCGCAGCCGGGAAAAGGCCGTTACTATTCTGAATCGCAACAAGAGCCTTCATGGCTTCTTCATACTTATTCTCTTTTCCAAACACCCGGTACATCAACGCCGTGAAAGCAGTACCTTCAGCCCACCAGCCTCCGTTCTTGTTATTGCGGTTATACGGATAGCCTCCTTTTTTAACCTTCATGCTTTCTATTGTGTTCATCGTCTTTAGATAGGGTTCGAAGGAATCCCACATGGCCAGTGCGCTCAGGGACTGGACGTTAAGGGCAATGATCCTCTTATCGGGGATAAAGTTGTCCTCCTCGGTTTCCTCCAGGTTTCCATCCAGGTCTCCATACCATGTTCCGTACGTGGTTACATACTGCGGTTCTTCCAGGGGTTCATCCAGGGTTCCCGTTATGAACCGCCCCTTCCTTTCATTGTACATCATTTCAATGAAACGGATGGCATTCTCCGCTGCCTCGAGATATTTTTCCTCTCCCGTAGCCTCATACAGCCGCGAAAAGGCGGCGTAAGCAATAATGTTGTCTTTTGTAGGTTTATTGTCAAGCGGATAGTCATCGAGGGTGTCGCTTTCTTTCCAGCCGTCAAAGCCTTCGGTGAAACCGAGTGAATGATCGAAGCACTTTTTTAAGACCCAGTCCATCAGGGAGCGGGCAGTTTCGAGATAAGTTTTATCTCCGTAGGCATTGTAATATTGCACTAATGCCAGGGCCGCAAAGGCGTTGCTGCCCGTACTGCAGCCAACCTGATGCTGATCCTCAACCCACTTCCCGCTTTCTTCCTCATACCAGCCTGACAGACGGGTTCCGCTGTTCCATCCGGGAAAAGCGCTGATGTCCCCGGACGAATAGGCATTCCGGACACACTTCGGACCATTTTCCGATCCGGCGGAGCCATAGGCCCGGTCGTTTTGAATGGCGTACAGAAACGCGTCGAGGATCTCCTTTGCCTCCTTCTTTTTTCCGGCTGACAGAAATGCCAGAGCTGCCAGGGCATTGTCCTCCGTAAAGGCTGTATTTTGGAGCCTTTTGTTATTCGAATCACTGGAACGAAGAAGGACAGGCGCTGCCTGCGCGCTGCGGATCTTCCCGGTAAAACGGATCTCATCCAGGTAAAACACAGTATCCTTTTTTCCGTTCAACTTACTGTTCAGTTCATAGCCGAAGCCGCAGACGATATAACTCAGGTCCGCTCCCTTGAGCGGTATGACATATTCCTTCCAGTCCTTTGTCAGTTTGATCTGCCCGATGGACTTTCTCGTGGAGCTGTCCGGATTATCCGCCGTCTTTTTATTATTTTTGTCATAGCCGAAACCGCAGGTAAAAAACTCTACGACCTCGCCGCCCTTTTTCCCTCTGGCATAAAAACGCAGGGCGTCCGCACCGGAGAGATCAAGACCTGCCCCTCCCTTTTTGCCGTCGTTAGGTTTAGGAGTTCCATCCCACTCCTTAAGATAGCCGTTCAGGAACATCCAGCCGCCCCAGTCCTTCTTACTGCCGGTCTGCTCGCACCGGATGCAGGTTGTTCCGCTATAAGGTTTCTTCCCGCAGTTCTCATCCATGTCTTTTACAAGACTTTTGTCCTTTCCGAAGATTTTTGACCTTTGTGTAAAATGGTTCTTGGTCAGGCCGTAATCCCTGTATACATACACACATCCACGGGACCATGACAGACGGTTTGAAAGCGCGGTCAGGGCATTGTTTTTTGCTTTTTCAATTGCAGACGCGGTCGTCTCCTTCACTTCGGTTTTCTTCTCTTCTGCTTTTTTCTCCGCTGCTTTTTTCTCTGCTGCTTTTTTCTCTGCTGCTTTTTTCTCTGCTGCTTTTACTTCGGGTTTTTTCTCTGTTTTCTCCGATGTTGTCTTCTCTTCCGCCTTCTTTCCGGTCTTTTCCGCAGTCTTCGCCTCGGGAGTCTTCTCTGTTGTCTTTGCTTTCTCTGTCGTTTTTGCTTTTTCTTCGGTTTTCTTTTTTGTTCCCTCTCCGGCTTTTTCGGTATTTTCTTTCCCTTTTTTAGCCGCATCACTGCTGCCGGCTTTTTTGGCAGACTCTGTTTTAGATGACCCTGCGGCCAAAAGGGTGCCCGCAGCAGAAGCACCATTCGCAAAACCTTTTGCACCGGCGTTCTTTAAAGCGCCGGCTTCCGACGCTTCCACATTCAAAAGACTGGCCGCAAGCAGGCAGGCTGTAAACAATGCTGCGATGACGTGCTTAAATGATCTCATGCTGACTTTTTCCCCCATCAATTTGACATTGCCAAAAAAAGGCAATCCATTGTGATTTCATTTCCAGGCTATCCTCTGCCGGAGCAAGGTGATATTGACCTGTATAAATTATACATGTCCAGTGTGACGTCACACCAGGCATGCATCGAAATACATCCTCCTGCCCTGTATAAAGCAGAACACTCATCAGAGAAATATTCCCGTTTTACGCAGGAAATCACTGGTGAGCGCCCGTACTGCGGGGAAGAAGGGTTTAAAATCCAAAATCAAAACAATTATACCAGTTTTATAGATGTTTGTATCATGGATCCTTCTGTTTTCCGATAAAACATTCTTTTTAAAACATTCTTTGCTAAACCTGAATTATTCACCGCTATGCGGTGATAGCGGCTAAAAGCCGCATAGTTGCTGTGTTTACTGCAATATTTGCTTTCACCTATAAAGTGAATAGAAAAAGAACCTGATTCTTGGTAAGATAAAGGTGCTCAAGCCAATAAAAAACCAAGAAGGAGGTTCCTGTGACTTATTCTAACACCATTTCGCTTGAAAGCAATAAGCAAATCAAAATCAATTTCAACGGTGGCGACCTTTCTTCAGATGCCGGGCTCCTGCTCATCAAGGAGTTTGCCTGCAAAATCGGACTTGTCAAACTGGTAAA
>NZ_FNFZ01000001.1:75411-295334 GCF_900101015.1 Sarcina sp. DSM 11001 | reverse complement strand
CAGATGGAGTCAGATCGCTCAGCTGAACCTTGACCCGGAGACCCCTTTCAGCAAGTGGATTTAATTACCAATCCATTGTGCCAAAAATCATTGATTTTTGGCACACCACTTATTTTTGGCACACTCGTCTGCTGAATTTGCATGCAGAGCCTCAAAGGTGCACCGGCTCTTCTCCTGCTGTACCTGGAAACTGGTAATCACTCCGGTTGATTACGCTTTCAAAAGAGATGTATTGGCGATTTTTAAAGAAAAATCGCAGATACGCCTGGTTCTTTGTACCCATTTTCAGGCTTCAGTGTGAAATTTCCCTAATTTGACGCTCGTTTGACCACGTTGCAGGCAGAAGTACAGAGAAAAAAGGAATCCCTGCCGGCCTCTGTCTGTTTGTTTTTCAGTTGTTTATTCTTCAGCTGTCTATTCTTTGGGCTTCCACTCCCAGTTCTTTTCAGAGATCTCGTTGAGGTCGTAAGGAGTCGCCTGGTAGACATAATAATTGATCCAGTTGCAGTAAAGGTTATTGCTGTGAGACCGCCACTGCAGCAGGGGACGCTGCGTGGGATCATCATCAGGGAAATAATTCTTGGGGACCTCTATGGGCAGACCCTTGCGGACGTCCCTGTTGTACTCATCCCTGAGGGTATTGCGGTCGTATTCCGGATGTCCCATAATAAAAAACCTTCGCCCATCTCTGGACATGCACAGAAGGATGCCCGCTTCTTCGGATTCCGCAAGGATCCGGAGCTCTTTGCAGGCGTGGATCGCCTTGGCGGGAACCTCTGTGTAGCGGCTGTGGGGGATCAGGAAATAGTCATCAAAACCGCGGACAATGGGTTCCTTGCGGTGACGGACTTTGTGGGAATATACGCCGAAGAGTTTTTTGTCCAGAAGACGCTTGGGCAGGCCATAGTGGTAATAGAGGCCGGCCTGCGCCCCCCAGCAGATGTGGAAGGTACTCGTCACGTGGGATTTGCTCCATTCAAAAACACTGCAGAGCTCCGGCCAGTAATCGACCTCCTCGTATTCCATTTTCTCCACAGGAGCTCCGGTGATGATCAGCCCGTCAAAATGGCTATCCCTGAGTTCCTCGAAAGTATAATAAAACTGCATCAGGTGAGAGGCTGCAACATTGACCGAGCGGTGCATGCTTGTCCTCATAAAAGTGATATTGAGCTGAAGCGGGGTATTGGAAAGCATTCGCAGGAGCTGGAGCTCTGTCTCCTCTTTGGTCGGCATAAGGTTGTAGATGCAGATCTCGAGCGGACGGATGTCCTGATCAATGGCTCGTTTCTCGTCAATGACAAACAGATTTTCTCTCTCCAGTATCTCCTTGACCGGTATGTTGTTCTGAATCCTGATGGGCATTAGTTTCCTCTTTTCCACTTTTCCACAGCTTTGCAGGCAGGAAAAGGCGCTGTTTGCTGTCTGATGTCTGATTTTTGTTTTTCCTTAAAAATACTTCTGCTTACTTGTTTCAGAACCATCCGTTTTCTGATCGTAAAAAAGTATTCGTTACTGTTTTTACAAAACTTTATAACTTTATAAAAAAGGCCTGGAAAAACAAGTCTGTTACGTTTAAGTCATGCCTCGCCGGCAAGCTTGAGGAAATCCTCTTCGGAAAGGATCGGAATCCCCAGCTGGGCGGCTTTTTTATTTTTGGAGGATGTCGAAGTGACATCGTTGTTGATCAGATAATCTGTCTTCGCGGAGACACTGCCCGTGACCTTTCCGCCCCGGTCGGCGATGAATTCCTTGAGTTCATCCCGGTTGGAGAAGTGAAATACTTTTCCAGTTACGACGAAGGTCTTTCCCTCAATGGGGTCGGGCCCGGTTTCCGTGCTGCCTTCCTGATCCTCTGAAGACAGTCCCCCTGTCCCGCCTTCGCCGGGGCCGGCGGCAGTCAGTCCGCCTTCCGAAGCTTCTGCCTGACGGGAGGGACGGGTCGATGCCCTGTGGACAGGATGCACTTCCTTCAGGAGATGTTCCAGGACAGACCTGTTCTTTTCAGAGGCAAACCACTCTGAGACCGCGGCGGCCAGCACGGGGCCTATCCCCTCCGCCTGTCCGATCTCCTCCGCGGAGGCAGCTGCCATAGCATCCAGGTCCTCTCCAAAATGATTACAGAGGATCCGGGCATTGGCCGCGCCTATGCCGGCTATGCCGAGGGCATAGACAAGCCTGGGAAGGGTGGTCTGCCGCGACCGCTCCACGCTCTCGATCAGGCGGGTATAGGATTTTTCCCCAAAGCCTTCCATATCCACGATGGCATCCCGGTGCTGATCCAGATGGTAGATATCCGCAAATTCATGGATAAAGCCTTCAGCGATGAATTTTTCCAGGGTCATCTCGGACAGACCTTCGATATTCATGGCGCTGCGGCTGGCGAAAAGGGTAAAGGCCTTGATCTTTTTGGCTGGACATTCCGGATTCGTACATACAAGGACCTCTGTATCGATCTCCCGGCGGATCTCCGTTTTTCCCCCGCACACCGGACAGACCTCCGGGATCTCCAGGGTCCCGGACCTGGTCAGATTCTCCGCGATCTGGGGAATGATCATGTTGGCCTTGTAGACGGTCAGCCTGTCGCCGATCCCCAGCTGCAGGGCACGCACAATGCTGACATTGTGGACGGAAGCCCTCTTTACGGTCGTTCCCTCCAGTTCCACGGGCTCGAAAATGGCAACGGGATTGATCAGGCCTGTGCGGCTGGCGCTCCACTCCACTTCTTTCAGAGTAGTCTCCTGCTGCTCGTCCGCCCATTTAAAGGCAATGGCGTTGCGGGGGAACTTAGCTGTCCTGCCCAGAGAATCCCCATAGGCGATGTCATCCATCAAAAGGACCAGGCCGTCCGACGGAATATCAAATCCCGCAATCTTTTGTTCAAAAAGATCGACCTGATCAGCTACGGTCTCTCCGGTCACAACAGACGTCTCCACCGTTTCAAAGCCCTGGTCCTGCAGGAACCTGAGCTGCTCCAGACGGGAATTGTGAAAGTCCGGAACAGACTGCCCGAAAGATGAAACCACAGAAGCCTCCACCAGGGTGAAGGCATAGAACCGCACCCGGCGTTTCGCTGTGACAGAGCTGTCCAGCTGCCGGACGGAGCCGCTGCAGAGATTGCGGGGATTTTTGTACCTGACGTCCTCCAGGGTTCCCTTTGCGGCAGCCTCCGCGGCAATTTCTTCATTGATCACGGCAAAATCCGAATAGCGGATGACCGCCTCTCCCCGAAGCGTCAGCTTTCCCTTGAAAGGGATCACTGCCGGGAGATTGCGGAAAGCGGCCGCGTTGGCGGTGATCTCCTCGCCGATCTCCCCGTTGCCCCGGGTCACCGCGCGGGCAAGCTTTCCTCCCTCATAGGTAAGTACGACCGTAAGGCCGTCAAGCTTCCAGGACAGAAGGCCTGTCTGGTCTCCCAGCCACTGTGCCAGGGCCTCCCTGGATTTAGTCTTGTCGAGAGACAACATGGGCTGTTCGTGACGCACGCGGGGAAGCTCATCCACGGCAGCATAACCGACGCGGAGTGTGGGAGAGCCGGACAGCACGAAGCCGCTCTCCTTTTCCAGAGCCTGGAGTTCATCATAATAGCGGTCATATTCCAGGTTGGACATGATCTCCGTATCGCGGGCATAGTAAGCCTCTGAAGCTTCGTTCAAAAGTCCCGCGAGGTATTCCATACGGCTTCTGGTCTCAGCAGAGAGTTCCTTCCTGTCTCCCCCCATCTTCTTCTCCTCAATTGATTCTGGTGCCTGCAGATATGACTATCGAAGGTCCTTCCGCAATGCAGATCATGCAGATCATACCGGTCATGAAGGGAAAGCAAGGCTGTACAGCTGCTCCAGCTCTTTCCCGGTGATCCTGCGCTGCTGTCCCGGCTTCATAGCGCCGAGCTCGACGTTAAGGACACGTACCCTTTTGAGGAACCGGATCTCATGCCCCAGGACGGCGCACATTCTGCGGATCTGCCGGTTCATACCCTCAGTGAGCACGATACTGAACGTCCTGTCGCCCAGCCGTTTTACCGTGCAGGGCTTTGTCTTTCTTCCAATCTCTTTTAAATACATGCCGGAGGCAAGTCTGTGCAGGTCCCCGTCAGAGATCCTGCTGCGCACGCGGACGTAGTATTCTTTTTCATGGCCGTTAGCGGCCCGCATCATGGCATCGATCAGCTTCCCGTCATTGGTCATGATGAGAAGCCCCTCCGAATCCCTGTCGAGCCTTCCCGCATAGGTGAGCCTGACCGGATAGCGGAAGGCATCCTGGATGGTCCTCTCGGCGTGAGGATCCCTCTCGGTGCAGGTCACGCCCACTGGCTTATACCAGGCAACGACCACCGGCTCCCGGGCAGGCCTGATCACCTTTCCCCGCACACTGACAGTCTCTTTTCCCCCGATCTGCATACCGGGGACAGCCGGGACCCCGTTCACCAGAACCTCTCCGGCCTGGATCAGGCGGTCCGCCTCCCTGCGGGAGCAGATCCCGCAGGACGCGATATACTGGTTCAGTCTCATTGGGCAGCCGCCTCCGATGCAGGCCCTGAAGAGGCAGAAGAGACATCCTCACCCGGCTCCTCTGTTGCAGGACTGCTTTTGGCAGAAGGTTTTCTGCGGATCCTGGGAATCTTCCCGCCCGGCATAACCTCCATGAACACTTCAATGGCCTTGTCTTTTTCAATACAGATCCCATGCTCAGTGACAAAGGAGATATGCTGCTCCTCCGAGGTCACAAGTTCTCCAAACTCATTTGCCGAAAGGATCCATCTCTCCAGACCTTCAGGTGTGCGGTCGGTCCGACGAAGGATCAGGAAATAGACATCGTCCTCCTTCAGGTAATAGAGCGACGAGCTGACCGGTCCGGCATTGGCAAATACCCTGCAGCAGTCCATTGCATCCCGGATGGTATAAAATGAGAACATATAGGATTCCGGCTTTTTACCGGCGGTTTTATCCCGGTCTTCTCCATCAGTCTTCGCTTCCTTCTCCGGATGCTTTTCTGAAGAAAGAATCGAGCCGATCAGGCTGTCCTGGGCATCCTGCCCGTCGGTCTTTCCGGCAGACTCCTCAGCTGCTTTCGCGGCGATCGATTCGAAGATGTTTTTCGCGATCCGGCGCACCTCATTAATTGCGCCCTCTTTAGAGTCCTCCCTTGTGATCAAAAGACTCAGGGAATGATCCGGCAAAACAGAGACGCGCATGGTCGTAAACTCTCCCTGGAGATCAAAATTCTCCGAGATTGCTGCCTGAATGACTGTCGAACGGATAAAATCGACCGCTTCTTTTTTCTTTTCAAAAAAATCGTCGATCCTGAACCCGTTTGCCCGCAGATCTTCCGGGGAGATGATACAGCTGATCGTATTTTCATTAATTCTTCTGATCTTCATAAATCTCCTGCAAAAAACATGTTAGAACTCGGTTTATTCTTCATCGCGCAATACCCGTGACTTCAGTCGTGGGATACGCGCGCAAAAATAGAAACTTGCTTCATCGCGCAATACCCGAGAGCGAGTCTTGAATGCGTTAAAGCCACGCAAAAGCGCCTGTAATTCTGACTGTATTGTTTTTTTCATCATACCCTTTTGCCGGGAAAGTTACAAGATGCAGTTCGTTCACAGCAGATGTCCGCAAGAGAAAAAAATTCATTTTCTGCGGCAGGAAATGAAAAGAGCGCCTGTATGAAAACAACCATACAGGCGCATAATTGCAAAATCCGGCGCATTCAAAGAGGAAGTATTACCTCTTGATCTGACCCATAACCTCTTCTGCGAAATTCTCGACCTTCTTCTCGATGCCTTCGCCGGTCTCGAAACGGACAAAACGGCGGATAGTGATCTCTGTGCCGTTTTCCTTACCGACCTGCTGGAGATACTGAGCAACGGTCTGCTTGCCGTCCTCGGCCTTGACATAGACCTGGTCATACAGGCAGATCTGCTTGAGTTCCTTGTTAAGTCTGCCGATCAGCATCTTCTCGATGATGTTCTGAGGCTTACGCTTGTTCTCAGGAAGCTTCTCGTTCTCTTCGACTGCCTGTGCGAGAAGAATCTCTTTCTCGTGCTCCTTGTACTCTTCGGGAACATCTGCCACGGAGACATACTTGGGATTCATGGCAGCGACCTGCATGGCAATGTTGGTCAGCGCCTCTTTGACAGCGTCATTGACAACAGCGGTCTTGGCGTCAACGATGACGGCGATGCGGCCTTTGCCGTGCAGATAAGTCACGACGCAGCCGTCCTCGGCAACGACCTTCTCGAAGCGGCGGATGCTGAGCTTCTCGCTGATGACAGCGATCATGTCAACCAGGGCATCCTTGACGGACTTGGCTGCATCATCGATCCAGGGCTCTGCCATGAAAGCTTCGATATCAGCAGAGGCTGTCTTCAGGGCCTGATCGGCGACCTTTGCGACGTAGGTGCGGAACTTCTCGTTCTGAGCGACGAAGTCTGTCTCGGAGTTAACTTCGACGACAGCGGCTTCCTGATCACCGTTGCTGGCGATCAGGCAGATGCCCTCTGCTGCGATCCTGCTTGCCTTTTTCTCTGCCTTAGCCTGACCCTTTTTGCGAAGGACCTCGATAGCGGCATCCATGTCGCCGTTGGTCTCTGTCAGAGCCTTCTTGCAGTCCATCATACCTGCGCCGGTAACTTCGCGCAGCTGTTTGACCTGTGCAGCTGTAATTGCCATAATCTAATACCTCTCGATCTATCGTATATTCCATACGCTGATTTCAAGCCGGAAGACCCGGCCTGAAACAGCATATTCAATTTCAGTTCATTATCAATCTACACGGTTCTTCTCTGAATAGTCCTGAAGGATCAGAGAGTCCCCTCCTTATCCTGCTCAGCCTCGGAATCGGCAGACTCTTTTGCCAGAGCATCCTGCTCAGCGGAATCGGCCTCTGCGCCCTGGTTTGCCTCGATGACTGCATCTGCCATCTTGCTGCAAAGGAGCTTGACAGCGCGGATCGCGTCGTCATTTCCGGGGATGATGAAGTCGAGCTCTTCGGGATCGCAGTTGGTATCGCCGATACCGATCAGAGTGATGCCGAGAGCGTGAGCCTCTGCCACGCAGATCCTCTCCTTCTTGGGGTCGACGACGAAGATCGCGTCGGGAATGCGGTGCATATCCTTGATACCGCCCAGGTTCCTCTCGAGCTTGTCCCACTCCTTCTGGAGCTTTGCAACTTCCTTCTTGGGAAGGACATCAAAGGTGCCGTCCTGAGCCATCTGCTCGATCTTGCGGAGACGATCCACACGGCTGCGGATGGTCTTGAAGTTGGTCAGCATGCCGCCGAGCCATCTCTCATTGACATAGTACATGCCGCAGCGGGTAGCCTCAGCCTTGACTGCGTCCTGTGCCTGCTTCTTGGTGCCGACGAACAGGATCGTGCCGCCCTGCTCAGCGATCTGGAAGACTGCCTTGTAGGCCTCATCTACGAGGATGACAGACTTCTGAAGGTCGATGATGTGAATGCCGTTGCGCTCTGTGAAGATATAGGGAGCCATCTTGGGGTTCCAGCGTCTTGTCTGGTGTCCGAAGTGCACGCCTGCTTCGAGGAGCTGTTTCATTGATACGATACCCATTTTTTTACCTCCTTGGTTAAAGGAAACTGCTTTCTTCTTTTTATGATCCGGTATTGAAAGACCATACAGGGCAGTTTCGTTCTTCCGCGCCCTTTCGCGGTCTGTGAGGATCCTGCCACTTCTTAAGAAGATCTTCTACGTGGTAAGTGTTACGCACCGGGACTGTCCTGTACAGGGCAGATCTGTGCGCAGCGCTCCTTTGTGAATGATCGACATAAAAAGCACCGGCATCCGCTGGGACGCGTGTCTGATAAAAAGACTATTATATGTAACTGTGTGCAGTACTTATAGAAATATGGACTGCAACTCAGCTATCATACCATATTCATTACAAGGGTGCAAGAATAATTTTTATGGCTGCACCTGTTTTCTGAGCCATGCCAGTTCACCGTAGATCGCATCGTTGAGGACCTTGATGTAGGTTCCCTTCATGCCGGATGACCGGGACTCAATGACACCGGCGGACTCGAATTTGCGGAGGGCGTTGACGACGACGCTGCGGGTGATCCCCGCCTTGTCGGCGATCTTGCTGGCGACCAGGATGCCTTCCACGCCGTCAAGCTCCTCAAAGATGTGGATGATGGCGTGCATCTCCGTGTAGCTGAGAGTTCCGATCGCGGACTTGACAACAGAGACCTTGCGGTTTTCCTCCGCGGTCTCCTCTGTGACGGCGCGCAGCATTTCCAGGCCCACCACAGTCGTCCCGTACTCGGAAAGAATGATGTCGTCGACATCAAAGTGTTCCCCATCCTTATAGATAAACACTGTACCAAGGCGCTCCCCTGCGACCTCGATCGGGAGTACGATCCCCATCAGGTCTTTGTCTTCGGGTGAAAAGAAGCCCAAAGTGTTCAGACTCACATTTTCATGTGTGGACAGGATATCCAGGAGCCTGGAATTGAGCTCCGGATCCACGAATGTTCCCACCTCGTCCTCGATCAGGCCGTGGGCTGCGTGAACATTGGCGCACTCTCCGACACCCAGCACCTTTCCTTTTTTACTGATCACCAGGATATGGGCGTCCAGGATCCCGCTCATGACCTTACAGATATCGTTGAACACGACCTTTCCTGTATCATTGTTGTGGATCAGTTTTTCTATTTTTCTTGTATTGTCCAATAGGATCACATTGTTTGCCGCCTGCGTTTTATTCACCTGTACTCTCCTCCAAAAAAGCATTCGCCGGCTCGCTCTGTTCTTCCAGATATCCGCATTCCTTGTCCGCGCAGACCAGCCTGTTTCCTTTTTCCAGCATTATGCCGCCGCAGCGGGGGCATCTTTTGGCAGAGGGTTTCTGCCATACCATGAAGTCACATTCCGGATTGCCCATGCATCCGTAGTATCTTCTGCCTTTTTTACTCATCCTGACGATGATATCCTTGCCGCATTTCGGGCAGGCAACACCGATCTTTTCATAATAGGGCTTCGTGTTGTGGCACTCCGGGAAGCCGGGACAGGCCAGGAACTTTCCATGAGGGCCGTATTTGATGACCATGTGCCGTCCGCAGTTTTCGCAGATCTCTTCTGTCTCCTCGTCCGCGATCTGGATCTTTTCCAGATCCTTCTCCGCCTGCAGGACCGCTTCGTGAAGATCCGGATAAAAATTCTCGATCACGGTCTTCCATTTTACCTGTCCGTCCGCGATCCCGTCGAGCAGTCCCTCCATGTTCGCGGTAAAGGAAAGGTCGACGATCGTCGGAAATGCCTTTTTCATAATGTCATTGACTGCTTCTCCCAGTTCGGTCATGTAGAGGTTTTTGTCCTCTTTGACGATATATCTGCGGGCCAGGATCGTCGAGATCGTAGGGGCGTAGGTACTGGGACGGCCGATCCCCTGCTCCTCCAGGGCCCGCACCAGCGAGGCTTCATTGTAGTGAGGAGCCGGCTGGGTGTAATGCTGGCGGGGGTCAAAAAGATCGAGCGAGATCTCGCTGTTTTCATCGAGACCCTTTCCCAGAGAAGGGGTCTTCTCCTCCTCGTCCTCCATATAAACCTTCTGGAAACCATCGAACAAAAGCCGGGAGGCAGAGACGCTGAAGATCTGGACAGGCATATCCTTGTGGGCAGGTGCAGGTGTCCCCTGGATCCTCACCTGGGTCGTCTCATAGCGGGCCGGACTCATGCGGCTGGCGACAAACCTCTTCCAGATCAGCTGATACAGACGGTACTGTTCCCTGGACAGGGACTCCCTGATCTGGGCGGGCAGACGGGTGACTTCGGTCGGCCGGATACCCTCGTGAGCATCTTGGATCTTTGTGGTCTGCTTTTCCTCCCTGGTCTGAGCCTGGAGATAGTCCTCTCCATAGGTTTCCCCGATAAAGGCTGCCACAGCCGCCTGCGCTTCCTCCGAGATCCTTACGCTGTCAGTTCTGAGATAGGTGATGAGGGCTACTGTACCCTGTCCCTTGACCTCGACACCCTCGTAAAGCTGCTGGGCGATGCGCATGGTTTTCTGGGGGGAGAAGTTCAGGACCTTGCTGGCCTCCTGCTGAAGGGTCGAAGTGGTAAAGGGAAGGGGCGGTTTTCTCGTCCTCTCGGATCGTTTCACATCCCGGACCGCAAAAGCCGCGTTCTCGAGGCCGTCCACGATCCTCATCGTCTCCTCCCGGTTGGAAAGATCCACCCTGGCCGGCTTTCCGACTTCCTCCAGTTTCCCGTAGTAATGCGCGAGAAGGGGCTTCGTCCAGCCCTGTACGGAAAACTGCGCATCCAGTGTCCAGTACTCCTCGGGAATAAAGGAATTGATCTCATCCTCTCTGTCCCCGATCATGCGCAGCGCCACGGACTGAACCCTGCCGGCCGAGAGCCCGCGCTTGACCTTCGCCCACAGGAGGGGGGATATCTCATAACCGACCATGCGGTCCAGGATCCTCCGCGTCTGCTGGGCGTTGACCAGGTTCATGTCCAGCTCCCTGGCATTTTTGAGCGACTCTGTGACCGCCTTTTTAGTGATCTCGTTAAAAGTGATCCTCGAAACCTTTTTATCCGCTGAATCATCCAGCTTCAGGGCTGTCTTAAGATGCCAGGAGATCGCCTCCCCCTCGCGGTCAGGGTCCGTTGCGAGATAGATGCAGTCCGCTTTTTTCACGAGCTTGCGAAGGCCCGCCAGAAGCTCGCCCTTGCCGCGGATCGTAATATACTGCGGTTCATAATCATGTTCTATATCGATTCCCATTTTGCTCTTGGGAAGGTCGCGCACATGCCCGTTGGAAGCCGTCACCTCGTAGGTTGACCCCAGGAATTTTTTGATGGTCTTTACCTTCGCAGGCGACTCCACGATTACCAGATTTCTTTTTTTTCGACTTGCTGCCATAAACTAATTACCGGTTCCTTTTCTTACTTATTGTTACTCCACACAACCTGTCGGGGACGAAGGAGTAACTTGCGGGGCGGCGGGACGCGGGCAGCCGTTACTGACTGTCTCCGATCCCGAGCCTTGCTTTCCGTCCAATCATTTCTTCAACATTTTCAATATAAGTGGCGACATCCTTGCAGTTGTCGCTCCTCTCGATCCTTCCGTGATCGAAGACCGCCTTGGAAATACTGCCGGCGCCCAGGGCAAGGATCGACTGTTTTTCCTCCATGATCAGGATATTGTAGATCCCGGCCTTTCCCGGACGCGCATAGCCGACGTTTTCAAGGTTGCCAGAGATATTCTTCTGCCGGTACAGATAATAGGGCTCCATGCCCATACCGGCCGCCGCTTCAGCTGCCAGTTCCATACATCCGTCCGTATTATAAATAGAAGAAAAACCTTTCTCCTCTATGTATTTCTGCATTCGGGATCCCCGCTTGAGGGCGAGGGAATGCACGGTCAGGCTGTCCGGCGACAGGTCTGTGATCTGCCTGAGCGTATCGCGCACGTCCTCCAGAGTCTCCTCAGGGAGACCAAGGATCATATCCATATTGATATTGTCAAAACCTGCTTCGCGGCACATGGCATAGGCCTGCCGCACCTCATCCACAGTATGCATCCGCCCGATCAGGCGCAGGGTCTCCTCTTTCATGGTCTGGGGATTGACACTGATCCTCGTGACATCATGAGCGCGGATCACCCGGAGCTTGTCCATGGTGATGCTGTCCGGACGGCCGGCTTCGATCGTGAACTCCTGGACGTTCTCCATGGGAAAATACTTTTCCAGCATGGCAAAGAGACGCTCCAGCTGAGCAGGCTCGAGTGTGGTAGGCGTGCCGCCCCCTATATAAACCGTGTCGAGGACCCGGCCTTTCATCATCTCCGAACAGGCCTTCATTTCTCTTTCGAGGGCGTCCAGATAGCTGTCCACTCTGTCCTTCCAGAGCGCCAGGTTAAAGGACGGGAAAGAGCAGTAAAGACATGTCGTCGGACAAAAAGGGATCCCCACATAGAGGCTGTAGCCGTTTTTATAATGAATATCGGCGAGGATCTCTCTTTCTCTCTGGGCGATCTGCGCCGAGAGCAGGGCTTTTCCGGGGCTGACGAGATGGTCATGTTCCATTGCAGCCGCGGCTTCCTCGACAGTCTTTCCATCCAGGAGAGACTGCATGGCGATCTTGGTCGGCCGGATGCCTATGAGCTCGCCCCAGGGGAGCGTCCGTTCTTCCCGCTTCGAAAGCATGTCGTAGAGAAGGTGCTTGAGCAGGGTCTTGAGCTCCTGGCTCTTGCGGTCAGCGGGAAGATCCCCCAGTACAGCGGCTGCGCGCTGGTCCGAACCATCGCAGAAGGACAGGGTGATATTTTTTTCCGCAAAAACCACCCTCAGAAAAGGCTCTCTCGCGATCTGCTGATACTTGCGGCTGCCGACGGCATCCGCTTCTGTCAGGACCTTGACGTCCTCTCGCGGGTAAAAAGCCTTTAGCAGAGAGTGGATTTCATACCTGTACAGGTCAATATTTACGATTACAGTGATCATATGTCTTATGCCCTGACGAACCAGTTGTGCTTCTTTTCATATCCGATCGTGGTCACATCGCCATGCCCGGAAAAGACAGACGTGTCGTCCGGAAGTGTATACAGCCTGGTCCTGATGGACTCTGCCAGTGTCTCACCGTTCCCGGTGGGAAAATCAGATCTGCCGATGGACTGCTGGAAAAGTGTATCGCCGCTGATCAGGATGTGTCCGTCCTCGATGTAATAGGCGCAGCTTCCCTCCGTATGTCCCGGAGTGTGGATCACGCGCATCGTGATCCCGGCGCAGGTGATCTCCTCTCCGTCCTCCAGGTAGTGATCCACCTCGGCGATGCAGGGGCGTCCGATGGAAACGGACTGGTTGAGGGAAGCGGACTCGCACAGCCGCTTTTCATGGATGCAGGCGTAAACCGGAGCGCCTGTACGCTCCTTGAGGGCCTCCAGCCCCATGATATGGTCAAAATGCGCGTGGGTGAGAAAGATGGCCTTCACAGTGAGCCCGCGCTTTTCCAGTTCCTCATACAGCCTGTCTCCGAGATCTGCCGGGTCAAAGACGATCGTCTCACTGCTGCCCTCCCTGTAAAGGAAGTAGAAATTGGTCTGCACCATGCCGACCATAAAGCAGTTAACTTTTATAACAGAACCTGTATCTGGCATATGATCCTCCATTGATCTTCTATTCTTCTTATTTTAAAAATGAAATCTCCGCGCGCTCAGCCGTTGGTCCGCTTGATCGCCTGGACATCCCTGACAGCCTGCAGACGCATCGTGATCTCGTGGAGCTCCTCCCTGCTCTTTACCTCAAAACCGAGTACGAGTGTGGCGATCCCCTGCCTGTTGGTCGCGGAGGAGATCCGGAGGATGCTGATGTCCTTTTCCGAAAAGACTCTGGTCAGTTCATTGAGGAGACCGCTCCGGTCTCTTGCGTAGATCTTGATCTCGGCGAGGAATCCCTCCTCCTTGTCCTGCATGCTCTCTTCTGTCCAGGAGACCTCGATGAGCCTGTCCGCTTCCTCCGGGGAGATATTGGCGACGTTGCTGCAGTCGCTGCGATGGATCGAAACTCCCCTTCCCCGTGTGATAAAGCCGACGATAGGATCTCCGGGAACCGGATTGCAGCATTTGGAGAAGCGGATCGACACGCCGTCCACTCCCTTGATGATCACAGAGCCGGCTCCATGGCCGCCCCGGACATGCTGCTGGCTGTTCTGGATCTGAGAGATGATCTCTTCCTCGGAGAGCTGTTTCCTGTGATCCTCCTGATAGAGATCGGAGAGCTTGTTCATGATCTGCCCTTCCTTGATCCCGCCATGTCCGATGGCGGCCAGGAGGGCATCCCAGTCCCTGAAACCGTATTTTTTCAGAATGAAACTCTGATACTCGGGTTTGAGCAGCTTCTGGAGAGGAAGACTGTGGGTCTTCGCATAAGACTGGATCAGCTCCCTGCCCCTGGTGATATTTTCCTCTTTATTTTCTTTTTTGAACCACTGATTGATCTTGTTCCTGGTGGAGGCGCTCTTTGCTATGGTGAGCCAGTCCATGCTGGGGCCCTTGGAGCTCGCGCTCGTCAGGATCTCGATCCGGTCGCCGTTCCTGATCACATAATCGATGTTGACGATCTTGTCGTTGACCTTGGCGCCCACCATGCGGTTTCCGACCGCGGTGTGGATCGCATAGGCAAAATCGATCGGCGTAGAGCCCGCCGGAAGATTCTTGACCTCCCCGCGGGGGGTAAAACAGTAGACATCATCCGAAAACAGGTTCAGATCGCTTTTGAGCAGATCCATGAATTCACGGTTGTCCGACATGTCCTGCTGCCATTCAAGGATCTGCCGGAGCCAGGTCAGCTTTTCTTCCTCCCTGGTCTTCTCAACCTTCTGGCTGCTGCCTGCCTCCTTGTATTTCCAGTGGGCGGCAATACCATATTCCGCCGCCTTGTGCATTTCATAAGTCCGGATCTGGATCTCAAAGGGCTGCCCCGAGGGTCCGATCAGTGTTGTGTGCAGGGACTGGTACATGTTCGCCTTGGGCATGGCGATATAGTCCTTGAAACGGCCGGGGATGGGCTTGTACATCTCATGGATGGTCCCCAGAACGGCATAGCAGTCCCGGATCGTTTCCACGATCACACGCACTGCGAAGAGATCATAAATCTCCTCCAGCGACTTGTTCTGGTTTACCATCTTGCGGTAAATGCTGAAGAAATGCTTGACCCGGCCGTCCACCTCGCCCTTGATGCCGGCTTCCTTAAGATGCTCCTTGATCTGGGCGGCGATCTCCTGCACATAGCGCTCCCGCTCGGACTTGCGCTGAGCGACCTGGGTCACCAGGTCGAAGTAAACATCCGGATACAGGTACTTAAGGCTGAGGTCATCCAGCTCGACCTTGATCTTGGAGATTCCGAGCCGGTCTGCGATGGGGGCATAGATATCCAGTGTCTCCTGGGATATCCTCTGCTGTTTTTCAAGAGGCATGAACTCCATCGTCCGCATATTGTGCAGACGGTCTGCCAGCTTGATCAGGATGACGCGGATATCCTTCGCCATGGCCAGAAACATTTTGCGCAGATTTCTCGCCTGCATCTCCTGCTGTACCTGGGTCCTGTCCCCGTAATCTCCGGAGAGCTTCAGTTTTTTCAGCTTGGTCACGCCGTCGACCAGACGCGCGACATCAGCGCCGAACTGCTCTTCGATCTGCTGGCGTGTCAGGACTGTATCCTCCACCACATCATGCAGAAGTCCGGCGGCAATGGTTTCCTTATCCAGTTCGAGGTCCGCCAGAATAGAGGAGACATACAGCGGGTGAATGATATATGGCTCCCCGGATTTACGCAGCTGCCCTTCATGAGCATTGCGGGCCACCTCATAAGCTTTTTCAATCAATGAAATATCATCAGAGGGATGATATTTGCGGACGCGCATGATCAGGCCCTGGTACAGGTCCTCCGGACATCGATACTCTCCGATGCTTTCGATCTTACCGGTGTCAATCGCTATGCTGTTTTTCTTTTCTTCTTTTCCCTTTCCGTCCATCATGCTGTACCTCAGCTGTCGATTCTGTCCGTGGACGTCCTACGTCTGCTCTGCAGGCACTGTAATCGGACGCTGCTGCGAATACTGCATGCAGCATCGCGGACAGCATTTTTAAAAACCGGATAAAAAGCTTCAATATTGCCTGAAAATAATAAAAGTAAAGCAATTATAGTCTGTTTTGTTGAGTACGTCAATCAGAGGTTTATGGAAATGTTAAAAATTCAACCTCCCCGGGCGGGGCCGGTTTCTGCCATTTGGACAAAAAACGCCCCGCTCATCCTCCCAGAGGATTCGCGGGGCTTTTTTTCTCATATCGTTGCCCGGCGAAATGTCCGGCCATATTCCCATGCGAGCATGGGATATGGCCGGCCGCTTCGCCGGAGCTTATGCGTTACATCATTCCGGGGGCACCTGCGGGCATAGCGGGCATGGGCTCTTTGATGTTGGCTACAGCAGCCTCTGTGGTAAGGAAGCTGGAAGCAACGCTGGTCGCGTTCTGAAGGGCGCTTCTGGTGACCTTGGCGGGATCGAGGATGCCGCCGTCGATCATGTTGACATACTCTTCCTTGTAGGCATCAAAGCCGACACCGACCTCGGACTCCTTGACCTTATTGACAATGACAGCACCGTTGAGGCCTGCATTTTCAGCGATCTGGAAAAGAGGAGATTCCAGAGCCTTAAGGACGATCTGGGCACCAGTCTTCTCATCGCCGTCCAGTCCTGCGACGACCTTCTCGACTTCCTTGGAGGCGTGGATGTAAGCACTGCCGCCGCCGAAGATGATTCCTTCCTCTACGGCTGCCCTGGTAGCATTGAGGGCATCTTCCATACGGAATTTAGCTTCCTTCATCTCGGTCTCTGTAGCTGCGCCGACGCGGATGACTGCGACACCGCCTGCCAGCTTGGCAAGACGCTCCTGGAGCTTCTCGCGGTCGAAATCAGACTTGGTCTCTTCGATCTGCTTCTTGATCTGGGCGACACGCTGGTCGATCGCATCCTTCTCGCCGAGTCCGTCGACAATGACGGTCTCTTCCTTGCCGACCTTGACGCTCTTGGCGCGGCCGAGCTGCTGCATGGAAGCATCCTTGAGCTCCAGGCCGAGGTCGGAGCTGATGACAGTACCGCCGGTCAGGATAGCGATATCCTCGAGCATGGCTTTCCTTCTGTCGCCGTAGCCGGGTGCCTTGACAGCGACAACGTTGAAAGTGCCGCGCAGCTTGTTGACGATGAGGGTCGTCAGAGCTTCGCCCTCGACGTCCTCAGCCACGATCAGGAGCCTTGCGCCCATTTTGACGATCTGCTCGAGCACGGGAAGAATATCCTGGATGGTGGAGATCTTCTTATCTGTGATCAGGATGAAGGGATCCTCGAGGTTGGCTTCCATCTTGTCCATATCTGTCGCCATATATGCACTGATGTAGCCCCTGTCAAACTGCATGCCTTCGACCAGATCCAGCTCGGTCAGCATAGTCTTGGACTCCTCGATGGTGATAACGCCGTCCTTGGAGACCTTTTCCATCGCGTCCGCGATCATCTTTCCTACGTTCTCATCGCTGGAGGAAACAGTCGCGACCTTCTCGATATGATCCTTGCCCTGAACGGGAGTGCTCATAGCCTTGATAGCTTCAACAGCAGCCTCAGTAGCTTTGCGCATACCCTTGCGCAGGACGATCGGGTTCGCGCCTGCAGCGAGGTTCTTCATACCTTCATTGATCATAGCTTGTGCAAGTACAGTCGCGGTCGTCGTGCCGTCGCCGGCGACATCATTGGTCTTGGTTGCGACTTCCTTGACGAGCTGGGCGCCCATGTTTTCAAAAGCATCCTCAAGCTCGATCTCCTTGGCGATGGTCACACCGTCATTGGTGATAGTCGGAGCGCCGTAGGTCTTGTCCAGAACAACGTTCCTGCCCTTGGGTCCCAGAGTGATCTTTACTGTATCAGCCAGCTTGTTGATGCCTTCCGCCATTGCCACGCGCGCATCTGTGCCGTGTTTAAGTTCCTTTGCCATGGTGATTACCTCCAAAATATAATGTTCCAAGTGACCCGGACTCTGTGGATCCGATCCGGTCGTTCATTTCCGGATCTCACCATTCAGGACCGCATCTGATCCTTTTTCCAGCTCACATGTCTTTTCTGAAACGGGTTATTCTTCGTCTTTATTCAATGATTGCCAGAATGTCGCTCTGTTTCACGATCACATACTTCTCGTCATCGTCAAACTTGACTTCTGTACCTGAATACTTGGAATAGATGACCTGGTCGCCAACCTTGACTTCCATCTTGACTTCCTTGCCATCGACCATGCCGCCGGGGCCTACTGCAATAACCTCTGCCTGCTGCGGTTTCTCTTTCTCATGTCCAGGAAGGACAATACCGGATTTTGTAGTAGTCTCAGCCTCAAGCTGCTTTAATACAACCCTGTCTCCCAGCGGAACTAACTTCATAATAATTACCTCCATTCATAACATTTCATTACAATTGGTGCCTGACGACCCGGATCACAGGATCCATATCCCTTCAGGCTCCTGTACGATCATCTTTAATGTTGTTAGCACTCTATACTGTCGAGTGCCAGCCCTATCGTGTATAATAGTCAGGCTCTCTATTGTTTGCAAATTGATTTAGATAGCTGTTTACTCCATATTTCTCTGTTTTTCTCTATTATTCTTTATTTTTCGAAGTATTTCGTATTTTCCGGTTTAATTTAAGTATTTAGCCCCGGACTGCTTCAAAGCAAAAGCTGTGCAAAAGCTGTTTTTTCAAAATATAGTTGAAATCCCGAAAATACAGTGATATGGTAAATGTAGTTTTTAAAACTACATCTCGACTGTCAGCCAGCCGCATCCCGGCATGTATTGAATGCAGGCACGATCCCTGTTATCTGTACCCGGCTGCGCCTGTACTGTCTGTACCTGATGTTGCATTCAAGACTCGCTGTTTATAAATAATGATGATTTTGTTTATAAAACATGATTGGATTTGAAAGGACTCTATCGAAATGACGGCAAAAGAATTACAGAAATATTTTAAAGATCATCTGGTTCCGTCCCGTTTGTATAATATGAAGGGCGGACATCACAAAAACCGGATCTGCCTTGGCTGGGACAAAAACCGTCAGGAGTGGGAAGTATATTATAGTGAAGGAAAGGCCAAGATCGGCCTGATGCAGTTTGACAATGAAAGTGAGGCCTGCCAGCGTATGAAGGAGGAGGTCAGCACGGTGATGGAGCTCATCTATGGATTGAAGATCGTTTCCTAAAACAGCTTTTCACAAATAATGCTTTGTAGATTTTCATGAAAAGACTTTTGCATAATAATACCTTCGCGAACAAGAACCTTAACACCTGCTTTTGCAGATAAGTATATTCGTAAATAAATATATCTGTAAATAAATATATCTGTAAATAAATGTATCCGTAAATAAATCCCGCCATACCGGAAGTATGGCGGGATTTACATTTTCAAGAATTCTTTTCAGAATCTTCTTTCAGAATCTTTTTCAGGATCTTTTTTCAGAATCATTTTACAGAATCTTTCAGACCCCTTATTTGTTATTGATCGCTGCCTGTGCTGCAGCCAGTCTGGCGATTGGGACACGGAAAGGTGAGCAGGACACATAGTCCAGGCCGACCTTGTGGCAGAACTCGATGGAAGCGGGATCGCCGCCGTGCTCGCCGCAGATGCCCAGATGAATGTCAGGGCGGACCTTGCGGCCATTCTCAGCCGCCATCTGGATGAGCTGGCCTACGCCGTTCTGATCGAGGTGGGCGAAGGGATCAGACTCATAAATCTTGCTCGAATAGTAATCCTGCAGGAACTTGCCGGCATCGTCGCGGGAGAAGCCAAAGGTCATCTGGGTCAGGTCGTTCGTGCCGAAGCTGAAGAACTCAGCCTCCTCAGCGATCTCGCCTGCCAGCAGGGCTGCACGGGGGATCTCGATCATGGTGCCGACCTTGTACTTGATGTCAGAGTTCTTCTCTGCTTTGACCTTTTCCGCTGTCTCAACGACCACGTTCTTGACAAAAGCGAGCTCTTTCTTCTCGCCTACGAGAGGGATCATGATCTCGGGAACGATGCTGTAGCCCTTCTCGGCGTTGACCTCGATCGCAGCCTCCATGACAGCTCTGGTCTGCATGCGGGCGATCTCAGGGAAGGTGACCGCCAGACGGCAGCCGCGGTGGCCCATCATCGGGTTGAACTCATGCAGAGCGTCGCAGCGCGCCTTGACCTCTGCTGCGGTCAGGCCCATATCCTTGGCCAGTTCCGCGATCTCGTCATCCGCAGTGGGGACGAACTCGTGAAGCGGCGGATCCAGGAAACGGATGGTGACCGGACGGCCTTCCATAGCCTCATAGATACCCTTGAAGTCGCCCTTCTGGAAGGGGATCAGCTCATTGAGGGCTGCCTCGCGCTCCTCAGTGGTATCAGAGAGGATCATCTTGCGGATCTTCGGGATCCTGTCAGGATTGAAGAACATGTGCTCGGTCCTGGTCAGGCCGATGCCTTCCGCGCCCATGCGGACCGCGTTGGCCGCATCTTCGGGGGTGTCGGCATTGGTGCGGACTTTCAGTCTGCGGAACTCATCCGCCCAGGCCATGATGCGCTGGAAATTGCCGCTGATGGAAGCTTCGACTGTCGGGATATCACCAAGGTAGATCTTGCCGGTGGAGCCGTCGAGGGACATGTATTCACCTTCTTTGATGGTGAAGCCGCCGAGCTCGATGTACTTTTCTTCCTCATGGACCTTCATGTCGCCGCAGCCGGAGACGCAGCAGGTGCCCATTCCGCGGGCGACGACTGCAGCGTGGCTGGTCATGCCGCCGCGCATGGTCAGAACGCCTTCCGCTGCATGCATGCCTTCGATATCCTCGGGAGAGGTCTCCTGACGGACCAGGATGACACGGCTGCCGGCAGCATGAGCTGCTACGGCGTCATCAGCCGTGAAATAGATGCGGCCTGCCGCTGCGCCGGGAGATGCCGGAAGGGCTTCGCCGATCTGCTTGCCTTCTTTCAGGGCTTTCGCGTCAAAGACGGGATGGAGCAGCTGGTCGAGAGACTTCGCCTCGATCCTGCATACCGCTTCCTCGGGGGTGATCATGCCTTCGTCCACCAGGTCGCAGGCGATCTGGATCGCTGCCTGAGCGGTGCGCTTGCCGTTCCTGGTCTGCAGGAAGAACAGCTTGCCGTCCTCGATCGTGAACTCCATGTCCTGCATGTCGCGGTAGTGCTTTTCAAGGGTATCCGCGATATTGATGAACTGCTTGTAGCACTCAGGCAGATCCTTTGCGAGCTGGGTGATCTTCTGAGGTGTGCGGATACCCGCAACGACATCCTCGCCCTGTGCGTTGATCAGATACTCACCGAAGATGCCCTTGCCGCCTGTTGCAGGGTCACGGGTGAAGGCGACGCCTGTGCCTGACGTGTCTCCCATGTTGCCGAAGACCATGGACTGAACGTTGACAGCGGTACCCCAGGAATAAGGGATATCATTCATCATACGGTAGTAGTTTGCGCGGGGGTTGTCCCAGGAGCGGAAAACGGCCTTGATGGCTTCCATCAGCTGGACCTTGGGATCCTGAGGGAATTCCTCACCCATCTTTTCCTTATAAATAGCTTTGTACTGAGCGATGACATCCTGCAGATCCTCTGCGGTCAGCTCAGTATCATAGGTATATCCATGTTTCTTTTTCACGTCCTCGAGGATGCTGTCAAAGAAAGTCTTGCTCATTTCCATGACAACGTCGGAGAACATCTGGATGAAACGGCGGTAAGAGTCATATGCAAAGCGGGGATTGCCGGTCTTCTGGGCGAAGCCCTTGACAGAGACATCGTTGAGACCCAGGTTCAGGATCGTGTCCATCATACCGGGCATGGATGCGCGGGCGCCGGAACGGACGGAGACCAGAAGGGGATTCTCAGTGTCGCCGAACTTCTTGCCCTGCACGCCTTCAAGCCATGCAAGCGCTTCGAAGATCTGCTTCTGAGTGTCTTCGTTGATGGTCCTGCCATCGTTGTAGTAGTCCGTGCAGGCCTCAGTGGAGATTGTGAAGCCGTTCGGGATGGGCAGACCGATATTGGTCATTTCCGCAAGGTTTGCTCCCTTGCCGCCCAGGAGATTGCGCATATCCGCATTTCCCTCACTGAATTTGTAAACTCTCTTGCTCATTCATTACCTCCTCATGTGATATGTGTTCTGCAGTGTAGCACTTGGCTGCAGTAACCAACAGGGTCATAAACGGTTATTACTATTATAAATAAAGAATTGACAGAATTAAAACAGACAGCTGAACCGTTGACATATAAAACATATAAAAATCGCAGCGAGACCCTGAATGGTTCCGCCGCTGTATGCCGGTCAGTTCTTTTTCCGGTGCGCGGCATCAGGAAGGAAACTGTCAAAAATGAAGACGTCAAAATGTGGCTTCGCGCGCCGCAGCTCCTCCTCGCTGCGCACTGTCCAGGCAGCTGCCTTACCTCTGAAAAGACGGCGGCATAAAGACCTGGAGAGATTGCCCTGATACTTGTGATTATAAGCGATAAAGTCGGGTCTTGTCACGCAATTCGTAACTAAAAACTGAATAAAAAAGCCGGGAGCGATCTTGACAGGTGTCCGGAACTCCTTCTGGTGGATAAAACCGTCAGAAAGCTGCCCCCTCATGACATCCGGCCGGTTCTTCCGGTACCATAAAAGCACCAGAGGATTAAAGGATTCGATACAGTACACGCCCTGATAGTCCCTTAAGAGCCTGTCGGCTGCCCGGCATATACGCAGGTCATAGTACTCGACCTTCATCTCTATGATCAGAGGGACCTTTCCGTCCACAAGCTTCAGCGCTTCCTCAAAGGTAGGGATCCGCTCTCCGCTGTCCAGAAGACGGAATCTCCTCAGCTGCTCCAGGGTATAATCGCAGACCTTCCCCTTCCTCCTGCACATGCGCTTCAGCGTAAAATCATGAAAGACGACAGGGATGCCGTCTTTTGTTACCTGAATATCAAATTCAATCCCGTATCCTGCCTCCACAGCTCTTTTTATAGCGGGAAGTGAGTTCTCCGGATAAGCCGTCCCGTTTTTGTGGAGCCCCCGGTGGGCAAAGAACCGGGTTCGAAACGCCTCTCTGTCCGGTTTTCTGACCAGACGGGGCATGATCGTAAAAAGATAAGCCCCGGAAACAGCCGCCGCGCCAACGGCCAGCCGCCCGGCCTTTCTCAATCGTTTTGCCATACACTCCTGTTCTGCGCCCTCTGCATCCGGCGCATCTGATCTTTCTCTTTCTAAACCTGTTTGATCTGTAAATTGAGATGATCCGTCTATTGATATGATCTTTATATCATTCAATGCAGCCTGTAAAAATTCAGCAAAAATCATTATAGCACCATTTCCCTGTGTCTGCCACATAATATGACAGAGCCTGGCAGAGGAACAGCGGGCATAAGTTATGATGTACTAGTAACAGCATCCTCACCGGATTCTTTCCGGTCAAAGCTGAAAAGTGCATAATATCGATGAAAAAAACGCTGAAAACAGCAGGTGTCCCCATATCACACCTTGCTTTTTTTTATTGAATCATGTATGCTTACTAATTGCTATGTACTAAATACTATATATTGACTGATATATTAATTGCTATCCATTGACAGCTACGTTATGACTGCATTTTATAAACTGCACTTCACCAATACAGACAGATCCTGATGTCTGCCTCATAAAAGAAAGGGAAACAGATATGATCGCAGCAAACGGCGTTACACTCCGCCTTGGCAAAAAAGCACTGTTTGAAGATGTCTCGATCAAATTCACAGAAGGGAACTGCTACGGAATCATCGGTGCGAACGGTGCCGGCAAATCCACCTTCCTGCGCATACTCTCGGGACAGCTTGAGACGACCAATGGAAGTGTCACGATCACCGAAGGGCAGCGTCTCTCCTTCCTGGAGCAGGATCACAACAAATACGACAACCAGATCGTCCTGGATACGGTCATTCAGGGAAATCCCAGGCTGTTCGAGATCCGTGCCGAAAAAGACGCTCTCTACGCAAAAGAGGACTTTTCCGACGAGGACGGGATCCGGGCAAGCGAACTGGAGACGGAATTTGCCGAGATGGACGGCTGGGAGGCCGAGTCCAATGCGGAAGCCCTGTTGAACGGCCTCGGCATCGAGACAGAGCTCCACGGATATCTCATGCGCGAGATCACGGGCGCACAAAAGGTCAAAGTACTTCTTGCCCGCGCTCTCTTTGGAAATCCCGACGTCCTGCTCCTCGACGAGCCCACCAACCATCTGGATCTGGACGCCATCAACTGGCTGGAGGAGTTCCTGATCAACTTCCCCAATACCGTCATTGTCGTCTCCCACGACAGATATTTCCTCAACAAGGTCTGCACCTACATCGCGGACATCGATTACGGCAAGATCACACTCTATGCCGGCAACTACGATTTCTGGTATGAATCCTCCCGCCTTCTGATCAGGCAGATGAAGGAAGCAAATAAAAAGAAGGAGGAAAAGATCAAGGAGCTCAAGGAGTTTATCTCCCGTTTCTCCGCCAACGCCTCCAAATCCAAACAGGCGACGAGCCGCAAGCGCGCCCTGGAAAAGATCCAGCTCGACGAGATCAAGCCCTCCAGCCGCAAATATCCCTATATCGATTTCAGGCCTGACCGCGAGATCGGAAACGAAGTACTCACCGTCAGCGGGATCTCCAAGACCGTCAACGGCGTCAAGGTCCTGGACAATGTCTCCTTCGTCATGGGGCACGACGACAAGATCGCTTTTGTCGGCAGCCAGGAACTGGCGAAGACCACCCTGTTCGAGATCCTTACCGGCAACATGGAGCCCGATGAAGGCACCTACAAGTGGGGTATCACCACCAGCCAGGCCTATTTCTGCAAGGACAATACAAAGGAGTTTGACTCTTCCCTGACCATCACCGAATGGCTCACCGGCTACTCCCCCATCAAGGACGTCACCTATGTCCGCGGTTTCCTGGGGCGCATGCTCTTTGCCGGCGAGGACGGCATCAAGCATGTCAATATCCTCTCGGGAGGTGAGAAGGTCCGCTGCCAGCTCTCCAAAATGATGATCAGCGGCGCAAACTGCCTGATCTTTGACGAGCCCACGAACCACCTCGACATGGAATCCATCTCCGCCCTCAACGAAGGCATGATGCGCTTCCCCGGCGTCGAGCTGTTTGCCTGCCGCGACCACCAGGTCGTGCAGACCACCGCAAACCGCATCATCGAGATCCTGCCCGACGGCTCCATCATCGACAAAGTCTCCACTTACGACGATTATCTGGAGAACAACGCTGAAGCCAGAAAGCGCACTGTCTACATCGCCAACAAGGATGAAGACAGCAACTGACAGAACTATAACTGTAAAAAATCCTGTAAAAAATCCCCGGTATCATCTTGATTCCGGGGATTTTTCAGGTATTTTTCAGTTTTCCTTAGCCTCTGCGGGGATGAAGACTCTTTCCCCGCGGGGATGCAGGGCTTCCTGGGCTTCTTTTACAGCCTCGTCGCAGAAGACGCGCTGGGAGTCGATCAGTTCTTTGCCGCGCTTGTCGACGCGGTCGTAGGAGCCGTCCGCTTTCAGGACATGGGCCTTGACGGTGTCGGCGAGCTCTACGTCGAGGATGTGGGTCACTTTTTCGGCGATCCTGCGGTCCAGGATGGGGAAGAGGATCTCCACGCGGCGGTCGAGGTTTCTGGGCATCCAGTCGGCGCTGGCGGCGAAGACTTCGGGGCGGCCGCCATTCTCAAAGTAAAAGATTCGGCTGTGTTCAAGGAAGTTGCCTACGATGGACCGGACATGGATGTTCTCACTGACGCCGGGGATCCCGACCTTGAGGCAGCAGATGCCGCGCACGATGAGGTCGATCCTGACACCGGCGGAGCTGGCTTCGTACAGGGCCTCCATGATATCCGGATCGCACAGGGAGTTCATTTTTGCCCGGATACAGGCTTTCTCGCCGTTTGCAGCATGGGCAGCCTCGCGTCGGATCAGATGGAGGAACCGGTCCTTGAGCCACAGGGGGGCCAGGGCCAGGCAGTTCCAGTAGCGGGGTTCCGAATAGCCGGAGAGCATGTTGAAAGCACTGGTGGCATCCTCGCCGATGTCGTCCCGGCAGGTCATGATGCCGATATCCGTATAGATCCTGGCTGTGGTATCGTTGTAGTTGCCGGTGGCCAGATGCACATAGCGGCGGATCCCGTCCATCTCGCGGCGGACCACGAGAGTGATCTTGCTGTGGGTCTTGAGGCCGATCAGGCCGTAAATGACATGGCAGCCTGCGTGCTCCAGCATCCTGGCCCAGACGATGTTGTTTTCTTCATCGAATCTGGCCTTGAGCTCCACCAGGACCGTCACCTGTTTCCCGTTCTCCGCAGCTCTGGCCAGGGCCGCAATGATGGGTGAATTGCCGCTGACGCGGTAGAGTGTCTGCTTGATCGCCAGGACTTCCGGATCGTCCGCCGCCTGGGCGACGAAGTCCACGACAGGCTGGAAGGTCTGGTAGGGGTGGTGCATGAAAATATCGCCGCCGCGGATCTGTTCAAAAATATTGCAGCCGGACGGGAGCGCCGGAATCTCCTGCGGCTTCGCGTACCTGCTTTCCCGCAGCCACTCAAAGCCCGGGATCCCGTAGAGCTTCATGAGGAAGGTCAGGTCCAGAGGACCGTCGATCTCGTAGATCCTGTCGTCTCCGACCTCGAATTCTTTTTTCAAAAAGCCCAGCAGTCTGGGATCCATACCTGCTTCCACCTCGAGCCGGATGGCATAGCCCCGCTGCCTTTTTTTGAGCTGTTTCTCTATCTCCTTGAGGAGATCGGCGGCCTCGTCCTCGTCGATCGAAAGATCTGCATTCCTCGTTACACGATAGGGATAGGCGCAGACGACGTCATAATTCAGAAAGAGTCCGGGAAGGTGATGGCGGATGATCTCCTCCAGGAAAATGATCCTCCTGACAGGGCTTTCCGGCAGTTCAAGGATCCGGGGCAGGACCGCGGGGACCTGGATGGTCGCATACTGGAAGGGGTTCTTTTCCTTTGCGTCCTTCTCCTTACCTGTCTTTACATCCTTTTTATCCGTCCTGGCATCACGGGAATCCTTTTTGGCCGCCTTTTCCCTTGCGTCTTTGGCGGCGGTCTTTACATTGGCGGAATCCTTTCCGGTGCCTTTCGACCCCTTCGCTGTTTTTCCGCCCTTGCCCTCTTTTTCCAGAATGGAAGTGTTAAAAGGATCCCAGCTGTCCTCTCTGATCTCCCGGTCCGCCTTTTTGGGCTTGCGCATATATCCCGGGATCCCCTGTCCCGTCCCTTCTTTTCTCTTGAGAAGGGCGCAGATGTTCAGGCTCTTGTTCCTGACAAGGGGGAAGGGCCTGGAGTTGTCCACGGCCATGGGAGTCAGCACGGGAAAGACTTCGTTTTCAAAAAACTCCTCAACAAATTTCTGTTCTTTTTCTGTCAGGTCTTCATAACTGCCGACGATCTCCAGACCATTCTCTTTGAGACCGGTCACCAGCTGCTTATTGTAGGTAGAATACTGCCTCTGCATAAACTGATGAGTCTCCGTCAGGAGGGCATCGAGCTGCTCCTGGGCTGTCATGCCGGCAATATCCCGCTTTTTATATCCCGCATTGATCATATCCTGCAGGGATGCCACCCGGACCATAAAAAATTCATCGAGGTTGGAGGCCGTGATGCTCAGGAACTTGAGGCGCTCAAACAGGGGATTGTCCTTGTTTCTCGCCTCGCTCAGACATCTCCGGTCAAATTTGAGCCAGCTCAGTTCCCGGTTCTGATAATATTGCGGATCTGTATATTTTACCTTCTGATCTGCCATGTCTGATCCTCCATGTTCCTGATCCCGCAGGGATCTGAGTGTTTCATTTTTATTTTTTCTTTTGTTTGATCACAGGGCGGAGTCCAAAGACTTCCTCAAAGAATTCCGCGCTCTGGTCAAACAGGCCTTTTTCCAGGGAAATATCCTCTTCTGTCTCAACCGTGATGACCATCTTTCCGTCCTGGTTCCTTATCTGGAAATCACTGAATTTCTGCCGATGGGAGACGTCCAGACCGTCAGCTACGCGGAGGATCGCTGTGAGTCTGGCGACCAGGATGCAGTCCTCCCTGTCAAGGGAAGCCTCCTGACTGCGGAGCACCCGGAAGGAAAACTCCTCATGCTTGTACAGGACCGCGCAGGCTATGATCAGACGCTCGATCTGGGAGATACCGATGATCTCGGTCGATCTGATGATGTTGCTGGAGCATTCCGCCTGATTGGTCATGCTGATATACTGGCCGCAGTCGTACAGGATCGCAGCGATCTCCAGAAGCAGCCGCTCTCTGTTCCCCATTCCGTGGAGCTTTTTCGTACTGTCAAAGATTTTGACGGCGATAGACCTGATCGTTCCGGTCCGCTCTTCGCTTCCCCGGTAGCGCCTGCTGATCTGCTCGGCGCAGGCAAGGATATCCTGTTCAAAATTATGGGCTGTACGCAGGTATTTTCTCTCCTCGGCAAATTCGTAGACAATGCCGTCACAGAGCGTCACACAGGGGAACCACAGGAGCTCTGCCTGCATCCTCTCCATAATACAGCGGACGGTTATGGCGCTGATCCTGAGAAGAGGTACATTGTCATCCTCGATCCCCAGCCGCCTGGCCAGATCCGTGTGGTTGATCTTTCCCAGCTCCTGCATATACTGGCGGAAATCTCCGGCGGATACAAAATTCCCGGACTGCTTCATTTTGTCCGGTGTTTCAGTCATCCCTGCCTGGAAATCATACCGCCTCCTGCTGAGCACTTCTGAAATATAATCATCGACAACGATGATGTTGCGGATCCCTCTACCAGCCAGATAGAGTTTGTCAAAGACATTGAGCTGGGAATTGACCATTTCCTCCACAAGCATGGCCAGCCTGCGGCTCCCTGCGCCGATGCGGTGCAGGAGCTCATTCATACGCAGGACGCCCAGCTGCAGATTCTGCGTGAGTATCAGCCGGTCCTTTTCAAAAAGGGAGATCTGGATGCTCCCGCCGCCGATGTCAACGATCGCTGTCCCCTTGCCGATCACGCGGTTAAAATCCTCCCCCTTCGAGGCAATGGATTTATAATCGAGAAAGCGCTGCTCTGCATTGGCCAGGATATCGATGTGGATCCCGGTCTCCTGCTCGATCTGGCGCAGGACCACTGCGGCGTTTTTCATATCCCGGAAGGCACTGGTCCCGTAGGCGCGGTAGTTGGTGACGCCATAGGAGGTCATGATCCTCTTATAATCGAGAAGGATCCTTTTGATCTCTGCAACATGCGCAAAGCTGATCCGCCCGTCATTATAGGTATCCGTCCCGAGATCAGTCAGATGAACGACATCATCCACCTGCCGGATCCCGCTCTTTCTGGAAAGTTCAAAGATTTTGAGCTCGATCTCATGGCTGCCGACATCGATCGCGCCGAAAAGATTTGCCATGTTTTCCCCCTTTTTCAAGACAATGCCCTTTCATTCAGGACACGCCTGCAGGTCCCCTATACCTGTCTGAAAACCGGTCATAAACAGCCGGTAAAAACACCTGTGTTCACCGGCTGTCAGGAACAGTTCCTGACCTTCTCCGCTGAAAACTCTCTCCGCTGAAAACTTTCCCTCCGCCGGGAAAGCAGTGTTCAGGCGCTCTCGCCCAGCTTCATCAGCTTGGCTGCCTGGTCCGCCGCGATCAGAGGATCGATGATGTCATCCATATCGCCGTTTAGGAAGGAATCCAGCTTGTAGAGCGTGCACTTGATCCTGTGGTCCGTGACTCTTCCCTGCGGGAAATTATAGGTGCGTATCTTTTCCGACCGGTCGCCTGTCCCGATCTGGCTGCGCCTCAGGTCCGCCTCTTCATCGTGGCGTCTCTGCATCTCGAGATCATAGAGCCTGGAGCGCAGGAGTGCCCAGGCCTTCGCCTTGTTCTGGAGCTGGGATTTCTCCGTCTGGCTGTAAATGACGATTCCCGTCGGATAGTGGGTCAGCCGGACAGCGGAGTCTGTCGTATTGACGCACTGGCCGCCGTTTCCGGAAGCACGCATGACGTCTATGCGGACATCCTTGTCCGGAATATCGATCTGGATGTCGTCGCCGACCTCCGGGATCACCGCCACTGTGCAGGTCGAGGTATGGATCCTGCCGCCGGACTCGGTCACCGGGACGCGCTGCACCCGGTGCACGCCGCTCTCATATTTCAGTCGGGAATAGGCTCCTTTTCCGGAAATAATAAAGCTCACTGATTTCATGCCGCCGATCCCGATCTCTTCAAAGCTGACCGTCTCGACACGCCAGCCCCGTCCCTCCGCATAATGGACATACATCCTGTAAATATCACCCGCGAACAGAGCGGCCTCATCGCCGCCAGCCCCCGCGCGGATCTCCACGATGACATTTTTGTCATCATTGGGGTCCTTGGGCAGGAGCAGGATCCGCAGTTTTTCCTCGAGGACCGAGACCTGGTCTCTGGCCTGCGCCAGCTCTTCCTTGGCCAGCGTCCGCAGTTCCTCATCATTCTCTTCAGCCAGGAGGAGCTGGGCGTCTTCCGCATCCGACTGGGCTTTTTTATAGGACTGGTAAGTCTCCACCAGAGGAGCCAGATCGCTCTGCTCCTTCATGAGCGCCATGAACCGCTTCTGGTCCGAAGTCACGCCGGGACTCATCAGTTCCTGTGAAATGTCCTCATAGCGGAGGACTACTCCTTCCATTTTTTCAAACATAAATCAGGTCACCTTATTGTAAAATATGGATGATAAAAAACGGGTTTGCAGGGCGGGTGCTGAAACGGGGACGGAGACTCAGTTTCTCTTCTGAGCCAGGCTGCAGACTGCAGTGGCTATGCGGTCATTGCCGCCGTAATCCTTCAAAATCTCTATGCCGTAATATCCTGCTTCCCGCAAAAGATCTGAGACAGCCTCCGCCTGGTCATAACCGATCTCGAGGAGAAGACGTCCGCCGACCACCAGATGGGCAGGCGCCTCCCTGATGATCCTTCTATAGAAATCCAGTCCGTCTCCGCCGCCGTCCAGGGCCATCCGGGGCTGCGCGCAGCGCACCTCAGGCTGCAGGGTGTCGATGACAGATGTCGGAATATAAGGAGGATTTGAAATAATCATATCATATCCCGAGGTATAAGACATGCCCGGAAATCCCGATTCTGACTTTTCCGACTCTGTACTTTTCTCTGCCTGGTCGTCTCTGATTTCTTCTCTTTTATTATCTTCTTTTTTATATTTTTCTCTTTTATTATCTTTATCATCATTATCTTTTTTATTTAAAGGATCCAGCGCATCAAACAGATCTCCCTGGAGCCACACAGTCTGGTCGGAAAGTCCATGAGCGGAAGCATTCCGGCGCGCGATCTCTAAAGCTTTCTCCGATAAATCCGTACCCACACCGATACAGCCGTTTGTATAGTGAAGCAGGCTCAGAAGGATGCATCCGCTGCCTGTGCACAGGTCCAGGATCCTGGATCCGTCGTCGATCAGGCGCAGAGCTTCCTCAACCAGGTTCTCCGTATCCTGCTCGGGGATCAGGACATCTTCAGACACGATAAAGGGAAGTCCCATAAAGGACTGCTCCCCGACTATATAAGCGAGCGGCTCCCTGGCTGCCCTGCGCTTTATGCCTTTCAGAAAAGCGCTCCTAAGGTCATCGCTGACAGGCATCCCCGGCTCAGCAAGCAGCCTGTTGGTATCGATCCCGCAGAAATGCTCCAGCAGCAGCCTTGCATCCAGCGCCGCATCCTCAAGCCCGGCCAGAAGCGCCATGCCTTCTTCATAGACATCCCTGCATGGATAAAACTGAACTTCTTCAATCATAGATTGCTGCTCCTGTTACCTGATTTCATTCTGCAATACAATCTGCTGCTTCCCGCCGGCCGCCCGGAAACTCCCTTTCCAGATAATCCCGCCAGTCAAAAACGGCTTCGACAGAGGCAATTGCCACCTCCAGCATCCGATCATCCGGCTCCTTTGTCGTCAGACCCTGCAGCATAAGTCCGGGTTTGGACAGAAGGGCGATAACAGGGTTGTCCGAGCTTCCCGCAAACCGGATCAATTCATAGGAAATGCCGGAGATCACCGGCAGGAGCAGGATCCGCAGGCCCACTCTGGCAATAGGATTTCTGACGCGGATAAAGAAAAACAGGACGATGCTCACCATCATGACAAACAGAATGAAACTGCTGCCGCAGCGCTTGTGGAGGCGGGTGGCCTTCTTCGCGTTTTCCACAGTCAGTTCATTTCCGCCCTCGAGGCAGTTGATACACTTATGCTCCGCCCCGTGGTACTGGAAGAGCCTCCTGATATCTTTCATCTGTGAGATCACCAGGATGTAGCAGACAAAGATAGCAATGCGGATGATTCCCTCAAAGAGGGAGAGCAGGGCCGTGCTGCCGGTCAGCTTCACCACATGAGAAGCCAGAAAATAGGGGAGCACCATAAACAGACCGATTGCCAGAACAAAGCTCAGGACCATCACAACTGCTGTCAGGGCCTGTTCGCCGAAGGATTCCTTTTTTTCATCGGAATTCTTTTCCGAGGTCTCTCCCGGATCGTTTTCAAGAGCAGGAGAATCCGCTTTGTCCGTATTTTGGGACGAAACCGCAGAACCAGCGTTTTCCGAATCCTTTCCTGTATCCGAGGAAAGGGCATTCGACTCCTCCCCATTCTTTTCTGCATTCGCAGAATGGGCTTTCGGATTCTCCTCATTCTTTTCTGCATTCGCAGGATGGGCTTTCGGATTCTCCCCATTCTTTTCTGCATTCGCAGGATGGGCATCCGGATCATCCTCTGCATAGATCTCCGCGGAATAATTCGTGCAGCCCAGTCCCAGGATCATGGAATCGATAAAGACAAAAATGCCCCGGATAAAAGGGATCTTTTTCAAAACGGAATCCGCCAGGATTCCCTTGTAAGTATCCTTTTTTAAAACAATACTCCCATCGCTTTTGCGCACGGCAATGGCATATTTATCCTTGTTGCGCATCATGACGCCCTCGAGGACAGCCTGTCCGCCGATTCCTGAATTGCGCTGTCTGCATTCTTTAATAACACTATTACCTGTATTTTTATTTGTATTTGCTTTTGTTTTTGTTCGTGAATTCATATGCTGTTTCTTTAACCAGACAAGGTGGGCCTTGTCTGTCTTATATCTGTCTTTTATATATAACAACAACGGCAAGACACAGCGGAAAATCCGCTGCTGCCTTGCCGTCTGCATTTTTGTATCAATATTAGTTGTTGCCCAGGCCATACTTCCTGTTGAACTTATCGATACGACCCTTGGCAGCCGCTGTCTTCTGCGTGCCGGTGTAGAATGAATGGCACTTGGAACAAACTTCGACGTGGATCTCCTTGGAAGTGGAGCCGGTCACGAAGGTATTGCCGCAGTTGCAGGTTACAGTTGCCTGGAAATACTTGGGATGGATTCCCTCTCTCATGATTTTTCCTCCTTACCTGAGCGCCTGATGCCGAATCTTCCGGTAGATTTCTGAAAAAGACTCCGGGAGGATACGGATACTGGTTTAAGCGCCCCGTATGATTCAAAAAAGTGATATGCGTCCGTTGGTGCAGGATACACAAGTGAACTGCTGTGGTGAAATCCTGACTTTTCCCATTTATCAGGGTTTTCCTGAACAGCATTTCAGATTATATCACGCACTCCCACGGCATGCAAGAGAAAAATTATCTTTCTCACAACTGCCTTTCTCACAACTCGTCCAGATCCGGCAGTTCCGGTGTATCGTCTTCCTCAAAGGTCTCTTTGCCAAGTTCCGTGATTCTGGTCTTACCGGCTTCGCCGTACTGGTAGAGCTGGTCAAAAAATTCGATAGCGGCGCGGATCTTGGTCCGGAGCAGGTAGCCTCCGGCTTCGGTCGCTGCATAGATGGACTCGGCGGAGACGTCCGGGTGCCAGCCATATGCCTTTCCGTGGAAATCCTGGATGCTCATGAGGATCCGGGTGATCTCCTCCTTCGTCAGAGGCGCTAGCTCAGGGGCGTTTTCGATCGCTCTGAGCGAGGCTTCCGCCGCTGAGAGAGCATCGCCGTCTTCGGCGAATACTTCACGCACATTCTCAAATTCTTTCTTTTTATCGATCACATCTTCCACATAGGAAGAGCTGAAGGCAAACAGGGAAAACACCCCTTCAAGCTTCGGAGAAGGCTTCAAAAAGCGCTGCATCTCTACGTAGCTTTTTGCGCGGGCCTTCTTGCCCATGCCCCCGATGAGTTCCGCTTCGTCAAACAGCAGCACCCATCCATTGTAGCCGAGCTGTTTGAACAGATGGCTGATAAAGCAGAAATAATCAAAAACATGTTTTGTCTTGCTGAAATTCTGATTAAATTTTGCTACAGATCCTGTGATCCTCCTGTAGCTCCGTTTGATCAGCGGACCTGTCGTAAAGTCACCCTCGAGGTCGGCGAGGAAGGCGTACCGCTCCTCTTCCTCCTGTGTTCCCAAAAAGGCGCGCAGGAGAAAATAGAGTTTGTCCGTTTCCATCTCCTTTGCCGCATAGGCCAGAAGTTCACCGGAAACATTGCTTCCCTGTGTCAGATCCTCCAGCTTCCTGCGGAAGCCCGGCTGGGCAGCACCCGGCAGATAAGTGTTGGCAATGATCTTAGGGTACAGCTGATGAAGCTTGTCGACAGGGGTCTCCTTGCCCAGAGAAACGCAGGATACCGCCATGTTTTCCGCGAACGCCATGCTGAACACGGTATTGAGCAGGTGTGTCTTTCCCTCTCCGTAACGTCCGGTAAACACCATGCCTCCGGAACGTCCCGTCTCGCGCACGGACTCCAGCCGGTCCTGCACCCTGCGGAGCATTGCCGGCCGCGCCTCCGAAAAATACTCGCCGACCGCGCGGGACGGCACTCCGCTGCGCAGCGCTTCAATCACATGACGCGCATTGAAGTCAGTCTCCCCATGCTCGCGTCCAGATTGCTCTTGTATCATTTACAGCCCTCCTCTTTCCGCAGACTCAGCTGATATCGACAGTTTTTACCTCTTTGACACTCAAAAACTGCCGAGGCTGGTCAACGGGCGGTCAGTCATCAATTATCTTCAGACAGCACTTCGCGCACCACCAGATAAGGAAGCCCGATCCCGCCGAACTTTGATCGTTCCAAAAGCCCGCCGGCTTTTTCCTTATCCAGTATTTTTGCCGGCCTGCCATAGTCAGACAGGACCTGTGCGATCTTTCCGGACATCTCGATCAGGACATCCTCCGTGTAGAATTCCTCCGCGTAGCGGTCCAGGTCAATGATATCCGCAAACCGGTTAAACCGCGTGCTCACCACTTCGTTCTGGATCCTCATCCAGAGAGCCTGATAAGTCTTGAATCCGGTGTTTTCATTGTCCATGAGGCCGCGCTCGAATCCGAACAGGAACATAATGTAGCGCATGTTGTCGATATCATCGATCAGCTGCCGGATGCTCTCGAAAGCATCGTTGCGGCGAAGCTTCGTGTAGCGCATGGCACTGCCTGCCGCCCGGTTCATGACCATCTCAAGATCGTCGATACAGACGATCAGCCCCCTGTATCCCGCCCGATGCACGACCTCGGCCAGAGAACGCAGCAGATGGCGGGCATTGATTTTTGTGACTCTGGAAGGAGACAGCCCCAGCGTGCGGAGCTGCCCGAGCTTGACAGACTTGTCTCCGTATAAAAAAGACAGGACCAGCTCCCGGCTGGCCGGCTCCAGGACAGGGTGCCCCAGGATCCCGCCGGTCAGAATCGAACAGCAGCAGGCAAAGTTGTTGTCCAGCAGAGGGTTTTTGGTGAAATATGACCGCAGAGCACTGCGGATCTCTCCCCGGGAGATCGGATCTGCCTCTCCCTTCTCAGAGAGATGATCCATGAAGCTCTTCCCCGGGCCGATCTGCGCCGGGTCATAGCCCAGTTCCCGCACGATCTGGTCCGCACAGCCCTGCAGGATATGTTCGATATCGCACTGCCGGAGGATCTCCAGGTAGATTTCCCTGAAATCATGGAGCCAGACATCTTTCGCGGAAAAGGAAACCGTCAGGAATCCCCTGGCCGCAGCTTCATCCAGCATACGCATGGAAAAATGGGTCTTACCGCTCCCGCTCCGTCCGGTGACGAACTTCATTTTGCTCCCGCCCCGGCTTATATAATTTTCCAGATACTGGTCACACAGAAAAGCTGTCAGCGGATCCAGACCGGCCGTCATTTTTTCCAGAAGGGCGCCCCGTCCCGGGGGCATCCCTTTTTCCAGCCGTTCAAGCGCAATGCTGCCGCCCGCCATTTGCTCCGTCATGAGATCGTCCCCTTTCAGTCTTCTTTAATCATCTTTAATGTGTTAATGAAAGATTCCACACCGGAACTGCTCAGGACCCGGATACCGCTCTTCCCGTCCCGGCTCGTTCCGAAATAATATTTTCTGCCGGTTCTGGAAACCCAGGCATCCGTCCCTTTTTCGTAGAGCCTTGCAAGGTCAAAGGCATAGGCCTGCTTGTCATAATCCTTTCTCGCACGGGCAGTAGGGGCAAGGAATTTATATATTTTATCCAGACTCTGCGTACTGCCGGTCCGGGCATTTGACTTCAGGCAGGCCAGCTCATAGGCATCCGCCAGCTCTGTCATAAAGGTCTGTTCATTGAATTTGGCGTTATAGAGCCTGGCCTGGTCAGCGTGAATGGATTCCGCCACAAAAGAAGGCCGGAAGCTGGGCAGCTTTTTGCGGTTGATCCAGATCTCACTGTCGTGTTCCTCATCGCCGATGATCCTGACCTTGAAGGGGAACATCTCATAGACGCCCGTCTCGCCGCGCACATCGACACCCTTTTCCGCACAGGCCTCCAGAAGCTGCTTTGTAAAATCTCCGTCGGCAAAATATGCCCTTGTGTCAAAAGAATCTATTTCGCTCCGGACGGCATCAATGCCCTCCTGCAAAGTCTTCGCTGCTTCCGCGATGGCTTCAAGACTTTTTTTCACTTCCGCCAGGTTGCCGGTCTCTGTATTCTTCTGGATCGCTTTCTGCTGCTTTGTGACAGCCGCCGCCGAATCCTTCAGCGCCTTTTCCAGAGGCTGGAGCGCCCCGTAGAGTTCCTCATAATTCTGCATGACAGTTTGTCTCCTCTCATATGCCGATCGTCTGCTGATCGTTTTCTGATAGTTTGCTGATCGTTTCTTGTTGTGCCTGTGTTTTGATCCGTATACCTTTTTCCGGACTTATTTCCGGCCTCGGAAGGCATCCCCGACGCGCTTCATGGCGCTCCAATAGTTGCGGTCGTGTCTCTCCTCTGACGACCGCGCTCTCTCCGCCTGTACCTTTGCAGGCAGCAGGTAATCCGCCCGGGCCAGGCCCTCAGTGAGGCATCTTCGCACCTCCTCGAGCTGCGCGGTATCGTATCCCCGCTCCCTCGCCGACCGCACCAGGCTGCCGCCGACGTATTCATACAGATCGTTGGCGAAAACATCTTCAGCCGTATAATACCGCAGACTGAAAGAATCACATTCCTCCAGTCCGGGAAGAAATGCGGCGTCGTCTGTCGATTCCCGTATGTAAATATAATAAAGGCAGGCTGCCGCCTTGCCCTGCGCCCGTCGTATCACGCGTCCCAACCGCTGCACACGCTGGCGCTCCACAGCTGTTGAACTTAAAACGATCCCTATATTGGCATCCGGAACATCAATTCCCTCATCCAGGGCCCTGCAGCTCACCAGGATCCGGAAAGACTGGTTCCGGAATTCCGACAGGACCCGTGCCCGCGCTTCCTTTGTCATCTGCGAATGATAGATCCCGCATACATTGCCAAAAGCCCTCCGGATCTGTCCGACCATCTCCTCAGCCTGGGTGATCCTCTCGCAGAAGATCAGGACCCGGTCATCCCGCCTCAGCTGACTCAAAATAGAGAGACAGCAGGAGATCCTGGCCCTGGCCAGGGTGCTGATCTCCTTTCTCTGCCAGGTCAGCATCAGATAGGCGCAGGCTGTCTCCTCGGGATCCATGTCCGCCTCCCTGGCGATACGCATCACAGCCCTGATGAAGGATTTCTCTCTTCGCTCCCTCAGCTTTTTCAGCTCCGGATGTTCCCTGAGAAGCTGCACGAGCGTTCTCCCTATCCTGTAGGTGAGGTCGGCATATTCCTGCCTCTCATCTGCAAAAAAAGAGGCTGACACCTCGCATACTGTAAAGGGAGAAATGATTCCTTCTTTTACAGCGGCGTCAAAGCCGTACTCATAAATTTCCTTTCCCAGAGATCTGAGCAGAACCTCGTCATTGGAAGTCCCGAACGGCGTCGCCGACAGTCCCAGGCACAGATACAGGGATTCCAGCCTGTCTGAGGATTCATTCAGGTCTTCCACAAATCCAAAAATCTTCCGGTTTTCTTTACTGGTATAATGGTGGCATTCATCACAGATCAAAAAGACATGCCTTTGCAGAGCCAGGTCCCTGCGGATGTGCCCCGCAAGCGTATCCCTGGCCGAATTGATGATATAGATCATCACCCGCCGCTCTGGATCGTCCCTTTTTCCGCCGCCGAAAAACCCCGGCCTCCATTTTTCCGAACCGGCCTGATGCAGAAGCGCCGTCTCCCACTGATGAGCGAGCGGGATCGTGGGCACCACGATCCTGACCATGAGGTCAGGAAACAAGTCCCTTGCCCGATCGATCGCCGCAAGAGCCAGATATGTCTTACCGGCTCCGGTCACTACATTGATGATCCCCCGAAACCGGTTTCCCTCCCATGCAGCAAGGCATTCCTTCTGCCAGGCGTACAACTTCTTGTTCTTCATAACTCCCGCACAAATGGAAAAGTCCCGCGCAAAATGAAAAAGACAGTTCTTTTGTCTGCCTGAAATCCTTTTAGATCCCTGTTTGACCTTTTAAAGCCCTTTGTGACCTTTAAATTCTTACAAATCCAGTACAGACATGGCGGACAGTGCTTTCTCTGCCATAAAACATTAAATCTCAGTATACAGGAATATTCGCCATTGGACAATCGTTAAATGATCGGTCCTGCTTTTCACTTCAATATTCGAGTGGCATTGTTGTCAATCGCAGCGCCGTTGTGACTCCTTTCTCCGCATTGAACACTTGAACGTCAGTCATACGGCAAACGGATATATTGACGGACATGAAGAGAATGGTATTTTCGTAAACAAGCAGATCGGATGGGGCAGGAAAAGACTACCCATCCGATCTGTTTTCTATTTGTTATTCTTTTCCCCTGTGGTTCCTTCCATTGTATAGTCATGACCACTACACCAGATGTAATCCAGATCTCCCTCTCATTTCTTGACAAAAAGATTAACAGGAATTAAAATGCATTTGAAATTTAACAAAAGTTAAAAAGAATTAATTAAAATTAAAAGGAAGGATTATGAGGGAGGCGTATAATGAACAACCCTTTTACGATCTCTTTTGGAATGCTGCCGCAAAAACTGATCTCCAGGCCTGCGCAGACTAACGAAATTATCGATGCTTTCACGTCTGATCAGGCTCCGACACATACCTTCATGATCACAGGGGTACGTGGATCCGGAAAAACTGTCATGATGACGGAAATCTGCAATGTTCTCCGAAACAGAAAAGACTGGACAGTCCTGGAACTGAACCCGGAAAAGGATGTTTTAAAGAGCCTCGCCTCCAAGCTGTATAACTTAGATACATTGAAACACCTTTTTTCCAATGCGGGTATCAGTGTCTCCAGCATGGGCTTTGGATTTACTATCGACAACACACCGGTGGATGATTATGAAGTTATTGTGGAAAGAATGCTGAAAGTGCTGAAAAAACACCACAAACATCTCCTGCTTGCTGTGGATGAAGCGGTGAACAATCCTTATATCCGGGAGTTTGCGCATGCTTTTCAGATATATCTTCGCCAGGATTATGATATTTTTCTTCTGATGACGGGGTTATATGAGAATCTGTATGAACTGCAAAATGAGAAATCTCTGACCTTCCTGTACAGAGCACCAAAAGTTTTTCTGGAGCCTCTCAGTTTTGACATGATTGCAGAAAGCTATTCGGCTGTATTTGATCAGGAGCCTTCTGTCTCCGTTGAGATGGCAAAACTCACCGGAGGTTACGCATTTGCCTATCAGGTCCTCGGATATCTGAAGTGGGAACGAAAACCCGCTGAAATAAAGAATCTGCTCCCGGAATTTGACCATTATCTCGCCGATTATGTGTATGACAAAATCTGGTACGGGCTGACAGAAAAGGAGAGGCTGATCCTGCATACAATTGTAAAAAAGGCAGGCAGCCAGTATGCCCGCAGCATGAAGATCAGGGATGCCACCGGGATAACAAAAAACGCATATGGCGTCTATCGGGACCGGCTGGTGCACAAAGGGGTCGTGGACGGGCGTCTATATGGACAGCTCCGTCTTGCTCTTCCCGGCTTTGAAAGATTCATCCAGAAGAAGGAACTGTATGCATGAGCCGACAGCGGCATGGCGCTATGCTCTCTTCCATGTTAAACTATGTTATGTGTTTCCGGCGGAGGTAACCTTATGATTCATGATATTGAGATCCATACTATGGATGATCTTTTCCGTATGGTTTCGGAGCAGGAATACCGGGAAGATCTGGGCCGCAACAGGGACCTGTTCGTCTACCGCGGCGAACCGGATGCTTCTTTTACGCTCTCTACGAGCCTGAAGCGGAACTGCAAAGATAAGAGGACACTGCTTGAGCCCACCATGCTGCTCAATTTTACCAAGTACGCTGTACTGGAGGAGCCGACGATCGAGAAGTCGATCTGGAACCAGATGATCCTGGGGCAGCATCACGGACTGCCCACCCGCCTTCTGGACTGGACCTTCTCTCCCATGGTGGCTCTGCATTTTGCGATGACAGAAAATGACCTTGAGATGATGGATGCCCACGATTCTGTCGTCTGGCGCATCGACATTCATGAGCTGCATGCCATGCTGCCGCTCAAATACCGGAGGATCATCCGCAAATACAACACGACAGTCTTCTCTGTCGACATGCTCAACGAAGCCTGCAGCAGTCTGCACCAGTATGACGAAGATATGCAGGACCGCTGCATGGCTGTCATTGAACCGCCCTCATTCGATCCCAGGATCATTAACCAGTATTCATTTTTTTCTGTGGTACCGGGGAAGATGGAAAATGTGACAGAGTTTCTGAACAGGCACACAAACCTCACAGCCCGCTATATCATTGACAAAAAGCTCCGATGGCGGATCCGCGATATGCTCGACCACCACAATATAACGGAGCGCATTGTTTATCCCGGGCTTGACGGCCTTTCCAGATGGCTGGGACGTCATTATTTTGTAAAAAGCTGAAGGAACAGGCGTTTAGAGCATTCCGTTCAGAGTATTATTATAAAAGATTGATAAAGGAAGTAATCACAAGAGCTGTCATAAGTTTTTAAGAGCTATAATTATAAGAGCTATAATTAGTTTTACGTTTTTTTCAAAAGGTATTGCAAAAGGAGATACTCCATGAATAAACGACCTCCCCGTGATTCGGTTTTTTCCCGTGATTCTGTTATTTTCATGCTCCTCAGAAACAGGATCTTCCTCCTGCTGATGCTGGTGATCATCAGTCTCGTATCGGTCTTTTTCCTGGAACCCTGGGCAGTTTCCCCTGAGGTCCAGGAGCACACGATCACCTCATTGGATGAGAAAAAAAAGGATGTGCAGGAGCTGACGGCTGCAGCCACAGCTGCTTCTGTAGGGATCACGCTCCTTCCCGGCGATGCCGCGACTCCGGTCGCGGATAAGATGGCTGACCTGAGTACATACATGCTGATCGTTCTGTGCGCGATCTATTTGGAAAAGTATCTGGTGACGGTCATGGGTATGGTGACCTTCCGTTATATCATCCCCTTTGCCATGGTGATCATGGGGGTTTCTTTGTTCTGGCGAAGGCGGATGTGCAGGCTGCTCTCTTTGAGAGTTCTGCTCTTCGGGCTGGCTCTCTATTTCGTGATCCCGATCAGTGTAAGGATCACGGATATCATTGAAACTACTTATAATTCCTCCGTGCAGAGTGCTGTTGAAGCGGCAAACGAGCTTTCCAGAGAAGCCAAGGCACAGAAAGAACAGGAAGAAGAAGCCAAGAGGCTCGAGGAAGAGCGAAAAAAGGAGGAAGAGGCGCAAAAGGGTCTGCTGGAAAGAATAAAGGATATTCCTTCCGCCTTCTCAGAATCCGCGTCCGACGTCGTTGCCAGCGTCACGCAGGTCTCAGAGGAAAAGATCAAAGAGCTTGAAGTCATGCTCAACAATTTTCTGGAATCGATTGCAGTCATGATCATCACATCCTGCGTGATCCCGATTCTGGTCCTTCTGGTCTTCTTCCATATGATCAAGCTGGTACTCAACCTTGGAAACGTCGAACATCTGGCTGTCCTGCACAGCAGGAGGGACTAAACCGGGCAGTCATCGGAGACGGCAGCCTGTAAGAAAAGCCCATCGAGGAATTATTTATGAGGATTAGTTTTGTAACGAGGTAAACACAGTCAAAATTATGAATCAGCTTCTATATAATTTAAAAAAACATGGATTCAGATCCGTCCTGGTCCTCCTGTTCGCTGCAGTCCTGCTGACTGTTTTTCTGTTCACCCCCGATCTTGCTTTCAGGGCGCCGCGGCAGGAGTATGAGAACAACGATGTCAAGAACAGCCGGATCATTTTTTCAAAGCCCTCCGGCTTTTATAGGGATCCTTTCACTCTAAAGATCAAGGCTCCCACTTCGGAGATCTACTATACCCTGGACGGGACGGATCCCGTGCGCGGGCAGGAAGGCACCTTCCAATATACGCGGGAGGGTGTGGAGATCACGGACGCCACAGACAATGATAATGTCCATTCCATGCGCACGGATGTGACCACAGGCTTTGACCTGAAGGCTGTGGAGGAGCTCAGCAAAAACCGGCGGCCCATGAATTATCAGGTTCCCGATTATAAAGTCGACAAGTGCACGATCCTGCGCGCAGCTTTCTATAATGATGACGGGGAACGGAGCGAGATCCAGACAGGCGCCTGGTTTATCGGTTTTGAGGGCCGGGAGGGATACGGCGGGATCAGGACGGTTTCCATTGTGACCGACCCCGCAAACCTTTTTGACTATGAAAAAGGAATCTACGTCACCGGTAAGGCTTTTGACGATTTCGTAAAGGCGGATGGATTTAATGACAGCCACAAGTGGTACCGCCACTTCTGGTGGTGGTGGGACGCCAACTACCGCAACGGCGGCCGGGACTGGGAGCGGCAGGCCAATGTCCAGTTTTTTGACAAAGACGGGCAGCTCCTTTTGCAGCAGGAAGCCGGCATCCGGATCCAGGGCGGCGGCAGCCGGGGTTTCTATCCCAAGAGCCTTAATCTCTACGCCCGTAAGGATTATGACGGCAACTCCCGCTTTCACTATGATTTCTTTGACACGGGATTTGAGGCAAAACGCCTGACGCTCACGACCGGCGGCGACGATGTCTATACGAAGCAGAAGGACAGGCTGGTCTCGGAGCTGACAGCGGATCAGGATTTTGCCATCATGCATTATGTGCCGGTCTTCCTTTTCCTTGATGGTGAATTCTGGGGCGTCTACCATCTGACGGAAAAATATGACGAGAAGTATTTCAGTTATTATTACGATGTTCCCGAGGAAGAAGTCCTGGAGATCAAGAACAACTCGATCGAGGTGGGGACAAAAGAGGACCTCGCTCTGTATGAGGAAATGAAATCCTTCATCGAAGAATCCGATATGTCGGTCGAAGAAAATTATGAAAAAGCCTGCGGCCTGATGGATATGGACAGCTTTATCAATTACTTTGCTGTTCTGACCTACTGCGCCAGGTGCGGCGACTGGCCGAGCGGAAACTTTGCCCTGTGGAGAACGAGGCCTCCCGCAGATCCTGAAGCACAGGAAACACAGAAGACACAGGAGATACAGGAAAAAAAGGAGACCACTCCGGCACCTGCTGCTTCCGGAGGAGGATCCCCCTACCGGGACGGCCGCTGGCGCTGGGTCCTGTTCGATGTCAATTCGGCCGCGATCTCCTCTGAACTGAAGCAGAATCAGCACGATACTCTGCAATATGTCATCAAGACCAGTAAAATGTTCGAAAGCCTGAGTAAAAACCCCGGCTTTCGGGAACAGTTTTCCCGCCAGATCCTGGAATACGGGCGCACGGTCTTTTCTCCTGAATCCGTAAACGAAAAGACGGACGAGTACGAGGCAGAACTGACCGAACCCATGAAACTGCATCTCAAGCGGTTTTTCGGGGAGGATTCCGAGCTCGATTTCAATCAGATCACAGAGACTGAAATCCGGGATTTCTTTACCGACAGATACAGCATCGTTGAAAAGATACTGGAGGAAAACTTTCAGGATGATTCTGAAGAATAAGAGCTGAAAAACCAGAAAAGCCGCCGGGACAGTATGATCAGACCCGGCGGCTTTTATTCTTATTATTGTTTCTTCTCTTTCTTCTCGATTGTTCCTTATCTATTGTTCCTTTTCTATTATTCCTTTTTTATTTCTCTTCAACCTTTTTTATTCTGGAAAGTTTTTTCTTTTGGCCGAAAAGTTTTTTTTTATTCTGAAAAGTTTTTTCTTTATTCCGGAAAGATTCTGGTCTTATGCAGATCCGACATGGCAGGATAACCATATGCGGTCTCCGCATTCTGTACCCCGTCGAGAATAGCTTCCGAAACTGCCCAGGCTGCCAGAGTTCCCACTGTATCAATTCCTGCGGGAATCTCCCCTGTGCTTTCCGTATCACAGTCGGCATCTATGACTTCAAAATGGTGGCTGCCGCCCCGGGTGACCGAGAGGGCGATGATGCTGTCCCCGTCTCCGGATGTGTGGATCGGGGAAATGGATCTGGCAAATCCGTCATGGGCCATGGCCGCCATCTTGCACAGCTCAGCCTTGCTTAAAGAAGCATTGGTAAACACGATACCGATCGTGGTATTGAGAGCTGTCTCCGCCGCAGGAGCATCCTGAATCCTGGAGGCTTCGTTTTTTCTCAGAAAAGAGACCATATCCTCCATTCCGTACAGTCTGCCGTCGTCTGTGCGCGCGCCGGCGATCTTCTGTCCGGTCTTCCAGTTATAGATATCCCCGAAGGCATTAACTGCCACAATAGCGCCGACCATGAGGCGGCCTTGTCTGAGTACGCAGGAACCGATCCCGCCTTTCATGGCATGATCTCCGCCTGCGTATTTACCAACAGTGGCTCCGCACCCTGCGCCATAGTTTCCGCTGCGAAAGTTTCCTCTCTTTCCGGCCTCTGCCATCTGGCAGGCGGCGTAACCCATTTCCTGATCCGGGCGGACGCGCGGGTCACCCACCGGCAAATCAAAAATGTCCACCTGTGTGACCAGGGGAACATGGATATCGCGGACTTCCACGCCAAATCCCTTTTTCTCCAGATAACGCATGACACCGCCCGCAGCATCGAGGCCAAAAGCGCTCCCGCCGCCCAGAACGGCAGCATGGATCCTCTGTGCCGTCGCTACCGGATTGAGGATGCCGGTTTCCCGCGCCGCGGGACCGCCCCCTCCGATGTGCAGGCCTGCGCGCATTCCCTCCGGGTCTTCACAGAGAAGGACTGTGATCCCGGTACCGCCGGCTTTGTTTTCTGTCTGTCCGATCCTTATCCCGGGAAAAGAATCCAGGGAGACCTTTACTATATCCATTTTTTGTTTCCCCCTTTCTGATATGGGATCAGGGATGTATCTGTTATTTCGCTGCATGTTCGCGCTGCGCGATCAGGGCTGTACCTTTTGCTGCCAGGTCGGGTTCATGGATATAAGGGTGCCTGATCCATTCTGAGACCACTCCGGCGTTTCCGCCTGTCAGGACCAGGGTCAGCGGGCAGCCAAGCTGCTCTTCCACATGGGCTGCCAGGCCGTCGATCATGGCTGCCGCTCCAATGACTGCGGCGGAAAGCATACACCCCGCCGTATCCCGTCCGATCAGGTCTTCTTTCTTGACGTGTCCGGGTTCCAACTGAGGGAGCTGGGCCGTTCCCGAGCGGAGGGCGTTCAGGGAGGTCCGCACGCCTGCGGCGATCATGCCGCCTAGAAATTCCCTGTTTCCGCTGACGACATTGATGGTCGTCGCAGTCCCCAGATCCGCTGTCATTACCGGCAGAGGATATCGTTCAGCTGCCCAGGCGGCATCCGCGATCCTGTCCGCTCCGACTTTTTCCGGAACCGGAATATCGGAAAAAAGCAGGCCGGAATCGCAGTGGCAGTTGACGACTACCGGAGAGACTCCGCAGATTTTTTCGGCAAAGGCAGCAGCCGCAGGAGTACAGGCCGGAACGACGCTGGAAACAGCGGCCGCCACAATCTTCTTATCCGGTGAGACATTCCGCCTCAGGATCCCTTCCGCAGCCTCCATAAAAGAGGGCAGATCTTTCCCTGTCTGTGTGGGAATCTTCTCCATAAAACAGATCTCATAATCCGAGGGCAGACCGGGTTGAAATGGATGCTTTTCTGTTGAGGCGGAAGTGCCGGTCCTATCCCCCGCTTCATTGAACTGCGGTTCCAGTCCTGTAAATGCGATTGTCGTGTTTCCTATATCGATTGCGAGTACCAAGACGGGGTCTCCCTTCTTTCGCGCAGCAATGAGCCCATGCGCAGATGAAAATGACGGCAGCCGCTGTGAGCCTGCTCACAGGCAGACGAAAGGCATTTTCTGATACATACGGCGAATGCCGCGGCAACGAACGATGAAGCTGTGAGTCAGTCGGTATGGCGAAACGCTCCCCGATACAGTAATTACTACAGTTTCACAAACCCACAGCTGCTTCTCCACTATTACTCGGGCATTTATTACTCGAACATTTATTACTCGGACATTTACTACTCAGACATTTACTACTCAGACATTTATTACTCGGTCATTTATTACTCGGACATTTCACTGATCCGGTCCAGGATCCTCGCGGCGACATCGTCCTTGCTCATGATGGGGAGCTCCTGTGCCCCGTCCTTAGTAATGAGGGTGACCACGTTGGTATCTGTGCCGAAGCCGGCACCCGCAGTCCGAAGGCTGTTGGCGACGATCATGTTGAGCTTCTTTTTCTCCAGCTTTTTGGAAGAATTTGCCAGGAGGTTTTCAGTCTCCATGGAGAAGCCGCAGACAAACAGGCCGGGATGATGGTTTTCGGCGACCCATCCCAGGATGTCCTGTGTGCGGGCAAGCGGGATATACATACCGCTGCCATCCGTGACAATGGGGTTGTTTTCATCGTCGATGCCTTTTTTGATCTTGTTCTCAGCGACAACAGCAGGCCGGTAATCCGCCACAGCAGCGGATTTGATCAGGATATCCGTATCCGGCAGTTCCTCCTTGATGGCTTCAAACATGTCCGCGGCGGAAACAATATTTCTCTGACGGACAAAAGGAGCAGTCGGAAGGGAGACAGGTCCGGATACTAGAGTGACGTCGGCACCGCGCAGCATGGCCTCATGGGCGATGGCATATCCCATTTTTCCGGTGCTGTGATTGGTGAGGTAGCGGACCGGGTCGAGAGCCTCCTGGGTGGGGCCGGCTGTCACAACGACCTTTTTGCCCTTCATGGGCTTGTCCAGATAGGCGACCTCCCTTTCGATCCACTGGCAGAGGACTTCAGGCTCAGGAAGCTTGCCGCTGCCCGTATCGCCGCAGGCAAGATAACCGCTCGCGGAATCAATGATCGTAAAGCCGTATTTTCTCAGGATCTCGATATTATCCCGGGTGACGGGATTTTCCAGCATCGCGGTGTTCATCGAAGGAGAGACGAGCTTTTTGCATTTGGCGGCAAGAACGACCGTCGTCAGCATATCGTCAGCGATACCGTGCGCCATCTTTGCGATGACATTTGCCGTAGCCGGTGCGACCAGGATGACGTCCGCCTCCTTGGCGACCGAAATATGGCGGACATCAAACTGAAACTCACGGTCAAAAGTATCGATCATGCACTTTGACCCGGTCAGGGTCTCAAAGGTCAGCGGCGTGATAAATTTTGCCGCGTTTTCTGTCATGATGACATGGACCTTTGCGCCGGCCTTGTGCAGCGCGCTTGCGACATTTGCCATTTTGTAGGCGGCGATCCCGCCGGTGATCCCTAAAAGCACACATTTTCCTGTCAGATCTTTCATTTTGCTCATTCTCCCGAAAGTGTTGGTTTGTAAAAATGTAACTCGTTGACCGGTCTCAAGGTGTTTTCATGGTGCCACCCCGGCCGGAGTGTGACCGGTAAGGTCAGAAATGCCGCACCACTTCAAATCTCTCCAGCTGGTAGTTTTTCTCGTTCACCTTGAGCCCGGCCTTCTGAAGGGCGATGCTGATCTGTTCCTCCACGGTATCCACGCCGTCCAGGTTGGGCAGAAGAAGTCCCCGTCTGAACCCTTTGGATACGATGACGCCATAGCGTTTGACGTCGAGCTGATCAGGGGAATCGATCTTTTCCGTTTCCCCGAGCACATCCACAGTGATCTCCAGAGAATCCAGTTCATCGGGACGGATCTCGTTAAATCTGGGATCTTTGAGGGAAGCGCTCACAGCATTCTGGGCGATCTCCTGGGCTATGCAGCTGCAGGTCGGGGCGATCGTCCCGATGCAGCCGCGCAGACGGCCGTTCTTGTGGATGGAGACAAAGGTGCCTGCCTGCCGGTTGAGAAGGTCATCCGCATCTCCGATCAGCGCGCGGATCTCTTTGTCGGGAAGCTTTTTGTGCCTGAGGACTGCGGATTCCACACCCGCCCGCGCAAGCTGTACAAACAGGTCTTCACCGGCCCGCCTCTTAAGGTTTTCCTGCTTCTTTTTTTCGGTCCACAGATCCAGAAAATGCCTCATCTCATCCGCTCCGGTCACTTCATAAGTGCACACGCCGTATCCGACACCGAAGGTCCCCTCATGAGAGAGCCTGTGGGTCCGGACGGCCATGCCGTCCAGGGCACCGGCCATCATGACAAAGCTCCTGTGCCCGCATTCCGCGGCTCTGTCGCAGAGGGTCTCGTCAAAATCCAGGAGTTCGTCAAACTGCCCTCTTCCCATGACATCCATGATCCGGTCATCGTACACCGGCCCGTTTTCATCAAATCCATAAGGACCGTCGTCCTTTAATTTGTGGGACAGATCGCCGCTGGCGATAAAAACGATCCGGCGGCCCAGGCGGTCTGCCGCCTCCCTGATCTTCATTCCCAGCCGGTAATGGTCCTCAAGCGGCAGCCCGGAGAGACCGATGCGGACGATCCTGTATCGGGAGGGATCCATAAACTGATTCAGGAAGTATAGAGGGATCATGGTCCCGTGGTCGAGCTCCGGATCACGTTCTCCCATGGTCCCCGCCGGAAAAACATCTCTGTCGCAGAGCCCGCTGAGGGTATGAACAAATTCATAGTCATATTCCACATGGATCCCGACATCGCGGGCACGGAAATTGCGGAAATCCCCCCTCGCTTCCACTCCCGGCGAAATGTGGAAATAATCCCTGTACATGATACTGTGGGGAGACGTGATCACCAGTGTCTCCGGTTCCAGGGACGCCGCAAAAGACATGGCTTTTTTAAATGCATCCGACGTCGCCTTGATCTTCTTTTCTTCTCCCCGTCCGATCTCCGGGAGGATGATCGGGGGATGGGGCACCATCACACCGCCTGTAATTGACATTTTCTTTTCCTCCTGGTCTAAAACATCCACAGCAGCTGCCAAAGCACCCTGGCCACTTGCCGGAAAGCGTATTCTGCAGCTGTAAAAAACCACCTTCTGCAGTTACCGGAAAACGTCTTCAGCAAAGGTAAAAAACACCTTCTGCAGCTGAGAAAAAGCACCTTCAGCAATTGCCGGTATAAACATAGTCCAGTTTTTCCCGCGCGGTTTCTGCCAGTCTGTAGACAGTCTTTACGCTCGTCGCGGGAGCCGTCCATTTGTAGCGGGGAAAATAACGGGAAACGTGGATCGGGATATCTTTTCCCGTTCCGCCCCTCAAAGAAGCGATCCAGGCGGCCATCCTGCGCATCTCGCTCTCGCTGTCATTTTTCCCGGGAATGATGAGTTTCGTGATCTCGACGTGGCAGCCTTCTGCCGCCGCGGAGATAAAATCCTTTACCATATTCAGGTCTCCGCCCACGAATTCCCGGTAATAATCCTCAGTAAATCCTTTCAGGTCAATATTCATGGCATCTATGCAGGGAAGCAGCTCCTGCAGGATCTCCTGAGAAGCCATGCCGTTCGTGACGAGCACAGTCTTCATGCCGTTTTCGTGAAAAAGCCTGGCAGTGTCACGCACAAATTCCCACCCGACCAGCGGCTCATTATAGGTGAAGGCGATCCCGATATTGCCGCGCGTGCGAAGGTCAAGCGCAAGGCTGCACAGTTCCTGCGGCGTGTACTCCGCAATTTCCAGCCTGTGTTCACGGCCTCCGCTGTTTTTCCCGATCAACGGTCCGGGGTCTTTGTAGGTAATAATTTTATTATTCCCGCTCTCCTGCCCGGGGCCGCTGCAGGTAATGGATGATCCACTCTCCTGCCCGGGATCACTACTGGTTATGGCTGTTGCCCCGCTCTCCCTCCCGGGGCCGCTGCTGGTGACCGCCGACCCGGTAGTACGATCAGTATTCCTGCCCGCTGATTCCCCACAGGCATTGTCCATGCAGGCCGGTCTTGCCGAGGCGATCTCGTAATTCTGGCAAAAGGGACAGCGCAGGCTGCAGCCATAACTGCCCACGGAAAGGATCAGGCTGCCCGGCATAAACCGCGCCAGAGGCTTCTTCTCGATCGGATCGAGTGCCAGAGCTGTCAGCCTTCCGTAGTTGGAAGCTGTGATCTGTCCTCCCTTATTCGTGCGGGCCCCGCAGGCTCCTGTCCGGCCCTCCTCCAGGCTGCAGTGATGGCAGCAGACATTGCAGATCGCTCTCATGGCACCCCTCAAAATAAGACAATGTTCTTGTTGTTTTTAATTATATCAGGTGACGGGATAATATCAATTGAAAGCACATCGAGGCTGGCACAGGTGTGACTTGTAACGTTACTGTCCACGCCCCCTCGAAGGGCGTGGACATGTAACGCTTGCGCGCGGCGATTCCAATACGCTTCGCTGTGCGCAACACACTCTGCGAGTGTGTTTGCGCCGTTGCACTCGGGTTTTTCGCAAAAAAGCCGCGAAAAACGCCTCGAGTTTCGAGCCGGTCTGTACTGTAACCTTGTAACTAATGCTCACTCAGGATCCGGGTCCGGATCAGTCCCGAGGCCGTAATACAAAACCTCATTGTAATAAGCATTGGCCAGCTGTGCTTCTTTTTTCTTTCTCCACGCTTCGATCTCGGATCTGATCGCCAGCATTTCGTCCACGACGACCTCCGCTTTTTTCGGCTTTACATTTTCCAGATATACTGTCATCCGGTCCATCGCCCTGGGACTGCCGAGATTTTTGACGATAGCATTCCCCAGTTCCCCGGGAAATCCCAGGGAGGTCAGGGTGCGGATCAGTCTGTCACGGGAACGGCGCCATTCTGTTTTATTATCCATGCTTATTCCTTTTTTACATTCCGTTTTCTTCTCTTTTACAGCAGATAATCCGCCAGGACATAATTGCTCACATCAATCCCGCGTGCGGTCAGGCGGATCCCTTTTTGTGTGCGCTCAGCAACTCCCTGGCGGATATGCCTGCGGATCACATCCCCGTATACGGATTCCAGTGATCTGCCGAATCTGCGCTCAAATTCCCCGGCATCTGTTCCGTCCGTCATGCGCAGGCCAAGGAACAGGAATTCCTCCATCTTTTCCTTGTCTGTGAGAGAATGGACCTCTTCCCGGATGCTTTCAAGGTCAGATCCATCCGCAGCTTTTTTCAGTGCTTCCAGATAAAAGGACAGATCTGGCGTATTGGAAAACCTGCATCCGCGGATGTATGAGGCCGCCCCGATACCAAAGCCCAGATACTCGTGACCCGTCCAGTAGCCGATATTGTGGCGGCATTCTTTTCCCGGAAGAGCATAGTTGGAGATCTCATACTGGCGGTAACCGGCTCTGCCCAATATTTTTCCTGTAGTATGATAAATGGTTCTGTCGTCTTCTTCCCCGGGAACAGGCAGCAGCTGTCCTTTTTCCTGCATTTCGGCGAATGCAGTACCCGGCTCGATGATCAGGCTGTAGGCAGAGATGTGCTCCGGCTTCCAGTTAATGGCTTTAGACAGATTGTACTCCCATTTTTCCGGCGTCTGTCCGGGGAGGGCACTGATCAGGTCAATATTTATGTTTTCAAAGCCTGCTTCCCTGGCCTGCAGGAAAGCTGTTTCTGCCTGGGCAGCAGTATGGATCCTTCCCAGCAGACGGAGTTCATCATCATGCAGAGACTGTACGCCGATGGACAGGCGGTTGATACCGGCCTGACGGAAGGCGCGCAGCTTATCCGGTTCTGCCGTGCCCGGATTCATTTCCAGACTGATCTCCGCATCAGGCCGCACATAAAAATAAGCATGCACTGCCTCCATGATCCGGCTGATCTGCTTTTCTGTCAGGATTGACGGCGTACCGCCCCCAAAGAAAATGGTATCGACTTTTGTGCCGGAGAAACAGTCCCCCTGAACCAGGATCTCCCGGATCAGCGCCTGCACATATTCCTCCCATGTCCCTTCATCCTGCGGGGAAGAGAGAAAATCACAGTAGCTGCATTTTCTGATACAAAAGGGAATATGCAGATACAACGAAGTGTCAGGAGGATAATCCCCCTGACACACCGTGTTCTTAATCTCTGTATTTTCTTTGTAGTTATTCTCCGGATCCCGGAAAGCCGTTCGTTGTGCCAGGCTGACTATCCTTTCACTATTCATGGTCACTCGCTTAGGCGCTGTTAAGCATTAATCTGTACACTCTGCTTGTCTTTCTACTTGATTGCTGTGTCAGAAAGCCTCGCTGTACTTACCGTTTGAAAAACCTGTTTCAGAAATACCTTCCGGAAACTCTCATCTCAAAAACTGTCCCTGAGAAACAGGTACTGAAGATCCTCTCCTGGAAACCCGTCCGAAATCTCTCAGGATCATCACTGGGTATCCAGCTTGAGGACACTCATGAAGGCTTCCTTGGGGATCTCCACGCTGCCGACAGTCTGCATACGCTTCTTGCCCTCCTTCTGTTTCTCGAGGAGCTTCTTCTTTCGGGAGATGTCGCCGCCGTAGCACTTGGCGAGGACGTCCTTGCGCATCTGGCGGACGGTCTCGCGGGCGATGACGCGGCCGCCGACAGCAGCCTGGATAGGCACGTCAAAGAGCTGGCGCGGGATCTCATCCTTGAGTTTCTCGCACATCTTGCGGCCGCGCTCGTAGGCGCCGTCCGCGTGGACGATGAAGGAAAGGGCATCGACAGGCTCCTTGTTGACCAGGATATCCATCTTGACCAGCTTTGAGTCCTCGTAGCCCTTAAGCTCGTAATCAAAAGAGGCATAGCCCCTGGAACGGGATTTCAGGGCGTCAAAAAAGTCGTAGATGATCTCGTTGAGCGGCAGCTCGTATTTGAGCACGGCGCGGGTCGTCTCGATGTAGTCTGTGCTGATGTAGCGTCCTCTCCGTTCCTGGCAGAGCTGCATGATGGGCCCGATGAATTCAGTGGTGACCATGATCTCCGCGTTGACGATCGGCTCCTCCATTCTTTCAATGGCTGTGGGTTCCGGCAGGTTGGAGGGATTGGTCAGCTCCATCATTGTTCCGTCGGTCTTGTAGACCTTGTAGACGACTCCCGGCGCTGTCGAGATGAGGTCCAGATCATATTCGCGCTCGAGGCGCTCCAGAATGACCTCCATGTGGAGGAGGCCGAGGAAGCCGCAGCGGAATCCGAAGCCCAGGGCAAGTGAGGTCTCGGGCTCAAAAAAGAGCGAGGCGTCATTGAGCTGGAGCTTTTCCAGAGCGTCCCGGAGATCTGGGTATCTGGGAGTTTCGGAAGGATAGAGCCCGCAGTAGACCATGGGCTGGGCCTTCTTGTAGCCCGGCAGAGGTTCCGCGCAGGGATTAGTACTCTCCGTCACCGTGTCGCCGACACGGGCGTCGCGGATATTCTTGATCGAAGCAGTAAAATAGCCGACCATGCCGGCAGAAAGCTCGTCGCAGGGGATGAACTGGCCGGGACCGAAATAGCCGACCTCCACGACCTCAGCCACTGCTCCGGTCGCCATCATTTTTACTTTTGTGCCGCGTTTCAGCCTTCCGTCCCTGAGACGGCAGAAAACGATGACACCCTTGTAGGAATCGTACAGAGAATCAAAGATCAGGGCTTTGAGGGGCGCGTCAGGGTCTCCGTCCGGGGCAGGGATATTTTTGATGACCGCCTCCAGAACATCCTCCACGCCGATCCCCTGTTTGGCGGAGATCAGCGGCGCTTCGGAGGCATCGAGTCCGATGACGTCCTCGATCTCCTCCCGCACCTTCTCCGGCTCGGCGGATGGCAGGTCGATCTTGTTGATGACCGGAAAGACATCCAGGTTGTGCTCCAGGGCCAGATATACATTGGCAAGGGTCTGGGCCTGGATCCCCTGTGTGGCATCGACCACCAGGATCGCGCCGTCACAGGCGGCCAGGGACCGGCTCACTTCGTAATTGAAGTCCACGTGACCGGGGGTATCGATCAGATTAAAGATATACTCCTCCCCGTCCCTGGCCGTGTAGACCAGACGCACCGCCTGTGATTTGATGGTGATGCCTCTCTCCCGCTCCAGCTCCATGTTATCGAGGACCTGATCCTGCATTTCACGACTGGTGAGGAGGCCCGTCTTTTCGATCATGCGGTCCGCCAGCGTCGATTTTCCGTGGTCGATATGGGCGACAATACAGAAATTTCTGATTTTATCCTGTGTGATTTCCTTTTGCATAAGTGATTTTTATCCATTTTTGAAAGGCAGGCTCCCATGCAGATCTGCTGTGGGAGCCTGCGCCGGACTATATGATCATATTGCCAGTGAATTACGCTTCTGGTCACGCCCTGACCGGGGTGTAACCTGCAGCTGGATTACTCATTCTCCTTGAGATAGACCTGTACGCGGCTCTGGATAATATCCGCCACTTCGTCAACACTCTTCTGACCGGCAAAGTAAGCGCCGGACTCTTCCGCGATGATATTCAGAATATCCGATCCGCCGTTGACAGGGAAAGTCAGACCTTTCAGTATGGCTTTGAGCTTCGCCAGATCTTCCTCATTAAAGTCGGGCATGGTGTTCAGATCCATCTGGACACCGTCCTCCTGCATGGCCTCCTCGCCATCGATAACAACTTCCTCCGCCTGCTCACTGGTATCCGCGCGCGCTTTTTCATCTTCCAGATACTGGAGATACTCCTCGTGTGTACCGTTGAAATCCTCTTCCGACACAGGTTTTCCTGTGAGGTCTTCGGACTCCGTGACTTCTTCAGCCGCTGCCGCTGTATCAGCAGCAAACTCAGCAGCCGCGCCGGTCCCGGCCTTACCGGAGTCTTCCATTAATTCCTTAACCTCCTCCGGCATGGGCTCCTCGGAGATCAGAGAGCTGACGCCTGTCATCTCATCGTTTTCCTTCATGAGAGCTTCGTATTCCTCTCTTGCCTTCTTCTCTTCCTCAATGATGATCTTGCCCTGCTCGTCGATCGCCTTTTCACTGACAGGCAGGCAGGATTCCATCTTGGTCTGGTATTCAGGCAGGTAGAAGCGCCGGACAAACTCCCAGCATCCGTCAGGATCAGCGGTGTTATTATTGATCCCCATTTTAAAGGTCGCCGCAACCGCAGGTCCTTTGTTTTCCCTTGAAGGGAAACCGGTCACCGTCACATCCAGATCACCGTACAGCTGCCTGGTCATATACTCATAGTCATACAGGGTATTGATATACTGGATCCCTACGAGCGCCTTGTCCATGAGATACTGCGTGAAATAGTCGTTGTACTGGTCGTCATTGATCTGCTCCGGAAATACCTTCACAAATTCAAGAAGCTCTTTGAACTCATCGCTGTCAAAATGGCAGGTGCTGGTCTCCCGGTCAATAAACTGATCGCCTGAAAACTCGACTGCAGAAGAAAGGACCTGGTCTCTTAATACGATTCCGAAAATATCGGAATCTTTTATTCCGCGGGCGGCTGCGATCTCTTTTAATTTTTTGATCGTGAGATCCTTCCCGTCTCCGATATATTTGGTCTTTCCGGAAATACCGGTGACTGTGAACCCGGGGACAGCGACGTACATACGTCCATCCGTCTTAAAGGCATCAATGATGTTCTGGAGGAAATCTTCTTTTTCAATTCCCTTATCTTCATTGAATTTGTCCGTCAGATCCAGGAATACACCCTTGGCAATATAATTGTCCGCGGGCATCCTTTCGGTGAGCAGCATGATATCAGGAGCATTGCCGGTGACGATGTCTGTGTTCATTCTGTCAATACCGGTAGAGTTCTCATAATCATCGTCTTCCAGATTGTACTGGCTGTAGTCAATGATCCGGATACGGTAGTCCTTGCTCTCCTTATTGAAACTGATCACCTCACTGCGGACCTCATAATCGATATAATGACCGCCCAGGGTCAGCTCCTTTTTCTCCTCGACATCCTCCGGCGCAACGGGATCCAGAATATAAGTGTCAAGAGTACTCTCATTGCTGTAGACCTGGATCACAAGCTTTCCGTCCTCGATCTCGATGACCCTGACGATTCCCTGGACATCGAGATCGGAATTGACAAAGTTCACGACAGGCGCCAGGGCATCCGAGCCCAGGTTTGCCCCATAGATGCCGTCATCCCCGGCCACATAAAAATCATAGGACTTCCCCACAAACAGCGTCGAAGCCGCAAGCGCTGCCGGAAGTGTCATACTTTCCGTAAACTTACCGGATCCTTTATCATAAGTATTGATCTTCACGTTGGCTGCAGCGTCGTCCACCATGATGATCCTGCCATCGTTGAGGGCATACAGATTTCCTGTCAGCTCGTCCGCCTTGACTGTGCAGGCCTTTTCTATAAAAGAGCCATCCTCTTTGGAATAAGAGGAGATACCCTCAGAGGAGAGGACCATAACGCCGTTTTCAGTCACTTCGATCGAATTGACATAGTAGTAGTCACTCGCAGCTGCCTCATCGAGAGTGATCTTCCACTTTTCCTTTCCGTCCAGATCCACGCAGCAGAGTTCATAGATGCTGGAAGCATCCTCACTATACTCATCCGGGATCTCCATGGCATCAAAATCAGTCGCGCCTTCATTGGCGAGGGCATAATCCAGTGCAGGAGAATTGGTATAGGAAGTGACCGCCAGATAGAAACAGCCGTCGCGAAATGCCGCTGCCGCCACATCCTTTTCATCAATGTCTATCTTGTAATTGACCGTTTTCAGATCACTTCCATCAATGCCAAAGCTCAGGAGCTGATACTCCTCAAGGCCGTCCTCCTCAAAGCTGTTATTGGCGGCATACATCCGATCCCCTTCAATGGCAAGGATCTGCAGACCGTCAGTTCTGAAATCCGGATTGGAAAAAGTAACCTGCGTGGAGCGGGCGACGCCGTCCCTGACACTGACCTCGGGCATGGAAGGCCCCTGGCTGGAAGAAGGGGTTGTGGGGGTATTTCCTCCGTTGCTGCCTGAGCCTGAACCACAGGCAACCAGTGACAACAGCATGGAAATCACGATCAGTACCGCGGCAGCACGCCGGAATCTCTTTTTCATATTCATCTTGTTCCTTTCTCTATAGTTTCACTGCCAGCCGATGCGTCATTTTCTCCGCCGGCTGCAGGTGTATTGTCCCCGTCGGGAGTGAGAGCATTTTCCTCACCGGCCGGGGCTTTATTTTCCAGGCCGGGCGCGAAAGCACTTTCCTCACCGGCCGGGGCTTTATTTTCCAAACCGGGTGTAACAGAATCTTCCACGCCGGGTGTGGATATGTTTTCTCCGCTGGCTGTGACAGCATTCTCATTATCTGCTTCCAGTGCAGCGCCGGGACGTCTGCCGTAGATCTTCTCGGACTGACGGTCATAGATCTCATCCTGTACATTGCGGATGATCCCGCCCAGAGTCCAGCTTTTATGCGTCGCATACCAGAGTACCAGATATAGCAGGAAGAGAAAAGGGGAAAATCGCAGAATGAGCTGAAAAAGAGCATAGGGGATCAGCAGATCCTCCCAGGCCAGAGCCACGTTTTCCCAATAGGGATAGCGTATGGCGGCGGTCTGCATGCTGCGCAGTCCCGGTTCTGCTGCTAAAAGAGCCAGTCTGGTGGTTTCATAGCGCGCGGAATTGTCCACTATGGTCATCTGTTCAGAAGAAATCCCTGCCTCAGTCATCACGCCCCGTACCATTTTGAGGGCAAATCCGGTCACGGGATCCGGAAGGATGACCTCATAGACAGTGAGCCTTGAGCGGTCAACCTCCTTCTGGTCCTCGTCGCCGACCCCGGACGGAGCAGAACCGCTCGAAGCGCCTCTGTCGCTGTCCGACATATGATCATCGAGGTCCTCCGGTTCAGTCTTTTCCTCCACTGTTCCGGAATCAGCACCTTCGTCCGATGAGTCAGTATCACTGTCTGAGCCGGAGTCCATGTCCGTGTCCTCCAGCGCATACAGAACCGCCGCATCTCCGGAAACAAATCTCCATGCTGCGGCGGCAGGAAAAGCTTTACCGGCAGCAGCACTGCCGCCGCCGACCTGTGCGGGCATTCCCGCGTCAACTTTTTTTTCATCCCGGATCGAAGCCTCCGGACTCAGAGATCCGCCTGCACCGTCTCCGTCTCCGCCTCCGTCAGGGACTCCCTTTTCGGTATATTTACATAAAGATTCATAAGAGGCAAAGATCAGATAGTCTCCCATTCCTGCCGCACTGTAAAATCTCCCCTCCGGCCTTTTGAAAACGCCCGCAATATAATGCGGCTCGCCTCCGATCTGCACAGACAGGCCTACGACATCGGGGGACCCGAACAGGCGCCATGCTGTCTGGTCATCAAGCAGCACCCTGTCCCTCATGAGCTCTTCCTCGGAAAAATAATAGCCGGACTGAAGCTCCAGGGGATGAAAATTGAAAAAATCACCGCCCACGCCGATCATGGTCACACTTACGGAATCATCCGGCGTCGAAACGTCAGCGGACGCGATCCCGCAGTAACAGTCGTCCATGAGGCTGGCCCCGTTTTCGAGCTGCTTTTCGGTCAGGGCGATCGATTCAGATTGAAGCGCGTTCGAAAAAGCAGCGCGCAGCTCTTTTACAGTATCATCGGAAGCTGCCGCGGATTCGGACAGATAGGTGCTGATCTGCGCACAGTTTCCCTCAGGCGACCATCTGGACCGGTAGGTCTGGTCCGGCATTGTCGATGTGATCCCGTCGAGCACTGCCCCGATGACTGCAGAGAGGATCCAGAAGACTGCGCAGAGGATCAGACCGGCCTTCTGCCACAGACGGAGCCTGCTCAGGGCGCCTGACGCCGCAGACGCCGCCCGGCGCGCTCCCTTTCCGGCAGCATCGAAAGCCCTATTCAGTTTGCTGTCTTCCATAGCTGCCTTTTTCAAAACCTCTACCCCTTAGGAACTGAAACTTTATGACTTTCGCACAATTCCTTACTCTTCAGTCCTCTCCTCCTCATCGGCCAGACGGACCTGATCACCGGACTTTACTGACTTGTTTGAAGTCGTGATCACGAAGGTATATGCTCCGATCGCACCGCTGATCGCAGTGTTGGAATCATCTTTTGCGAGTACCTTGACATCCTCCCTCATGGCAACGTAACGGTTTCCGAGAGGGCTCTGCCTTGTCTGCAGCACCAGGACGAATTTGCCGTTGGCATCGGTGCGGACCGCAGAATTAGGAACGACCAGGTCATAGCTCTTGGTGCTCTCAGCCAGCTGCAGCTGCACGGAGTCTCCGGCCGTAACGGAGGAGCTGGTGATCTCAAATTTCAGAAGTCTCTGGTTTTTGGGGTCGCTGGAATCCGCTGCGATCTGCCGCAGGACAGCCTTGAAGTCATCTTCATATTCCCATGGATTCTGGGGCTTTGCCTCATCCCCCACTTTAAGCTTCTGCGCCTGCTCCTTTGTCACGGAAAAGCTGACCGTCAGGCTTTTGCCCGCCAGACGGATAATAGCGACAGGAGAATCCGCTGATGTCGTCTCTCCGGCGCCGTAGCTGAGCGAAGTCACGGTTCCGTCGACAGGGGCAGTGATCGTCGCTCCGATTTCTTCCTTCTCGAGCCTCTCCACCTTGGCCTCCGCCTTGGTGATCGCGTCCTGGATCCCCTTGAGCTCCAGCTCCGCGCTGATGCTGTTGATCACCTTTTCCTTCTCGGCCGTGATCTCCGCAAGCGCCAGATCCGCGTCGATCTTGCGGATATTGGCCTTTTCGAGCTTCTTCTGATATTTGCTCTTTTTCCTTCTTGTGGGATCATCATCCGTAGTTCCTTCGCTGGCGTCCTCCGGAGCATCTATCCCGGTATTTGTCTTTTTAGCAGCGACGGCAACGTCGTCGTCAGGAACCTCTTCCTCAACCGGCGTACTCGAAGAGGGTTCACTGTCATCCTCCTCCGCAAGGAGTTTCTCATACGCCGCGTCCGCCGCCGCCTTTTCTCTGTTGGCACGTTCGTAGCGTCTGTTGATCGAGGCGAGCTCCGACTGGAGTTCATCATCAGAGCGGTAGTTACCCGCCCTCATTCTGGTGATATCACTGTCTGACAGGGTACCGTCAAAAAGGCGCTTGGTGAAGTTCGCCTTCTGGTCGTCCAGCTCCTGCCTGGCATTCCTCAGTTCCTCGGATTCGCTGTCTTCGAGGTAGTAAAGCACGTCCCCACGCTTCACCTTCTGGTCCTGACGGACTGCCACGCTCTTGATCGTTCTCGCCTGGGCTACAGTCACAGAAAAGGGATCATCGACTTCCGCAGTCCCCTGTCCCCTGATCCTCGGCGACACCTCACCCTCACTGACGATGTGCGTCGCCACCTGGGGCAGCGTGAGGTTCATGATCGTCCTGGAAAAGAAGGTCAGCGCCAGCAGGATCAGCAAAAACACGATCGTGATGTTTTTGATGATATCTTTTCGTCTCTGGGATCTCCGAAACTGTTCCAGTTCCTTATCTTCGATATTCATACTCCTGTACCATGACCTCCTGTTCACAAACATGTATGATTCAAGACTCGATCGCGAGTCTTTCTCCCCCGTGTGCGGATTCCCCGCTGAAAGAAAGGACAAACTACCTATTCCTTGATACCGCCCTGATAGACAATGCCCTCTACCAGAGATTCCTCTCCGTACAGGAAGACCATCATGGGAAGGACCATATAGATGACCGCGACGGCAAAAGCCAGCGAGATCTCGCCTGTATTGATCTTCGAAAGGAACACAGACAAGGGGTGCATCTGCTCATCGCTGAGCAGGATCAGCGGCTGCTCGACCATATTCCAGTAATCGATAAACAGCAGGATCGCGATCGATGCAAGGCCTCCTTTGCAGTTCGGCAGACAGATCTTTGTAAAGATCTGCCATTCCCCCGCGCCGTCTATTTCTGCGGCCTCATAAATGGATTTCGGGATCCTGCGCATATATTTTGTGAGCATATAGACTGCAAAGGGTGAAAAAAAGCCCGGCAGCCATATTGCCCATCTGGTGTCTATGATCCTGAGCCAGGAGGACACCAGGAAATTCGGCACCAGAGTTACCTGATAAGGCATCAGCATCAGGATGATGTAAGCGAAAAAGATGACCTCCCTCACCCGCCCCCTGTACCTGGCAAAGCCATAGGAAGCCAGGGAAGCGATCGCCAGCTGGAAAAGGACGATCGGAACGGTGTAGAAAACGGAGTTCCAGAACTTCATGAGGTATTCCGGACTCATGACCAGCACCTTGAAATACTGGCTGAAAGAAATTATATCCGGAATAAACTTCAGGTTCACGGTCTGGCTGATGAAGACGCGCACCCCGTTCTTTTTCGCGAAGATCACGCCGTAGTTGGCATTGATCTCCGACACCGTCATCAGTGAATTCGTGATCGTCAGTACGATCGGCATGAGGAAAAGGATGGCAAAAAAGCCTGCGATCACAGTGCGGAGAACCATTCGGATCATTTCGCGCCGCTCTTTCGTCAGAGCTTTCCGCGCACTGGCGATCCTCGCGGCAGACAGGTCGGACAGACTCTTTAGTGCGTCCGGCCCTGCAGCTTCCGGCTCCTTTACCGGAGCCGCCGCCGGGGCCTCCGCAGGAATCTCAGCCGGAGCCTCCGCTTCCCCTGCGGCGGATCCATCTTTGTCCTGGTCATTTTCACTTGGTTTTTTAAAAGGATAAAGAACGGGAGGCCCCTGCTCAAATTTGACCCGGTCCCTGATGCTGCCGACAATATTCTTTCCCGGCCCGTTCTTCCTGTTTCCCAGATTCAAACTGCAACTCCCTCTGAGCGCACACACATGCGCCCGAACTGTTGTCAATCCCCCGGATTATGCTTTTTTACTCCAGATCCCGTCCGAACCTGTCCTCCGCCAGAAACAGAGCCCCGATCACAACGATCATGAACAGAGCCATCATGACAGCGGCCGAACTGAGCTTCTGATAATCCAGAGAACGGAATGTATTATTCATGAAATGCTGGAGCATATAAAGGGCATCATAAGGATAATCCCCTGACATCAGATACGTCTCCCTGAAGACCTTGAAAGAATTGATCAGGGACATGATCGTCACAAAAAGGATCGTAGAAGACAGATATCTGATCTTGATGAGCCAGAAGATCTGAAACTCCGTCGCGCTCTCCAGCCTCGCCACCTCGATCTGATCCCGGGGAATATTGGCCAGCCCCGACATAAACAGGATCATATTGTAGCCCAGATTTTTCCACAAAAACAAAAGGATGATCGGCACCTGCGCATAGGAGGACTTGAGCCAGTCGATCTTTCCGACCCCGAATTTCGCCAGCAGGACATTGGCCAGTCCATTGTAATGAAAGAGGATCTGCCAGATCATGATGACCGATGCAGTGGGGACCATCATGGGGCTTAGGAAAAATGACCTGAACCTGCTCTTCCACGGGAGCTTCTGCTCCATGACTACGGCAAGCAGCAGGGACAGGGAAACCGCCAGGGGAACCGCGACCAGGGAAAACTTCAGCGTATTTAAGGCCGCCAGCCTGAAAGCGCTGTTGTTAAAGACCCTCACGTAATTGGCAAGCCCGACAGGCCTGTGCCGGACGGGATTGTCGATCATGGAATAGTAAATGACCACAAAAAAGGGAAGGACAAAAAACATGGCGACCCCTATGATGCTGGGGGCGAGGAAGGTCCAGCTCACTCTGATCTCCCTGCGCTGCCTGACCGACATTCTGCTTTCCTTCGCTGCCGCCTGCCCGCTGCCGGTATCCTGCCCGTTCGCGTTTTTCCTGAGCGCTCTGTTGAGTTTTTGTCCGGCAGAATGTAAAGATGCACCCGCATCTTTGAACTTCTCCGGTATTTTCCTCTTCAAATCCATGGTCTTCAAGCTGTCCGCCCAGGACCGGCACACCTGTCCAACCGGACTGTGCCGTCACCTGGATACTATATCTTGATGATTTCAAGATAGTCTACTACTGCACATATACACTTATAATAATGCATTTTATTCTGTTTGGATACACTGTATTCAACATTTTCACAAAAAAATCGCGAAAATCCGCCCTGTTTTTTCAATATGTATGCTGATTCGTACAAAATAAGTCAATATCTGGGGAAGAAAAAGAATGCGGATCCGTCCTATCCTGAAGGGATCCGCATTCTCTGTTCTGTTATCTATAAAATCATCTATAGAATTGTCTTTTTTCTATTGTTTTTCCGATTCTGTTATTTTTTCAGGAGCAGGGATTTTCCTGTCATTTCAACAGGCTGCTCTTTACCCATGACCTGGATCAGGGTGGGAACGATATCGGCGAGAACGCCGCCTTCAGCCAGCGTGTAATCTTCATCGTAGTTCACCAGGATAAAGGGAACCGGGTTGGTCGTGTGGGCGGTATGGGGCGCGCCGGTCTCGTAATTGATCATCTGCTCGCAGTTGCCGTGATCCGCGCAGATAAAGACGACACCGCCGGCCTTCTTGACAGCCTCGATCGCCTTGCCGACACATTCATCGACGACTTCGACCGCCTTGATAGCAGCGGGAAGAACGCCAGTGTGGCCTACCATGTCAGGGTTGGCGAAGTTGATCACGATGGCATCATACTTGTCGGACTCAATGGCTCCGATCAGCTTTTCGAGCACGCCGTAGGCACTCATCTCGGGCTTGAGGTCATAGGTGGGGACATCCTTGGGAGAACGGACCAGGATCCTGTCCTCGTTCTCATTGGGTTCCTCGACGCCGCCGTTAAAGAAGAAAGTGACATGGGCGTACTTCTCTGTCTCGGCGATCCTGGCCTGCTTCATGCCCTGGGCAGCGAGCCACTCACCGAAGGTATTGGTGACATCGACCTTCTTGAAGGCGATCTCCTTGTTGGGAATCTCGGGGTCATAGTCCTTGAAGCAGACGTAAAAGACTTTCTTTCTGGGTCCCCTGTCAAACATCGTGAAGTCGTTGTCGCAGAAGCAGTGTGTGATCTCTCTGGCGCGGTCGGGGCGGAAGTTGAAGAAGATCACCGAGTCGCCGTCCTTGATCAGGGAGACAGGCTTGCCGTCTTCCGTGATCACAGTGGGCTTGACAAACTCGTCGGATTCATCGCGGTCATAGGAGCCCTGGATCGCCTCGGCAGAGCTGGAGGCCGTGAGGCCCTCACCCTTTGTCAGAGCATCATAGGCGATCTTGACACGGTCATAGTTGTTGTCCCGGTCCATAGCATAGTAACGGCCGCTGATCATGGCGATCTTTCCGACCCCGATCTCCTTCATCTTGTCCTCGAGCTGGGCGAGGAAATCAATTCCGCTTCTGGGAGGTGTATCACGGCCGTCGAGGAAACAGTCGACATAGACCCTGTCGAGACCATTGCGTTTCGCCATTTCAAGGAGAGCATACAGATGTGTGTTGTGGCTGTGCACACCGCCGTCAGAGAGAAGTCCATAGAGATGCAGATCCGACCCGCGGATCTTGCAGTTGTTAATAGCGGCAAGAAGTTCCGGGTTCTCAAAGAACACTCCGTCCTGAATCTCTTTGGTAATCCTTGTCAGTTCCTGATAGACAATGCGGCCCGCGCCCATGTTCATATGGCCGACCTCAGAATTGCCCATCTGTCCGTCGGGAAGACCTACCGCCATCCCGCTGGCATAACCTTTCTGGAAAGGACACTCTGCCATCAGCTTATCCATAACAGGTGTATTCGCCATCGCTACGGCATTTGCTTCCGGATTATCATTCAGTCCGTATCCATCCAGGATCATTAAAACTACTGGTCTGTGACTCATACACATCTCTCCTTTTCTATGTGTCTTTAGGGATCCTCTGTTGCCAGTCACCAGTTGGCCTTTGTGTGACCAGTCGCCCGTCGGCTCTTGTGTGACCACCAACGTTCCGCTGCCGGGATTCTTTCTCTTTCAGTCGCTATTCTACTACGAATCATTCCATTGTTCAACTGCCGGAATGAGGGCGAAGAAATGGTTTCGCGCCGACGGTAACACTGCTGTTACTGTCCACGCCCCCTCGAGGGGCGGAATCATTGCTTCGCAATGCAGTAACTTGCGTTCGCCCATGCTGAATTCGCTTCGCGAATGGGGCGAACGCCGTTCCACGCGGGTTTTCCGCGAAAAACCCGCGAAAAACGCCTCGAATTTCGTGCCGGTCTGAAAAGTAACACACTGCTTCGTCAAAATAACATTGATTCAGATTTAATGATGTTGAGATCAAAGCTTTTTGTTATACTATATTCAGCAGAATCCCTGTTTCCGTACAGATGTCGCCTCGAAGCAGTCCTTTCCGCTTTTCTTTATTCTAAATGCTGTCCACATATAGAGCATCTGCCACAGGAGCAGTGCCTGCACTGAAGAAAAATGAAAGTGGACAGAGAGTGTTCTGACCTCTGTCCACTTTGTCCCATTATTTTCGGAAAACAATCTTTGTTCTGCTATATGCAGGTTAGGAGTCGTATACTGTGGGAATCTACTTAAATCCGGGAAATGAAAATTTCAGACGCGCATCCATAGCAGATGTCTATGTCGATAAAACAATGCTGATTGAGGCGACAAACCGTTTTATCGATAAAGGAAACAATTATATCTGCATTTCCCGTCCGCGCCGTTTCGGAAAGACCCTTGCCGGCAATATGCTCAGCGCCTATTATTCGAAGGGCTGTGATTCTTCGGATCTGTTTGCGCGCTTTAAAATCGCGTCCGCTGGCGGATACAGAGACAAGCTGAATCAATATAATGTCATCAAGATCGACATGAACAGCGAATACCAGAATACTCTCAACAAGAGTCGCATGCTTCTTCGACTGACAAGAGAAATAAAAAAAGAAATGAAGGCTTCTTTTCCTGACATTGCTTTTGAAGAGGACGATTCGCTGGCACAGTGCATCCTTCGGATTTATGCTTCCACCGGCGAGACCTTCATCATCCTCATCGATGAATATGACGTGCTGGTGCGGGAACAGGCCAGCCCGGAACTGTTCGACGCATACCTTTCCTTTCTCAACGGATTGTTTAAGAGCGACACCTTGCGTCCGGCGATTTCCCTCGCTTACCTGACCGGAATCCTGCCGGTCGTCCGGGACAAGATCCAGTCAAAGCTCAACAACTTCCGCGAATATACGATCCTGAACGCAGGCCCACTGGCGGAGTTTGTCGGATTCACGTCACAGGAGGTCCGGGCAGAGTGCGAAAAAGGCGGGGTCAATTACGAAGAGTGCCGCCGCTGGTATGACGGATATCGTCAGAACGGCTATGAAATCTATAATCCGGAATCGGTGGTCCGATGCATAGAAGACAGGCGTTTTGGCAGCTACTGGGGGCAGACCTCCTCCTACACCGCCATCTCTGACCGGATCAGACAGAACTTCGCCGGAACGAAAGACGCCGTGATCCGGATGCTCGCAGGCGAAGAAGCAGATGTGGATGTCTATTCCTACCTGAATACCATGACGGATTTCACCAGCAGGGACGACGTATTCTGTTACCTGATCCATCTGGGCTATCTCGCGTATAACCAGGACGAGAACACCTGCCGCATCCCCAACAAAGAGGTTCGTGAAGAATGGTTCCGCGCCCTGAACAAGATTCCTGAAGAATACGCCGTCACCTCACAAATCATCCAGTCCTCAAAGGAACTGCTCGCCGAAACTCTCCAGGGAAATGCGGACGCCGTCGCTAAAGCCCTGGACATCTCCCATATCCATGTCACCAGCAACCGCAGCTACAACAATGAAGACGCCCTGCAGAGCGCCATCTACCTGGCTTTCATTTATGCCCTGAACCGCTATACGGTAATCAGGGAAATGACAGCGGGGAAAGGATTCGCAGATGTAGTGTTCATTCCTTTCCGGGAATCCGATCCCGCTATGATTATTGAGCTGAAGCGCAACGGCTCTACAGACAGCGCGATCCGCCAAATCCGGGACAGGCAGTATTTTGACTCCCTCTCTCACTACCAGGGCCGCCTGTTGTTCGTCGGGATCAACTATGATGAAAGCAAAAAGACGCACACCTGCAAAATAGAGCGGTTTGTCAAGTAATTAAAGAAATCATCTGAGGTACTTGTTTCTGTTCGCCCATGTATTATTAAACAGAGCGATTTAAAGAAATTGCCTGGCTCAGAGAAGTGTTGAGGAAGCTCCGGACAGTCCTCCGCGACGACTGGCATGCGGGATTTGAGGCAGTCCTCAGGATTGAGATGCACTCGTACGGAGAAAAAGTTACGATCGGGATTAAGAAAATCCTGTGAGAGGAGCCTCCGCGGGCGTAGGAAACAGTCCGCCTTCTCCTGTGAACAGGTTCTTGAGTTCCTCCGGGAACTCCCCGTTGATCAGCTTGTCAATCGTCTTGATCTTGCGGCCGCAGCGCTCGATGATGGTCTGACATTTCTCCACGGAAAGGGGGCTGATCCGAATGTCCACCTTGTTGGGCAGCTTGCGGTTGCCCTGGACGCGGACCTCCACCCTGCCACCACGGATCTTGAGGACGACGACCGTTCCCGAGCGGAAATAGCAGCGGCCCCGCCGTAGGCGTGTGGACATCCTTCTGCTCACTGCCATTTCCCTTTCCCTTCTCAATACTTCCTTCTCAATAATTCCTTCTCATGATCCTTTCTCAAATCCCTCTCAAAAATCCCTGAGCCTTTGGTCTTTCCCGCTGCTTTTGTTTTTTCAAAAACGATTTTCCATAAAAAACAAAAGACCGGCCTTTAAAGGCACAGATTAACCATTTCTTCCTAACATAAAAAATAAACAAAGACATCTCTTTTAATGTTTTAGGGGACTGAGGTCAATCAGCGCCATAGGCCAGCAGGCAACAGGGTTTTGAATGAGCGTTCCTGATCGGATCCTAAGCCTTTTTACATTCCCGATTTCCGGTCCCGGTTTTAAAAGCCCGTTTTTAAAGCAAAAATCAGGATTGAGACAAAACGCAATAGTGTGCTATACTGAGTCGGTCTAAAAAGAATGAAATATATCGTACGCCGTCGGTCAGGATCATCCGGAGGCGGCCTATCGTTTTAAACGATAAATGAATGTATTTTTACGATATAAGCTCGTAACAAGGAGGAAAAAACATGATCGAAGAAACCCGGCGTCTGCCCGAACTTTTCGGAAGCATGGTCTTTCATGAGCAGACCATGAAGGAACGCCTTTCTCCATCCTGCTATAAAGAATGGAAAAAGGCAGTTTCCGACGGCACGCCACTGGATATTTCCACTGCCAATGAAATTGCGGAAGCCATGAAGCAGTGGGCGGTGGAAAAAGGCGCCACGCATTATACACACTGGTTCCAGCCTATGACAGGCTTCACTGCCGAGAAGCATGACAGTTTTATTCAGACGGACGATGGCGGCAGAGTCGTCATGGAGTTCTCCGGCAAGGAGCTGGTGCGCGGAGAGCCCGATGCCTCCTCCTTTCCTTCCGGCGGACTGCGCGCGACCTTTGAAGCCCGCGGCTATACGGCATGGGATCCCTCTTCCTTCGCTTTTATAAAAGAAGGTTCTCTCTGCATTCCCACGATCTTCTGCTCCTATTCCGGCCACGCCCTGGACAAGAAGACCCCTCTTTTGCGCTCCATGGACGCCGTCAGCAAAGCCTCGGTGAGGATCCTGCGGCTTTTCGGCGACACCACGACCAAGAGAGTCATCGCCCAGGTTGGGCCCGAACAGGAATACTTCCTGGTCGACAAGGATATGTATAAGAAACGGGAGGACCTGATCATGACGGGCCGGACCCTGTTCGGCGCCAAGCCTCCCCGGGGACAGGAGCTCGCTGACCATTACTACGGAGCTATCCGCCCCCGCGTACAGGCCTATATGCAGGACCTGGACAACGAGCTCTGGCAGCTGGGAGTCTTTTCCAAGACCAAACACAACGAAGTTGCCCCATCACAGCACGAGATGGCTCCCATCTATACAGATGCCAACAGGGCCTGCGACCAGAACCAGATCACCATGGAGATGATGAAAAAAGTGGCAGACCGCCACAATCTGGTCTGCCTTCTCCACGAGAAGCCCTTTGCGGGCGTCAACGGATCCGGAAAGCATGACAACTGGTCTCTCTCCAAGGACACCGGCGAAAATCTCTTTAAGCCCGGTTCCACACCCAGAGAGAACGCCCAGTTCCTGCTCTTCCTGACTGCCTTCCTCAAGGGTGTCGACGAATATCAGGACATGCTCCGCGCCACGGTCGCCACTCCCGGAAATGACCACCGCCTGGGCGCCCAGGAGGCACCGCCCGCCGTCGTCTCCGTCTATCTCGGTGAAGAACTCAGCGCAGTGGTAGATTCCATCATCAATGATACGGACTACACAAACGCGGGAAAGAGGAATCTGGCGATCGGTGTGGACACCATGCCCCCTATCCCCATGGACAACACGGACCGCAACCGCACCTCCCCCATGGCCTTCACCGGCAACAAGTTTGAATTCCGCATGGTGGGCGCCTCGCTCTCTGTTTCCGGCCCCAATATCGTCCTCAACACCATGATGGCCGAGGAGCTCGACCAATTCGCGGGCGAACTTGAAAAAGCAGATGATTTCCACAATGCCCTGCACGCACTTATCCGCCGTGAACTGACGGCGCACAAGCGGATCATCTTTGACGGCAACGGCTATGACGAAGCCTGGATCGAGGAGGCCAAGCGCCGCGGCCTGTCCAACAATGTCTCCGCTGTGGACGCACTGCCCGCCTATATCACGGAAAAGAATATCCGCCTCTTCACGGACCATGCGATCTACACCAGCGATGAGGTGCACGCCCGCTACAACATCCATGTGCAGAACTACACTGCTACGATCTCCATCGAGGCCAGGACCATGATCGACATGCTCCGCAAGGAGATCCTGCCTGCCGTCTCTAGCTACGGGACCACCCTTTGCACCGGACTGGAGCGCCGCAAGGCTATGGGTCTTCCCTCTAAATACGAGGAGAACAATGCCCGCAACAACTGCCTTCTCTCCAACTGCCTCAGCGATGCCTGTGACCAGCTTGAAAAAGACCTCCGCAATATCCCGGCGGATCCTGAAGAAGCCATGAGATACAGCCGCACAGTCCTTGTTCCCGACATGGACGAATGCCGCAGCTATGCGGACGAACTCGAGACGATCACCTCCAGGGATGCCTGGCCGATCCCCGTTTACTCCGACCTCCTCTTCAGCGAGATCTGAGCCAACTGCAAATACAAAACCCCTTTCCGGAAGGCTGCTGTCACAGCCGCCCGGAAAGGGGTTTTTTCAGTATTTTTCTGTATTCAGTATTTTTCTGTATTCAGTATTCTCTATACACAGTATTTTTTCTGTATTCAGCATCCTTCTGACCGGACCGTCAGCGGCTGCCTTTCGATCATCAAAGGATCAAAAGAGGAAAAGTCCCCGCGGGTTCTTGTCAGGATCATCAGGGCTTTGCCTACCCTGACGGTCACAGATGCCCTCAGTGTGTACGAAATTTCAGATGAAATTTCATTGCTTACCCCAAGGGGGAAAGAATTAGTGAGCTCTCCATCCTGCAGGGGATATTTCATCCCCTCCAGTGTGACTCCCGTCACTCTGCTGTCCAGGGCCAAAAGGGAAAAGATCCCTTCAAAGTTCTCCGGAAAGGTGACTTTCTCGCTGCTGAGCACACTGACCAGCGTTGTCTTCCCGACCAGGTAGGCCCGGGCGTCTCTTTCCCTCAGCCAGGCAAGGGTCTGGATATTTGCCATCGTGTGATCCAGCCGCCCTCCCAGGGCTCCATAGATCAGGAAGTCCCTGTATCCCTGCTCCAGGCACAGCCTGGCAGCGTAGATCGTGTCGGTGTCATCCTTTTCCCGGGGCAGGCGCAGGACCTTTTTTCTCCCGCATCTCTCCAGTTTTTCCAGGAGAGGAAAGAGGTCTTCTCCCAGGGAATCAAAATCCCCCAGGATCAGGTCCGGCTCGATCCCCTGGGCGAGGAGACGGGGCAGTCCGCCGTCCACCGCTATGACAAGATCCTCCGCCCGGCGGAGGATCTCCATTTTTTCATATTCACCCGCGCACATCAGGATCGCCCGCGGGGCTATACTGCAAGTCTTTTTCATGTTTTCTTCATGCCGCGCTCAATCCGGTCACACACCTGAATTTCGGCAGGTCCCATTCCCGATTTGTCACAAATCTTTGGCAGACTCAATTCCCGGTCTGTTTCAAATCTCTGGCAGGTTCTGTTCCCGGTCTGTTCCAAATCTTTGGCAGATTCAATTTCTGGTCTGTTTCAAATCTCCGGCAGGTTCCATTCCCGGTCTGTTTCAAATCTCCGGCAGATTATCTGATTTACTTCAGTTCCATGGTCCTGACCACATCCATATTCTGCTGGATATAGGTGATCAGGGAAATGATTGTAAGGGCAAGAGCAATCCACATGACGATCTGTGTGACCATGGCGAGGGCAGGCAGATTGACGATCATGAGGATGATCATGATCATCTGGAAGGTGGTCTTCCATTTTCCCCAATAGTTGGCCGCAATGACGATCCCGTGCTCTGTCGCGATCAGTCTGAAGCCGCTGATAATGAACTCTCTGGCGACGATGATCACAACGATCCAGGAGGGGATACGCCCCAACTCGATCAGGCAGATCATACCGGAGATCGTCAGGACCTTGTCCGCCAGGGGATCCATAAATTTCCCAAATGTCGTGACAAGATTGTATTTTCGTGCGATCTTACCATCCAGAAGGTCTGTCAGAGAGGCTGCGATAAAAAGGATCAGCGCGATCCATTTCAAGGATTCCGATGATTTTGAAAGCAGCAGAAATGCCACAAAAAAGGGCACCAGGATCACTCGCAGCACAGTCAGTTTATTGGGCAGATTCATTACTATTACCTCCCTTTTACACAACAGACAAAAAGCTCCTCAATCCAACGAAAAGCTCCTCAATCATATAATAATTCTCGATCAAAAAAAAATCCCTCAGTCAGACAATGAGCTCCTCAATCAGCCGGAAGGCCGATCAGGTCATATTGATCCGAGCCGGTGATACGGACATCGATCATGTCCCCGGTCATCAGTTCCCTCTGTGTCTCAATGAACAGGGTTCCGTCCACACCGGGCGCATCCATATAGGTGCGGGCTGTATAGACATCCTCTCCCGCGATCCTGCCTTCCACGATTGCCCGGACTGTCCGGCCTTTCATGCGGCGGGCTTTTTTAAAGGCGATCTCCTGCTGCAGGAGCATCAGTTCCCGCAGACGTTTCTTTTTGACAGGCGCGGGGATCTGTCCCTGCATTTTCGCGGCAGGCGTTCCCTCCTCCCGGGAATAGGCAAATACACCGAGCCGGTCAAATTTCATCCGGCGCACAAAGCTCTTGAGCGTGCGGTGATCCTTTTCCGTCTCCCCGGGAAAGCCTGTGATCAGTGTCGTCCTGATACAGATGTCCGGGATCTCGACGCGGAGAAGGGCAATGACCTCCTCGAGCTGCTTCCGGTCGGTCCGGCGCCCCATCTTTTTCAGGATCTCATCCGAAGCATGCTGGACCGGCATATCAATATAGTGCAGGACCTTGGGTTCCTCTTTGATCGTCCGGATCAGTTCCCCGGTGACTTCTTCAGGGTAACAGTACAGAAGCCGGATCCATTCGATCCCTTCGATCTTTGCCAGTTCGTGCAGGAGCTCTGACAGCATCTTCTTTCCGTACAGGTCTGTCCCATAGACCGTTGTCTCCTGGGCGACCAGGATCAGCTCCCGGACACCCTGTCCGGCGAGCTCCCCCGCCGTCCTCAGGATCTCCTCCATGGGAACGCTCCTGTAGGGACCGCGGATGGAAGGGATCACACAGTAGGTGCAGTGCTTATTGCAGCCTTCCGCCAGGCGCAGATATCCGGACCCGTTTGCCGTAGTCAGCACACGGTCCGCGCCAACGCGCGGCTTTCTGCGCAGATCCTCCAGGCGGATCGCTTCCTGCCCCTGTATCTTACCGCTTTTCAAAACTGTCCGGAGCGTCTCTGTCAACGTTCCCTGAGCGGTCGTCCCGATGACAGCATCCACCTCCGGAATCTCCCTGAGGATATCCTCACTGTAACGCTGGGCCAGGCAGCCAGTGACGATCAGGGCTTTGAGCTGCCCCGCAGTCCGTCTTTCCGCCAGTTCCAGGATACTCTCTATGCTCTCTTTTTTCGCGTCATTGATGAAACAGCAGGTATTGACAACGGCAGCTTCCGCTTCCTCTTCATCGTCAGTAAATTCAAACCCTTCTTTCATCAGGTCGCCGAGCATCTCTTCGGAATCGATCAGGTTTTTATCACATCCCAGAGAAACAAACAGGATCTTCATGCCTCAGCCCCGGCTTCTTCCGCTGAAATTTCCTCTCCGGCAGTTTCTGACAGGACTCCGCCGATGGGCTCTTCCTCTAAAAGGACTTCCTCTACGGGTTCTTCTTCCAGCAGTTCCTCCTCAACAGGCTCCTCCGCCGGCAGCTTCTCCTCTACAGAATCCTCTGCTTCCCGCAGGGAAAGAACAGAGGCCTCCTCAGCAGAATCATCAACAGCAGAAATTTCGTCAGAAAACACCTGTGCTTCAGCTGCAGGCTCTTCGGATTCGGAAACTTCAACGGCGTCTTCTTCTCCGAATTCTTCCCCTTCCTCTCCGATCACTTCTTCACTGCCGGGCAGGATATACTCCTCTTCGACCTCGTCCTCCGCAAGAATACGGATCTCGCCCTGGTTAAGCTCATCGACCGCGATCGAAAGAGGCTTTTCTCCTCTGGAGACCTTGACAAGAGGCTCGTCCCCGTCCACGATCTGGCGGGCACGTTTTGCAGTAGCCATCACGATGGAATAGCGGCTGTTGATGACAGGAGTCTCTCCCTCTTCGACATCTTTGTTGACAACTTCCATAAGATCCACATAGGACGGATGAATCATAAACATTTTCCTTTCTGAAACGATTTTCGTGTCTTAAAAACAGGATAACAGATGTACCCCTGGTTATTTTTTCTTACTTTTTCTTTCTTTTTTTCTATTATAATTTTTCTTTCTTATTTTTTCTCTCTGATTTTTTCTCTTAATATTCTCGTCTATTATTTCTCCTGGTTATCTCTCCTGGCCAGCACCTGATTGAGTTCTTCTTCAAATCTTTCAGAGAACGCCTCCTTGTTTTCCCGGGATGTGAGGATCCTCCCTCCGGAAAGGGCAGCGGCACCGACGTCTGCCCGGGCTCCTGCCCCGGTCTGACAGGCTCCCCTGTCTCCCCTGATCAGAGAGTTGATATCGGACGCACAGGTCTCTACTTCGTCATTAAACACCAGGAAGGGATACTCGGGGACAGAGGAAATCTCCTGCAGAGCCTGCCGAAGTCTTTTCGTCACAGTTTCCGCACTGTCCGTCCCTCTTCCGACCAGTCTCCTCTCCAGCTCTTGCGCATTCCTTGGAGAAACAAAAATAAGGACCGCCTCAGGAAAACGCTTCCGGATCTGCATGGCACCCTGCACTTCGATCTCGAGCAGGACATCTCTGCCCGCATTCATATTCTGCTCCGCAAAAGCACGGGGAGTGCCGTAGTAATGATTTACATATCCGGCATGTTCGAGAAAACCTTCCTGACGGACCAGGTCTTCGAATTCTTCATTTGTGACAAAATGGTATTCCACACCGTTCCGCTCACCGCTTCTGGGCTGCCTGGTGGTCATGGAGATTGAAAGCACATAATCGCCGTACTCCTCCATGAGCCTGCGAACTACTGTTCCCTTGCCTGCTCCGCTGAAGCCGGAGATCACAACCAGTTTTCCTTCCATACTTACTGCCTCATCTGTTCTGCCGCATCTGTGCAGTGTCTGCCAATACGATACCTGTCTCTGCCGCATCTGCACAGTGTCTGCCTGTTCGGTATCTGTCTATGCTGCGTCTGTGCAGTGCCTGTCTAATCGGTATCTGTCTCTGCCGGATCTTTGGCTGCAGGACTCTGACCCGATCCCTGAGTCTCATCGCCGTCGTCTTCCGACATGGCTCTGCCCCGGATCGTTTCAGGCAGGAGAGCGGACAGGACGATCCTGTCATTTTCCATAACAATGACAGATTTCGTCTTTCTCCCCTGAGTGGCATCGATCGTCCGCCCGTCATTTTTGGCCTGTGAAACCAGGCGGCGGACCGGAGCCGACTCCGGGCTCACGATCGCGATGATCTTTTCCGCGTTCACGATATTTCCGAATCCGACATGGATCAGCCTGTTACCGGTCATACTTTTTCCTGCCGCTTCTGTTCCTTATTATATAATATCCTTATTCTATAACAGATCCCAGATTATGTTCTATATTATTCTATGTTCTGGACCTGCTCGCGGATCTTTTCCACTGACGTCTTGAGTTCGATCGCGTGATCGGAGACCTCGCGGTCATCGGATTTGGAGAGAATGGTATTGGATTCTCTGTTCATCTCCTGGGCGATGAAATCAAGCTTCCGCCCGATGCTTCCGCTCTTGGAAAGCTCGTGGCGCGTCGCCTCGATGTGGCTGCTCAGCCTCACCAGCTCTTCATCCACACAGACCTTATCCGCATAGATCGTGACCTCCTGGGCGATCCTTGATTCATCGATGCCGGAACCGGCCAGAAGCTCGGCGACCTTTTCCCTCAGGGAAGTCCGGTACCGCTCGATGAGCTCCGGCGCTTTCTGAGAAATACAGTCGACATAACCGCACATTTCATCCAGCTTGGCGATCATATCTTTTCTGAGGAATTCCCCTTCACGGATCCTCGCCTCGTCAAACATCTTCACGGCTTCTGTGAGAACCCTGAGCAGGACATCCCAGATTCCTTCGGGATCGGCGGGTTCCTCTTCCATGGAAAAGACATCCGGAAAACGGGACAGGGAGGAAACAGTAATATCGTTTCTGATCCCGAACTGATCTGCCATCTCAGAAAAATGCTTCCAGTATTCCTGCGCAATGCGGGAATTGTACATGACTGTCTTGTTGGCTTCCGTCAGGTCTTCATAGGAGATGAAAACATCCACCTTACCCCGCTGCATATATTTTTTCAGTTCTTTGCGGATCTGCGCTTCGAGCTGATTGAGCTGTCTCGGCATCTTGATATTGATGTCCAGGTATCTGTTGTTGACTGACTTGATCTCAACCGCGACCCTGCAGGAGTCATCGGAAAATTCGCTCCTGCCGTATCCTGTCATACTTCTGACCATCTGCACCTCCTGTGGGGGGCTGCCTCCTGAGGGCACACAAATAAGATGTCCGCATGCCCGCGGGCAGAGATAAAACCAGTAACCATTATAGCATTATACTCCAAGCCGTCAAGAAATACCCTGACATAAGAAACATAAGAAACGTGCAAAATAGCTCCAAATTTGAAAATGGAGCCATTTTGCACATTCTCAAATGTCAAAAAAAGAAGATTCTTAAATAAAAATGTTGTTTGCACGGCAGACAAAGACCGGAAGGACTGCCAGAATGGAAAGCAGCAGAGAAGTGATTATGGAAAACCCCGCGTATCGGTGTATTACGGACTCTGGTACTTTTCCAGGTCAAGCAGCTTCTCTGCCTTGGCTACAACCAGTGCAGCCATCACGTCACCGGTCGTGTTAGACATGGTGATAAACATATCCAGGAGGGGATCAATCGCGATGATCAGACCGATGGCCTCAACGGGAACATTCAGTGCCGTCAGCACAACGCTCATGCAGACCAGAGCAGCTCCCGGGACGCCCGGCGCACCGAGGGATAGCAGTATGATTGTCACCGCAATCGAGAACAAAGAGGAAGGCGAGACACTTACGCCGTATGCCCTTGCCAGAAACAGTCCCATAACACACAGATAGATACAGGTTCCATCCATGTTGACGGTGGCGCCGAGAGGAATGGAGAAGTTGCACACTTTAGGGGAAATTCCGAGCTTGTCCGTGCATGTACGAAGATTGGTGGGCATCGACGCGGAGCTTGAGCAGAGCGTGAAGCTCGTCAGCATACCTTCCCGGTTCTTACGGAAAAACGTGAGAGGATTCAGGCGGGCCATCACGAGGACCAGTATGCCATAGACACAGAGCATACAAAGGGTTATCAGAACATGTGTCAAGCCTGCTCCCAGGACCGAAAGCAGAGAGCTGCCTCCCAGTTCAATCACCAGCAGTGACACAGAGCAGAACACTGCTGCCGGGATGAACCGGGCGATCATCGTGGTAATAGTCAGAAACAAGGAATTACAAGCCTCAAACAAATCCTTAAGCGTCTTGGAATATTTACCGATCATTCCCACGGCCACTCCACAAACAATGGCCAGGAATATAATCTGCAGCGTGTCCGATTGCACAAATGGAGCAATGAAGTTGGAAGGTACAATATTGACAATGGTGTTAAGGATTGAGGTATCAACGCTTGTATCCACAGTGACTGCCGCAGTCGGGACACTTCCGGACAGTGCGAATGCCCACTCCCCCGGCTGCACCAGAAGGGTAATGCTGATTCCCAGAAACACGGCGATCACAGTGGTCAGCAGATACATTCCCATCACCTTGGCACCCAGGCGCCCGAGCTCTAGAATGCTGTTGAATTGCGATATGCAGGTGACGATTGAGAAAAAGACAACGGGAGCAATGATGACTTTCAGTGCATTCATGAAGATTGTCTTCACCGGGGTCAGGAGATACGTGCAAAGACCGGTCGTCAGGACTTCCGGGAAAACCAGTTTTGCCAATGCGCCGAAGATCAGTCCCAGTACCAGCGCCGTCAGCGTGAGCACCAGCATTGACTGGTCTGCCTGGCCTGACAGGATCCGTACCCAGTTGGCGTTGTTTATATGGCGGTACTTGAAGTTTTCCCCAAAGGAGCGCATCACGATGGAACGGATGGCTTCCTCCATGTCCTTGTCGTCTTTTTCAGTCAGACGGACGGTCTCCACGGCGTCGGCAAAAGGGTTGAATTCATCGCCCTGCATGTGGAAATTGACGCTCGTATCCCCCAGGAACCGCCGGATCCTTATGTAAAGGACGGCGTCCGTTGTGGTGGCATGCTGTATCATCTGAACGATCATTTCTTCAGCCAGAAGCTCTGTTTTGGTAACAAGTTTCTCTGCAATCCCCAGTTCGCTCAGGGAAGTATGGATAAATTCTATGGAATCCTCCATAAAACTTCTGCTGTCGGTGGCAAAACTCTGTCTTTTATCGGTGATTTTCACTCTTTTCATCGGTAAAACTCCTTGTGCATCCTGAAATGTACCTTATTTACATGTACCTGAACTTCAAAATAATATCATGGCAGAAATATATTAGCAAGAGTGCCTCCTCCCAAGTTCAAGACTCGCTTTCGAATCTTGCGCCTATGCGCAACATGGGTTCACATCTACGGGTTTTCCTTATCTTTGTCTTGTAAAGACAAGGGGAACATCTTCCGCACCGCACGCGTGGTGCATCCAACACACCTTCGGTGTGTCGGAGCGTTTATTTCTGTTTATTTTTCAGCAATTGCTTTTACCACTTCCAGCAGGATTTCCACGCACTGATCCATCTCTTCTGCAACAGCATGTTCATAATAACCGTGGTATGCGTAGCCGCCCGTGCCCAGGTTAGGACAGGGCAGGCCCCTGAAGGAAAGCTGGGCACCATCTGTTCCCCCGCGAACCGGCCTGGAGACAGGTGTAAGTCCGACAGCGCGAATTGCACATTTTGCGATCTCCACTACCTCGGGATGTCTTGCTGCCACTTCTGCCATGTTCCGGTACTGGTCTTTGATCTGATAGTCCACAGTGCCTGCACCATATTTTTGATTTAACTTTTCCGCCGTCTCCTGTACTTTCTGCTTTCTCCGGTCAAATATCTCCGCGTCATGATCCCGCAGGATATAGTCAGCTGTTGCTTCACTGACATTTCCTTCGGCACCAGTTAAATGATAAAAACCTTCACGGCCTTCTGTTTTTTCCGGCACCTCGTCCGGTGGAAGCATGCCATTGAATTCCATCAGTACCTTCATAGCATTGATCATCCGCCCTTTTGCATCTCCGGGATGCACCGAAAAACCATGGGCTGTCAGATGGACCGCTGCTGCGTTAAAGGTCTCGTACTCCACCTCGTCCGGTGCGGAACCATCCACTGTATATGCAAAATCTGCACCAAAAGCACCTACATCCAGATACACAGCCCCATGTCCGATCTCCTCGTCCGGGGTAAAGCAGACGCAAATCCTGCCATGCGGCCTTTTCTCCCTGACCAGCCGCTCACACATTGTCATGATCTCTGCAATACCGGCCTTGTCATCTGCCCCGAGGACAGAGGTACCATCCGTTGTCAGGATAGTTTTCCCCCGGCATTCTTTCAGATGCGGGAAGGCATCCGGATCCAAGGTCTTCCCGGATGTCCCCAAAGAGATGGGTTTCCCGTCATAATTCAGGATCAACTGCGGCCGGGTTTCCGTCCCTCCGCAGTCATCTACTGTATCCATGTGAGAGATGAAACCAACAGATCTGCATCCTTCGCAGCCTGACGCTGCCGGCAAAAAGCCATAGACATAGGCATGCTCATCAACGTGGACATCTGTCATGCCCAAAGATTTCATTTCATCTGCCAAAAGATGCGCAAGGACAAACTCTCCCTCTCCCGAAGGTGTTTTCTCCACCTCTTCATGGCTTGTTGTATTGACCGTGACATATTTCAGTAGACGCTTATACGCTCTCATTTTTTTCCTTCTTAATTATAAATAGTTATCAATTTTAAATAGTTATCATTATGAATAGTTGTCAAATATAGTTACAGAGAATAACGTTGTCTGTATCATTATCCCCGGGTTCTTGAAAGAACGTTGTATGATATTCCCGTAGACAAGAAAGAAGTGCTATACTATTTCAGTAAAGAAAACTGTTAGGAGAACTATTATGGCTTTTGATGGAATCACTGTCGCCGGGCTCTGCAGAGAGCTGCAGGAAACACTCACCGGCGGCCGAATTTATAAAATCGCGCAGACAGACAGAAACGAGCTGGTGCTCACCATCCGTCCTGCCGCGGACCGGGGCGGCGGCCAGCTCCGCCTCTACCTCTGCTCCGACCCGTCCCTCCCCCTCGTCTATCTGACACGGACCTCCAGGCAGGCTCCCCTGCAGGCGCCGGCCTTCTGCATGCTGCTGCGCAAACATCTTCAGAACGGACGCATCCTTTCTGTCGAACAGCCCGGTCTGGAGCGCGTCCTGCGCATCACGGTCGAACACCGCAACGAGATGGGCGATCTGTGTACCCATGTCCTGGTCGTGGAGATCATGGGCAAGCACAGCAATATCATCTTTCTGGATGACAGCGACATGATTGTGGACAGCATCCGGCACATCTCTTCAATGGTCAGCTCCGTCCGCGAGGTCCTTCCCGGCAGGCCCTGGTTCATTCCGGACACCCAGTCCAAAAAAGATCCTCTCACAGAGACGAAGGAAGGATTCATGGCAGTTCTGGAAAACGGGCATACAGAGGCGCCCAAACTTCTCGTGCGCAACTATACCGGCTTTTCCACTGTCATCGCCCAGGAGCTCTGTGACAGGGCAGATCTCTCACAGGACAGGTCGGCTGCCCTTCTGACCGCCGAGGAAAAGGAGACTCTCTGGACTCAGTTTGAAGCCCTGATCCGGACTGTCCGCTCCGGAAGCTTTGCCCCAGCCATGTACTGCAGAAAAGGAGAAGGGGCAAATGCGGGCGCTCCTGCGGAGTTTTCCCTCATTCCCCTCAGCCACTACGCGGACTGTACAGAAGTCCCCTATGACTCTCCCTCTGCCCTGCTCGAGGATTTTTACGCCAGAAAAAATCTGTACACCCGCATCCGGCAGAGGAGCGCAGACCTCCGCCACATCGTGCAGACGATCCTGGAGCGGGATGTCCACAAATATGACCTCCAGTGCAGGCAGATCAGGGACACGGAAAAAAAGGACAAATACAGGCTCTACGGAGAACTTCTGAATGCCTACGGCTACTCCATCCCCTCCGGAGAAGCAAGCTGCGTAGTCGACAACTATTATACCGGCGAGAAGATGACGATCCCGCTCGATCCCTCCCTCACGCCGCAGCAGAACGCCAAAAAATATTTTGACCGCTATGCCCGCATGAAGAGAACCAGCGAAGCCCTGACCAGTCTGACAGCACAGGTAAAAGCCGAGATCGACCACCTCCGGAGCATCCAGAACGCCCTCGAATTCTCCACGACGGACTCTGATCTTTCCCAGATCCGGCAGGAGATGGAGGAAAGCGGTTATCTGCGCCGCAAATACGCCGGGCAGAACAGCGGGCGCAAAGTGAACCGGTCCCGCCCTCCCCAGAGCAGGCCTCTCCATTACATCAGCAGCGACGGCTATGACATTTATGTTGGAAAAAACAACCTTCAGAATGAAGAGATCACCTTCCGGATGGCGGACAGCCGCGACATCTGGTTCCACGCCAACGATATGCCCGGCTCTCACGTCCTGCTCCGCACCGGCGGAAAAACCATAGATGAGATCCCCGACCGCGCGTTTGAGGAAGCCGCCTCCCTCGCCGCCTGGTACTCCAGCGGGCGCAGCCAGGGTAAGGTCGAGATTGATTATCTCGAGAGAAAAAATGTCAAAAAGCCCTCCGGCGCCGCCCCCGGCTTCGTCGTCTACTATACCAACTACTCTATCCTGGCAAAGACAGATATCAGTGCCCTGAAGGAAGTGACCGAATAAAGACGCCCTTCAGTGCGGCCGCGGCCCCGGACCTGTTTTTTGCGATGAATCTGCCCGCGCAGGGGTATCCATACTTGCGGCCATAGGCGAGCGCCCACAAACATGTATGAATAAAGTATAGAACCGATCTACAGCCAGTGCAGCTTTTTCAGAAGCCGCGCCAGCGAGTCTCCTTTAGGAAGCCCCAGGATGTCTTCCCGGGTAAATCCTCCGGTCTTTATCAATACGAAGAAATAGACCGGAATGGCGACTAAGATCGCCGGGAGGACAGCCGCAAAATTGGAGAAGTATTCTCCTCCGAACCCGGAAACCAGCTTGAAGATCCCCCGGTAGACTCCAAATGCAGCCGCTCCCATGACAGCCGCGCTCAGGATCGGTTTGAGATAGACCTGGACCGGATCGATCCTCAGACCGAGATAGTGCCTCAGGAAGAGCTCGTTCAGAGCAAAGATGATCGCTGCGTACAGGACGCTGACAAAGACCATCGCGTAGATCCCCCAGTCCGTGAATCGCAGAAACCAGGCGAGGACCGCTGTCTGGATAATGAGGGCCGCGCCCGCGCTGACGATGGGCATGTTCATTTTTCCAATGGCCTGCAGGACGGCGTTTGTGATCGTACCAACGGATAAAAAGATGACCGTCACAGCCTGCAGGGCCAGAAGAACGGAGGCAAGCTCCAGCGTCTCCCACTGAGGGAACATCAGCATCGTAACGGGCCTTGCCAGCACCGTCAGGCCGACGGCACAGGGAACGGCAATCACCAAAGCCATGCGCGCTGCATTGACAGACCGCCTGCGGGTCTCTTTGAGATCACCGGAGGCATGGGCTGTGGCGATATTCGGTATGATCGCCGCCGAGACGGCTGTGGCGACTGAGACCGGAATGTTGATGATGACAACGGCTTTATTGGAAAAAAGACCGAAGACAGTCGTCACCGCGGCCTCCGACAGCTTTCTCCCGTCGATCAGCATATTGAGGTAGATCATCTGGTCCAGTGTCGTCGTCAGATTCAGGATAAAATTGCTCACGACAAAGGGAGTGATCACGAGGATAGTGCTCTTCATGATCGCTCCGTAGGATTCCACTGGCCCTTTGTCCGTCCCGATCCTCCGGATAAACCCCTTCCGGTAGCGGAGATAGGCGGCCGTCATAAAGATCAGAGCTGTGATGACACCGCTCCCGGTTCCCATGGCGCTTCCCATGGCTCCCCGCACAGCCCGCTCCGTCTCAGTGGCCAGCGCAGGAGCAGACCTGATCAGAAGGATGGCGGCTCCGATACTGATGCCCGCATTGGCAACCTGCTCCAGGATCTGGGAGACCGAGGTCTGGACCATCGACTGATTCGCCTGGAAATACCCTCGCACCGCGCCCAGGATCCCGAACAGAAAGATCGTCGGCGCAAAAACCCGCAGAACGGGAACCGCATTGTGTTTTACCAGGACTCCAGCTCCAAAGTACAGGAGCAGGCTCCCCATAGCCCCTACGATCAGAGAGTATATAAGCGCGCAGTGAAAAGCGCGCTGCGCATTCCTGTACTGCCCGACAGCGATCTTGGTGGACATCTGCCGGGAAATAGCCGCCGGCAGCGAATAGGAGGAAAGGATCAGGATGATCGTATAAATATTATAGGCCGCGCCGTAATAGCCGTTGCCCTCATCTCCGATGATCGCCGTCAGGGGCGCCCTGTAGAGAAGCCCGATGATACGGACCACGATCGTCGCGATCGCCAGGACTCCCGCCTGCACCGCAATACTCCCTCCCGAAACAGGAGCCTCACTGTTCTTTTTTATCTTTTTCTGATCGTTCATTTCCCGGGTTCTTTCTATAAAACAGTCTGTGATTGATCTGCCTGCGTCATCCGCTGCATGACCTGTTGTGCAGTCTTTGCGTCATCCGCTGCGTGATCTGTTGTGCAGTCTGTAAGCAGCCTGCGGATTTTACTTTGAGCTGACGATTATCGCAGAGATCAGGGCGTAACCCCCCCGGCAGATCCTGTGCAAGAAAATCGCGGCAGGACAATCGCTATCCTGCCGCGGCAGCCTGTGCAGGATCTGCACAGTCATCTCTTTTTATTACTATCCTTTTATTATCCTTATTACCGGTATTATTATCCATCATCCGGAATACTATCCGGCTCCCGGAGCCTCAAGCTATTCCAGGAAAGCGGTTCACCCCGGAAGTACATCCAGAAAAACTCCGGCCCTCCGGACTGATTGGATCATCGGCTTTCATCGGCCTTCAAACTGATCGGGCAGTCACCCAGCCGCTGATTTCGAAGAAACAGAAACAGCTTAGGAATACCTTCAAACCGGTCAGGCTGTCACTCAGCCGATGAGCCAGTCGTACATCTCCTGATACTTGGCTGCGGACTGTGCCCAGGAGAAGTCCGCGCGCATGGCGCGCTCAACCATCTTGTTCCACTCGAGGCGCTTGTCATAGTAGACCTGCTCAGCGTAACGGATCGAGTGCATCATCTCGTGAGCATTGTAGTTCGCGAAGGTAAAGCCTGTCCCGGTGCCCTCAAATTCATTGTAAGGCTCGACCGTATCCTTGAGGCCGCCGGTCTCGCGGACGATCGGAAGAGTGCCGTAGCGCAGGGACATGAGCTGGCTCAGTCCGCAGGGCTCAAACAGGGAAGGCATCAGGAAAGCATCGGAGGAAGCATAAATCTTGTGAGAGAGCTCATCCGAATAGTAGATATTCGCGGAGATCTTGTCGTTGTACTTCCAGTCGAAGTAGCGGAACATATTCTCATAGCGCTCTTCACCTGTTCCCAGAACGACCATCTGGATCGCGTCAAGGGAAAGGATCTCCTCGAGGACATAGGCGATCAGGTCAAAGCCTTTCTGGTCAGTCAGCCTGGAGACAATACCGATCATGAAGCACTTCTCATCGACCTTCAGGCCCAGTTCCTTCTGAAGGGCAAGTTTATTTTTGACCTTCAACTTGCGGAAATTGTCCACCGTGTAGGGCTGGGGGATCTTCTTGTCATTGTCCGGTGAAAAGTCGGTGTAATCAATGCCGTTGATAATGCCTCGCAGGTCATGGCTCCTGGCATTCATCAGACCGTCGAGACCTTCGCCGTAGAACTGCGTCTTGATTTCCTCGGCATAGGTCGGAGAAACGGTCGTGATCGCGTCCGCATAGACAAGACCGCCCTTGAGGAGGTTCGCGTCCTTATAGGCTTCCAGCTTGTCCGGTGTGAAATAATAACCGGAAAGACCTGTGATATCCTCGACATCCCTGACATTCCATTTGCCCTGGAACTTCAGATTGTGGATCGTCATGACAGTCTTGATCCCCTGGAAGAACTCGCCGCCCGCAAACCGCTCTTTGAGATAGACGGGCACCAGACCGGTCTGCCAGTCGTGGCAGTGGATCAGGTCGGGGTGGAAATCGATGGCAGGGAGCACAGACAGGACAGCTTTGGAGAAGAATGCAAACCGGGTGATCTCAAACATGGGATCATCGGTATAGGGCTTGTCGCTGGTAAAGAAGCCCTCATTGTCGACGAAGTAAAACTTGATCCCATCGACCTCGGCCTGGAGAACTCCGACATACTCACTCTTCCAGTGGAAATCCATATAGAAGTGAGTGACATACTCCATCTTGTCTTTCATATCCTGCTTCATGCAGGAATACTTGGGCATGATCACTCTGACATCATAATATTCTTTATCCAGTTCCTTGGGAAGGGATCCGACAACATCTGCCAGACCTCCTGTCTTGATAAAAGGAACGCCTTCTGATGCCACAAAAAGAATTTTTTTCATAAGTCAATGACCCCCTGTTACTGTACTGAAATGATATGCTATAAACTATGCCATTTTTGCACCGGCAGTAACAGCAGTCTCTCACAACCGGAACTGGCAAATGAAACATTCCTAATCCATTATACCTTATTTGGAGTCAATATGCTCAAAGATTTTTTCAAAAATCAGGGATTTTTCGCTTTTTTTGCCAGTAAAACATATTTTTTCACCGCGGCAGTCCCAATTCCCAGCATCCGGGATACACTGGCGGGCTCCGCGCCTCTCACAAGGAGGCTGACCGCAAATGAAGAGCGAAGATTTTCCGGAGAAAGCCCTTCCCCGACGCCTGCGGCCTTTCCATATTTTCTGACCAGCTTCCAAACAGCCTGCCTGGAGAGCACCCCGTTGTTCCTTCCCGTGAACACCCTGGTCAAAGGACCCTCAGCCCTTCCTCGGATATCATAGAGATAATCAACCAGGGCTGAACGCGTTCTCTCACCGAAAGGGACCATACGGACTTTCTCCCCGCTTTTTTGCCCGGGAAGCAGCACACAGGATATCTGCAGGTCAAGGTTCTCCAGCCTCAGGTCCAGCAATTCCTGCGTCTTGAGGCCGGCATCGCACAAAAGGCTCAGAAGGGCCCTGTCCCGCCTTCCCGCGCAGGTACCGGCATCGGGCAGATCCAGGATTCGCCTGATCTCTTCCTGCGTCAGCAGCTGTTCTGTCTTGTTCATATCCACACCCTCGGAGTTGTGCGAATAATATATACATTCATTCACCGAAAATGACAGTCAGTACGACACAGGTACCGGGTAAATGAAAGCTATTTGCACAGAGAAAAAATTTTGCACAGAGAAAAAAATAATAAGTGCCGGTTTTGGACAGATACCAGGAGAGAATTGCCGGTCTTGGACACATACCAGGAAAGAATTGCCGGCATTGCACAGATGTCAGGAAAAAATGAAAGAGGAACTGCAGAATCCTGTCGGGCATCTGCAGTTCCTTATTGTTTACAGTTTAAATAAAATAATAATCCTGAAGTATCCTGGTATTATTTATTTCGATATTATTTATTTCGCGTAATCCGTAACTCTGGACTCACGGATCACATTGACCTTGATCTGTCCGGGATATTCCATATCTGCTTCGATCTTTTTGGAAATATCTCTTGCCAGCAGCACCATATCAGCATCACTGATCTGCTCAGGAACTACCATGACACGAACTTCTCTTCCTGCCTGAATGGCATATGAATTACTTACCCCTTTAAAACTGTTGGTGATTTCTTCTAACTGTTTGAGCCTCAAAGTGTAGGCTTCAAGAGTCTCTCTCCTGGCGCCCGGACGGGCTGCGGAGATCGTATCCGCTGCCTGTACGATGCACGCGATCAGGCTGGCGGGTTCAACATCCCCGTGGTGTGCTTCCACGGAATTGATCACTGTCTGAGATTCTTTATACTTTCTGCAGAGTTCAGCGCCCAGCTGTACATGAGACCCCTCCATCTCATGGTCTACAGCCTTGCCGATGTCATGCAGCAGGCCTGCGCGCTTTGCGAGACGGACATCCAGTCCCAGCTCGCTGGCCAGCAGTCCTGAAAGCTGAGCCACTTCAATAGAATGCTTGAGAGCATTCTGCCCATAGCTGGTGCGGAAACGCATCTTGCCCAGGAGCCTCACCAGCTCCGGATGGATGCTGTGGACGCCGACTTCCAGAGTGGCTGCTTCGCCCTCCTCCTTGATCCTGGCTTCCACTTCCCGCTGTGCCTTGGTGACCATCTCCTCGATCCTGGCGGGATGGATCCGCCCGTCGACGATCAGTTTTTCCAGCGCTACGCGCGCCACTTCACGTCGGATCGGATCAAATGCGGAGATGACTACCGCCTCAGGTGTATCGTCAATGATCAGATCGACACCTGTCATGGTCTCGAGAGTGCGGATATTGCGCCCCTCGCGGCCGATGATCCTGCCCTTCATTTCATCGCCGGGCAGCTGTACGACAGAGATCGTCGCCTCGGACACATGGTCCGCGGCACAGCGCTGTATGGCACTGACCACATATTCCTTGGCGCGTTTCTCGGCTTCCTCTTTGGCTTCTGCCTCGATCTCCTTGATCATTCTGGCAGAATCCAGCTTCACTTCATCTTCAACAATTTTTAAAAGGTGTTCTTTCGCCTGTTCAGAGGTCAGACCTGAAATTCGTTCGAGTTCCTGTATGCGCTGCTCGTTTAACTGTGAAACTTCTTTCTGAAGCTTCTGCAGGTTCTCTTCCTTTGCTGCCAGACTCTGTTCCCTGCGCTCAAGCTGCTCGACCTTGTTGTCGATCTGCTCTTCCTTCTGCTGAATCCTGCGCTCGTTTTTCTGCACTTCGTTGCGCCTGTTCTGGATCTCTTTTTCAAGCTCGTTCTTTGATTTGAACGTCTCTTCCCTGATCTCCAGCATGGCCTCACGCTTTTTGGATTCGGCTTCCCGAAGGGCTTCATCAATGATCGACCTTGCCCGGGCATCCGCACTGTCCACCTTGATCTCGTCCTGCTTCCTGTGGTTTTCGGAAGTGACGTACCAGGTGATGGGAACTGCTGCAGCCAGTGTGAGAATCACTGCAACTATGATTCCCATAAACGGCATACAGGAGCACCTCCTTATTCAATTGACCTGTTTGTATTTGTATAGAATATCCAGACCTGCATCCCAGAAAACAGCAGGAAACCGTCAATTCTACGAACAAACTCACAACATTTTGATTTTAATCTTAATAAGTGTCTATGTCAAGGACAAGTTCAATAGTGGAGCGGCGCTCCCGGCGGTTCCTAATACACCATCGGGATCTCAGATATAGCCTTATGAATCAAGTAAAAAAGAGCCGCCGGGGAGCGGCGGAAGATCAGCATTCTCCCCGGTGACTCTTCTATTTTCAAAACTTCTCTCAAAACTTCTCTCAAAAATTTCTTTCAAAACTTCTGTCCTGTTTACTCAGGCTTTTCTTTATAGAGCCCTTCTGTATACTCCCTGACCATGGTCTTCAGGTCAGCATCCTCATGGATATTATTCTCATGAACATACTGCAGATGGAGACGTACGATTTTCTGCAGGAAGGCCTGGCTGATCACATCCGATCCCGTCAGGACAGAAAAAAGTTCCCGGTTGTTCATTTCAGTAAGTGGTTTCATCGTGTTTATTGACCTCCGCAAAGACAATGACACAATATCAACTTCCTGTAGTTCCCAGATAAGCTGCCTTCACACTCTCATCCTCCAGCAGTTCTCTGCCGGAGCCTTCCATGGTTATTCTTCCATTCTCGATGACATAGGCGCGGTCCGCCACGTGGAGCGCCATATTGGCGTTCTGCTCGATCAGAAGAACTGTAGTCCCGTCCTGATGGATCCGGTTGATGATCTCAAAAATCCCCTGCACGACAATAGGGGCAAGTCCTAAAGAAGGCTCGTCCATCATCAGGAGCTTCGGTCTGCCCATCAGGGCGCGGCCGACAGCAAGCATCTGCTGTTCGCCTCCGGAAAGGGTTCCACCGGCCTGCCAGGAACGTTCCTTCAGCCTGGGGAAATAATTGAACACCATCTCCAGGTCGCTGGTCAGGTCATCGTTTCTCAGATAAGCGCCGATCCTGAGGTTCTCAAGTACAGTCAGGTTGGGGAAAATCTTCCTGCCCTCGGGAACCATCATCAGGCCTTTGGAAACGATCTGCGTCGAATCCTTACCTGTAATATCCTCTCCGTTAAACAGGATATTACCGCCCCTGGGTTTGACCAGTCCCGAGATCGCCCGCAGTGTCGAACTCTTTCCGGCGCCGTTGGCGCCGATCAAGGTTACGACCTCGCCCTCACGGACATCAAAGCTGATGCCGCGTACGGCATCGATTCCGCCGTAACTGACCTTTAAATCCCGTATCTGCAGGATCTCACCCATTTTAATCTCCTTCCCCTCAGGCGGATTATTGTACGCCTGTCTCTGATCCAATAATTACACCTGTCTGTTTTTAAGGACTATCACACTTGTCTGTTACATATCTGTCTTAAGAATTGTAACATTTATCTGTTGCATATCTGTTTTAAGTATTGCTCTTATCCTCTTGATCTTCACTGATGCCCAGATAAGCTTCGATGACTCTGCGGTCGGACTGGACCGTCTCCGGGACACCCTGGGCGATCTCGCTGCCGAAATCGATGACATAGATATAGTCGGAAATATTCATGACCAGATCCATGTGGTGTTCGATCAGGAACACGGTAAGGCCGTATTTTTCACGGATTTCCTGGACAAAATCCGCCAGCTCCAGGGTCTCCTGGGGGTTCATGCCGGCTGCCGGCTCATCCAGAAGGAGGAGCTTCGGATTCGTCGCCAGTGCGCGCGCGATCTCAAGGCGTCTCTGCAGGCCGTAGGGCAGACTGGTCGCCAGCTCGTCCTTTACGGTCTCCAGCCCCTGCTCGCGAAGAAGATCCATCGTCTCCTCGCGCATTCTCTTTTCCTCTGCCAGGTTCATCCGCAAAATGGCGGAAAAAACATTCTGCTTTGCCCGCATATGCTTTGCGGTCAAAACATTTTCAAAAACAGTCATGCTCTTCCAGAGCCGGATATTCTGAAAAGTCCTGGCGATGCCCAGCTGGGTGATCTGATCCGGTGTAGGCGTCAGCACATGCTGACCTGCGTATTTTTCCCTGTTCTGGCCCTTATAGATTTTCGCGTCCTTCCCTCTGGGATAGGTCCGCACCATGGGCTGACCCATAAACTCGATCAGTCCGTTGGTGGGCTGGTAAACGCCGGTGATACAGTTGAAAGCTGTTGTTTTACCGGCTCCGTTGGGGCCAATCAGGGCGATGATCTTTCCCTGAGGGACATCAAGGCTCAGATTGTTGACAGACACGACGCCGCCAAACTGCATAGTCACATTTTCCAGGTGCAGGGCGAGAGGTTCATTCCCGCGGCTGGGTCCATGGCTTCCCGGATCCGCCGCACCGGCTGTCTGGTTCTGTGTGTTTATTACACTGTCAGTACTCATTTTTTTACCTCGTCCTGTGCGGCATCGTTTACAGTTTCTTTTAAATTCTCATCCGCGGATCCGCCTTCTCCTGCCGAAATCTCTTTTGCCGGAGCGGTTTTGTCTGCCGCAGACACTGAAATGTCAACAGTTCCGGCGGAGCCGGCCGCAGCCGCCGCCTTTTTACGTCTGCTGCCTCCCGAAAACAGGGCGCCGATATTGATCTCCCGGTCTCCCATAATACCCTGAGAGAAAAACAGAACGATGACCATGATGACGATCGAGAAGACCACCATTCTGAATCCGTTTCTGAGAAGCGGTACCTTGAAGCCGCTTTTTAAGACAATTTCACTGTCGAGGAAGCGCAGCCACCATTCCGAGCACGCCACATAGAGGAAGGTGGCGATGACCGAGCCTGAGACAGAGCCGATACCGCCGACAACGACGATCAGCAGGATCTCATAGGTCATAGTGGAGGTAAAAGCCTTGGCCTGGGCGTTTGCCACGTACATGGCAAAGAGTCCGCCGCCGATTCCGGCAAAAAAGCTCGAGATGACAAAGGAGATCATCTTGTGCTTTGAGAGGCTGATCCCCATCGCTTCGGAAGCGATCTCATCGTCCCTGATCGATTTAAAAGCCCGCCCGTAGGAAGAATTGATCAGAAGAACGATCAGCAGGATGCAGATCGATGATACCAGAAAGGGAATAAAGGTGGACAAGCGCAGGATGACCCTCCCGGACCCGTCTGTGATATTAAAGCTGGAAAATGTGGGAAACCCCTTGATCATATTGGCACCATTGGTCACAGGTCCCAGCTTCTGCCACTGAAAAATGGCGCGCAGAATCTCCGCGAAGCCCAGCGTCGCGATGGCCAGATAGTCACTCTTGAGACGAAGGACCGGAAGTCCGATCAGAAAAGCAAAGAATCCCGCCACACAGCCCGCCAGGATCAGGGCCAGGATAACTCCCAGGATCATGGCGACCGCCCGTCCGGGACCGGAGGTCCCGAAAACAGCGCCGAAAAGGTCTACCAGGGAGGACTCGAAAGCACAGCCCCCGAACAGATAGTAGACCTGCTCCTTCATGGCTGCGGGAACTGTCAGGATCGCATAGGTATAGGCGCCCAGCAGCATAAAACCCGCCTGGCCCAGTGAAAACAGGCCTGTAAAACCGTTCAACAGGTTCATAGTCACTGCCACCAGAGAATAGACAGCGCCCTTTTTAAGTACTGTGAACAGAGGACTCGTGGGCTGCAGCACCTGGGGGACACCGGGGAAAAATGTACTCAGATTTTCCAGCAGGATCACCAGAAGCAGCAGTACGCCGATGCTGATCATGGCGGACAGTTTTCGGGAGATCCCGGTTGTATTACTCTGTTTCATGTGTCACTTCCTTTTTTACGATTTCATCATACATGTTTTGCCAGCCGTGACGTTTACGTTTTGGCAGCTGTAGGGTTTCAGCGGCTGTAACGTTTTGACAGCTGTTATGTTTCAACAGCTGTAACGCTTTAGCGGCTGTTATATTTTAGCATCTGTACTCAGCGTCTTCTCAATCGTTTTTATTTTTTGTTATACCTTGTCCGTGGCTGCTTCGCCGAAAAGTCCCTGAGGCTTGAAGATCAGGATTATGATCAGCAGCGCAAAGGTAAAGGCGTCAGAGAATACCGACACATCCCAGGCCGAAGGCAGGCCCTTGATAATGGTCTCACAAATCCCGATCAGGAAAGCTCCGATGACAGCTCCGGGGATCGATCCGATCCCTCCGAAAACAGCTGCGACAAATGCCTTAAGCCCGGGCATGGCACCTGCCATAGGTGTGATCGCAGGATAATTTGTAAAAAAGAGAACCGACCCGACTGCCGCGAGCGCGGAGCCGATAATAAAGGTCGTGGAAATGACACTGTTGATTTTGATTCCCATCAGGCGGCTGGTCTCGAAATCCTTGGACACCGCCCTCATGGCCATACCAATCTTGGTCCGGTCGATCAGCTGGGTGAGGACAAAAACCAGAGCCAGCACCAGGAAAGGAGTCAGGATGACCACCCACTTGGTCTGAGTGCCGGCAACATTGATCGTATTGGACAGAAACGGGATCTTCGGATATGTCATGGGCTGGCCGCCGGTGACATAGGTCGCCGAATTCTGGAGCAGATAGCTCACGCCGATGGCAGAGATCATAACAGACATACGCGGCGCGTCCCGAAGCGGTTTATAGGCAACGCGTTCTATGGCAAAGCCCAGCGCCACTGTGACCAGGATGACCAGCGGGATCGACAGGGTGATTGGAAGGACCGCGGTAAAATAGATTCCCATCAGTCCGGCTACCATGAACACATCACCGTGTGCGAAGTTGATCAGGCGCAGGATCCCGTAGACCAGCGTATAACCGATCGCGATCAGCGCATATTGGCCTCCTACGGATATACCGGAGAGCAGAACCGAAATGACATATTCCATAATTGTTTTCCTCTTGCAGCAGTAACAACAGCTGTAACAGCATTTCTCCCGAAGGGGAACCCCCTCCGGGAGAAACCGCAGACTAATATCAGTTACTTATAAAAACACTTATAAATATACAAACTTATAAACTTTTATACCTGAGTTCGTCCGAAACTATCAGTTGCCGGAACCGGTCTGAACCTTTTCGAATGCCCATGTGCCGTTCTCGGTATCTGCTGTCTTGATGTAAGCGGTATCACGTACTGCATCGCCCTGTGCGTCAAACGCGATGGAGCCGGAGACTCCGTCATAGGTCACGCCGCCGATAGCGCCCTTGATCGCAGCCTTGTCGGGACCGCCGGCCGCCTTGATTGCCTCAAGGGCAACATAATAGGCATCGTAACCCATGGCTGTGACCGCGGAGATGGTGTCGTTGCCGCCGTTGTTGGTCAGAGCAGCGGAATCGCTGTTGATGTATTCCTTAATGCCCTGGTCAAATGTCTCGTCGCCGCCCTCCTGGTAGAAGGTGGAGACATAAAGCTTGAGGTTCGTTCCTGCTGTTGCCTCGAGGACCATGTTGTCATCGAGTGTATCAGAACCGAGGAAGGGAATCTCGATCGAAAGAGAGGCCGCCTGCTCCATGATCTGCTTCGCATAGGCGATAGAGACGGGAGTGAAGATAACATCCACGCCCTCGCTCTTGGCCTTATTCAGGTAGGAAGTAAAGTCAGAGTTGTTGGTGGGGAAGGAGTCTTTGATGACCTGACCGCCGGCTGCGGTAAATACCTTCTCAAAGAAAGCGATAAGGCCCTGGTCATACTCGTTTCCGTTCTCGCCCAGGCAGTAAGCCTTCTTGGCGGAGAATTTCTCCATGGCAAAGTTTGCCAGGACGTCCGCCTGGAAGTTGTCCAGGAAGCAGATGCGGAAATAGTAGTCGTTGCCCGCTGTGACATTGGGGTTCGTGCAGGTGACACCGATCGCTGCAAGACCGGCTTCCTCAAACTTGGGACCGCCCGCCATGGAAACGCCGGAACCATAGGAACCCAGGACCAGAGAGACATCCTTACCGATCAGCTCGGAAGCTGCGGAGGGAGCCTTGTCGGAAGAAGAACCGTTGTCCGCGTAAACCAGCTCTACCTGATAGGTCTTGCCGCCGGCTTCGACGGTAGGAGTATTCTTGTTGGCATACTGCATGCCGAGGGTTTCCTTCTTGCCGCCCGATGCGGAATCACCGGTGGAAGGCTCGAAGACACCGATCCTGATCACATCGCCTGAAGCGCTGCCTTCCGCGGGAGCTGCATCACCGCCGGCATTCTGCGCCGGAGCTGTAGTAGAGCCGCCTGAACCGCCGCAGGCTGCCAGACTCAGAGCCATTACTCCTGCCAACAGAAAAACGATCAACTTTTTCATTTTACTATTTCCTCCTTAATAGTATGATTTGTATCTTTTCCCGCCTGTATACTATCACGATAGTATACAATCAGGAGTCTGATAAATTAATAAATATTCTAATGATTACCGGGCTGATTGTCAATTCTGTAAAACAGATGACAAAAACCACTGTCAGAAACCGTTTTTCAAGTCACCTCCATTCAAGCCCGAAATCACGACCTGCAATCAGATATTACAATCAAAAGGCGGCAGTACACCCCTCGAAAGTTTTCATTGCAGCCTGTCGCGGTCATTATGAACACAAATGATTTCTTTTCCAAAAGAGAGATGTTCGTAATCAAACTACATTATTTCAAAAATAATGCCTCCTTTGCAAACAGGTTGTCGTTTGCAAAGGAGGCATCTAATGCTCACAGAGAAAGATCAAGAATCCTTTCCCGTTCAATACTTCGAGGTACACCTTGATCTGCTTAATCATGATAATAGTAAAAAGAGGAGGCTTATCATGTGCTATAGCACTTTATAGATCATCTCTGCACTCCATCGCCCGCCGGATCAGGTCAGGCTCATAACCCTTTCGGTGCAGAAAAGCCATGGTTTTCTGCTTTTCTTTAAAATCGGGTGCATCCGGGTCAAAACCTCTTTTTTTCAACAGATACCGAATCTGTCTGAACTGTGCCTCTTCCGGATCTGTCTCCTCCCCTGCCGCCGCAAAAGCTTCTTCGATCACATATTCTGCTATTCCGCGTCCCATTAAATCCTGCGTGATCCTCAGCCTGCTTCTGTCGTTCAAATGGCTGCGCACATAGCTCTGGGCATAGCGTCGGTCATCCAGGTAATGGGCATCAATAAGCTTTCCGATACACTCTTCAATAATCAGAGGGGGGAACCCGGCCTCTCCCAGCTTTGTACGAAGTCTTTTTACTGTGTAGTCCCGGTTCCCGAGGAGAGCTCCGCAGCGCCGCATACAGGAACTCCTGAGATCCGAAAGGATCTCTTCATAAACATCCTGTGTCATCCCGGCTCCCGACTCAAGGCCCAGACGAAGTGCCTGACGTTCGGATATTGTAAAGGATTCGCCGTCTTGCATCGTCACCCGCAGGCGGCCGGATATTCTACTGCCCCTGGAAGATGGACCACCCTTAGAATATTCTGAGGTTGGCCGCTCCGTTTTCATGCAGTCTGTCATCCTGTTCCCTTTGGATAAGGTGGGCTCTGTTGGTTCCGGGATGTACTCTGTCACTCTGCCGTATCTGTCCAGTTTTTCGATGGAAAGAATCATCTTCAAATTCTCATCTTTCCAGCTTTCATCCTTCAAGATCTCATCTTTCAAGTTCTCATCTTCCAAGATTCCATCTCCAATCAAACCTTGTTCTTCGGGTCATTTCATGACATTTCATGAAAACGGCTGTATCATTTTTTCGCAAAACAGGAGATCACCCCGAAAGCGGTGGTTCTGAACAGTTACTGTTCTTCTTTTTCCGGCAGCTCATCGGCAGCCTCCGGTGTAAAGGTCCTGGCCCCCTCCGGATCGAGGTTATAGTGCTCACGGACCTTGCGGTCGATCTCGGCGAGGATATCCGGATGATCCAAAAGGAACTGTTTGGAGTTCTCGCGGCCCTGGCCGACGCGGTTTCCCTCGTAGTTATACCATGCGCCGCTTTTGTTGACGATGTCGCAGGCAGCGGCAAGGTCCAGGACGTCGCCGACGTAGGAGATGCCCTTGCCGTACATGATATCAAACTCGGCCTCTTTGAAAGGCGGAGCGATCTTGTTCTTTACGATCTTGACCCTGGTCCTGTTTCCAATACTCTCACCGCTCTGCTTGAGGGTCTCGACCCTGCGCACGTCCATTCGCACGGAAGCATAAAACTTGAGGGCGCGGCCGCCGGTCGTCACCTCAGGATTTCCAAACATAACGCCGACCTTCTCGCGGAGCTGGTTGATGAAGACGACTGCACAGTTGGATTTGCTGATGACCGCCGTAAGTTTGCGGAGGGCCTGGGACATCAGGCGGGCATGCAGGCCGACGTGGGAGTCACCCATATCGCCGTCGATCTCCGCCTTGGGCACGAGAGCCGCCACGGAGTCCACTACGACAATGTCGATCGCGCCCGACCGCACCATGGTCTCCGTGATCTCCAGCGCCTGCTCCCCGCTGTCGGGCTGGGAAATGTAGAGGTTGTCGATGTCCACCCCGATATTCTTTGCATAGACCGGATCAAGGGCGTGCTCGGCATCGATAAAGCCCGCGATACCGCCCCGGCGCTGTACCTCCGCGATCATGTGCAGGGTGACTGTCGTCTTGCCAGAGGACTCAGGGCCGTAGATCTCAATGATCCTGCCGCGGGGAATTCCTCCGAGCCCGAGGGCGATATCCAGGCTGAGAGATCCCGTAGGGATCGTCTCAACATTCATCTGGGCAGCCGGGTCGCCGAGTTTCATTACAGCTCCCTTGCCGAACTGTTTCTCTATATGTGTAAGTGCCGCATCCAGGGCCTTCTGCCTGTCTTCTTTTGAAATTGCCATATCAATTCTCCTTTAATATTTCAGAACATCCGTTCGTTAAAAGTATACCATCAAGTACTGCTGTCTGCAAGCCTTTTTTTCGAACTTTTTTTCGATTTTTAATCGATATAACCGTCTTTTATAAATTGCTGAAACAGGCTCAGTCCGGGACGCCCGTTCCGTTGAACTTCTTTTCACAAAAGAGAACTCTCTTCTGCAGCTGAACAGATCCCGCTTTTCACAGACTAGCGCGCAACAAAACCGGGCACGAAGCATACGCCTGCGCCCGGCTGTAAATTACATTGATCAATTATCACTATAGGTCCAGATCAAATCTCTCACGGATAGTCTGTATGAAAAGAGAACGATTTCTTTCAAGCAGTATTATAACCCTTTTTCCCTGCCCGGGTCAATTCATTCAGAAGGGAGGAGCCTTCTGTTACAACGGCTTGTGTTTCGATGGCCTGGTCTTTGTGTTGGTAATTATACAAGACCACCCGGTTCTCGATACAGTCTGAGCTGTAAGGGGAAGTTTTCATGAATCCATAAAGATTTCATAAATCCATAAGGGAAGTCTCATGAATCCAGGGATTCGATCCCATCCCCCGTCAGTCTGAGGGCCTCCCTGATCTGGTCCAGGGTCACGTCTCCCTCGTCCGCCAGCTCCTGCGGAGTCACCTTTCTGCCGAGGATCTGCGAGAGCTCTTTAGCCTTGTCTGCCACAAGGTTGACAAGGTCCTCCATCTCTCTGTCCCTGGTGTTGTTTTCCATGGTGACTGCGATCAGGTCCTCCATGCTGTCCATGACTCTCCTGGCGAGCTCTCCGTCTACTTCCCGCGGGCTGTCGAGATGGCCCAGGAGCTTCACTCCCGTCACAAGCGCCTCATTCCCCGTTCCGATCAGTTCCTCAATACTGATCCCCTGCCCGGAATAGAGTCTGGCGATGTCCACGACCTTGTCGAGCATCTGCTCTGTCAGCTCCCTCTGGGCGGAGCGCTCCCCCGCCATCGCGGAGATCCTCACCGCATCCATCACCTGATCGGAGAGCTTCGGGATCTCCTTCAGGCTCTCCATATAATACTCCAGAAATTCCCTCTCCTCTTTTGCCAGAGTGTCATCGCCGTTTCCCGCAGCGGATCCGACCGCCATCTTGTGGGCTTTCAGATATGCTTCGATCTGCCCCATCTGGTCTTCATCCAGTGAAAAAGAGGAAAAAAGCTCCCTGATATCATCCCTGGAGATTCTCCCGCCGTTTTCTTTTGCCTGTCTGAGCGCCTTTTGAAGGAGAGCGAGGAATTCCTGTTCCTGTTTTATTGTATGATCATCCATAAATATTAATCTGCCTCTTCTTATTTGAAACCGCCCGTTTGAAACCGCCCGGCTCAATGTTTTTCATCAGACTTCCCTCACATTTTCATCATGTGGGGCGGCTCGCCCTTCTTTACATGGGTATGGATAAACAGGTGGTCCTGACAGTACTCGAGCCCACCCTCACATTTCGTACAGTAGCGGAATTCGAGTGTGTCGTCATCTTTTTCCGTGCGGCCGCAGATCGCGCACCTGTGCAGGGACTGCGGACCGGCAGCGCTCTTTTTTCCCTCGTTGACAGATCTGCGGAATTTCTGCCTGCGGATGACCTGGCCGGGTGAATAGCTCATCCAGTTGCGGGACCGCATAAAGAGCAAAAGGACATTAAGCAGGGCCGCTCCGATCACGAAGCGCTCGGCGCTGTTGCCTGTGACCATGCTCAAGAGCAGGAAGCCCACATCGACCCAGCCCAGATATTTGACCTTGAGCGGGAGGACGAAGAACAGGTAGACCTGGGCCTCCGGAAAGGTGAGGGCAAATGCCAGGAAGATCGACATATTGATGTAATATGTGCTGAAGAAGGGGGCTGCCGATTTGCTCAGGACCGCCAGTTCAACCGGCGTAAGACCTCCGGTCAGCCTGACCAGCACATACCAGGCCAGAGCACTCAGGACAGTCAGAAAGATTCCAAGAAAAATAAAGACATTGTATTTAAAATCTCCCCACACCCTTTCCAGGGATGTCCCGATACTGTAATAAAAGAACAGCATGATGGCGACGAAGAACAGATTAGAGCCTCCATCCGGGGGCACCAGGAGCCAGGAGACGACTCTCCAGATCTGCCCGTTCAGAAGAGCGGTCACGTCCAGCGTCAGAAGGGCGAAAATACCCGGCATTGTATAATACAGCACATATCCGATCACATAGAGTACGACCAGCTTCAGGGATAAGCCGCTGACAGCATATTTCCCGTATTTATTTTCAAGATTATTCATTTATTTCCTCCGGTTCAGGATTTTCTCCTGCTCTCATCCTTCATTCTGATACAGTTTTTATCGGTCTATTGTACCATGATACAGTAAGGATGACAATTCCGGCGATCCAGACAGAAATATTCCTTGATGAAATCCTTGATGAAATCCCATTTATAAAAGAAAAGAATCCAGCCGTCCCCCCCCCGTAGGAGGATCTCCGGCTGGATTCTTCTGTTCATGTCCCGGGACCTGTCCACTCATAGTTCATGGATATCTCCTGCACCTTTTTCCCGTGCATTTTACCCACGTATTTTTTCAGGCAGCTCCTTACTTTGTGATCTTTATGGATTTCACACTGCTCCAGACAGATCTATAAGTGGTACTGCCGACCTTCTTGACGGCGCAGATTCTGAAGTACCAGGTCTTTCCCTTCGTAAGATTCCCGATAACCTTCGAGACCGTCGTCATGCCTGCGATCTTTGCGGTATTTGCGCCGCTGAAGTTCTTCTTGAGGCTGTACTGGATCTCATAGCCGGTCGTCTTGAGTTTTTTGCCCCAGGTTACTGTTGCCTTTTTAGAGGCGGTGTTTTTCACGGACTTGATCGCCGGAGCGGAGACCCGGAATATTGTCACGGATCTCGACAGGGTGCTTGTGCCGGTCGAAGCATTTGCCACAACCTTATAGGTATATTTAATACCGTCTGTATCAGCCTTTGTATCGGCCCAGGAGACGGTTGTGCCTCCCGATATTGCTTTGACTTTGCTGTTGTTGCAGTAGATGATATAGCCTTTGGCACCGGCAACCTTCTGCCAGGTGATCTTGATTCCCTTAGCCTGGTTGGCTGCGGTCAGTTTCTTAGTTGCCCCGGGAGCGATCTTGATCGTCACAGAAGCGGAGGCGGGATTGAAGTTTGGCTTTGCAGCGGCCGATACTGTGATCTTTACAGTCGCGACCTTGTTTGCTGTTACTTCACCCTTGCTGTTTACTGCCGCGGCTGAGGAATTGGACTTGAAGGTCTTCGTTCCCTTTGCTCCGCTGACGGATACGGTCGTTGTCTGTCCGACACTGATCAAGGCCTTTGCCGCTTTTACAGTAAGCTTCTGGTCAGCCTTCGCGATGGAGAAGGTCTTCTCCACGGCTCCTCTGTAATTGCCTTTGCCGGTGACCGTCACCTTTGCGGTGCCCGCATTGAGGTTATCCGCATAAACAATAGTGTAATCCTTGTCCGCTGCCAGTTTTCTGCTGCCCTTTTTGACCGTCACTGCGGGAGTCTGTTTTTTCCCGTTATAGGTGAGCGGAGCAGGGTCAACGGTCACATCGCCGGCCGCCAGTCTGATCCTGTTGACGGTGACTGTAAGCTCTGTTTCGGCAGGGAGATAGTTTTCCGTCTCTTTTGCCTGGACAGTGATCTTTGCGGTTCCGGCTTTTTTGCCGGTCACGGTACCATCGGCATCGACAGATGCTATGGCCGGGGTGCTGCTGGTATAGCTGACGCTTCCTTCAGCTCCGGTAAGTCCGATCCTGCCGCTGCTGAAAACATTGACTGCCAGGTCATCCGCTTTCAGATTCTGGCCAGCCTTTGCGATGGAGAAGGTCTTCTCCACGACTCCTTCGTAATCTCCTTTACCGGTGACCGTCACTTTAGCAGTGTTCTCTCCTGCGTTCACGTTGCCGCTGTAGGAGACCTCATAATCTGTTCCGGCTTCTAGGACTTTTTCATCCACGGTAACAGTCACTTCCGGTTCTTTGGCTTTTCCGTCATAAACCAGCCCGGTGCCGGAGGCAGGGGCGAGGACAACATCCCCTTCTTTGATTTCCTTTAAGACAGGAACATTCTTATCGGCATGCACCCGGAAAGTGATTCTCTCTTCATTTCCATACTGATCGCTGATATAGCAGTAATAAAGATTGTAATAGCTCTCTCCCCCGGCATTTTCCTGTTCAGGAGCTTTGACCCGGCAGCTGCCCGGTGTATCGGAGAAGATCTCCTCCTGCACATCTCCGTCATCCAGCCATTTATAAGTCAGAGCGCTCGTGTCATCCGCGGTGACATCTACTTTGAGAGTCGCCATTCCTCCAGGATATGCAAGGACCTTCCAGGCGTCGTCCCAGGACCCATCTTTCTGGCCGACTGCACTGGTCGCGCGGAAGTGGTTGGTCCTGATATTGAACACTGCCTCAGGCGTGTTCTCTGAGTAGCCTTCTTCATTTGTGACCTGGCAGATATAGCGTTCATTCGCGCGCGCTTTAGAGATCACCAGAGTATCCGAAGCTGCTCCGTTGATGATCTTCTGCCTGCCATCCGTGACATCGATCCAGCGGTAGGTATAGGTTTCTCCCTCTTCCGCATTATCAAGGACGACCTTCAGGGAAACAGGTTTGCCGTCTTCAGCATCCACGATGACTTCATTTTTTCCTTCTTCAGCGCCTTCCGGTCTGGCTGAAAAATGCTTTTCATCAATATAGATCCAGAAATTGACTTCTTCTTCATTGCCATACTTGTCACTGACGGTACACTTGTAGAAGCGGTTGCCGGTTACAGGTTCTGTGGTCAGACTGTCACTGTCCGCGCCCTCTATCTCTCCGTCATCATCTACCCAGCTGAAGGACACATCCTTGTCGTCCGCATCCCAGGCTGTTTCGAGCCTGACTGCAGCTCCCTCTTCCACATACCGGGAGTCGTAACTGCTGTACTCTTCCTTCCCCTTTGGCCAGGCCCTCAGATGATTCACCTCAACCTGAAAACCGACCCAGGCCTCATTGACAGATTTACCACTGACGTAGCAGCAATATGTTCCCGATTTTTCCGGAGTTATAGTCAGGGTATCCGAGGTTTTTCCTTTTAGAACATCCCCATTGGCTTCCCACATATAGGTGAGTTCTCCCGCATCGGGACCTCCCTCGGCTTTCACCTTCATAGTTACGCTCTCGCCGGGGATGACAGAAAACTCAGAGGGACCGTCTGCCTCTGCCACGACCGTATCTACGCTCAGATTGAAGCTGATCTCTTTATTGTTTCCATATCCGTCAGATACCCTGCAGCGATAGGTGGCAGTATCCGTCACGCCCTGCAGGATCAGGTCCCTGTCCGATCCGACCGTCTGTACGTTTTCCCGATACTCCCATGTATCTGAATCCCATATTTCTTCAACCTTCTCCCAGGTATAGGTCACTTTGGACAGATCATCGCCTCCGGTCCCGATCCGTAACGTCACATCTCTTCCCGCTGCTGCCCGTACATCGACAACTTCCCTGTCGGGATCATCCGCGGTCCAGGCGCGGAAATGATTTACAAGAACGTCAAAATAAGCCTCTTCCTGATTCCCGTAAGAGTCCCTGACCTGGCACTTATAAGTTCCGGTCTTGCTGATCTGGTCAAGGACAAGCTCCGCCGTGGAGGAAGCGCTGTCAAAAGTACCTGTCACAGGAAGATCGGAATCAGTTTCCGGATCCAGATATTTCCAGGTGACCACTGTCCCGGGATCAGATGTCACGACCTTTGCCTTGAGGGTAACTGTCCCGCCGAGCGCAGCCTCGATTTCCCGGAACCTGGAACTCGTCGTCCTGCCGACCGGATAAACGTCCAGCTTGTTCAGATTGATCTTAAAATAAGCGCTGCCGCTGTTTCCATACTGATCCTCGACCCTGCAGCAGTATCCTGTCTGCTCTGTCACCGGTCCTGTCACAAGGCTGTCCGACGCGCCGTCCACCTGGACATCATAATCGGATACTCCTTCCTCTGTTACGGTCTCCCGGAACCATTTATAGGTGAGACCCGTGCTGTCATCCGCCTCGACGATCGCCTTCAAGGTGACGGGTTTCCCGGCCTCCGCATAGATCTCCGCGGTATCATCTTTTCTTCTGTTTCCTTCCGGATAAACGAAAAGATGGTTTTCCGCCTCGAGGTAGAAAGTGGCGTGGGCCGATACGTCCTTTCCCGCAGCGGTTGCCACACAGCGGTAGTTTTTATGAGGATCCTGTACCTTCAAAATGCGGTCCGTTTCCCCTGCGATAGGCTCGCCCCAGTCCTCCGGATCCTCTTCCTCCGAGGCATACCAGGCATAAGTGATCTCCCCGGCAGGTCTCGTCTCTGCGACCGTTTTGAGTGTGATCTCCTGACCGGGTGTATAGCTTATGCGCGCGTCTCCCGACTCGCAGTCTCCTCCATAGGCGCCCCAGTTTCTGAAAAAGGTCTGCTCAGGCGCGGCAGCAATCTTGGTCTTGACAGAGATCACAAAATAAACGGTAGCGCTCTGGCCGAAGGAATCGGTCAGAGTGCAGCTGATCCTCTCGCCGTCCTCATAATCGTCCTTGCCTTCTCCATAGTAATTATAACCATATCCGGACCTCATTTCTTCTCCGTTTCCATCCTTCCAGGTGTAAAGGATATTGTCTTCATCCTCTTCTCCCTCATAGATGGCACGCATTGAGAACCAGGTGGGCTCATCCGGGTCAAATTCGACGATCGCGGTGTCTTCTCCCTCTTCTGCTCCATCCGGTCTGGCTGCCATGAGCGGCGCGATTTCTTCAAAATGGAATTCAGCGGTTTTTGAATTCCCGTGTCCGTCGCTGACCTCGCAATAGAAGGTTTCTCCCCCCTCAGGCAGCGAAACTTTCAGCGTGAGCTCACCGGACCCCAGAACAGTGCCTTGTTCTTCATCGAGAATCCGCTCTTTACTGCTGTCTGCCCGCCAGTAATACGATACTCTCTTTCCTTCTTCTACATGGACCACCGCGGTCAGAGTTATCTTGTCCATACCGGCAACAACATAGGAAGCCGATGGATGATCAGCACTTGCCCCCTCCGGATATACCTCCAGGCCGATATCTTCAAGGAAGTAATATCTCGCGGTCCCGCTGTTTCCGAAACGGTCGGTCACCTCACAGTAATAGGTCGTGTTGCCCTGCGGCTGATGGTCAATATAGAGGCTCTCCTCTTCTCCGATTCCATCATAAGTATCATTTCCATCCCACATGCTCCACGAGTACCGGAGGCCCTCCATATCGTCCGCTTCCACATGCGGAGTCAGCGTATAGGTCTCTTCATTTCTGGGGTCAATAGTCAGATCATATACCCAGTTGTCATTTTCGTATCCGGCATAGACCTCCAGATTGTTATTCTGGCGGAAATAGCACCATAGAGTGGAGCTGTAGCCATATTTATCTCTTGCATTGCAGAAATAAGCTGTCCCGTTCTGAGGATCCTGCACGGTGAGGGAATCTCCTGTCTCTCCCTCCAGTTCCACAGCATCCTCTCCATCCTGACGGTACCACTGGTAGGTGATTCCATCGAGATCCTCCGCGTAGGTCTCCAGATGGATGGTAATGCTGTCCAGCCCTCTCACATCCTGAATGTTATCTATTATATAACCGTCCTTTTTAAAATCCCGGGTGATATAGAAGCCATTTTCAGCACGGAGCTCGAAATCCACATATCCCTCATTCTGATCCGCATCTGTCACAACACAGCGGAACCTGTCCAGACAGGTGGGAGCTTCCACCACGTAATCTTTTTCTGTGGCGTCCGCAATCTCCGTCCATTCATCTTCAAAATTGGAATTCTGATCCTGACGGCTCTCCTTAAACCACTGATACCGGATCTCATGTCCCAGGCTGTTTTCCGCATAGACGGACAGAGTGACAGAGTCGCAGCCGAGAATATCGACTTCCTGCCATGATTCGTAGGGATTGCCTTCCGGCCAGACATACAGCTCCCCGTATTCCTGTTCAGAATTCTCTTCCTCAGGATCCGCACCCGACTGCAGTCTCTCCTCGGAGACCTCCTCCTTCAGCAGCTCTCCAGCCGTCTCTTCTTCCAGGGCAGAAGAGGCTTCTTCCGGAGTTTCCTGCTCCGCAGCGTCCTGAGGATCCGTCAGGACATCCTGAAAAGCGTCCTCCGCCTCTCCTGCATTATCGAAACCTCCGGTTTCTGAAGCATCTTCCTCTACAGTCTCTGTTCCTTCCGGAACATCCGCATCGGTTTCTTCAGGCAAATCCGCATCGATTTCTTCCGAATCAGCAGGTACAGGATCAGCGGGTTCAGAAGTGCCCACTTCCTGTTCCGGAAGGGTATCTTCTTCCGCAGCTGCATTCTCCTCTGCGGCTTTATCTTCCTCCGTATCAAATATCCTGCCTTCAGGACCAGCCTCCTCATCTTCGGTATCAGACGCTTCTGTCTCCTGTACAGATTCGTCCGTGCCGGCGTCAATTGCTTCGTCATCAGACGCTGGATCCTCTGCTTCAGAGGAAGCAGTTTCTGCCTCCGGCAGCAATTCTTCCGGACCGGCTGCTCCCTCAGCAGGTTCTTCCAACACCTCCGCTTCGATCACATCCTGCTCCAGTGCACCTTCGTCTGCCGCCGCAGCAAAAACAGGCGCCTGGAGATTTCCGGCGATCAAAAAAGCAATGAGCATCCACGCGACCAAACGAGTCACTCGTTTCATTTCCTGCCTCCTTTCGTACTACTTTTAGTTCAGGCATTTTCGAAAAAACAAGAAGCCGCGGATCGCGGTTTCCTTTTGGTCGCAAAAGATTATAAAATAAGTTCAACATATATACAATCATTAAAAAATGTATACGTTCTGTTCACATAAAGGGTTGTCTGCCGAATCTGTTTTTATCCGGCCTCGTTGATTTTTATTCTCTCTTCTATTATAATCATAGATTCAGAAAACTATTTTCATAGATTCAGAAATAAGCTAATCTGTTACCCAAATAGAAACAAGCAGCTCTGTCAGGCATTCTGCTCCCGATCATTGACAATGTAGAATCCTCTTCACGGAGCAGACTGATTCTATGTTGAAAGGAGATCCTCTTTGATTTCAAGAGATTACACACTGGGAATCGATATCGGATCCACCACTGTCAAAATCGCGGTCCTGGATCCTTCTTATAATATCATGTTCGCCGATTACCGCCGCCACCACGCGGACATTCAGGGAACTCTGCGCAGCCTCACGCAGGACGCGCTTGAAAAGCTCGGAGATCTGACTGTCCATCCGGTGATCACAGGCTCCGGAGGCCTCACGCTGGCCACGCATCTGCAGGTGCCGTTCGTCCAGGAGGTCGTCTCCGTCTCCACCGCACTGGAAAAGCTCGCCCCTAAAACAGATGTCGCCATCGAGCTGGGGGGTGAGGACGCCAAGATCATCTACTTTGAGAACGGCAGTGTCGAACAGCGCATGAACGGAATCTGCGCCGGCGGCACAGGCTCCTTTATCGACCAGATGGCAAGCCTTCTGCAGACAGACGCGGCAGGGCTCAACAAGTATGCCCGCGGCTACAGGTCCCTGTATACGATCGCCGCCCGCTGCGGTGTCTTTGCCAAGTCCGATATCCAGCCCCTGATCAATGAGGGCGCTACCAAGGAAGACCTGGCTGCCTCCATCTTCCAGGCAGTGGTCAATCAGACCATCAGCGGCCTTGCCTGCGGCAAGCCCATCCGGGGCTATGTAGCCTTCCTGGGCGGCCCGCTGCATTTCCTTCCGGAGCTCAAAGAGGCTTTCATCCGGACCCTGAAGCTCGACGACGAGCATACCATCGACCTGGAAAACTCCCACCTCTTTGCCGCCATGGGCAGCGCCATGAACGCGCAGGAGGACAACCATGTACTCCTGTCCGAAATGGCGGAAAGGCTCTCCGGCCAGCTCCACATGGAGTTTGAGATCGGACGCATGGACCCTCTTTTCGCCTCGCAGGAGGAATATGACGATTTCTGCCGCCGCCATGAAAAAGCGCAAGTGAAGAGGGGAGATCTCTCCGGTTATAAAGGAAACTGCTTCCTGGGGATCGATGCCGGCTCCACGACGACCAAGCTGGCTCTGGTCGGTGAGGACGGGACCCTGCTCTATTCTTTTTACAGCAATAACAACGGCAGCCCGGTCCGGACTGCCATCGACTCGATCACCGAGATCCACCGCCTCCTTCCCGAAGGTGCCAGGATCGCCCGCAGCTGCTCCACGGGCTACGGCGAGGCGCTCCTGAAAGCCGCCTTCCTTCTGGATGAAGGAGAGGTAGAGACGATCGCCCACTACTATGCCGCCGCCTTTTTTGACCCCGAGGTCGACTGTATCCTCGACATCGGCGGACAGGATATGAAGTGCATCCGCATTAAAAACAAGGCTGTGGACAATGTCCTTCTCAACGAAGCCTGTTCCTCGGGCTGCGGCTCCTTTATCGAGACCTTTGCCAAATCCCTCGATTATTCTGTACAGGATTTTGCAAAGGCCGCTCTGTTCGCGAAACACCCCATCGATCTGGGGACCCGCTGCACGGTCTTTATGAATTCCCGTGTCAAGCAGGCCCAGAAAGAGGGAGCTGACGTCGCTGACATTTCCGCCGGCCTCGCCTATTCTGTCATCAAGAACGCCCTGTTCAAGGTCATCAAAGTCTCTGACGCCTCCCAGCTGGGGCAGAACATCGTCGTCCAGGGCGGGACCTTCTATAACGACGCTGTCCTGCGCAGTGTCGAGACGATCTCCGGCGGCCAGGTCACCCGGCCTGATATCGCCGGCATCATGGGAGCTTTCGGCGCGGCCCTGATCGCGCGTGAACGCTATGACGGAAAGCATGAGACGACCATGCTCTCCTTCGATGAGATCGAAAATCTCCAGTTTGAGACCACGCTCACCAACTGCGGCCGCTGTACCAACAACTGCAGACTGACCATCAACCATTTCCTGAGGAGCGAAGCAGCCGATTCCACAGATGGTGCCTCCGAATTTGAACCAGATGTCCCCGTCTCCGGTGAGGGAAGCAGTCTTTCCGAGACCAGGACAGGTTCCGCAGGCAGACTTGCGGACCGCGCCGCAAGGGTCATTGAAGACAATCCCTTTGCAAAAAAGAACAGAAAAGAAACAGCGGAAAGGGCAAGAGAGACCGCCGGCAGAGCAGCGAAAGCGATCGAAGAGAGCTCCCTCGGCAAGACCAGAAAGGAAGCGGCAGAAAAGGCAAGAGAAACCGCCGGCAGAGCAGCGAAGGCGATCGAAGAGAGCTCCCTCGGCAAGACCAGAAAGGAAGCGGCGGAAAAGGCAAGAGAGACCGCTGACCGCGCCGCAAAGGCCATCGAAAGCAGCCCCATTCTGAGCAGCGCTGCGGCGAAGGCCAGAGAGAGGGCGGAAAAAGCCAGGGAAACTGCGCGTGAGACCGCAGGCCGGGCAAAAGAGACCGCTCTCGAGACTGCGGAGCGCGCAAGGGAGACTGCCCTCGAAACCGCCGGCAGAGCAGCCGGCCGGGCAAAAGAGACTGCCCTCGAAACTGCGGAGCGCGCAAAAGAGACTGCCTTTGAGACCGCCGGCCGGGCAAGGGAAACCGCCGCCCGGGCTCTCGGCACGGAACCGGCAGAATCCGCCTCCCGCAAAAAAATCACTGAGAAAAAAACGTACGCAAGAAGACCGGCAGGTACAGCGGCACCCGCGCAGGAGCGCCTGTTCATCTCCGGCAACCGCTGCGAAAGAGGACTCGGAAAGGAAGCCTCGCAGAACAACATGCCCAACCTTTATAAATACAAGCTGGGCAGGATCTTTGGCTACCGTCCCCTCCCGAAGGACCAGGCTCCCCGCGGCACGGTCGGGATCCCACGTGTGCTGAACATGTACGAGGACTACCCCTTCTGGGCAACCTTCTTTACAAAGCTCGGCTATCGTGTCGTGCTCTCCCCTCTCTCGACCCACGCGATCTATGAGATGGGAATAGAGTCGATCCCCAGCGAATCCGCCTGCTATCCGGCCAAGATCGCGCACGGGCATGTCATGTGGCTCATTCAAAAGGGAGTGGACTTCATCTTCTATCCGTCTCTCTTTTATGAGCGCTCGGAATTTGCGTCCTCGGACAACCACTACAACTGCCCGATCGTCACCTCCTATCCGGAAAATATCCGCAATAACGTGGAGGAGATCACTGACGGCAAGGTCCGTTTCCGCAATCCCTTCATGGCCTTTACCAGCCTGCGCACCATCACAGAGGCCATGGACCGCGAATTCGGGGAAGAGATTCCCAGGGATGAGATCCACGCCGCCTGTGCCGCGGGCTGGGAGGAACTGGAGCAGTCCCGCATCGACATCCGCAGAAAGGGTGAAGAGGTCCTCCGGTTTATGGAAGACAACCACGTCAAGGGCATCGTCCTGGCCGGCCGTCCCTACCACATCGACCCGGAGATCAACCACGGCATCCCCGAAATGATCACCTCCTATGGTATAGCAGTCCTTTCGGAAGACTCCATCTCCCACCTCTCGACTCCGGACCGCCCGATCACAGTCCTGGACCAGTGGATGTACCATTCCCGTCTCTACGCGGCCGCCAACTATGTGCGTCTGCGCGACGACCTGGAGATGATCCAGCTCAATTCCTTCGGCTGCGGCATCGATGCCGTCACGACAGACCAGGTCAATGACATCCTGGCAGGCTCGGACAAGATCTATACCTGCCTCAAGATAGACGAAGTCAACAACCTCGGCAGCGCCCGCATCCGCGTCCGCTCCCTGATCGCGGCTATCCGGATCCGGGATCAGAAAAACACCAAACGCCAGATCCGTTCAACGGCCATCAAAAAAGTGCCTTTTACAGCGGAGATGCGCGAAAACTACACGATCCTGTGCCCGCAGATGTCGCCGATCCACTTTGAGCTCATCGAGCCCGCCATGAGGGCCTGCGGATACAACCTGGTCGTCCTGCCCAACGACAACCGCAGGGCAGTTGATTTCGGCCTCAAATATGTCAACAACGATGCCTGCTACCCTTCGCTCTTTGTGGTCGGCCAGATCATGGAGGCACTGGATTCCGGCAAATACGACCTGAACCACACTGCGGTCCTGATGTCCCAGACAGGCGGCGGCTGCCGCGCTTCCAACTATGTCGGTTTTATCCGCCGGGCGTTGACAAAAGCCGGAATGGGGCAGATCCCAGTGGTCTCCGTCAATATGTCCGGCCTCGAGGAAAATCCGGGCTTCAAGATGGACCTGAAACTCATTACCCGGGCAGCCTATGCCATCGTCTTCGGAGACGTCATGATGCGCTGCGTCTACCGCATGCGTCCCTACGAACTCAAAAAAGGCATGGTAGAGGCTAAACACCTGAAGTGGAAGCACATCTGCACGGAGTTCCTGACAAAGACCAACGGCCTGAACCTTCCCAAGGTCCAGCGCCTGGCCGTACAGATGATCCGTGATTTTGACGCCATCCCGATCCGCGAGGAACGCCGGCCCCGCGTCGGCATCGTCGGAGAGATCCTGGTCAAATACGCGCCCGCCGCTAACAACTACCTGGTCGACCTGCTGGAACAGGAGGGCGCCGAAGCCACTGTTCCCGACCTGATGGGATTCATGCTCTACTGCTTCTACAATCAGGTCTATAAGGCGGAAAACCTCGGAACAAGCAAAAAGACCGCGCGCAAGAGCACCCTCGGCATCCACGCCATTGAGGCCGCCCTCAAGCCGATCTACCGCGCCTATGAGAAGAGCGTGCACTTCGATGCTCCCGCCAGCATCTATGACCTGGTGAAGTTTGCCGAGCCCATCGTATCCATCGGCAACGAAACCGGCGAGGGATGGTTCCTCACCGGAGAAATGGTCGAGCTGATCAAAGACGGTGTCGAAAACATCGTCTGCATCCAGCCCTTCGGCTGCCTGCCCAACCATGTCGTTGGCAAGGGAGTCATCAAAGCGATCAGGAGGGAATACCCGCTCGCCAATATCGCCGCGATCGATTACGACCCCGGTGCCAGCGAGGTCAACCAGCTCAACCGCATCAAGCTGATGCTCGCTACCGCTCAGAAAAACCTGGAGAGAAAGAAAAACGGGGAGATTCCCCCGGCATCTTCAGGACAGATTGATACAGCTCCGGAAATCGACAGCGAAAATGCTTCCATCGGCTGCGTTCCCGGACAGGAACAGACTCCTCCTGTGAAAAAGAGCACCCGGAAAGGCCCGGGCCTTTTCAGGAGATTATTCAGAAAGTAATTATTCAGAAAGTAAAAAAAAGGAAAGTAATCAAAAGTAAGGACTAATAAGACGTAATTACAAAACCGGCCGGGAAGGCATTGTGCTTTCCCGGCCGGTTATTCTATTTTTATGTCCATGATGCATGGATTGCAGGGGCGCAATCCGCCATGCCGACAGGCTCACGGCTTCGCCGTTCGCTGTAGCGGCATTCGCCGTATGCATCCGAAAAGATCTCCACCTGCCTGTGAGCTGGCTTACGGAAGCTACCGCTATTTCAGATGCGCATGGCCCATTGCTTGCGCGCAACAACAAGGAAGAGCATTCATCTGCCGTCTTTTCCAACGGGCTTACTGCGACGAACGCTCTCCCTCAGCTAACACCATCCAATGGACTTTTCCTCCTTTTTGTCTGGCTCTCCGCTCTCTTTCCTCTTCACCTTTGTACTGATTGTACTGTGATGTCCGGTCAGATCCTGCTGCATTCTCTGATGCTTTCTCCAGACCTGCATTCTCTTTCATAAAATATCATCCTTCTGAAACTTGCCTCTCATCCCTTTCATCTACTGTCTGATCAGTGTGATGATCCGAAAATGAGCTGTTCCACTCATTTTCCCATCCTTCACTTCTCCGGTTTCCGATTCAGGATATGTCGGGCTTTTATTCATCCGGTGTACTTTATGATCAATCGTGCAATCCTTCAAAATATCCGACGCTGCGATTCACCACTTATCTTTTACGTACTCAATTGCGGACTCTATTCAATTGTAACTGTTTTAAAAAGCTGTACTGTAATGTTCCGGTGGCGTGTACCTTCCTTTCTTCTCTTTCATCAGATGCAGGATTTCTTTCAAAAACCTGGAATATTGTGGGAGGTACCGGAGATTCACGTCATCCTGGCAGCCATCCTGCGAAAGTGTCCTTTGAGACAATTTCCTTTTGAATGATCCTTTGAGATCATTCATATTATCCAGTCTGTCTGAAGTAGGATCTGCTTCTGATCCGGAGCTTGATCGGTGATCTTCTCGTCACCTTCTCTTGAAGTACTTTATGAGATAATTATAGGGTTCAAACCGGTATTTGTCAATTATTTTATTTTAATTTGCTGTTATTTTCTGATTTTTCAGACTTTTGCCTACAATTATATACCTTATATACCCGCTGCAAGCCCTTATTTGTTTCCGCTTATAGTATATATAGATTAAGCACTCTGACCAGGTCCGCGCACCTGGCAGAAAACCCGGTGTGCCCGGCAGTGTGCTCAGCAGAAATCCATGTGCCCGGCAGTGTACTCAGCAGAAATCCGTGTGTCCGGCAGGATCACCACTTAAATCTTTATGTAAAAAGGACAGGCATGGTACCGAACAATGGTATCATGCCTGTCCTGGTGGATCAGTTTTTCTTAATGCTGTCTTAATCCTGTCTCAGTCCTGTCATATGTCAGGAGAGAGGGTATTTTGCAGTAATGCCTGCAATGATCTTTCTGGCGGGATCGATCCCGGCTTCTTTCTGCTTAATGACCAGGGAAATGGCTTCCGCCACCTTGTCCATATCGTCCTCGACAAGTCCGCGGGTAGTTGCCGCAGGAGTGCCCAGACGGATACCGCTGGTCACGAAAGGAGAGCGCTGTTCGTTGGGGATCGTGTTCTTGTTGGCCGTGATGCAGGCCTCGTCAAGCCACTTCTCAACTTCCTTGCCTGTCAGATCCTCCTTTGTGAGGTCCACAAGCATCAGGTGGTTGTCCGTGCCGCCGGATACGATGTCGATCCCACGGTTCATAAGTCCTGCACAGAGGGCGTCCGCATTCTTCCTGACCTGCTCCATATAGGCCTTGAAAGAGGGCTCAAGGGCTTCCTTGAAGCAGACAGCCTTGGCTGCGATCACATGCTCCAGGGGGCCGCCCTGGGTCCCGGGGAACACAGCCTTGTTGAAGTTGTATTTCTTCGCGGTCTCTTCCATGGCAAGGATCAGGCCGCCTCTGGGGCCGCGCAGAGTCTTGTGGGTCGTGGTCGTCACAACATCGGCATAGGGGAAGGGACTCGGATGAAGACCGGCCGCCACAAGGCCTGCGATGTGCGCAATATCAGCCATCAGGACAGCGCCGCAGGTATCGGCAGCTTCGCGGAATTTTTTGAAATCAATAGTCCTTCCGTAGGCGGAGGCACCGGCGATGATCATTTTGGGTTTTGTCTCGGCAGCGAGCTTTATGAGAGCGTCATAGTCAATAAAGCCATTCTCATCTACACCGTAGGGGACAATATTGTAATAGGTACCGGAAATATTGGCAGCACTTCCATGAGTGAGGTGGCCGCCCTGATTGAGGTTCATTCCCATCAGGGTATCTCCGGGTTTGAGGATCGCGAACTCTACGGCAAGGTTGGCGGAGGCGCCGGAATGAGGCTGTACATTTGCATAAGTGCAGCCGAAAAGCTTCTTTGCGCGCTCGATTGCAATGGTCTCCACGATATCGATGACCTGGCAGCCGCCATAATACCGTTTGCCGGAATAGCCTTCTGCATATTTGTTGGTAAGCGGGCTTCCCATTGCAGCCATCACCGCTTTGCTGGTCCAGTTCTCCGATGCGATCAGTTCAATATGCTGGTTCTGACGCTCCACTTCCTGTTCAATGGCAGCCGCGATCTCAGGATCGACCTTTCTGACTTCTTCGATTGAATACATTTATTTCCTCCTGACAGAGCTTTTGTGAATGAAAACCGATAAAACGTCCCGTTCTTCCGGGTAATGAATGATCATAAATAATCACATTTGAAAAACCGGATTTCATACTGCTGACGATGCCGCGATCGCGGAACTCCGGACGATCACAGGATGACGTTCCCGGTCACACAGCATGTGACAGCATGTGTCCGGAAAACGCGAAAGCACCTTGAATCTGGTCAATAGGTGACCATGGACAGATTGGCGCTACAGAAATGAAGTATATCAAGAAGGTTCCTAATAATCAAGCAGAAAATATGATCAACCGGAAATAAAGGATTAACAGGATTAAAAATAGCTTGTAAATCAAAACATAAACGTTTATTAACTTTCCGAAAAAAGTATTGCCTTTTTTTTGCCAAAAGAGTAACATGCCAATGATGCAGAAATGATCCAGTATACAAAATCATTTCTGAAGAACCATGACAGGACCGCTGACATATTCCCGAAATGCTGATATTTTCCCGAAATGAGTGAGGTTTTTGCCCATGACGTCTATTCTCAATAAAGAAATAAACAGGGGACATTCTTTCTGCCGCCTCGTTGGAGATCGCTTATCCGCTTTTCTTCCTGTCAGAAAGTTGAAGCTCCTGATGCCCGTAGTGGTATATATGATCATCTATCTCACCGGTTTTACGCTGATCGAACATTGGAACCGGCTTCATTATACGGTGATCCATAACGCAGCGGATGATCTGATCCCCTTTGTCCCGGTATTTGTCATCCCCTACCTGCTCTGGTTTCCCTATATCCTCGGCAGTATACTTTTCCTTCTGATGGTCCATGAAGATACCTACCGCAGGGTCTGCACCTGCCTGATCATCGGAATGACCGCCTTCATTTTTGTCTCGGTGGTTTTTCCCAACATCCACCTGATGCGGCCTGAGGTCATGCCGGAGGACAATATATTTACCAAAATGGTCGGTCTTCTGTATCTGGCCGATACTCCGACAAACCTGACTCCCAGCATACACGTCTTCAACAGTCTGTGCATCATCGCCGGTATCTGGGACTGGAACTGGAAAACGGATGATGGAAAGATCCTGCCCGCGCAGGTCCGCGGATTCTCCCGGTTTTTCCTGACTCTTCTGGGAGTCCTGATCATCATCTCGACCATGCTGATCAAGCAGCATTCCTCTTCAGATGTTGTGATCGCATTCGCCCTTTACCTGTTCACACATCTGTGTGTCTACAGATTGGGCTTTGTACTCGGATATGCCCAGCGCAAAAGACGCGGATGGGCTTCCGGTCTGCCGCAGCGCAGAGGCGTTCACGCCTGATCGTCTGAAATCCAAAATAATAGAGCGCCCGGGAAACTGGTCTTTGACTGGTTTCCCGGGCGTTTTTTATTCTTCTCTTCATCGCGTGAGACTCGCGAGCGAGTCTTGAATTCTTTCTTGAATTCTTTATCTCTGCTTTCCGATTTCAGCTCTACAGCTTCAGAATCTCCATTTCAGCTTACCGATCTCAGCTTTTCTATTTCAGTTTTACAATATCAGCTTTCTACTCCCGTTTTCCGATTTAGTTCTCGGGCCTTTCGTCCAGGATGATCTTCATTCTGGCGGAGTTCTTTTTAATACTGTATTCGTCGGGCCAGGTCACAGACAGTTTTCCTCCTGAGTAGGTGTTTTCCATTCCGCTGGGACCGCTCTCGGTAGCCTGTCTGAGTATGATCCAGTCGGTGCCCTCCGAGAGCTGCTGGCTGATCAGCTCGGCGATCTTGGTCTCGGGCATGTCAGTCTGGAAAGAACCGCGCATGCTGTCGATGAGGGCACTGGCGTTGACGATCAGGGCCGGCGACATCACCTTTTCTATGATGGCCTTCAGGACTGCCTCCTGGTCTTTTCCTCTCTGGTTGTCTCCGTCAGGGAAGCTGAAACGCTCCCGGCAGAAAGCGAGGGCCTGTCGTCCGTTCAGGTGGTTCATTCCCTTGTCGATATGTACTTTATGATCGGTATAACAATCAAACTCGTAGTCCGACCAGACATCGACACCGTCGATCGCGTCGACTATGTCGATCAGTGTCGTAAAGTTGACGCGCACATAATAGGTGATATCGATCCCGTAGATCTGTTCCAGGGTGCGGATGGAGGCGTCCTCTCCGTAAATGCCGGCGTGTGTGAGTTTGTCGCGCTGTCCGTTTGAAATACCGGGGATCTCCACGTAATAGTCCCTGGGGGTCGTCGTCATGAGGATCTTTTTTGTCTTTGGATTGATGGTGACGATAATGTTGACGTCGCTCCGGCTGGCCTGGGAGATATCGCCCTTTACGTCGATGCCGCTGATCAAAAGGTGGAAGGGTTCGCCCGGTTCTACGCTCTCGTATTCGAGTTCCGTCCTGATCTCATAGGTGTCCACAATGCGGACGCCGCTGGAATAGGAGTCCATCACTTCTTCCAGGACAGGGGCATAAGCCTCCCTGTAAACGGCGGAATCCACTTCCTTGTTCAAGAGGGCGCGTACCGCTTCGACAGCTGTGCTGTAGGTTTTGATCTCCACTTCCTTTCCCGTCTTTCGCCGGATCACCTCGAGAAGGGTATTCTTTTCTTCTTCTGTCAGATCATCCACGATCCCGAAACGGTAATCGGCAGTGTCCGCGATCTCCAGGGCGGAATCATCACTGCGGACGGCAATATCCAGCAGGTCAGTTTTGTAGGAGTTTTCTGCGCTCCTGAGCATATTCATAGTCCGGTAGAGATAACTGGACCCGATAAGCTGGACTATGATCATGACAGCGCTGATGAATACGGCTGCCAGTCTGGTCCTGCGTTTGCGGATCCCCACCAGCAGGACGACCAGCAGGACCATTCCCGCCAGGACTGCAAAAGCCGTCATGACATATTTCCACGGAATCATGCCGGTCCCGTTCAGCAGATAAATAAAAAGGGCTGCGGCTCCGGCCTGGAGCAGGGAAAGGACGGCACCTAACACATGCAGGTTTTTAGAGCGCAATAATCTTTTCCCCTTTTTTCTTCTGTGGGAACCGGTGCTTTTTTTCTCCGGCCCTCTGTTTTCCGGACTCTTTTTATTATCATTGATATCTCTGGATGTAGATGTTGATGGCATTAAAATGTACCTCTTATTTTTTTACGCCTGAAGCCACTGAAGTGACAAGGAACTTCCTGCTGCCTGTGATGATCATTCCTGTCAGCCTGTTTCCGTAGACACAGCCGGTGTCCAGAGCGATCATTCCTTTCTCAGGCAGATAGGTCCATACATCCTCGTCGATCCTGCCGTACTGGTCACCCAGATAATAGATGGGGAACCTGTAGGGGGTATGTCCCGTCATCACCAGCTTGCCCGAATAGTCCGTATCTCTGCCCCAGATCAGGGTCTGGATATCGTTCGCAGCAGGATCGGGGTCTTTAAGGCAGGCATGGACACAATTGTATTTTGCCGTAGTGTAATAATAAGGCATTGCCTCATACCAGGAAAGAAACTCCTGGAAACGGTGTTTGTGATTCAGGAAGGAAAAGACTGTTTTTTCTCCGCTGTTATAATACCACAGATCCTTGCTCCTGCCGCCTTCCGCGGCTGCATCCAGCATCATCTGTTCATGGTTTCCGCGGATCAGGATAAAGCGCTCTCCTATTCTCTCCTTCAAATCTCTGAGAAATACGAAGGTCTCGTAAATGGCGGGGCCTCTGTCGATCGTGTCTCCGAGATTGACCAGGATATCCCTTTCCTCATCAAAAGACATTTTCTCAAGGAGAGATCTGCACTCGTCATAACAGCCGTGTATATCCGTAATGATCAGTGTTCTGCTTTCTTCCATATAATTCCCTTATATATTTCCTTACTCAGAACTCTTCCCGGTCTTCTTTCTGCTCCTCTTCCAGGTCCTCTGCTCCTCTACCAGGTCCTGTTTCCGGTGCTTTTCCGGATCCACCCGGAACTTTTCTCTTCAGTATTCTTCGAAGTCCTCATTCAGATCCCCGCCATCCTCCATTTCCCCCTGAGCCATATAGATCTTTTCCAGATCCGGCTCTTGAGGGTTCTCCAGGGAAGCTTCCTCAAAGGAATCTTTTTCAGAGGAATCTTCAGAAGAGTCTTCAAAGGTATCCTCACGGGGATTTTCCGAGGAAGCTTCAAGGGGATCTTCAAAAAATACAGTGAGACCCGGCAGGTCTGACTGCACATCCTGCAGGACTCTGCGGAACATTTCAAAATAATCACCCAGCCTGTCCTGCGCTTTCTCCGATCCCAGAAACCGGATCGTCACGGGAACAGACATCTCCGTCATAGAATCATACAGCGCATCCAGATTATTACCGTACCACTCCGGCAGGGGAAGAGCATCCCTGAGGCACTGGTGCAGCGAATCTCTGTCTGTAACACCTGAAAGGTCAATCAAATATTCGTCCATACTCACCTCTCAAACAAACTGTCCGGCAGCGCAGAGTATATCCCGTTCAGTACACCGCTCCGGAAAAAGACTTATTCCTATACAGCCTGCCTCCGGTTATTGCCACAGACATTCTGCTCTCAGTAAAGGAGCTCGAATGTCTCATAATGGTCCGCTGTATAATAGATCCTGCCGTCATCCGAATAGACCAGCCTTTCCGGACCGCGCTTTTCCCCGAGGGTATTGATGTCGCATTCATGGTAGTGTCCATCCGGCAGTATTCCCTCATAATTTCCGAAACGGTCGCCGCCTATGCACATCCCCGGAGCATACTTTTCCAGCGCTCCGCCGGACCACCCCCTGGATCTGGCTTCTTTTTTGGTCATGAAATTGTGGGGGAGGTGACCATAGGTATGCAGATAGAGGGCAACATCCTCTTTTGTCGTGTAGACACCGTTCTCATCGATGTCCGCCCCGGACTTCTGTGTATCCCGGCCTTCTTCAGGAGGATCCTCATCTGTCAGATAATCTTCATCGTCGTTTTCGTAGTAATCCTCATCCCCGGATCCGGACCCCTCCCCTTCAGAGCCAGTGCCCGTCTCCCGGTCTTCTTCCGTTCCGGATTCTTTTTCCTGCGCTGATAACTCCTGGAGCTTCTGCGGTTCTGCAGATGCGGATTTGCCGGCACCCGAACAGCCGCAGAGCAGGATAAGAGCAATGCAGATCAGCGGGACCAGGAGCAGTCTGCTCCATTTTCGGCGGATAGTGTTCATTTTTTACCTCCCTATCACAACGCTGAGAACGGCAAACAATGTTCCCAATGTTGCACACGTCAGACTCTGTTCCTGCGGGGCATGATCCTTCCGTGCGCCTGCAGGACCGGTGTGAGCGTGCGGATCACCTTGCGGATCTCCACAGGCTTGGCGATAAAAGCATCCATTCCGGCTTCCAGGCACTTTCTCATGTCCTCTTCAAATACATTTGCTGTCATGGCAATGATGGGGATCCCCGCGTGGTCCAGATCCTGCAGTCCCCTGATCCTGGCCGTCGCCTCGTATCCATCCATGACCGGCATCTGCACATCCATCAGTATGGCATCATAATAGCCCGGCTCCGATACAGCGACCATGCGAACCGCTTCTCTGCCGTTAAATGCCTTTTCGATCGTAAAACCGGCTTCCTCCAGCAGTTCACAGGCGATCTCCATATTGAGCTCGTTGTCCTCCACGACCAGCAGCCTTTTTCCGCTTGGATCCAGTTCCACAAAAAGCTCCTGAGAAGGGAAATCGCGGTCTTTCTCTGAGGTATATCCGGTATGCGTCCCTCCGGCTTCCTCTTTCAGCTCCTGCGGCCTGCGGGAGGAAGGATCTCCGGAAGAAACACCTGCAGATTCCGTCCCGGACTGCCTGCTTCCCTTCGGGAGCCTGAGGGAAAGATGGATCACAACTTCCGTCCCGATTCCTTTCTCCGTGTAGACGTCGATCGTTCCGCCCATAGACTCCACGATCCCCTTGCAGATCGGCATTCCGAGCCCGTTCCCGGGAGTCCTGCTGACAGCCGGATCATATTCTCTCTCAAAAGGTTCAAAAATCCTCCTGACAAAATCCCGGTTCATTCCGATCCCGTTATCCATGACCGAGATGAAGAGCGAAGAATATCCTGCCGAAGCCGGATTTTCCTCCTTGATCCTCAACTGGATCCTGCCGCCGGGTTCCGTGAATTTGACAGAGTTATTGAGCAGGTTCAGGAGCAGCTGCCTCATGGCTGTCTGATCATAACAGAAAACCAGTTCTGACCGGGAGTCGATCTCGACAGACAAAGTGATATTCTTTTCATTGACCATAGGCCTCATGGCATCCTGGACAAAGGAAAGCGTATCTCTGAAAGACCCCTCTCTCTCGTGAAGCTCCATCCGGCCGCTCTCGATCCGGCTCATATCCAGAATATTATTGATCAGCCCCAGCAGATGATCCCCCGAATCCAGGATCTTGTTCAGGCAGTCCCTGATCCTCTCCTCATCCTCCAGATGAGCCATGGCTATACGGGTAAATCCCAGGATGGCATTCATAGGAGTCCTGATGTCATGGGACATATTCGTGAGGAAGAGGCTCTTGGCGTGGTCGGCGTTTCTGGCCCGCTCCAGCGCGTTTTCCAGCAGCCTCCGCTGCTGCTCTTCACTCCTGCGCTCCTCTGTGATATCAGCAAAACCGATGATGACATCAGACAGGTCCTGATCCGCATTCCCGACCCGCAGGATCTTTGCGCGGATAAAAGCAGGTCCTCTGTCCATGCCGAAACGGAATGTAAAGTAAAAATATTCCTTTTCTCTCAGATTTCTTCTCAGTGTCTCCGGATCGAACATGTTAATGAACATGTCTCTGTCCTGTTGGTTAACGCCTTTCTCAGCAAATAATCTCACCGATTCCTGGAAGGATCGGACCAGACACCTGGAATACTGCGTCATCACTCCCTCGCTGCCGCGGTACATCTCATAGGTGTCCCGCTCCAGATTAGCCAGAAACACCGTAGTATAATCAGAGGACAGGGCTGTGATCAGGCGTCTGCGTCGTTCGTTTTCCTCCTCGACCATCTTTTGTGCCGTGATATCTCTCATCACAATGAGACCGGTCACCTCCCCGGTCTCCTCATTTTTCGTGAGCACGACATTCTCTCTCAGATAGGCGGGTACCCCGTACCGGTCGCTCACCCTGTAGGACAGGCTGAATTCCGTGACCCCGGTGTAAAAGGCTTCCAGCAGGGCTCTCTGATTGATCGTCCTGTCAAAGACCTCCCGTTCACGGGTAGACAGGATACGTTTTCTCCAGCTTGCCAGATGGACATCAAAATCTCCGGGGATATCCACCCCCGGTTCGTGATAAAACAGCTCTTCGTTGTCCGCAGCGCCGGATACGATCCTGTTTCTGGACACATTGATCTCAAAAACTCCTGCAGCATCATAAGAGAGCGCTCTCCTGTATCGTTTTTCCCAGTCGAGCCGGCTCAACAGGCTGCTGATGTACTGCTCAAGGCTCTGACCGCTGTCCATGCTGCCCTGGTCTAAAGAGAAAGCCTCCTTTATGCCGTGCCGGGTATCTTTAAGACCTAGCAGCACCCTGGCGGGGATTCCATCTTTTTTTTCCAAAAGACGGATCTCCAGTTTTAACCATCGTTTATCCGTTTTGAAGGGATAGACAAAAGTGAACACAGGCTGGGTTTGCAGCATTGTCCTGATATGTTCGGTGCTCCCTTCCTCCTCTCTCCACGAAATATAGGCCGGGTCAGTATAAAGAGCGCTGATCCGATGATTGAACTGCGCGTATCCGGTGGTGCTGCGCATCAGGTCCCTGATGAGAGGATCCTCCTCTTTCTCGTAGAGCAGGGAATATCTGTCATTCTCCAGGTCGACAATAAAAACTCTGATATATTCAGTAATAAAAGATTGAAGAAGCACGTTCTCCGATACAGAGAGGAAATCCTTACGGTCATTCACTTCCATATTGTTCCTCACTTTCCACAGCCCATGACACACATCGGTCCGCAGCCTGCAGCGGGGCAAGGCCGGACCCGGGCAGGATCCATAAATGAACCGGTGCATCCGGCCGCACACTGACCGGTGACAACAGTCTGTTTACAGAGCTCTGCCCTTCTGAAGTTTTTCAGGATCTGTTCATGGCATACAAGACCGGGAACGAGACACTGGCCGCGTCACTCCTCCTGGAGCTTGGCGATCAGCGCAAGGATCGCATCCACGGAATTAAAATTCTCAGGCAGCAGATCATTGACATTGATGCTGATGTCAAAAGCTTCGTTGATCTCACTGACAATGGAAATAATGTCAAAGGAGTCCAGCATCTCTTTGTCGATCAGAGCGGTCTCGTTTTCAAAATCAATGTCCGGCCTGGTCTCCTCCAGGATCTCCATCAGTTCTTGTCTGTTTTCTTCCATATTCTCTGTTACCTCCATGTCGAAATGCAGGGTAAATACAATGCCCGATCATTCAAGGCTCGATCGCGGGCCTTTTGCGCCGGACGCGGGTTAACATGTCCTGTTTTTCAAATCCCGCTGTCCGGAGCCCGTTTCCGGGAAGGGTTTTCCGGCCGGCAGGCGATCATTTCAGCTTTCCTTCTTCATACATCGTCCGAAGCAGGCGCCGGTCGATCTTGACATGGGCATTGAGGGGCATCTGTTCCATCCGGATATATTTGTTGGGACGCATATATTTGGGAAGCCGGTCGACGAGCGCGGTAGCGATCTGTCTGCGCCTGTCCTCTCCCGCCTGGTATACGCAGACGATCTTGTGTCTGTCGTGATCATAGAAGCAGCAGGCGACATCGATGAAATCGATCGCGTTGAGCGCGGCCTCGATCTCTCCCAGTTCGATCCTGTGGCTCATATGCTTGATCTGGTTGTCCTCGCGGGAAGCAAAGCAAAGCTCTCCCTCTTTATTATAATATCCCAGATCTCCGGTTCTGTAAATTCTATTCAGTGTCACCGAGGCACCGGGTTTGGCAGTGAAGTTCTCCGCAGTGCGGTCCGGATTATTCCAATAGCCCAGGGCGACACAGGTCCCTTCGACGCAGATCTCACCGCGCACGTCCGGCAGACTGTCCGGAATGATCCCGCAGACGCGGTTTCCGCTCTGAGCGGGCACACCGCCTGCCCCGGCTTCTTCATTATCACTCTCCTTTTTCTCCAGAAGAAAGACACGGGTGTTGGGGAAAGCCCTGCCGATGGGGAACTTCTCATCCGGCTCGAACCGCCGCGTTATCGTATAATAGGTGCAGTTGCAGGTGATCTCGGTGGGACCGTACAGATTTACATACAGGGCATCCGGGAAGAACTGCATCCAGTAATTGATCGTCTTCACAGGCATGACCTCGCCGGAGAACATCACCTTGCGCAGGCAGAGCGGAACACTGGTCTTTACCGCGTCCAGGGCTCTGAAGTCCGCCACGATCCTGACCGCGGAGACAGCCCAGATGATCGTATTGACTGACCGGACCGCCAGATATTCCAACAGAACAGCGGGTAACATGAACATCCTGTGGGGGATGATCTCGACTCTCCCCCCACAGTGCAGGGCATTATAGAGATCCTTGGAGGAACCGTCATAATCAAACGGAGCCTGGTTTCCAAACACCGTATCCTCCTCAAATCCAAACACTTCCTCGAAGGCGTCCGTAAGGTCAAAAAGAGACCTGTGGGAGACCAGGACTCCCTTGGGGACTCCTGTCGAGCCGGAAGTAAAGACAGCGTAGAGCGGATCTGTGTCCACGATCATCCTGCGCCGCTCCCGAGCCTCCTGAAGAAACGCCTCCAGATCCTCAGCAGAACTCTCTTCAGCTTTCCCTGAGTTTTCTTCAGAGATCTCTCCGGGGACCGGGAACATGGTCCTGACGTCCAGGACCGGTACGTCCACCGGAACCGGCAGGGGGCCCGGGGTCTCCCGGGCGTCGATCAAAAGGAGCGGTGAAAGCTCCTGCAGGATCGTCGACATGCGTACAGCCGGCAGCTCGGGATCCAGCGGGACATAGAAATTGCCGGTATAGGCTATCCCCATAAAGGAAGCCACCGACAGGACGTTGCGGTCGATCAGGACACCCACGGGATTACAGCGGACGGCCTGTGGATCGACACCGTCTGCGGGCACTCCTGCCCTGAGGGCCGCCTGAGCGCAGAGCTGCGGGGTGATCGCGCGGGCAACAAGAACAGCTGCCGTCAGATACTCCCTGTAAGACATCTGTCTGAATTCATCCGCTAGAGCGATCTTGTCCGGAAACCTCTGTGCGTTTTCCTCGAGCATAGCCATCACTGCATTTTTCATATTTTTACTCCTGTTGGGGCTGGTTCAGTGACCTGCCCCTTCGTTTGATCGGATTTCAGTCAATCGGGTTATGACGCAAAAAGCGCATCCTTTCTATTTTCGAACTCTGAAAATTTCGAACTTTGAAAATTTCGAACTTTGAAAATGCCCTGTTACCGGTCAATGGATGACCGGCAACGTCTGTTCAGAACTGTGCATATATAAAGGACGCCATGTCGAAACCGGGTCCGTACATGCCAAAGACCAGGATGACAGCGATCGCGGTCAAGTACACGGCCCACCGGAAGGGCAGCTGCTGGGAGGCCACGATCCCGCGGACTGTCTGGCCGCGCTCATTGATGATATCAACAGCGGCTACGAGAATGATCAACAGGATCAGAAGCCCGAAATTTCTCTCATCGATGCCGAATGTGAAGAGGCTCCCGTCAAAGAGGATCCAGGGATTGAACCGGGAAAAGGTCGCGCGCAAAAGCCGGAACACGGTTCCCGCGTCCGGAGCCACATCGCAGTAGCGTCCTATGGAGACGATAAAGAGGGTGCGGACCATCTGGAACAGCTTCCAGCCCGCCGCTTCATCCCGGATATGGAAAAAGCGCCTGAGGTCCGCGTAGGGCTTTTCAAACAGGGTCTCTGTCGAGACGAATGTGGCGTGATAAATGCCGTAGACCACATATTTCCAGTTCGCTCCATGCCAGATCCCGACGAGGATAAAGACAATAAAGGAAGCGAGGAAGGAGGGAAATACCTTGCCGAAGTAGGGTCCGATCTTTTTCCTGAGGCTCTTCTGCATCCTGGCAAAGGGCTTTGAAAGGGCAATGGGGTAAAAAACATAGTCGCGCATCCAGTTGCCCAGGGACATATGCCAGCGCTGCCAGAACTCGGAGATACTTCTGGACATATAAGGCTGGCGGAAATTCTCCCGGATACTGACTCCGAACAGCTCGGAAGCTCCGGCGACGATGTCGATACCGCCTGCAAAATCCGCATACAGCTGAATGCCGTAAAAGAAGGCTGCGACCAGGATCGTGAATCCCGCGTACCTGTGCTGTTCAAATCCGCCGAACACTTCATTGACGATCACCGAAGCCCTTTCCGCGATGACCATCTTTTTAAAGAAGCCCCAGAGCATCCTGAGGATCCCCTCCCTGAAGCGCCGGTCGTCGAACCGGTGGGGAGTGTACAGCTGCGAGGCAAGTTCATCGTAGCGGTTGATGGGTCCCTGGAGGATGGAGGGAAAATAGGAGGTGAACAGGGCCAGCCTGAAGAGATTCCGCTCGGCGCGGTACTTTCCCCTGCATACATCGATCAGATAACCCATGGACTGGAAGGTATAGAAGGAAATGCCCAGAGGCAGTATGAAATCCACCACAGGGATCTGGGTCCCCGAGTGAAAGCGGGCAAACAGGCTGTTGAGGTTTGTAGATACAAAACTGCCGTATTTCAGCACGCCGAGGATCCCGAAATTGAGCAGCAGGACCAGCGTCAGGACCAGGCGCTTTTTTTTCTGGACCAGAGCCTTGAGTTCCTTTTTCTGCGCGCGGGAGAGCTTCACCGGCTTCCCGGCAGAAGGTCCTGAGTCTCCTTCCTCCGACGGACTGCTGTGAGCAGCCGCTTCCAGAGCCTTGAGCTCCTCCTTTTTCTGGATGCTGTCCATCAGACAGGCTCCGCCCCAGGTAGTCACTACAGTGACCGCCACAAAAATGGCAGCTCGCGGGCCACCGCCCACAAAATAATACCAGGCACTGGAGATCAGAAGGACGATCCACTGGAAACGTCCCGGGATCAGATAATAGACCGTCACAGCGACGATCAGAAAGCAGATAAACTGCCAGGAAAAGAATGCCATTATTTCATTACACTCCCTTTATAATATCCTCATAATGTCCTCGGAATAACCGGTCAATGGAGATCGTGGGTAAACTCCAGGGCATAGCTGTGGATATCCAGCCAGGCGGAATCCATCAGCTCTCCGGTGGACTTGCGGAAGACAGCGAAATGCAGTCCCCTGTCCTCAGTGGCGTATTCCAGACCATTGACCACAATAGAGGCGGCGCTGTGGACGACCTCTGTCTCTTCATCGATACGGCCGCTGGTCAGCTGGTAGCGGAGTTTCCCGCTCTCCCCTTCATAGGAGTCCATGAAATCCGGTTCATCTTCTCTGAGAGCTGTCTCATAGACGACTCTGCCGCCGTCGATCACGGCAAGCCAGCCGTGTCCCTCCCAGGAATGCAGGTCACTGCTCAGGCCAAAGGAGCGCAGAAGGTCAGCTTCCTCCTCCGTCAGGATATCGTCATCCACTTTGCCGTTGAGCGCCACCAGGATCAGGGCATCCTCCACGGGCTCCGCGGACACATCGCTGTGAAGAGAAGCCGCATAGTCTCTGAGAAAGATCGACCGCTGCAGAGAGTCCCTCATCCTGTTGACCGGATAATTCTCCAGATCCTTTTCAATAAGAGAATAGGCGCCGCCCTGGCCCCGTCTGTCGGGAATGTCAAAATGGGCTTTAATGTACTTTCCGAGAGTCCTGGTAAACTTTGCGGCTCCCCAGCGGTTGAGATGCTCGCCGTCATAGGCATCCATCTGCAGATCTAAGCCCAGATCCTCCAGATTCTTTTTGTCCCCGACATAGTTGGCATGGAGGATACCGTTCTTTTTGGCGAGCTCATCGACCTCGGCGGCGGCACTGACGCGCAAGTTATAACCATCCTGATCAAAAAACTTGTTTTTTCCCGGGACAGGCATCGTAAGGAGCATCAGACCGGTGTCGTTTTCCCTGCACAGCCTGATGATCTTTTCGATCGAAGAGCGGGACTGCTCAGACAGAGCCCCGGGAGTGATCTTCGCTTCGTCATAAGGCGCGGTCACATTGACCCGGCCTGTGATTTTCGCCCCGTATACCATCTCCTTTGTCTGCGGGAGAAAATCCCCGTAGGTCAGCTCCTGCCACCGGGAATGAAAAGCGATCAGGGGAAACAGAAGGGGCTTATAGTCATCTGTAATGGCGAGATTCCGGATAATATCAAGCCTGTTTTTGTTCAGATAAGGCATTGTATCCGTAATATAGTGGATATACTGGGGCTCCATCTTTTTTTCATCGGAGCTGGCAAAGCTGCAGTCCAGCACGATGAGGGAGGGATGGTCCTTCTCAATGACTTCCTTTGCCAGGTAATAGGAAGCTTCGATCGACTGATTGCCTGTGGTCAGACTATAGGAGGCGATTCCGTATTCATCATACATCTCCACCGGATAAATTCCGTACATGACTAAAGACGCGCCCAGAAAGGCAACGTCAAAAGTGTCTTTGGGATATTCATAATAGCGGGGGCAGAGATTATCCTCCTGAATGAGCTTCAGGGATTTATCCAGGCCCAGGATCATTAAGGCCAGCACAAACAGGAACACTGCCGCGCGCACTGCCCTCAGGATCCGGTTTTTATGTTTCTTCATTATTCCTCCAGATTCTCCTCCGGGTTTCCCTCCGGATGAGCTCTTCCTCCGGTTCAGGTCTGCGGGGAGGAGAATCACGTTTCCTTTATGCTTCTTTTTTTCTATCCTTATTTCTCCACATAGCCGTCAGGGTTCTGAGACTGCCAGCGCCAGGCATCTGTGCACATGTCCTGAAGATTCTTTTCAGCAGTCCAGCCGAGGACCTCCCTGGCCTTGGAAGGATCGGAATAGCATGTCGCGATATCACCGGGACGCCTGGGATCGATCACATAGGGAAGCTCTTTGCCGCAGGCAGCGGAGAAAGCGCGGATAATGTCAAGGACACTGTAGCCGATCCCCGTACCGAGATTGAAGACATTGACGCCTTCCAGTTTTTCCATGCCCCTGATCGCGCTGACATGGCCCTTCGCCAGATCGACAACATGGATATAATCGCGGACACCTGTCCCGTCAGGAGTATCATAGTCATTGCCAAAGACATGGATCTTTTCCAGCTTGCCGGAGGCCACCTGGGCGACATAGGGCAGCAGGTTGTTGGGAATGCCCTTGGGGTCCTCTCCGATCAGTCCGCTCTTATGCGCCCCGATGGGGTTGAAATACCTCAGCAGCATGACACGCCATTCGCTGTCGGCTCTCCAGATATCTGTCAGGATCCTCTCCTGCATGGACTTGGTCTCCCCGTAGGGATTCGTGGTCAGGCCCTTGGGGCATTCCTCGGTTATCGGCACAAACGCGGGATCTCCGTAAACCGTAGCGGAGGAAGAAAAGACGATCTTTTTACAGCCGTGCTTTCTCATTACATCACAGAGCGTCAGAGTTGAGCCGAGATTATTGCGGTAGTACTCGATCGGCTTCTGGGTAGACTCTCCCACTGCCTTGTAACCAGCGAAATGGATCACTGCGTCGATCTTTTCCTTCTCAAAAATCGCCTCGAGGCCCTCGCGGTCGCAGATATCCTGCTGATAGAATGCAGGCCTCTTCCCGGTGATCATTTCTATCCTGTCCAGGACCATCTCCTTTGCATTATAGAGATTGTCCGCAACCACAACATCATATCCGGCATCCAGAAGCTCTACGACCGTGTGACTCCCGATAAATCCGGCACCTCCCGTAACAAGAATAGCCATATCCTTTTGCGGCGGCGCGCCCCCTGATCCACAGGCGCACAGCCTCCTCCTTTCCTTAATTACTTCCTTAGTTAATTTACACAATTACAATTATTAAAAATATAATGATACAGTCAGTTGCTGCAGTCTGTATCTTATCCCACAGTGTACACTAATTGATGGAATAGTTCAAATCCCTTATTTAATATAAGGAAAGGTATAAAATTGTAAAGATATGAATCAAGCCAATCTGCTCAAATAGCTGTACTTCTTAAAAAACCATTCTATTCTCCCCATAAAGCTTGACAAACCGCCCGCATGTGCTTAATAATGAGCGCGTCAGGGCACCTGACAAGACAGCTGTAACACAACTTGTAAAAATCAGCTATGGAATCCGCTGTTGGATTTGATTGGATCTGCCGTTGCAATTGACTGGATCAGGAGCTGTATTTGATTGGACCCACCGCTGAATTGACTGGAACACCCGCTGCAATTGGCTGGATCTGCCGCTGTATTTGGCTGGTCAGCTGCTGTAATCTCAGAAGCAGAAAAGACACTGTAAGAAAAGACACTGTAAAAAAGGGAAAGAAGATAAAAGAAAGGAATACCATAATATGAAGAAGAATTCTCAGGGCTTTCTTGCCCGCAAAAACATCGTGATCTCGGCGCGGCGCTACGGGATCGATGCGCTCGGGGCTATGGCACAGGGTCTGTTCGCTTCTCTGCTCATCGGCACCATCCTCAATACGCTGGGAACGCAGCTGGGGATTCAGCCCCTGGTGGATGTCGGCGGGTTTGCTTCTTCCATGAGCGGCGCGGCGATGGCTGTCGCGATCGGATATGCCCTCCAGGCTCCTCCCCTTGTCCTCTTCTCCCTGGTCACAGTCGGGACTGCTGCTAATCAGATGGGCGGTGCCGGCGGACCGCTCGCCGTCCTTTTCATCGCGATCATCGCGTCCGAGCTCGGAAAAGCTGTCTCCAAAGAGACCAGGATTGATATTCTTGTCACCCCCCTGGTGACGATCCTCTCCGGCGTCGGGCTCGCTTCCCTGGTCGCGCCCGCCATCGGAAAAGCAGCTTCCAGCGTCGGTGCCATTATCATGTGGGCTACTGACCTTCAGCCCTTCCTTATGGGGATCATCGTTTCTGTCATCGTCGGCATAGCGCTGACCCTGCCTATTTCCTCCGCCGCGATCTGCGCGGCTCTGGGACTCACCGGACTGGCAGGCGGAGCTGCTGTAGCCGGCTGCTGCGCCCAGATGGTCGGCTTTGCCGTGATGTCCTTTAAAGAGAACAAATGGGGCGGTATCGTCTCCCAGGGTATCGGCACATCGATGCTGCAGATGGGCAATATTGTCAAAAATCCCTTTATCTGGATCCCTCCCATCCTGTCCGCCGCTGTCACCGGCCCTGTCGCGACCTGCCTGTTCCATCTCCAGATGAATGGCAGTCCCGTGTCCTCCGGAATGGGCACCTGCGGGCTCGTCGGACAGATCGGAGTCTATGCGGGCTGGGTCGCAGATGTTGCCGCAGGGACGAAGGCGGGCATCACCGCCATGGACTGGATCGGCCTCATCCTGATCTCCTTTATCCTGCCTGCCATCCTCACTCCGCTGTTCGCCGTCCCGTTCAGAAAAGCCGGTCTCATCAAAGATGGTGATATGAAGCTTGACTGACCGCCGCCGGAACTTCTATATATTTCTATATAAACTATATTTCTATATAAACATATAGAGCAGATATAAACATAAACAGATATAAACAGCAGTAAAATAATCAGTAAAAAGAATGACAAGAGCCTTTCTCTCGATAATGCCCGCGCATTGATCAGGAAAGGCTCTTGTATTGTTTCAAAAAAGTTCTTGTATAATTTAAAAAAGATTCTTGTATTTTCAAAAAAATCTCCTGCCCCGCAGGACCGGTTTATTCCAGAGCCCGCATCTGGTCAACGGCCTCCTCCAGGGACTTCCCGAACCGCCCGTACTGGGAGACGATCTCCTGCATGGTGTCGCGCACCCTGGCCGCTGCCTGCATGTGCTCGTTTTCCTTTTCCTGGAGAACAGCCAGATCCTCCTGCGTCTTTGCAAGAGCCTGTTCTGCCTCCCTGGTCCGGGTAACATATTTCTCTGTCCCGGTCCTGAGCCTTTCGTCAAATTCTTTCTCAAGGGCCGAGAGCTTCTTGCCCGTCTCCTCTTCATTGCGGCGGGCGGTCTCCAGCCCCGACCGGAGCTTTCCGATCTCCGCCTCGGCTCTGGCCAGCTTATCCTTGTATTGTCCGGCCTCTTTTTTCTGGGCTTCGAGCTTTCCGGTGAGGTCCTTTCTGGTCTCTGCCAGTTCCTTCTGCAGAGAATCCTCCCGCTCCTTGAGAGTCCTGGCGCTGCTGGCTTCCTTTTCCCGGATCTCCTTCTCATGCCGGCCGAGGATCTCCCTGACCTCCTGCTGTCTCTGCGCCTGCAGGTTCTTCACATCCTTGTCCCGGAGATCCTGCAGTTCCTTTACTTCTTTCTTTCTCTGTTCCTGGAGATCCGCCATTTCCTTTTTGCGCAGCTGCTGGAGATCCCCCACTTCTTTTTTGCGCCGTGATTCGGAATCGGAAAGCTTCTGTTCCAGATCCGTCTTTGTCCTGCCGAGCTCCTGAGAGAGGTCTTCCCTGGTCTTGGCAAGCTCCTCTTTCAGGCGCTGTACAGCCTTATCCGCCTCTGCCTTGCTGCGCCGCAGGGCGTCCAGCTCCTCCTCGAGCTTTCCAGCCCGGCTCTTTTCGGCTCCGAACCGCTTGGTCGCGGAGTTTTCCGCCGCGGACGCCCGCTGAACCTTGTCCCTGAGTCCTGCGGCATCTGCTTCCAGCTCGGTGATCCTGACGGCAGCCTCCTGCGCGCTTTTTTTGACCTCCTCCAGATCACTGTCAGCCTGGGCCCGCTGCTCCTCCAGCTCCTGGACCTGCGCCTCAAGGGCCGCCGCCCTGCTGTGCTCCTTAAAAAAGTCATCCGCCAGATTGAGCTGCAGCATCACATTGCGCATGTCGTTGGGAAGCCGCCAGTAGGAAGCGTCGTCAGAAAAACCTCTGATCTTCTCATTCAGGTAGGCAGCCACCTCCCTGAGATAATCCTCGCTCTCAACACCGCTGAGGGTAAAGGTTTTGCCGCCGATCGTGATGTCGATGTCATTTTTTGATTTCATAGTGATCTCCATTCCTGAGGAAGTGCGCCGTCGGGTCAAAAAGGGCCGGCCCGTCCGGCTGTAGTGCTGTAACTGCGGCCTGCATCATCTCATCTCCAGAAAGTCCAGATAAACACATAGCCTACGAAAACGGCAGTCAGGGTAAAAGGCACGCCGATTCTCATAAAATCTCCAAAAGATACCTCATGCCCCTCTCTCTTGAGCATGCCGACGGCGGTAATGTTCGCCGAAGCGCCGATGGGGGTCAGATTACCGCCCAGAGTAGCTCCTGTGAGGAGGCCGAAATACAGAAGATAAGGCTCCACTCCCATTGACCTCGTCACAACAGTCAGGACCGGGAGCATCGTCGCCACATAGGGAATATTATCGACAAAAGCCGAGATCAGGACCGATCCCCAGACAATGATCGAATAGAGCAGGAAAAGATTGCCTGACCCGAACTTCACGATAAGTCCGGCAAAATCATCGATGATTCCCGCTTCTGTGATCCCTCCGATGACGATGAAAAGGCCTGTGAGGAGAAGAAGGGTTTCCAGGTCAAGGCTCTTCAAAGCTCCTTTAAGATTTCCGGTCTCCCTGTTTTTTATAAAATCGATCAGCATCGTGAGAACGGCCAGAGTACAGCAGATGATCCCGTTGATCACGGAGGGCGTGTCCGGGATAAAAGAGGCAATGATCAGGGCGAGCACCATTCCCACCAGCATGGCGCTGGGCATGTACTCCTTTACCTTGGTCCTTTCCTTTGCCTCCACCGGCTCCCTGTTCTTTCTGAAAAGGATCATCATGATCGGCACTGTGGCGGCTGCACCCAGTTCCACGGCAAAAAAGATCCCCGGCCTTCCCTTCATCCAGAAGAAATTCATGAAATTCATGCCGGCAAAGTCACCCAGCATGATCGAAGTGGTATCACCGACCAGGGTCGCCGCGCCCTGCAGGTTGGAAGAGACTGCGATAGACAGGATCATGCTGACCGGATTGATGCCGAGCTTTTTGCAGACCGCAAGACCGACAGGAGCTACCATCAGGACGGTGGCCACGTTGTCAATGAAGGCGGAGATCAGTCCCGCGAACAGGGACATATAGATCGTGACCCACATGACATTTCCTGATTTTTCCAGAAGGATGTCTGCCAGCAGGTTCGGCATCAGGGACCGGATGAAATAATAGACGATGATCATCGTCCCGCTGATCATCATCAGAACATTCCAGTTGATCGTGGAGAGCAGCCTTCCGAAAGGAAGGACTCCGCTGACCAGGAAAACGGCTCCGACCCCGAGTGCATAGAAGGGTCTGTGCTTCGGCAGGGTGATCATCAGGACATACATCAGGATAAACAGGATCAGGGCAAACAGTTTCATCTGAAAAAAGCTCCATTCATTACAGATTTGCGGCCAGGATCTGCGCCTGCCCGCTCAAAAACATTCATCTCTTTGAACGCTCCGGGCTCCGCGGCGGTGGCGGTCAAAGAGGATGCGGCGAAGCTCCTCAAAGGCAGCTCCCCAAAGGGCATTCGCCTGTTCAAGCGCTCCGGGCTCCCGCAGCGCTCCGGACAGCCGGAAACAGCCGGCAGACAGAAAGTTAGTTAAAACAGAAAGGCATCCGCAATATCGCCGGCCTCCAGGGAGGCACCGGCAGGGATCTCCGCGAAGGCATTGCTCTCTGCAAAGCTGGCCAGCATCTGGTTGCCCTGACGCGGGCTGATCTGCATTTCCTGGACCGTCCCTCCGGGATCGATCCTGCCCCGCAGAAGGCGGGCGGACTGGTTTCTGCGGCTGTAATCCTCTGTCAGCCTTACCCGTACATGCTCAGGCAGATACTGCCGCAGCCCCGTTCTCTTTTTCAGGACAGGGAGGACCACCGCATAAAAGGCTGTCATACAGGCTGCCGGATTGCCGGAGAGCCCGAAGACCGGGATCCCGTTCCCGCCGGAACCGCCGGATCCCTTTCCTTCTTTCTCGCAGATTCCATAAGCTCCTGCCATCCCCGGTTTCAGAGAAAGACCCCTGGCCAGCAGCCGGATCCCCGCCTTTTCCATGGCGGCCGGGGTGCAGTCGTAATCGCCCACTGAGACTCCTCCCGAAATGATCACGGCGTCACAGCTTTCCATTGCTTTTGTAAGGAGCCGGCTGATCTCGTCCTCATCATCTCTCGCAGTCCCGGCATAAAAAGCCGTGCAGCCCGCCAGGGTGCAGGCCGCCTGCAGCGTGTAGCGGTTCGTATTGCTGATCCGGCCCGGAGACGGGTCTTCATCCTCTTCGAGGAGTTCCGTTCCGGTGGACAGGATGGCAACGACAGGCTTTCTGTAGACCAGAGGGCGCAGGATCCTCTGCCCGGCGAGGGTCCCCGCCAGGCCTGCATCGATCCGGATACCAGCAGGACACAGGAGCTGTCCCATTTGGACGTCCTCTCCTGCGTAGACGATATTGGATCCGGATTTCTGCGGCTCGCTGATCGTCACAGTCTCCTCTGTGAACCTTGTTTTTTCAAAGGGCAGGACCGCGTCCGCACCCTCAGGGACCGGAGCCCCTGTCATGAGATGGGCGGCTGTCCCCGCCGTTACCGGGCAGTGGGGGACGTCTCCCGCCGCTATATAGTCTGTGATCCGCAGCGTCACCGGCTGCTCTTCGGATGCCTGAGCTGTATCCTCCGCCCGGAAAGCGTAACCGTCGTAGGGCGAACGGTCAAAGGGAGGAATATCCGACTGTGCCAGAATCTCCCGGGCCAGAACTCTTCCCGCACAATCCTGCAGCGGGACTTCCTCCGTATCCACAGGAGCTGCCTTCTCAAGAAGGACATCTCTCACTATTTTATAATCACAGTTTTTGAGCATATCAGCCTCTCCCTGTCAGGGTTTTCGCTTTCAGGACCGGAATAGTACAAGTATAAGCCTTTTTTCCCTTTTTTAACAGTGATAATCTCCATGGATCCCTCCTGTCTTTGACACCAGGCGGATGTCCGTGATCTCCATATCCCGCTGTACTGCCTTGCACATATCATAAACAGTCAGCGCCGCTGTCGAGACTGCAGTCAGTGCTTCCATTTCGACGCCGGTCCTTCCCTCACAGGAAACCTCCGCCCGAATATCCACAGCACACGCTTCTTCATTCAGGGTCAGATCCAGCCTGATCCCTGAGAGAAACAGGGGATGACACATGGGGATCAGGTCGGAAGTGCGCTTGGCGCCCATAATGCCCGCGACCTGCGCCGTCCCCAGGACGTCTCCCTTTTTCATGCCGCCGCTTCTGATCAGCTGGAAAGTATGAGGGTTTACCAGAACCCTGCCCTCAGCGGCCGCTGTCCTGCGGGTGATGTCCTTGTCTCCGACATTTACCATTCTGGCTCTGCCGCTCTCGTCGAAATGTGTAAAATCCTGCATGCCTGAAGCCTCCCCTTTCTCCTGTCCCGAAGCCAGCGTTTCCGTTCTCCCGCCGTTTTCCAGGATCGCGTCAGCGATCCCGTCTATATTTTCAAAAGGAAGCGTCCTCTCACTGAAGAGATCCTCCGGCAGGTCGGACACAATGAGAAAGCGTCCCTCCGGATTCGAGGCCGGTGAGCGCGAGATTCCGCTGCGGACGATCTCGATTTTCGGAATAGGGAGGCCCTTGAACCCCTCCGCCAGGATCACATCAGCCTCAGGGAAGGCCCCGCAGGCTCTCTTAAAAAAAGCCAGCGCTTCCGGCTCCTCCTCCATATCAGGGAATGTCCCGAACTTCCGCAGGAAGACCTGCCCGCGCGAAAGCACTGCCGCCCCGTATGCACCGGCCTCCACATAGCGGAAACTGTCTTTTCCGGGGAGGTCACATTCAAAGGCATGGCCGTCGTGCTTGATGACTGCGACCCGCATCCCTCTCCCGGTCAATGCCTTCACTATTTTCTCTGTCAGCGTTGTTTTCCCGCTGTTTTTGATGCCGCAGACGGCTGAAAAAATCCCCATTTTTTCCATTCCTTGCAGAAATCACTTCCTATAGAGATCACTCCTTATAGAGACTACTCCTTTCAGAGATCACTCCTTTCAGAGATCACTCCTTCCAGAAATCACTCCTTCCAGAGATCACTCTTTACAGAGATAAACCCTGAGCGTCTGGATCTCATCCTCCGCCATGCCGCTGTCCCTCAGATATTGTTCCGCGCTGTCCTTTAGAACAGTCCCTCCGAAATCGGCATCGTCGGGCAGTGTAGTGAGCTGGTTGATGATATCCATAAACTTGAGGTGTCTGATCGCTTCATATTTTTCGGGATGACTGTCCTGCGTGATCCCATAGTAATTGTCATAGGTCGCCATGTAATCCTCGAGGATCTCCTCATACGACGCCCCGGCCAGGGCTTCAAGCAGAGCACAGACAAAGCCGGTCCGGTCCTTGCCCTCGAGGCAGTGAATATAGACCGGGCCTTCCATGGTCACCATATCGCGCAGTCCGCCCGCCAGCGACTTCATGAACCTCTCGGTCCTGAAGGATGCAGTCAGCCCCAACAGGGAGACTTTGTTGTCCTCGTAAAGACTGACAAAATAGTCTGAAGAAAAATCTTCCTTCTCCCGGTAGGAAGCGATTTTCTCCTCATTGTCAGCCAGATCAAGGATATAGCGGATCCCATAAGCCCAGAGAAGATTATCCGTAATCTCTGCCCTGGACATGGAGTTGTCGACAGGTGACGCCCCGCGGTAAAACATTCCCTCTTTCAGGTCACCGCCGGACAGCGCCCGGAAATTGGCAAAGTCCTCATCGCTCTCATATTCACTTCTCTCGTTGCTGTAAACGATATTCAAAATGTCCTGAGTCTCCCGGTATCTGCCTTTTTCCTTCAGCGTGACCGTCACGCTGTCTCCCTCCTTCAGCCCTGCGTATTTCCAGAGCTCCGTCCCCTGGCAGAATGCGATTACAGGTTTTGTGTAACCGGGATAGGCGCAGATCACAGGATCCCCGCTTCTGGCGTTGTAGCCATTATAATAAGGAACATCTTCCAACGTATAGCCGTTGCTGAACCTGACCTCGCAGCTGTCCCCGAGGTCGAAGCCGGAGGCGTTGAAATCCTCCAGGGGAATGCTCATTTCAACTGCTCCATACGGCGTGTATTCCGTAACAGGAGCCGTCACAGCAGTTTCTTCCGGAGAGGTGCCGGCAGCAGTTACTTCTGTCTGTGCCTCTTCTGCGGCAGAAGGGGTTGAAACCTCCTCCGTTTTTGTTCCTTTTTTCCCGCAGGAGAAACAAGAGAGGAGGAGCAGGAGCGACATGAGGAGACAGAGGATTCTTTTCATGTTCATATTTCCCTTCTTAAAAATTTTTTACTATTTTCTTTCCTTATGCGAACGGTTCAGAAACAGACGATCAGGCGCCATTCTTTTTTGCTGCATATTCACATTATAACATTTTTCTTACAGGATAATAGCTAAATGAAAAAACTCCCGGGCCTGCGAGCCGGCTCGAGTCCCGGGAGCATTTCTGGTATACCTCCGCCGTATTGGATAAACTGAGTACTTGTTTCAGATTTTTAAATCTGTCATACCGTTTGCCGTCTCCGGCAGGCATATGCCTGCCGGTTTTTTAACGCTATTTTAATTTCCTTCCGTTTTTCTTTAACCCCTTTTTAACGCTCCCTGTACGATAATATTCCCATAAAAAGAAAAGCTGTGACTATGATTCTATGACTTCGTTTTTATATAAAGGTACCCGTTATGCTCAATGTCAGAATATATATCCAGGACCGTCTGACCTCGTTCCGGATGATCCTGCTCAGTTTCATCCTTTTTATCTTCACAGGAGCTCTGCTTTTATCGCTGCCGTGCGCCTCAGTCGGCAGTGAAGGCGTCTCCTTCCTGGATGCCCTCTTTACTTCTACTTCCGCGGCCTGTGTGACCGGACTGGTCGTCTTTGACACGGCGACGAAATGGACACTGTTCGGCAGGATCGTGATCATGATCCTCATCCAGATCGGCGGGCTCGGCGTAGTAACAGCCGCAGTTGCCATGGTGTCCCTCACCGGAGTACAGATCGGAATAATGCCCAGGATCGCCATTCAGGACGCGGTCTCCGCTCCCCAGATCGGCGGTGTCCTGCATTTCATGAAGTTCCTCATCGCGGGGACCTTCTGTATTGAAGGCATAGGAGCTGTCTGCCTCTACCCCTTTTTCAGCAGTCAGTTCGGTCCGGTAAAGGGGATCGGATATGCGGTCTTCCACTCCGTTTCCGCTTTCTGCAATGCCGGTTTCGACCTTATGGGCGTCCGGGAGCAGTTTTCATCACTGACTTCCTGCTCCGCGAACATCCTGGTCAATATGACTATCATGCTCCTGATCATCGTAGGCGGGATCGGTTTCCTGACCTGGGAAGACCTTCTCCACTGCCGCCTCCATTTCAAAAGGCTTCGTCTGCAGACCAAGATGATCCTGACTACGACAGCACTGCTGATCCTGCTCCCCTTCCTGTATTTTTTCTTAATCGAATTCAGGGGCAGCACCGGAACAGAACGCGTACTGCTGTCACTCTTTCAGAGCGTGACGCCCCGCACAGCAGGCTTCAACACCTTTGATTACAGCCAGATGAGTGAGAGCGGCTGGTTCATCACCATCCTTCTGATGATGGTCGGCGGAGCGCCGGGATCGACGGCAGGCGGCATGAAGATCACCACCCTGGGCATCCTCATCCTCTCTGCGAACGCCTATCTCAGGAGAAAAGAATATGTCAACTGCTACGGACGGAGGATCGAACAGGATGTGATCCACAATGCGATGGCCCTCCTGACTCTTTACATCACCCTCCTGTTTGCAGGGACCATGATCGTCTCCAATATCGAAGGGCTCCCGATCCTGCCATCCATGTTTGAATGCGCCTCCGCGCTGGGTACCGTCGGACTGACCACAGGCATCACCACCAGCCTGTCCACAGTCTCCAGACTTATCCTGATTTCCTTCATGTTCTTCGGACGGATCGGAGGGATCACCCTGGGATACGCTCTCGCGTCTACCGTCCGCCTGAACACAGGGCGTTTCCCTGTAGAGAACGTTTCGGTGGGTTAATAATCGGCAGGATTATAATCGGCAGGATTATAAGCGGTGGGATATTAAGCAGAAAAAAGAAGAGAAAAGAGAAAAAGAACGATGAAAAACATACTGATCATTGGAGCAGGCAGGTTCGGGAGCTTTGCCACCATGAAGCTGCATGACCTGGGTCACCAGACTCTGGTCATCGACAAGGATGAAAACCGCATCAACCGCATCCTCCCCTATGCTTCCGAAGCAAGGATCGGGGACAGCACTGATGAAGGCTTTATGAAAACCATAGGCGTCCACAGCTATGATGTATGCCTGGTCTCGATCGGAGACGATTTCCTCAGCTCCCTTCAAACCACCTTCACCCTTTCCGAACTGGGAGCAAAAAAAGTCATAGCCCGGGCTACCAGCAGCAGACAGGAAAAATTCCTGCTGCGCAACGGAGCGGACGCAGTTGTGTTCCCGGAGCGCGAGCTTGGTTACTGGACAGCCATCCGCTACAGCTCCGACAATATCGCCGATTACGTGGAGCTTTCCGACGGCTACGCGATCTTTGAGATCAGCATACCGGACCGCTGGAATGGAAAGAAGGTCGGGGATCTGGATGTCCGGAGAAAGTTTCATATCAACATTCTCGGCATACGCTCAGAATCCGGCAATTATGCTTCCTACAACCGTTTTAAAAACAGCCCGAATAAAAAATTCCAGACGCATGAGATGAACATGGATGTCCGGTCGGATACGATCCTTCACCACGGAGAAACCCTGCTGGTGCTGGGCAAACATGAACACATACAGAAATTCCTGTAAAAACAGGGTTATCAAGGTTAAAAGACAAGGTTAAAAGACAAGGTTAAAAACAAGGTTATACAGGTAAAAATAATATATAAAAATATATAAAGGGGAGGAAACTACCATGGCACACCTGCTCACATTGCTCGCAGAAAACATTTTTGTTGTAATCGGGTTCGCATTATACACCGGATTCGTGTATTATATGATAACGAGGACACTTCGCAAACGCTTCGGAAAAGACTACGCTAAAAAGAAAAAAGTCAATGCGGAAAACGCCGGCAGGAGGGATTTTTCCAGACATGTCGTCTCAAACAACCCTATTTCCGGAAATGATTTTTCGAGCTGAGCCACTAAGCTGAGCCGCTATTCTTAAAGAGGCAATTTCATGATACAGGCACAGACAAAAGGCAGCAAGACAGGTATAGAAAAAAAATTCACACAGGGCGGGGGCGCACCCCGCCCTGTTGTCATGGTCTGCCTTTCCTCCTCCCCCAGTAATAAACGCGTGATCAGGACTGCAGCCAGGACTGCTTTCCCTTTCAAGACCGAAACCGTTCCCCCGGAGCCGCAGAAATCATTCTCTCCGGGGCAGTCCGCAGGGGTATCCACCGGACAGACTAAGACAGTATCCCCTGGATCAAAAGAAACACGGGGAAAGCCTGCAGAAGCGCTTCCCGGAAAAACGTCTCCGGGCCGCGCCCCCATCGCCCTCTTTGTCGGAATAGACGGCAAAGAACCGGAGGCGGATTCCATGCTGAGCGAGAATATCCAATATGCCAGAGAGTACGGCTTCGAGATCCACACTGTGATCGGGAACGACATTCCGCTCGCCATTTCTGAATACGCAAAGCGCGCGGAGGTGACGGATCTTTTTCTGGGATACAGCCCCCCTCCGTTTTTCCTGCAGACGAGAAAGCCCATCAACGAACGTCTCCTGAATTACCTGCCGACAGTGGATATCCATATCATACCGGATACCGTGTCCTCCCCCTACCCGGGAGCGATCCGCAGAGGTTCAGAAGAAAGCCCGTGGAACCTGGCGGATCTGCTGAACGTGCTGGCCGTCATGACGGCAGCCACCCTGCTTTCCTTCGCCTTTTACCACTCCACGTTCAGCAATTCCAATATCATCACGATCTATATCCTGGCGGTCCTCGTCGCCTCCGTGACGACCTCCAGCCGGCTGTACGGTATACTGGCGGCGATCCTCTATGTCCTTTTGTTCAATTTTCTCTTTATTGAGCCGCGGTTTACGCTGGCGGTCTACGACTCCACCTATCTGGTGACCTACCTGGTGACGATGGTCGCTGCCCTGATCACCGGAACCGTGACCATCCGGATGAAGAACATCGCCCGTTCCTCCGCCGAAAACGCCTATCAGGCCAAGATCCTCCTGGATACATCAAACCAGCTGGAAACAGCATCCGGGAGCCGGGAGATCGTCCGCACCACCTGCCGGCAGCTTGTCCACCTTCTCAACCGGTCTGTTTTGTTCCTGCCGGTCGATGATGGTGACAAAGCTCCCCTCATTTTTCCCGCGGGAGAAAAGACGATCTCTGCCTCTGTCCTGAAATCGGAAGCAGAGGCTGTCCGCTGGGCTGAGGAAAACAGCAGCCAGTCCGGAGCGTTTACTCCCCATTTTCCGGAAAGTACCTGCCGCTACCTGAGCATCTATTCCGGGGCCAACCGGTTCGGGGTGATCGCCATAGACATGGACGGCCGTCCCTTCACCGATTTTGAAAACACCATCCTGCTCTCCATCGTCCATGAATGCACGATGGCCCTTGATAACGAACGCATGGGGCAGGAGCAGAAAAAAGCCGAGATCCTGGCAGAGAACGAAAGGCTCCGCGCAGGCCTTCTCCGGTCTCTCTCCCACGATCTCCGCACTCCCCTGACCTCGATCAGCGGCAACGCGTCCACTCTCAGGAGGAATGAGGATGATCTACCCAAGAGCGTCCGCTACAAGATCTACGAAGACATCATCGAGGACGCAGGGTGGCTGAACGCCCAGTTTGAAAACATCCTCTCGATGACCCGCCTGGAGAGCGGCCGCACCCTGCAAAAGACAGTGGAAAACATGGAAGATGTCATAGAGGAAAGCCTCAGACACATCTCCCCTCATCCCTGTCACAAGATCATGTTCGAACATACCGATGAGCTTCTGTTCGCGCCGATGGATCCCAAGCTCATCATGCAGGTTCTGGTCAATCTGCTGAACAATGCCATTAAATACACCCCCGCCGGATCTACAGTCCGGATCAGGGCGGAGAGACAAAAGGACATGGTCTGCGTTGAAGTGGCGGACGACGGTCCCGGCATCCCCGACGAGGAAAAGCCCTATGTCTTCGACCTTTTTTATACAGGTCATCATGCGCTCGCCGACAGCTACCGCAGTATGGGACTGGGCCTCAACCTCTGCGCCCAGATCCTCCAGATCCATGAAGGAGATATCGAAGTCTTCGACAATCCTGCCTGCAGCACCCGCGGCACAGTCTTCCGTTTCCGCCTTCCGGCCGCAGAGATTACCCTTCCTCAGTAAGAATAAATAACTGCAATTCTCTTGCGGCTCTCATCACTTTCCGCCAAAAGTCTGCCTGTTAAAAGGCAGTATATGGTGTAAGAATCCATGGTGTTATGGCCCGATGGTGTTATAATAAGAAGAGCGCGGCAGTATCAGTCGAATTTCAGTCCCCTGCGCCCAAAGCTCCGCAGACAGGGCCTTGCCGCTGCTCAACGAAAGGAACACTTCATGAATGAGATGAAAATACTGGTGGTTGAAGATGACAGATCGGTGTCCAGTCTCATTACGACCACTCTGAAGCTCAATCAATACAACTACATAAGCGCGGGCACAGGGAACGAAGCGATCTCCCTGTGCGCCTCCCACCACCCGGACCTGATCCTTCTGGATCTGGGACTGCCGGACATAGACGGGATCGAAGTCATCCGGACGATCCGCACCTGGTCAGGCGCCGTCATCATTATCATCAGCGCAAGGGGTGAGGACAGCGACAAGATCGCGGCTCTGGACAGCGGGGCGGATGACTATCTCACTAAGCCTTTCTCCATCGAGGAGCTGCTCGCCCGCATCCGGGCTGCCCAGCGGCGCATGCAGTACATCCGCGCGGGCCGCGAGGAGAATCCGGTCTTTACCAATGGAGATCTCTCCATCGACTACACTTCCCGGCAGGTCACGCTCGCGGGAAAGGAAGTCCGCCTGACCGCGATCGAATACCGGCTTCTGACCCTCCTGTGCGCCAATGTCGGGAAGGTCCTGACCCACTCCTACATCATCGACCAGATCTGGGGAGGCGGAGTGGAGACCGACATCATCTCCCTCCGCGTCTACATGACCTCCCTGCGCAAAAAGCTCAAGGCAGCCCAGCCGGACTTCTCCCTGATCGAGACCCATATCGGCATAGGGTATCAGATGCTGCGGATCAGCTGACTCTCTTTGTCCATATTGCACAAATAAGGGAGAAGTCTTTTCGTATTTATTTGTCCATACACATATTGTACAAAATAAACATAAGATTTTTAGTAATAAATCTTCCAAAAAAATCTTGCATTCTATTGAATTAATTAGTATGCTAATTAATGGAGTAAATTTTAGGCCGGTCACATATTGTGACGGCGGTACACACATGATTGAAGGAGGCATTTATGGTTAATTTTCAGCTGACAGACGAGCAGAAAGATATGCAGGAGCTTTTCCGTAAGTTCGCTCAGGAACAGATCGCTCCCATCGCTGAGGAGATGGACGAGAAGGAAGAGATGAACATGGATATGGTCAAAAAGATGATGGAGCTTGGCTTCTTCGGCGTTCCTTTCAGTGAGGAAGTCGGTGGCACAGGCATGGATTATCTGACCTACTGCCTGCTGATGGAAGAAGTCGCAAAAGTCTGCGGCAGCACCAGCATCACAATTTCTGTTCATACTTCTCTTTGCGCTTCGATCATTGAGCAGTACGCTACCCCCGAGCAGAAAGAGAAATGGCTTCGTCCCCTCGTGGACGGAAGCAAGATCGGCTGCTTCGGCCTGACCGAGCCGAACGCCGGTTCCGACGTCGCAGGCGCCGTCACAACCGCTGAGAAGGATGGCGACTACTATGTCATCAATGGTTCCAAGATCTTCACCACCAACTCCGGTTTTGCTGATACCTTCCTGGTATTCGCTCTGACCGACAAGTCCCTCCCTGCACACAAGGGCATGTCCGCATTCATGGTTGACAGGAATACCCCCGGCCTGGAAGTCCAGCCCGACATCAAGCGTATGGGTATCCGCGCAGCTTCCAACGCGGAAGTTTACTACAACAACGTCCGCGTCCACAAAGATGATATGCTCGGCAAGGAAGGCACTGGCTTCAAGATTGCTATGCAGGCTCTCGACGGCGGCCGTATCGGTATCGCTGCACAGTCTGTCGGTCTTGCACAGGGTGCTCTCGATGCAGCCATCAAGTACTGCAAAGAGCGTAAACAGTTCGGCAAGCCCATCACTGCTTTCCAGAACACCCAGTTCCGTATGGCTGAGGATCAGGCCAACATCAATGCCGCTCGTCTCCTGACCTGGCAGGCAGCTGTCGCAAAGGACAATCACGAGAACTATGGCTTCTTTGCTGCACAGGCTAAGATGTTCGCTTCCGCTATGGCTAACGATGTCTGCCGTCACGCAGTCCAGTACATGGGCGGCTACGGCTACTGCCGTGAGTACGGCGTAGAGCGTCTGCTCCGTGACGTCAAGATCACTGAGATCTACGAAGGCACCAACGAAGTCCAGAAGATGGTTATGTCCGGAAGCATGCTCCGCTAATCATTACCACCGACTGTACTTCAACAGTCCCGAATACAAGACCGGGCTGCAGGGAATACCCTGCAGCCCGGTTTTTGCGTGTAGCAATGAGCCATGCACAGACGTTTGATCAGACTGACGATGGGGTGCTCGCACACCAGCGGAAGGATGATCAAACGTCTGTATACGGCGAATGCCGCGACAGTGAACAAACATGAAATGTTTGTGAACCTGTCGGCATGGCGAATTGCGTCTCCAATCAGTCACAGCCATGCACAGACGTGAGAAAATCGGGCTGATGTGTGCCCGCCTCCCCTCTTTACGCAGTCCTCTCCTGCCCTTTCCGGCGCGCGCCTACCATAGCCTCAAACTCCTTCAGCTTCCTGACCTCCGCATCCGTCAGATCAGCAGGCACCTGCACCTGCACAGTGACATAGAGATCACCGGGCATGGCGCTGCTCTTTTCCGCATGGACTCCTTTACCTCTGATCCTGATCTTCTTTCCTGCATCCGTGCCCGCCGGCACTTTGCACATGATCTTCTTTCCTCCCGGCAGCTGTACCTGCGCCTCTCCTCCGAGTACGGCTGTTGTAAAAGGTACGCTGACCGACGTATAGAGATCCTGCCCCTTTCTGGAGTAATTCCTGTCCTCGTCCACGCTCACTCTCAACAGCAGATCTCCTCTTCTGTTTCCATCAGCGGAGACATGCCCTTTACCGCGGAGCCTGACAGTTTTTCCGTCAGCAATGCCTGCGGGAATGCGAACCCTCAGGGTCTGTGTCCCGCTGCCATCCTCTTTCTGCAGGCGGATATTCCTGTCACATCCCAGAACGGATTCCTCGAAACTGACCCTGACCGGGATCTCCGCGTCCAGGTTCTGCGCATTCTCCTGAAAGCCCGATGCTCCTCCAAAGCCTCCTGCTCCCGTATATCCTCCTGTAGATCCGCGGCTTCCTCCTGTAAAGAAACTTCCGGTGCGGGATCCGCCCTGTCCGAAGCCTCCTGCCCCGGCAGCTGCTCCGCCTGCTCCGGCGTTTCTGAGAAGCTCTTCAAAGAGGTTCCCGTAATCTCCCTCTTCTCCTCCCTCAAAGTGAAAGCTCGTGTAACTGCCGTCGCCATTGCGGAAAAACCCTGTCTTCCCGCCTTTTCCGTTTCCAAAGCCTCCCCGGCCGCCTCCGAAACCGCCGAAAGCGCCCTCGAAGCCATCCGGCCCAAAACCGCGGAAACCGCCGTATGAACCTGCGCCGCCATGGCCGAAACCGGCTGCCTGCGCCTCCTTCATCCGTTTTGCATATTCCTTGGGGTCCATTCCGCTCTCAAAAGCCGCATAGCCGAATTCATCGTAGATCTTTCGTTTTTCCGCGTCGCTGAGGATCGCATTGGCCTCTGAAATATCCTTAAATCTGTTTTCCGCTTCTGTATTACCGGTATTCATATCCGGGTGGTATTTTTTAGCCAGTTTTCTATATGCTTTCTTGATCTGCGCTTCATCCGCAGTCTTCGGTACACCGAGAATTGCATACAGATCCTTTTCTTTCTGTTTTCTGTATTCCGCCATGCTCTTCACCTCCCTTCTGTCCGAGGTCTCCATACTGATATAGTATTAACGTCGAATTGACGTCCCCTTGCTGGCAGAGTAATCAACTGACAGGTATTATCGACACACGGCCGCGCGCATCCGGCTCTCTTCCGTATGCACGCGGCCGCGCCGTCGCAATTTTCTTACTATTTGTTATATATATTATATAACACTTATTCTTTCTCACGTCAATGCTTTTTTGCATTTTCCCTGGATCATTCTTCCGCTGTTTTTGTACACGCCCCCTCGAGGGGCGGAATCATTGCTTCGTACGTTAACCTTCCGCTTCTTCCAGCAGGTGCTTTTCCTCCTCTGTCAGATCATGGGCCGCGAAAAGATCAGGCCGCACCTTTTTTGTCAGCAGCAGAGACTGCTGCAGGCGCCATTTGCGGATGCGTTCATGGTCGCCCGACCGCAGCACTTCGGGGACAGCTTCTCCCTCGTAGACAGCGGGCTGTGTGTACTGCGGATACTCCAGGAGCCCGTTTTCAAAGGATTCTTCCACCGTGCTGGCCTCCCGCAGGCTCCCCGGCAGCAGACGGACGACAGAATCGATGACCACCTGGGCAGCAAGTTCTCCGCCCGTCAGGACATAATCGCCGATGGAGATCATTTCGTCAGCATGAGGATAAATGCGGGCGTCCATACCCTCATAATGGCCGCAGACCAGGATCAGATGATCCTCCTTTGCAAGTTCATGGGCCTTCTTCTGGGTATAAGGGATCCCCGCAGGAGCCAGGATGACCGTGTGGGAAGCTGACGACATATCTATCTTCTCCGGCAATCCCCTTTCAGCTTCTGATGTCATCGTCTTTCCTGTTTCTTCAGACGTATCCACTGTTGATGAGGGTATCTCCTCTCCTCTGCAGGCCCGCAGAGCATCCAGAACCGGCTGACAGCGCATGACCATCCCCGCCCCTCCTCCAAAAGGGGAATCATCAATATGGCGAAAGCTGCCCGGTGCATAATTGCGGATATCGATGATCTGGACTTCCAGCGCGCCCTTCCGGACCGCCCTTTCAATGACCGGTCCCTTTAAAAAATCCCCGAACAGGCCGGGCATCATGGTGAGAACAGATATTTTCAACCGACACTCCCTCCCTCAGTCCTGTATGTCAGTACTGTATGTCAGTGTTGTATGTCAGCTCTGTACGTCAGTGCTGTATGTCAGTCCTGTATTTCAGCGCTGTACGTCAGTGCTGAATGTCAGTCCTTGTCAGCTCTGTATGTCAGCTCTGTACGTCAGTGCTGAACTCAAAACCCGCAATAATTTGATCCCGGAAACAATCCGGTAAAGGATTACTGCAGGGCAATACTACAGCAGCTCATCCAGGGTCTTTCCATAAGCGGGCAGAAACTCCCTGCAGAAATCCTCTATTTCGGGGAGTTCCTCAGACATTTCCCTGAGAGTATCCCGGATCGTCTGCCTGGCGGTCCTGAATTCGGCGTTTCCGGCATTCTCCTCTTCAATGCACTTGATCAGGGCAGAGAGTTTGTCCGCAGCTTTGACAAGCCGGAGCAGGTATTTCTCCCCATCGCCATTTTCCCCTGTTTCCGGGAGCAGGATCTGCTCGTAAACGCCCCGCAGGTCTTCCGGCAGAAGCTCGATCAGCCTCCGCGCGGCAGCCTCTTCCACATCTTTATAGGCCCGCCGGATATCCCGGTTGTGATATTTGACGGGAGTCGGCATGTCACCGGTGATGATCTCCGTCGCATCGTGATACAGACCGATGACAGCGGCCCGGTCTGCGTCAAGACTTCTGCCATAACGCAGGTTTCCGATCGTGCACAGGACATGGGCGATCGAAGCCACCTCCAGAGCATGCTCAGAGAGGTTTTCCGGACGGGAGCTGCGCATCAGGGCCCATCTTTCTATATATTTCATTCTGGAGATCGTCGCAAAAAAACTGTACATGTACTCTTCCTTATCCTTCGATGCCATCGGCTCCATCGGCTTTATCGGCCTCCGGCCGGGGCTTGACCTGTAATTATCCCTGTAATCATCCCTCTTGCTTCCAGCTGCGGACCTTTGCCCGGATACGCTGCAGGGCATTGTCTGTGGATTTTTCCTCCCGGTTGAGGATACGGGCAATTTCGATATAGTTCATGCCGGTGAGATGGAGATCCAGGACCTGTTTCTCCAGCGGGCTGAGTTCTGTCTCGATCCGCGCCTGCAGCCGGTCCAGGTTTTCTCTGTCGATCATGACCTTCTCCGGATTCGTACCGTAATTTCCCGAAAAAAGTGTGCCGGATTCCTCGGAAAGTGCTTCCTCCAGCTCGGGACGGTCATCACTGTCATCGTCCATCCTGCCTCCGTGGGATCCCAGCGGGGCATTCAGGGAAACTGCCGTATTCAGAGGCATGTGCTTTTTTCTTCCGGAGGCCTGTACAGCAGTGTACATCTGACGGGAAACACAGAGCGCGGCAAAGGTTGCAAAGCTTGCGTCGCGGCCGCGGTCATAATCCCTCAGCGCTTTAAAAAGCCCGATCATCCCCTCCTGGATCAGGTCCTCTGACTCTCCTCCCAGGATGAACATAGACCTGGCGCGGTTTCGGACCATTCCCTTGTAGCGGCTCATGAGCGTCTCTGTCGCGGTCTCATCCTGTTCATGGGAAAGCGCGACAAGCTCATCATCCGTCAGCTTTTCATAGTATTCCGGTCTCATGTACTGTCCTCCCTGAGCTCTTATCCATTCCTTTTTCCGGCCGTATTTCATCTTTAATGATCAGTTCCGGTTCTAGCGAAAAACAGCCCCGGTTCCCGCGGCCTTTAAAAAGTTCCCGGGACCAGCCAGACTGCCTGAATGTCTAAAGAATATCCAGTGACTACAGCTCCCTCTGCCTGAGGATCTCGTACATCAGGATGCCGGCGGCAACAGACGCATTCAGGGAATCGATCTCCCCTTTCATGGGAATGGCGGCTGTCATATCGCATTTTTCTTTTACGAGCCGGCTCACGCCGCTGCCCTCTGATCCTATGACCAGACCGATGGGACCTGTCATGGACAGCCTGGTCATCGGCGTTCCATCCATATCCGCGCAGACAAACCACAGGCCTTTTTGCTTCAGTTCCTCCATCGTCCGGGCAAGATTGGTCACTTTGACGACCGGTGTGTAGTGGATAGCTCCGGCGGAGGCCTTTGCCGCTGTCGCCGTCAGGCCGGCCGCCCGGTCCTTGGGGATGATGACCCCGTGGGCACCGGCAAGGTTTGCCGTCCGGATAATGGCGCCCAGGTTATGCGGATCCTCGATCTGATCGAGCAGGATAAAGAAAGGATCCTCTCCCTTTGCGGCAGCTTTTTCAAAAAGCTCTTCGATCTGGGCATAGTGAAATGCCGCCGCCTGGGCGATCACTCCCTGATGTTTGCCTGTCTGGGACAGCTGGTCCAGCCGCTGCCTGGTCACAAAACGGACCGGTGTATTCTTTTCCTTTGCCAGGCGCAGGACAGTCTGCATCGCGCCTTCCGCCGGTCCCTCCAGCAGATAGAGCTTCTCTATGGTCCTGCCGGCCCGATAAGCCTCGATCACGGCATTGCGCCCTTCGATCCGGTTCTCATCAGGTTCCGCTGTGTTTCTGTTGAATCTGCTGTTTATATCCTCCCGTCCCGCGGTCCTTTTTTCTTTCCGTTCCCGCGTCCGACGCCTTCTTTCTTCTTCCATATCTGCAGAAATACCTCCTTCCCGGTTTAAACTGCTCTGGTCCTGTGCCCTAAGGCCCTATCAGCAGGGACCATTTATTCTTTATTTTGGATAGCGGTATAGTGACCGCAATGTAATGATCTTCCCTTTTGCGCGCGTATCCCACGGCTGAAGTCACGGGTATTACCCGATGAAGCGGGTCCCCTTTTGCGCGCGTACCCCGCAACTGAAATCACGGGTATTACCTGAGAATAATAAAAAACAGCCCGTACAGCTTTTTCCTCTTAGCCGTACAGGCTGGATGATAACAGATGACAGATGACAAAAAGCAGGGCTTTCCGGATCTGCGGAGCAAAAAGAGGCAGGAAGTGTGACCTCACTGCGGAAAATGCGAAAAAACGCAGCTTTGCAAAAAAGAGGCAGAGGAGTCTCACAAAAGAGGCAGAGGGGTCAGAGCAGGGGTTCCCCGTCTCTTCTCTGCGTCATCTGCAGGCCTGTCCTGAGCAGGTCCATGAGCCGCTGTGTCCTCCCCTGGAGATAGAGATAGCCGCAGAGGGCCTCCAGAGCTGTAGCCTGGAGGTATTCTTCCAGCGACGCTCCCTTTGCGTGATGCATCGGGTGGGAGTTCCTGCCCCTCCGGTAGATCTTTTTTTCCTCCGGCGTCAGCAGGTCATAGATTGATCTGCCGATCGCCGCCTGCTTCTGGGCGCGCACCAGGCGAGTGGTCTCATTATGGAGCTTCTGAGCCTGACGGTTTCCTTTTTCGAGGACACTTGTCCTGATGATCAGGGAATAGACCGCATCTCCCAGAAAGGCCAGGGAGAGCGGCGAGACCGTCCTCAGATCCAGGTCTGCCCCGTACAGGGAGAACAGCTCCGGTCCCGCGCTCTCCGGACCGGAAACCGGTCCGCCGGCTCCGACGGATCCGTCAGGGATCAGGTCAATCTGGTCAATCCGGTCAGACCGGGTCTCTGTCTCGTCAAACCTTCTTGTATCAGGCTTTTTCATCAGGCCTTCTTCCACTTGACGCCTTCACGGGTGTCCTCCAGAATGATCCCCTTCGCCTTGAGCTCGTCGCGGATCGCATCAGCTTTCGCGAAATCGCGGGCCTTTCTGGCCGCCTGGCGGCCGGCAATCTGGGCCTCTACATAAGCAGCGAGGTCTTCGTCGAGATTTTTGTCCCTCTGAAGGAGCAGGCCGCAGACATCGGCAAGGCTCTGCAGTTCATCACTGATCTTCTGTAAAAAGGCAGCGGAGGAATTCTCATCCGCATGGCTGTTGATCCATTTGACAAGCTCAAAGACTGCAGAAATACCGTCCGCAGTATTAAAGTCATCGTCCATGGCGGTTTCAAACTGCACTCGGAAGGCATCTGCCTCCGGGAGCAGGGCTTCCTCTGCCTCAGTCAGGGCAGTCTTTCCCGCTGCAGCTGCTTTCTCCAGAAGGAAACGGAGGTTCTCAGCGCAGTTGACAATGCGTTCATAGGAGGTTTTGGCGGATTCCATCAGGTCCCTGCTGAAATTCAGGGGGCTTCTGTACTGGACGGACAGCATGAAATAACGAAGGACCTGTCCGTCATACTGGTCCAGAATATCACGCACAGTAAAGAAATTGCCCAGAGACTTGGACATCTTGCGATTGTCGATATTCAGGAAGGCATTGTGCATCCAGTAGCGAGCGAAGGTGCAGCAGTTTGCTGCCTCGGACTGCGCGATTTCATTTTCATGGTGCGGGAAAATCAGGTCTTCTCCGCCCGCATGGATATCGATGGTGTCGCCCAGATACCGTTTGCTCATGACGGAGCACTCAATGTGCCAGCCGGGACGGCCCTTGCACCAGGGAGATTCCCAGTAAGGCTCCCCTTCTTTTTTGGGCTTCCAGAGAACAAAATCCAGCGGATCCTCTTTCTGGTCCTCGCCGGTGACCGCCAGCATGCGAAGGCCGGTCTGCATGTTGTCCAGATCCTTGTGGGAGAGCTTGCCGTAATCCCTGAATCTTCTTGTGCGGTAGTACACCGTGCCATCCTTCGCGACATAGGCATATCCGGTGTCGATGAGGCTCTTGATCATCTCGATCATGCCGTCGATCTCCATGGTCGCCCGGGGATGGGTCGTAGCGGGACGAACGTTCAGTGCCGCCATGTCCTTTTTGCACTCTTCAATGTAGCGCTCGGAGATGACAGAGGCATCCACGCCTTCTTCCTTTGCCTTATTGATGATCTTGTCATCGACATCCGTGAAATTGGAGACAAAATTGACTTCATATCCGCGGTATTCCAGATAACGCCTGACCGTGTCAAAGACGATCATCGGCCGCGCATTCCCGATATGGATCAGGTTATACACAGTGGGGCCGCAGACATACATCCCGACCTTCCCCTCGTGCAGCGGCACAAAATCCTCTTTGCGTTTCGACATCGTATTGTAAATTCTGATCATTTACAGTCCCTCTTCTATGATTACAGTTTCTGTCTTATATGCTCATATATATGCTCAGAACCTTCAGGCCCTGAGCATATATTTCTATTAATTATTTATTCTGATTATTTATTCGTTTGTTCATTTATTCGTGGTTTATTACGCATTCCTTGTTCAGGATTTTCCCGGTATGCCTTATTCCGGCAGCTGTTGCGGGGAAGCCGTGAGAAGGGCGGCGGCCTGCGCACTGATCCCCTCTCCCCTGCCGGTAAAGCCCAGATGCTCCTCCGTCGTAGCCTTGACGCTGACCTTCGTGACGTCGATCCGAAGTGCCCTTGCAATATTCGTCCTCATCTGGTCGATATAAGGCCTGAGCTTCGGGGCCTGAGCGATCACGGTAGAGTCCACGTTTTCGATGATCCAGCCGTTGTCCTCCAGGATCCGGGAGACATGGCCGGCAAGGCTCAGGGAATCCGCTCCCTTGTAGGTAGGATCGCTGTCGGGAAAATGAAGTCCGATATCCCCGAGCGCGGCTGCGCCGAGCAGGGCGTCCATGATGGCATGGACCAGGACATCCGCATCGGAATGGCCGAGCAGGCCTTTTTCATAGGGAATATCCACTCCTCCAAGAATGAGCTTCCTGCCCTCCACGAGCCTGTGCACATCATAACCGGTACCTATACGCATGGTCTTTCCTCCCGCACTTCATACATGTGGCCATGACCTACTGTTCACAAACATATATGATGAAAACTACGCGTGCTGTCGCGCTTACACGCTCCCAGCCCGCTCCAACCATTCGGAATCCGCTCGTTTTGCGCGAAAAGCGCGCGCAAAACGGCTTCTTCCTCATGTTTGGGCACTCGTCAAATGTCTGCAAATGCTCATGCGAGCATGGCATTTGCAGCCGCTTGACTCGCTGTTTTCATCATATATTAATGGTGGAACAGGCGGATGCCGGTAAAGCACATGACCATATCATGGGCATTGCAGGCCTCGATGACATTGTCGTCGCGGATGGAACCGCCGGGCTGGGCGACATACTTGACGCCGCTGCGGAAAGCCCGCTCGATGTTGTCCCCGAAGGGGAAGAATGCATCGGATCCCAGTGTCACGTCCTTATTGCCGGCGAGCCAGGCCTTCTTCTCTTCCACAGTGAAGACCTCGGGCTTAACTGTGAAAAGGGCTTCCCACTTGCCGTCGTCCAGGACATCCATATACTCCTCGCCAATGTAAAGGTCGATGGCATTGTCGCGGTCCGCGCGGCGGACGCCCTCCTTGAAGGGGAGATCCAGGACCTTGGGGCACTGTCTCAGGTACCAGTTGTCGGCTTTCTGGCCGGCAAGGCGTGTGCAGTGGATGCGGGACTGCTGACCGGCACCGATACCGATAGCCTGTCCGCCCTTGACAAAGCACACGGAATTGGACTGGGTGTATTTGAGAGTGATCAGGGCGATCGCCATATCGTCGCGGGCTGCAGGGGGCAGATCCTTGTTCTTTGTGACGATATTGGAGAAGAGGGCATCGTCCACGACGAGCTCATTACGGCCCTGTTCAAAGGTGATCCCATAAACCTGCTTCTTTTCGATGGGCGCGGGAACATAGTCCGGATCGATCTGCAGGACACAGTAGTTTCCTTTTTTCTTCTTCCTGAGGATCTCAAGAGCATCCTCATCATAGCCGGGAGCGATCACGCCGTCGGATACTTCAGGCTGGATCAGCCTGGCCGTGCAGGCATCGCAGGTATCGGACAAAGAAATGAAATCACCGAAGCTTGACATTCTGTCCGCTCCGCGCGCGCGGGCATAGGCGCTTGCCAGGGGAGTGAGCTCACCCTTGTCAGCTACCCAGTAGATCTTTGCCTCCACCTCTGTCAGCGGAAGACCGATCGCTGCTCCCGCCGGAGAAACATGTTTAAAGGAAGTCGCGGCAGGTTTTCCGGTTGCCGCTTTCAGCTCCCTGACCAGCTGCCATCCGTTGAGGGCATCCAGCAGATTGATATATCCGGGTCTTCCATTCAGCACAGTGATCGGAAGCGCGCTGCCATCCTCCATGTATACGCGGGAGGGTTTCTGGTTAGGGTTGCATCCATATTTCAGCTGAAGTTCTTTCAGTGCAGTGTCCATTTGATGTCCTTTCTTTTGCTTGTTGATATTAAACATTCTTGTTGATGATCCGGCTGTCGGCTTCCCCTGTCTCGATGTCTATGTAGCGGACAAACAGGGAAACCTTGTTGTCCTCATTGAGTGCCTTCCAGATCCGCTCTGCGAAAACATCAATATCGGCAGTAAAATCATCTCCGAAAGCAAGCTTGACGGGCTCCCCGCTGAAGGAAGGCAGCGGATTTCCATCGCCCTGATAAGTGGAGATAAAGCGTCCCTGGCCCGCGGCAGGTTTCTCATAGGCAAAAGTCTGACGCAGGCAGGAGGAAGGATCTCCGTCATCTGATTTGAGGATAGAGAGGGCAAAATTGTATGTGCCCGCTTCCACATGGAGCACGCCTGAGATCCTGGGGGTATAATTGGGCGCGTCCGGCTCGAATTCACGGCTGCGCAGGCTCTGCTCAAAAGTCATCTGCCTGTCCAGCCCCTCATAAATGGTATCAGTCTGGTCTCCGTTTGTGACGATCGTCTTGTTGCCGAGCACACGGACGGGAGCGTAGATGATCAGGCTGGGATCCTCCATTTTTGAGGGATCAAAAGCCTCTGTGCGGATCCCGTTTCCTTCAGTCACAAAGACCCTGTTGCGGCTGTTAGTGCTTCTGCCCATGATGAAATAGGCGATGACTGCTTTTTTTCCATCAGCACTTCTGCCGATCACAATGCCTCTTCCCGGATAACTCACTTCTCTCAAAATCTTTTCCAGATCTGCCATGGGTTTTTCCTCTTCCTTTCCATCTGGTTTATGTTCTGTTGTTTTAACCATTTTTTTATTCTACCAAATCTTTTTTATAAAAGATAGATATTCACAGGCAGATGTTTGTGCTATAATAGCTGTAAAGTTTACTTTAGCACGCTAATTTGTGAAAGCAATAATTGAGGATGCCATTATTTATTCATGCCAATTATTACCATTTTCCCGATAATGAAAGGACCCTATGAATCCATTTTCCCAGCTTCTTTCTTCCTATGTCAACGCTTCTAATGTGAACGTTTCCAAAATGGCTTCATATTGCGAAATAGACAGGTCTTCCATGTACAAGATCCTTCAGGGCACCCGGAAACCCGGGACACTGGATCTTGTCGTCCGGATCTCCCACTATCTGAATCTGTCACCGGAACAGACGGAGCTGCTCACAGAACAGTACGAGATCCTTCAGATAGGGCAGAAAACATACGGGCGCAGGAAGGCTATTTATAATCTGCTCTGTGTGGCCCTTTCTCCGAATCGTCCACGGATATCGGAGGGCTTCCTGAGCAGTTATATCTCTGTATCGGGGAACAAAAGGGGGAGATCCGGGAGAGAATCTCTTGTCATTGAGGGGACGGACAATATCCTCAGTGCCTGCGGCTACCTTGTACAGGAGGAAATAAAGCGTCCGGACGGACTCGTCCAGATCCGCATGCAGCCTGAAAAACGATTCTGCGACCTGCTCAGGACGATCTGCAAGAACAGACATCCGGTCCCTGGGGGCGGTTATACGATCCATCAGATCATTGCGCTTAAAGGAAGAGATACTTCGACAGATGTTGTGCCCTTTAATCTGGAAAAGATCAGCACCATGCTGCCTTTATGCAAGGAAGTCTTTCCCTTTGAACTGTATTACTACCACACGAACATCCACAGCTCCTCGATCACGTTTTCCTTCCTCCCCTACGCAGTCATCACGGAGAGTGCTGTCGTGCAGATCTCAGAGGACCTGCGTTATGCAGTCCTGCATAACGCGCCCGAGACTGTTGCTTTTTTCAAAACGGTATACAGAAGGCTCCTGGAAGCATGCTCCCCTCTGACAAAAAACTGCCGGGATTACAGGGACCTGCTGGTCAGAGGATTGCACAGAACCGTCGGGTGTGGTTCCGTTTCGTTTTCGACATTCCCGGGACTGAGCGCGTTTATGACAGTACAGCTCTACGAAAAATATCTGCGTAAAGACCTTCCGGACAGAAATTTTATCCTCCGCGCAGGACTGGATCTGGCCAGAAAGGATCTGAAGTGCGTAAAGGCACATGCTCTGTCTATCTTTGTCTCTGAAAAAGGGATCCGGGATTTCATGGAGACCGGAAGGATTTACCAATATCCTTCCTCCCTCTACAACCCGCTTGAACCCGGGGACCGGCTGGATGTACTACAGCACTACATAAGAGCCATGCGGGAACAGCACATTTCCTTCCATATTATCAGGGAGACCCTGACGGAAACCTGCTCCAGAATCTCGCTCCTTCTGGACAAGAATTTTGCCGATATCAAGATTTCCGATGAGCAGGAAAACCTCAAGATCGTGACCGTCCGGGATCCCGAGATCCTCGGGGCCGCGATGGATTTCTTTGCCCGCCCCTATGAGGATATCTGTTACGACGAAGAGAAGTCTCTTGAGATCCTCGAATCGGTCAGCGCCGATTATTCCCCTTCAACAGCTGAAGTGTCCTCGAGAGGGATCTCCAGGATCTCATCCTCTGCGGAGAAAAAGGACATCTCCTGATCAATGATCAGGCAGATCGTTCCGTCCTCCATGATACAGAATTTATAGTCTTCGGGATCTGTGCTCTCCACATAGTCCCTGACGTCCGCCTTGGAAATATTCCTGTAGCCTCCCTCTTCAAGAAAAGCCCAGATCCTGCGGCGCACCATGCGCCGCAGGCTTGATTTTGTCCTGTCCGTCAGGTCAAGGAGAGTCAGTCTCTGCGCATCGGAGAGACGGAAAGTCTGCCCGCGGAAATAATTGCTATGTGTATTCCCGTGCACCCTTACCTCTGCCATTCTGATACTCAGGAGTCCATCTCCCGAATAAATGCCTGCCGCGCCGACATAGTCCTGCCATTCTCCCTGTCTGTCTGACGCCTTGACCAGAGCGGCGGACGGATCGTTGGATTCTGTGTTAAAAAACGCATCCATACCCGCGCTGAGGGAGCTGTTGATCTGCTCCGCATAGGGATAATACTCATCAATGACCCTGACCTGATCATAGTACCACAGATAAGAGATCTGGGTCCCGTCCGGCTCCATGACCACCCCGGATCTGTCTTCTCTCACAGTCTCGCAGTCCACAGATTTACAGGAGGCTGCGATCTCCTCTTCCAGAGCGGAGATCCTCTCCCGGGCGGCATCGGCTGTCTCCTTTCCCTCCCCGTCTGTCATCTCATACTCTTTTGTCATCGAGATCACCTGCCCGTAATATTCACAGGCCTTTGCTTTTGAGGGATTGTCTGTCTTTCCGGCCAGCCCGTCCGCCTGAAGGGAAAGAGCCCGGACCCTGCCCATGCGCGCATCCGGATCAAGGGAATTGATCTCCAGAGCCGATTCATATGCCGTCATTGCGGTCTCATATTCCCCGCTTTGCATATCCAGCTCTGCCTGTTCCATGATCCTGGAAAACCTCTGCTCCGGGAGATTATAATAATAGTACCTCCCTCCGGCGCAGGCCGCCGCAATAAGGATCACTACCACGATCAGTGCGGGGAATATCCGTTTCTTTTTCATATTCCCGTCCTTAATATCCTTTCCCTCTGCCATCTTATCTTCTGCGCTCTTTTTTACCATAGGCCTGTATCGCTCTTACCTTTCTCTTTTAAGCTTTTCCTTTTACGCTTTTCCTTTTTTAATCTTTCCCTTTAAACTTTTCCTTTTACGCTTTTCCTTTTTTAACCTTTCCTGCTAAGCTTTCCTCTTAAGCTTTCCCGATCCTGCCTTTCCATTTCGTCTTCAGCCCCCACCCGGCGGGGTGGAGCTGTGAACACCCTGTTTTTAATCGTTCTTATTTGTTTTTTCCTTTTTTTCAGAACTTGTTGTCTTCTCCTCACGGGAGGCGCGGATCCTGGCCATCAGCTCACGGTTTGCTGACTCATAATCATTAAAATAATTCCCCTCATTTCCGTCAAAGGCTTCGGGTTCGATCGTACCTGTATACCAGGACTTGCCTTCGAAATACTCCCTGATACTGTCCGTTTTGAATTTCCTGCCGTGTCGGGCATAGATCTCGTTAATAGCCATCTGGAGCGTATAGTTGTCCATTCGCTCCAGTTCTTCACGGCTGTAAAGACGGGAATTGCTGTCGGCGAGAATGTAGCTGCTGTCAAGGGCCTCTTTGTTTTCCTGATCTTCCTGATCTTTCTTTTCAAGCTCCTCGATCCCCTCCGCTGTCTCTTCATTCTGTTCCGTTTTTACAACGGCAGGCTCCCGGGACTCTTCCTGATCATCCTCTTCCTTCTCCCGGGCTGTATTTTCCTCATTTCCGCGGTCTGCTGCTTCATCTGACTCTCTGCCCTGCTGCGAGGATTCTTTTTCTGAAGACTTCTGAGAATCGTTCTCTGTGCTGTCCTTTGTTCCTTCTCCTGTCTGCCCGTCCCTGATCGCTGTATCCTTTCCGGCGTCATCCGCTTCTGCAGTCTTATTCTCCTGTTCAGAAATCAGGTTCTCTTCCTGCTCTCCGGAACCATCCTCACTGACAGCAGCCTGCTGAGCAGAATCGCTTCCCCTCCGGCCGGGAGTCGTGAGAAGGAGGCCGACAAGCACACCGACCACCACAACGATCGCAAGACAGGAAATGATCAGGATCATCCTCTTGCGTCCCATTTCCTCTTCTTCATACTCGTCATACTCATCATAAACTTCATAGTCGGAGGTATTGGAACCGCCGGAGGAATTTCCCTGTCTTCCCGGATCCTCCTTGCCTGCGGGTTTTCCGGCTCCGCTGCCGGCGGAAACATATCCCATACGCACAGCTTTGCCTTCTGCCGGTCCACGGCCGGTCCCACGACTGCTCTCCCTGTCCTGAGTCTCTTTCTGAATTCCTTTTGCCGCTTTTCCGCACCTGGTGCAGAACAAATCATCATCTTCCATCGGCATTCCGCAATATTGACAATAGCGCATATTAGTATTCCTTTCCTGTTGAGTATAATCTTGAATATAATCGTTCCGGTCCATCAGGAGCTGTTCCTGATCTCCGTTTTTGTCCATTTCCGCAGCCGGAGGTTGTGGATCAACCTGCTGTCCTGTGACGGCAGCCTGTTTTTAAGATCGTTTTATCATATCATTTTACCTGATAAATGAACAGGCTTTACACATTCGCATATTATGAACTTTTTCGTAACTTTTTATGGTCACCCCCCTGGGCCAGGCTGTAACCTGCTTCACCTCCATGAAAAGCAAAGCTCTCCCGTCTCTGGCCGGCAGGCGGCTCGCCGCTTCGTACATTTCATATCTGAATGACCAGAAAGATGGCTTTTCCGCCGCCTGAACAGAGCAATATCACTGAATTATTTTTATGCAATAAGTCAGAGATTATTTACTTTATGTCCCTATTCCTGTACAATATGTATAAGTTGTGCCCGGTGTGAAGTTGCGAAAACTCCGGGTGAATGCGGCAGGATCCTGCCGCAGTCTGGCATGTACCGCCATACACAGCCGCCGCCTGTGCAGGAATACTGACTCCCTGCTGTCGCGGATCCGGAATCTGTCTCCAAGACCAGTTCCGGGGCGGATTCCTCTGAAGATCACGTCAGCGCGGTGCCTGCCGGTTGCTGCCAATCATTAGGAAAGAGAGGGCTCATCATGAAACAAACTGAAATGTTAGCAATGATCCTGGCCGGCGGCCGGGGAAGTCGTCTGCATGACCTCACCAACAAAGTTGCCAAGCCTGCAGTTGCATACGGTGGAAAATACCGCATCGTCGATTTCCCCCTCAGCAATTGTGCCAACAGCGGTGTGGACGTCGTAGGCGTCCTGACTCAGTATGAATCCGTCCTGCTCAACAGCTATGTAGCAAAGGGCGGACTCTGGGGACTTGATACCAAGGACAGCGGTGTCTTTGTTCTGACTCCCCGTGAAAAGGCAGATACCGGTCTTGAAGTGTTCCGCGGCACTGCGGACGCAATCTCCCAGAATATCGATTTTATCGACAGCTATGATCCGGAATATCTGTTAGTCCTCTCCGGTGACCATATCTATAAAATGAATTACGACAAGATGCTTGACTGTCACAAGGAGAAGGGCGCGGCGGCAACGATCGCTGTCATGCCTGTCCCCATGGAGGAGGCAAGCCGTTTCGGTATCATGATCACGGATGAAGACGATAATATCATCGATTTCGAAGAGAAGCCGGCCAATCCCAGAAGCACGCTCGCTTCCATGGGTATCTACATCTTCTCCTGGCCCAGACTCCGCGAGCTCCTGGTCAAGGATATGGATGATCCCGATTCCGAGCATGACTTCGGCAAGAACATCATCCCCACCCTGCTCAACAGCGGCGACAAGCTTGTTGCCTTCAAGTTTGAGGGTTACTGGAAGGATGTCGGAACCATCGACTCCCTGTGGGAAGCAAACATGGATCTGCTCGATGAAAACTGCGAGCTGAACCTCGACGATCCCACCTGGAAGATCTACACCGAGGATGCCGGCGGACTTCTCGGCCTTCCCGCCTATATCGGTCCGGACGCGGATATCGATCGCGCCTACATCACCCAGGGCTGCCATGTCAACGGCAAGGTCAAAAACTCTGTTATCTTTACCGGAGCGACCGTAGGCCAGGGCGCGCAGATCATCGATTCCGTCCTGATGCCCGGCGCCAATGTCGGGGACGGCGCTGTTGTTACCAGGACCCTCGTCGCGGATAATATCAAGATCGCCGCAGGCGCAGTCGTCGGCAGTGCTGACAGCAAGGAGATTCTGCTGCAGGCAACAGATGTATAAGATTTTTCGTTACTGCCCGCACACTGTTCAACGTGTGGTGACAGGAAACGATATTCAGCGTAAAGCGCTTCCATGATGGTCAATCGTATTCAGCGCAAGGCGCTACCATAAGGAGGAAACAATGGCAAAAGCATTTGGTATCGTTACATCTTCCCCGCAGCACAAGGTTGAAGGAATGCAGAACTACCGCTCGATCGGAGCTTTCTCATTCCTCGGCAGGTTCCGTGTGATCGACTTTCCGATTTCCAACCTGAGCAACAGCGGTATTAATAATATTCAGGTTTATATCACCAAAAAGCCCCGGTCCCTGGTCGCACACATCGGTACCGGCCGTCATTACAACATCAACTCCAAGCGCGGTAAGATCCAAATCGTCGTCCCCGACGAGGAACTGGTCAATCCTATCTACAACACCAATATCAATTCGTTCTTCTCGAACATTGAATACATCCGCAAACAGTCGCAGGAGTACGTCGTGATCGCGCCCAGCTGCATGATTTTCACCCAGAACTATGACGAGCTGCTCCAGCAGCACGCCAAATCCGGCGCGGACATTACCCTCCTCTACCACAAGGTATTTGACGCGAAGGAGGGCTACACCACCTGCAATACCCTCGAGCTGGACGGCGATAAGGTAAAGGGTATCGCCCCCAACCTCGGTGATGAGGACAACAAGGACATGTTCATGGAATCCTTCATCATGAAGAAGGATCTCCTTCTCGACCTGATGGATGCGGCACACCAGACATCCTCTGTCTACACACTCGCCAACATCGTCAACGCAAAATGCGGCGAGCTCGATGTGCGCGGAGTTGAGCACCACGGCTTCTTTGCTCCCATCACCAGCCTTGAGACCTATTACAAGGCAAATATGAACCTCATCGATTTTGATGAAGCCGCTTCCCTCTTCACTGCGGACTGGCCGATCTATACCAGGACTTCCGATTCCTGCCCGTCCCAGTTCTATGATGAAGCCGTAGTCAAGAACTCCCTTGTTTCCAACGGCTGCGAGATCCGCGGATCCGTTGAGGATTCCGTCATCGGGCGCGGCGTTACCATCGGCAAGGGTGCCGTCATCAAAGGCTGTGTTGTCAATGCACATTCCGAGATCGGTGAAAATGTCGTCCTGCAGAACCAGATCGTCGACAAATACGCAAAGGTCATCCATGAAAACAAGATCCTTGCTGAGCCCGACCAGCCCGGATACATCAAACGCAGCGATATTCTGTAATACTCTGAAAAATACCCCGAAAGAAGGGATAAGGCCCTGGAACAAAGGGATAAGGCCCTGAAAGGGGATAATACTCTGCCCCCTGACAAAGGGGATACGGCTCTGAAAAAAGGCTAAAGCCCTGACGGAGATATAAAATCCCGTTTTTCAGACAGATATCATCCCGTTTTTTACGATGAAATAACTCCCGCGAGACATCATCAGACACCTGACCGTTTCGCGGGAGTTTTTTTCATCTTTTTCTCATTTTTCCTCATCTTTTTCTGCATCTTATTCACCGGCAGATACTAACCTGCGGACCTCTTCCCCGGTCGCAAGTTCCACAGAGGCAGCACTGGCACTGCCCGCAGCCTGTCCGAGTCTGAATGCCTTTTCGAAGTCACCGGATTCCACATAACCGGCAATAAAGCCTGCCACCATGGAATCCCCGGCCCCGACGGTGTTTACTGCCTTGATCCGGGGAGCGTCCTCTTTGTAGGTCTGCCCGTCCTCTGTTATGGGCACTGCCCCGTGACTGCCCATGGACACCAGCACGTTGCGTGCGCCCTGCTCCTGGAGCAGCTTTGCCCAGGGTATGACTTCTTCATGGGTCTTCAGGGTCACCCCAAAGATCGCGCCCAGTTCATGGTGATTGGGCTTGATCAGGAAGGGATGGTACTTCAGCACATTGGTCAGAAGACTCCCCTCCGCATCCACTACGGTCTCGATTCCTCTGCCGTCCAGCCTGCAGAGGATCCGTTCGTACATATTCTCTGGAAGGGTGTTGGGAATACTCCCGGAAATCACAAGGATATCTCCCGCCTGCAGCTTGTCGAGTTTCCTGCCCAGCACTTCAATATCCTTCCGGCTGATCTTTGGTCCCTGTCCGTTGACCGCCGTCTCCTGATCAGACATGATCTTGCAGTTGATACGGGAAAAACCTTCCTCAACATGGATAAAATCGGTCATGCAGCCAAACTCCCGCATCCTGCTCTCGATCTCCCGCCCGGTAAAACCTGCGAGAAACCCCAGTGCCACGCTGTTGTGTCCCAGGTTGGACAAAACCATGGAGACATTGAGTCCCTTGCCTCCCGGCAGAAGCTTTTCGGACCTGGTGCGGTTGATCTCACCAGCCCTGAAATTTTCTACACCGACAATATAATCAAGGGACGGATTAAACGTCACAGTATATATCATTTCTGTCCTCCGCTAGTGTGCTGTCTCAATCATTTTTAAAGTTAAAACTGCCAAATCGTCATCATTCCCGAGTCACACCATTTCCTGACGATTCCTCTGTTTGTCTTTTTACGTGCGGTAACTGTCCGCGCTGTCTTTGCGCTGTCTTTGCGCTGTCTTTGCGTCAGCCTCCTCTTTGACACGTTCTGTCCCGATGATATCATATTGCGGGTTATTCATAAAGCTGCTGATTGTGACAGCCGGTCTAGCCCCGCCCTTTTATAATCTGCTCCCTCACACGCGGGGCATCCTGAAAGTTACGAAAGTTACCGATGATGGCGTCCCCTGCCTCCGGTACGGCTGTACCGGTTATCAAAATGCGCATTATCAGGAAAGGTATTTTAAAAAATCGGCTCCGGCTGCAATTAGCATGGACAAACCATATATTCCTTCCCTATAATCGACTTATGTCGAAAATAATCTGTACAAGGTCTGTTCCCTGTACCGAACTGTCATCGGGTATCGAATGCTTTCAATAACAATAACAATCGTTTCCAAATTACAAGCGTTTCCGATCACACCCTGAACAGAGTGTGACCATGAAACACTGTGTCTTTTTGTTATAGGGAGTTTCGCAACCTGTCTATAAAGAGGAGAAGTACTATGGCAAGGCCGCAGAAAAGCCGCCGGATCTGCAATATTCCGGGTGTTATCCGCTTTGGACCTGCTCCCTTCGCTGGTCCCCGGGCGGATCCCTCCAGTCTGCAGAATGCCGTTATTCTTACGGTTGATGAGTATGAAGTGCTGCGTCTGGTGGATTACGAGGGACTCACGCACAGTGCATGCGCCTCTCAGATGAATATTTCCCGGACAACCGCAACAGAGATCTGCGAATCCGCGCGAAAAAAAGTTGCTGAAGCCATAGTCTGCGGCAAAGACCTGATCATCGAAGGCGGCAGCTGGGAACTGTGCAAAGGAGGACGGGATGACTGCTTTCTCGACTCCTGCACCCGCAGGGAGGAAAACCATGTCACAGAGCACACCGACGGACAGATGCCTGACACAGCCGGAACCCATTCTTCCATCGCTGCAGGCGTATCAAGAGACATGACTAAAGACAAAGATAAAACAGAACATCATTAAAATAGTGTGGAGGAAAAACATGCTGGAACTTCAGAATATTTCGTTTGGCGTCACCGAAGACAATGGCGGCGGCTCTGTCAATAAAGAGATCCTCAACGACATCAGCCTCACCGTCGGGGACAACCGGTTCGTCGTGATCACCGGCCCCAACGGCGGAGGCAAATCTACTCTGGCCAAGATCATTGCCGGTATCGAGAAACCCACATCCGGCCGCATTCTCCTTGATGGAAAGGACATTACAGATCTTAACGTCACGGAACGGGCAAAAGCCGGGATCAGTTTTGCTTTCCAGCAGCCTGTCCGGTTTAAGGGGATCCAGGTGCTCGACCTCATACGGCTGGCAGCCGGAAAGAAAATGACAGTTGCTGACGCCTGCCAGTACCTGGCCGAGGTCGGCCTGTGCGCCAAGGATTATATCAACCGCGAAGTCAACGCCAGTCTCTCCGGCGGCGAACTCAAGCGCATCGAGATCGCCACTGTACTCGCCCGCAGCACCCGGCTCTCCGTCTTTGACGAGCCCGAGGCCGGGATCGACCTGTGGAGCTTCCAGAACCTCATTCAGGTCTTTGAAAAAATGCGCGCACAGATCCACGACAGTTCCATCATGATCATCTCCCATCAGGAGCGTATCCTCGAGATCGCTGATGAGATCGTGGTCCTCAGGGATGGACGGATCGATGCCAGCGGCCCCAGAGAGGAGATCCTCCCCGCCCTGATCGGCACTCCCTCGGCAGTCGAGGCCTGCAAAATCCTGAAATCCAAATAAACTGCTGCGCTAAACCAACAAATGGAGAAAAGACATGCTGAAAATAAAAGAAATAGATGAGATCCAGAAAAGACTGCTGATGGAAGTCGCCGACCTCCACAAGGTGCCTGAAGGTGCCGTCAATATCCGCGCGAACGGCGAACTCGCCATCCGCAATACCACCGCGAACATTGATATCGTCTCCAAGGAGAATGGCTCCGGTATCGACATCAAGATCAAGCCGGGCACCAAAAACGAAAGCGTCCATATTCCCGTCGTCTTGAACCAGAGCGGCCTCAAGGAAGTCGTCTACAACGACTTTTTCATCGGAGAGGACTGCGATGTCGTCATCGTGGCAGGCTGCGGTATTGACAACTGCGGAACCCAGGATTCCCAGCACGACGGAATACACCGCTTTTTCATCGGCAAAGGCTCCAAAGTCAAATATGTAGAAAAGCACTATGGTTCCGGCGACGGAACCGGCAAACGTCTCCTCAATCCGGGTACGGAAGTCTATATGGAAGAAGACAGCACCATGGAGATGGAAATGGTCCAGATCAAGGGCGTCGACTCCACAAAGCGGGATACAAAGGCTGAGCTGAAGGCCGGAGCGCGCCTCGTTGTACATGAGCGCCTCATGACCCACGGCACCCAGGACGCCTACAGCATCTACCATGTCGATCTCAAAGGCGACGGCTCCAGCGCGGATGTCGTCTCCCGTTCCGTTGCCCGCGACAATTCCTTCCAGAAGCTTGACCTTTGTGTCGTCGGCAACGCCGCCTGCAGCGGACACACTGAGTGCGATTCCATCATCATGGACAATGGCCGGATCCTCGCTGTCCCTTCCCTCGAAGCCAACAGTACCGAAGCCGCCCTCGTCCACGAAGCAGCGATCGGCAAGATCGCCGGTGAACAGATCATCAAACTCATGACCCTCGGCCTGACCAAAGCGGAAGCTGAGGAACAGATCATCAACGGATTCCTGAAATAAAACAGATCCAGATCAAAACAAGAATTGCGATTAAAAAACCAGATCCAGATCAAAACAGGAATTGCGATTAAAAAACCAGATCCAGATCAAAACAAGAATTGCGATTAAAAAACCAGATTAAATAAGCCAGATTATAGCAGGAGCTGCCGCTTTCCAATAAAGCGGCAGCTCCTGTTTTTGAGTCAAGGCAGCTCCTGTTATTCAATCAAGGCAGCTACTGTTATTCAATCAATCCAGCACTGTTATTCGGATAAAGCAAGTCCTGTTATTCGGTCATTTTCTGGAAATGAACCCGAAGGTCTTTGCAACAGACAACTGTTCCTGCTGGATTTCCTCAAGCAGTTCCTCATCAGAAGTATAAGTCTGTTCCTCCTCTGCATCCGGCAGGGAGAGGACATACTTCTTAACCTTTCCGTCCGGTTTCAGAAAAACGGTCAGGAGGGCTGATCTCTCCTGCCCTTTTGGGATCTCTGTTTCCCCCTCTCCTGTATTTGTTTCTTTTTCCAGATAAGGGATCCGGCAGGTCAGTTTCAGGGTCATCTTCTCAAGGTCCGCTTCTCCTCCAGTCAGGATTGCCTGGGCGCGGAGATATTTCTTCATTCTCGCAATTTCTTTATCCCCCATGGTCTTGAGCCGTCCGGCTGTGCTGTTGTGGCGCAGGTCCGCCAGCTTCACCCGGGCGGCAAGGGGATTGTCTTTCAGGCGGCGCACATAATCCAGATAAGGTGTGTCATCAGCGTGCGTGAGAAGGGTAAGGGCTTCCATGACTGCCGGCGGAAATCCTTTAGCCGCAAGCATCTCCAGAGTCAATTTCGTATCCTCCGCCACATCGTGCAGAAGCGCTGTACAGACCTCATCCTCCGTTTCCATTTCCTCTGCCAGATGAAAGGGATGGAACACATAGGGCATATTCCCTTTGTCTCTCTGCCCGCTGTGTGCCTTAAAACAGATATCCATAGCCCTCTGCGTCAGATTCGTATAAAGCATATCTAGCTCCTTCGTGTATTCCTATATTCCTGCCGTTTCCTGGATTCTTTTCTGGATTCTTTCCTGGATTCTCCCGGAGGTCTCCTGTCGTATCCTTCCTTATTCCTTTCCTCTTCCTTTATTCTTTATTCTCTTCCTCTTCCTTTATTTCATTATTTATTCCATCTCTTATTCCATTCCCTTGAGCTCTTCGATAAACAGCTCGTAATAATCATCCTCCCCTGTCAGCAGCGGCGAATTCTCGCCCCCTCCGTTCGTTGAACGCCGCATCGCAGCATAATAATCCTCTCCCGCGGACAGCAGGTCCATTTCATACAGAGGGATGCCTGCCTCTGTACTCAATCTGCAGAAATCCGACAGCGGTGTCTCACTCCTGTATGTATCCAGAAGCTTCTGCCGGAATGTTCTGTCCATTAGTGCTTTTTCACGAAGAGCTGACATCGCATCATAAATTTCCATTTTTTCTCCTTTTCTCTTTCCTGTCTGAATCAAGATCCATTCAGAAGCAAATCCTGTCTTTGATCACGCCTCTTACCCCGTCTTTAGTCTTTTCGTTAATCCTGTATTTAATCCTGTCTCATTTTAACACAAAGCCATAAGTCCCGATACGGTTCCGGGCTCAACAGGCGGGATGAAAACAAAAAATCCCTGAAGCCTTAAAACAGGCTTCAGGGACTCTCAGAGCTGGCAACGAGAATCGAACTCGTGACCTCCGCACTACCAATGCGACGCACTACCGACTGTGCTATGCCAGCAAATTGTTTTGTTGTTTTCCGCAACAAAAGTATACTACCACAGTCCGCATGATGCTGTCAACAGTTTTTTTAACATTCAACCTTATATTTTCAACTATTTTCAGCTTTATATTTTCAGCTTTATTTTTCACGCTTTAAGTCACTGTACACATCCTGTCGAGGGGAGAATTCGCTTGCGAAAATGCCCTCCCATTAAATCAAATCGTCTATTGGCTCGATCGTCATAAAATGACCGTGCCCAAGCTCCTCGTCCCCGACATAGACAGGGACAGGCGACCAGCCGTCTGAAAGAAGAAACTGTCGTTTCCCGTCCTCTCTTTTGCAGGCATAGCAGATCATATGGTGATCCTTGTATTTGGGATGGAAATAGACTTCCAGGTATACGATAGCGCCGTCCTTCAGGGCCTTTTCGACAGCATCGGGAGTGATCCACGGGTGGAACCTGACGGACACCTTGTTTTCCAGCCCCGCCTCGCGCAGGCATCTGCGAAGGAACCAGGGCATCAGGAAATTGGACGTCCCGCCGAAGTGTCCGAAGAAGTCTCCGTTCCAGTAGCTGTGTGTTTGTCTGCCGATGTCTGCGCAGACCAGAAAGAGCTCCTGCGGTGTCATCCTGTGTGCATTGACAGACCTGCAGCAGCCGTCCGCTCTTTCGGCGGCAGCCCGGTTCTCCACCATCCGGACAACGTTGACGGCAGCAGTCGGACCACAATGGCGTTTAAAGCCTTCCCTGAGCTGTCCGAACTGTCCCGTCGTACAGCAGGAAGCAAAGGGGATCCATCTTTCGGATCCCCCTTTCCGGCCGCTTTTTCCGGCTGCACAGTCCGGACCTGGTACGGCCGCTTCGTGCTTCCTGTTCTTTTTTTTATTAGAATCCATATATTTCTGCAGCAACAGGATCCTCCTCTGTCCTCATTTCGCGAATGAGATGCACGGGTTGTGCTCAGCGGTCGATCATTTCCGACTCCATGTCAGATACAAGATATGCTCAGTGGTTGAGCGCTTCTGTCCAGTAAGCCTGATTATAAATATCTGTCAGGCGATAGGTAAGCCTCACTTTCCCTTCAGGAAGAAGAACGTCACTGACTGTGAGGTCCCCGTTCACAGTGACCGGCTTCGGCATCCTGTAGCTGTCCTGGTATTTTCCGTCGTAGGAATAATAGTCACAGATGAAGGTCAGGACATCTCCGTCCGCGATCTCTGTGAGATTCTTGGCAAGCACTTCGATCTTCTCATCCTCGTACACAGTCTGTGCCCCTGCTACGAATCCCTTCGGATGGTCATTGTCAAAGACAATGATCAGGTTCACTCGCTCATCATTGAGAAATGCAGGAACACGGCCTGTAATGGTCCAGTTATCCCCGTCCTCGGAAGTGTCAAGATGATAATAGGGGACAATGTGGTTGTTAATGCCAAGCCAGGTCTTTCCTTCATCTGCCACGAGGTTTCCTTCTTTGTCAAAACTGTAGATATTATCAAGTCCGAGATCAATAAACCCTTCACCGTCGTCATAAAACAGGTTGAGGTCGAGAGAGTGGATGAGGTCCCACTGCTGCTCGGACAGGGTCATGACTGCCTTTCCCTCCTCATTTTCTGTCCAATAGAGAGCAGAGGTATCGAGGTGATTGTCATTGATGTACTGGACAGTCTCCTCATCTGAAACCATACGTCCCTGCAGGAATCCTGCATTTGAGGAAGACAGTCCGCTGATGGAGCTGTAGTCGCCTCCCAGGAAAGACCCCAGGAGCTGACCGATCAGCTCTTCATTCATCCCGGAGCCATAGGGAGAGCTGCCGCCATAAGAGGAGCCTCCCGAACCGGAACCTGCTGCGCTTCCGCCTCCATAAGGAGAGCCGCCAAGAAGAGTCCCGAAGAGTGAAGGAATCGGGGAACCGGTGGTGCTGCCGCCTGCCGCCGCCTGGCCGCTGACCTCCATACTTGCAAATTCACGGATAGCCTGGGCGTAATCTTTATCCATGCCGATCGCGTCGTAGGTCTGGGTCGCCTTGTCCACGTACCTTGTGCTCTGGTAGGGGAAGTAGATCGACAATCCGTAGGAATTGGTCATTCCTGAGGATGTGCGGTTGTATTTGACGGCGCTGCGGATCGTCTCCGCCAGTTCCTTTCCTTCTTTATTGCCCATATTATAGGCAAAATGAGCCAGATCGATCTGGTCGATCCTGTTGGAAGCGGCGAACTCGCGCGTTCCGCTGCGGGCTCTTGAGATAGTCCTGTAATCCTTTTCCTGGATCGATTTTGAAATCGACTGGGAAAAAGCATTGAGTTTGGAGGGAACAGTTCCGGCAAGTTCAGCGAGATCCGTGATCGAGAGCGTAGTCCCCTGGCCCGGAGTGCGCCTCGCGCAGGTATCGACAAAATCATCGATGATACGCTTGCCGATCTCCGGGGTCGGCATAGAAGTATTTTTGCTCAGACTGCTCAGCCAGTTGGTATAGTACCAGCCGATACCAGGCTCTGTCTCTTCGGAAGCAACCATGTAATCGGCATACTGATTGAGCATCAGTCCGGTCTCCGCTGTTGCCATCAGGCAGGCGTCAAATCCGATGAAATCAAAGGTGACGCCGCCCTCCCTGAGGGCCTTGTTGATCCCGGCCAGGCTCATGGAACCACTGGATCTGAATTTCTCATCATAGCCGTAGCCGCTGACAGAGCCGCAGCCGTGATCCCACAGGATCAGTTCGTTTCTGTTCGCCGGGAATTTCTTAGAACAATACTGGATAAAAGAGGAGAGAGTGGAGGGATCCGTCATGCAGTGTGCTCCGACATTGTCCTCCAAAGGAAGAAGTCCTCCCTTTTTGACCTGATAGATCTGGTTGGTCCTGCTGCTGATAATGTCATTGTTCCAGCGTGAGCAGCCGCCCGTGTAGACGATCACATTGACATTATCCCCGATATCCGCCGACGCCATTTCCTGCAGGTCAGAAGTTGCCATCCTGCTGCGGGATTCGAGATCCGTCCCGCACAGATAGATCATGATGGTGACGACATCTTTTCCGCCGCCGAGTATTCTGGTGCGTTTCTCCCGGGAGCCTGAAGCGACTGCCGTATCCAGATTCCCCGTGGCGCCTCCTGTTGACCAGCTGCCCTGGGAGCTGGAAGAGGTACTGGTCTGAGTGCCTCCCGTCAGGCCGCCATAGCTGCCGCCGAAACTGCCTCCAGAACTCTGGTTGGAGCTGCCGTAATCGTAACTGACGCTGCTTTCACCGCCGCCTCCTCCCAACAGGTTTCCGCCTCCCAGGAAATAGACAAGGACGATAATAATGATCACCGGAAGGCTCAATCCGGCACCGCGGGTGATCCCGCCGCCTCCCCTGCCGTTATTGCTTCCGCGTCCGCTGTATCCGTCTCCGGAGCCTACAGGACCGGTTCCCAGCCCGCTCCCTTCCCGGCCCAGTCCGGTACCCTTGCCTGTCACGTTCTTTTCTCTAGCGCGAGGTCGTTCCCGATCCATGTCTTCCCCCTTTCGCAATGAGTGTCCTATGGCAGAAACCGCCATACATTATAATACATCTATAAGTACTGCCTTATTAAGGCCTAATACTACCTTTATTATGCCTTCATCTGCTATTATACCTTCACTGCTGCTATTCCTTCACTGCTGCTATACCTTCATTGCTGCTATTCCTTCATTGCCCGGGATGAGATCCCCGCCGCCCTCCCTGTAAAAAACAGACAGCGGAATACAGGATTCTCCAGCCGGTCCTGCGCGATGAAGCGGGTTTCCTTTCTGCGCGTGTATGCCACGGCTGATGTCACAGGTACTGCGTGATGAAGAATAACTCAGTACTGGGCAATGGAGCAGGCGCAGACCTCATAGCTGTCCGTGTTCTCCGGGATCGGTCCCGCCGCTGTCAGGACATACCGGGCTGTCTTTCCCGCCGGGATCATGACCCGTCCGGTCTCTCCTCCCAGGATCACATCTCCGTGCCTGAACAGGACTGTTACAAAAGCCTCCTGGTCCGTATCCCTCGAACAGGAGATGTCTCCGGAAAGCTCTGGCAGCTCGCCAAAACGAAAGTATCCCTTTGCCAGGCCTTCCGAATTCTTTCTTCCAGCGGAGGGGGCTTTCTGCTCATAGTCAGGAGAAACGCGGATGGACACCGTTCCCGCACTGTAGCTGTCCGAGGAAGGCATGTCCAGTTCCTTATCCGTGGGATAAAAAACCTGAGGATCCTCGGACCTGGCAGTAAACCAGACACTCTCAGGCCTCTCTCCGCGGACGATCATATCCGACGCAAAGGCGATCTCATCTCCAGGCAGCACATAGGTGCGGATGGTCTTTTTGCTGGAGTAAATCTCATTGCCCTCGGCATCTGCAGCCACGGCTGTCACTGTCGGCCGGATCATGGCCCGGTCATTCCCGCTGTTGCTTATCCTGACTGCATAATCCACCAGCCAGGCCTCCAGCGGCTTTCCCTCTTCATCTGTTTTTTTGGGCGGATACACATCTGATTCGTCTATTTTGGTAATGGTATACCCGCTGTCCCTGATCATCGCTTCCGGAAGCTCCCTGTTTTCCTGCTCCTCGGCTGCAGCCTCCTGGGCTGTCACATCAATGTACAGGTTTTCCTCCTGATCTGAGGGCCCGTATACTGTACCGGCCTGAGGTTTCCCACAACCCTGCAGAGACAGCAGGATTCCGATCAGCAAAACTGCTGTCCGGGTGATCACTCTGTTTTTTCTTTTATGCTTTTGATGAGGATGTTCAGAACAATGATAGTGTCCGTGCATAAAAAGACCTCTAGTCCCTGGTATTATAATGATAATGAAGATATACCGCCGTCATGGCTTAAACCATGACGGCGGCCAGTACACATTCAGTATACCACTTAAGACACTTTTCGTGAAAAGCAAATCATGAAATCGGGATGTTTTATTCCGTATTTCTTCTTAATTTCTACATATAATTTCTACATATACCCGCTTATATCCGCTTATTGTCGGGCAGCAGACCAATCAAGGTCACAAAATGCTGGCAGGCTGCGATATTTCTTAACACTGTGTCATCTGTCATCCTTTGCGCCGCCCTGACTTCCTGGTCTTTTTCCTGTAGAATAAGAGTCCGGCAACAGCGGCCGCAGAGATCAGGACAGGTACAAGGAAGAACAGAATATTGGTTTCATCTCCTGTCTTTGCCCCATAGGAGGATCTGACCGTTGAAGGAGAGGCCGGCGTCACCGATTTCCTGCCGGATCCAGTATTTTTCGTACTTTCCGGCTTCTCGGGTTTTTCGGGCTTCTCAGGCTTTTCGGGTTTTTCAGGCTTCTCAGGCTTCTCAGGTTTTTCGGGTTTTTCGGGTTTCTCCGGCTTATCCGGCTTTTCAGGTTTCTCGGGCTTCTCGGGTTTCTCAGGCTTTTCAGGTTCCTCTGGTTTTTCAGGTTCCTCTGGTTCGCCCGGCTCTTCCGGTTCTTCCGGCTTGTCAGGTTCTCTCAGGATCACCGTCTGTGCCGGGTCTTCGGGATCCCTGTGAGATGCGATGAGCTCCTCTCCCTCTTCTTTAACCACATATAATTCTTCAAAAGCGACGAGGGCAAGGCTCTGCAGGCTGCTGTCGGCAGTTTTATCCCGGCCTTCTTTCTCCAGCTCCTGTTCAATTTCCGCACTGTCAAAGCTAAAATCGATAATAGTTTCCCCTGCAGACTCCTCTGCGGTAAAGACAGCTTCCGAAGCGACAGCCTTTCCTGCTGTCAGGAAAGACTCTCCGGTATCCTTCCTCATCAGGCTCCCTTTCAGACGATACTCCTGTCCCGTGATCAGATTTTCCCAGAGCACACGGTCGCGCACCGTGATCCTGCCCTTTGCTTCAATATATTTGCTGTCACCGTCTGCAGCGGCTGCAGAAGTCCGGATCTCAGGATAATGGATGCTCTGGTCTTCATCCTCCGGATCTTCATGAACGGCGATGGGTCTTTCCGGATCCTTGGGAAGATCAGGGTCCTCCGGGCTGTCCTCTCCCTTGAGATAAAGCTGTTCAAAGGCCACAACTATCGTGTTTTCCAGGAGGGAGGCATCGTAGGTAAAGGTCAGATCGACCGTCTGTTCCGCCTCCTCAGCCTGAAACTGTGCCTGAGCAGTGACCCTTTTCCCTTCTTTATCCTTCAGAGGCAGACCATTTGCTTTATTGACCAGGTGCCCGGTCACTGTATAGGTCCTCCCCGGGATCAGTCCCCTGCAGGTGACATGATCCACGGTGACTGCCCCCTCACGGGCATTTCCGACATGCATTCCGGTCAGGGCATCTTCGGCTTCTGTCTCGATGCTGCACAGCCGGACGGTCTGGGCTTCATCCTCAGGATCCGCGTGGGAAGCGATATCCTCGCCCCCGTTTGTGCTGTCATGCCAGGGAGCCGGGGGCTCAGGAGAAGCTGTCTGAGCAGTCGAACCGGATGAAGGATCCTCCTGCCCGGCGGCTTCCTGATGGCTTTTTTCAGAGGCATATTCATAGCAGACCAGAGTCATGCCCTCTGTTTTTGAAGCATCGAAGGTAAACCGGAGGGTGACAGTCGCGGAAGGGGACATGATTTTTTTCGTCCGGACGTCCTCTACCTTTTTGCCGTCGATCAGGAGGGGTTCGCCTGTCTCCCGGACATGAATCACACCGTGGAAGACCACTTCTTTTCCGATATACTCCTCCATGCCTCCATAAGTGACCGTATCTGTCAGGGTCACGATCCCGCTGCTGTCCGCGAAATGATCCCCGTCTTCATCAGTCAGCTCTGTCTCCAGGACCGGTTTCATCGTATTTTCAATATTTCCCAGCAGGACTGTCTGTTTCTGTCCATAGATGGAAAAATGGTCAGAAAACATTTTCATTCCACGGTTGTTTTCCCCTTCGATCTCCGTGATCAGATAATCCCCGTAGGGGAGTGCTCCCATGGAATCATCAGGTTCCGTATCGATACCAAACCACAGACGGCCTGTCTCTTCCTCCTTTTTCTGTGCATTGAACCATTCTGCCGTGCTCTCATAGTTTCCGTTTGCATCAGTCGTAAACCGATGGCTTTCCAGCTGATTCCCCTCACGATCGAACGCCGTCACTTCAAAGGTGACGCCTGCCATGCGTTTCTGTGTGTATCCGTTGATCTTCCTGAGGGAGAAATCTCCTCTGATGACCTGGTCTTTAATGGAAGTGTCTTCGCTCCCCGTCAGGTCTACAAGTGTGTTATCTTCCCTGATCGCGAATCGCAGGGCTTCTCCCTCTGACAGCATATATCCTTCCGGGGCAGAAGCCTCTTCGATCCTGTAATTCCCATAGGAGAGAGCCCGCGCCCCGGTCTGTACAGTCCCGGTCTCATCTGTAGTCAGAGTCATGGCAAGTCCGTCCGGTAGAATCTTTTTCCCGTCCGCATAGACAGACCTGTCCCCGTCATTCCAGATCTTGAAAACCGCGCCTGACAGAGATCCTCCTCCGAGCGGTGCGCCTTTTCCGGTCTCCCGGTCCAGCTTGGATACTTTGACTCCGCCGAAGATCAGGCGGTCTTCGCTCTCGATTGTCACTGTTTCCGTAAAGGAAGTGACCTCCGCCCTGTAGATCTTCTCATCAGGCAGGTATCCTTCCGGAGTTTTCGTCTCCCTGATATAATAAGTCCTGCCTGCCAGCACTTCCAGAGTATCGGAGGAGCCGTCCTCCCGGATCACAAATGTCCCGGTCTCTCCTGTTCCTTCCCGGGCATCTTCCTCTGTGGTATACAGGCTGTAAACAGCTCCTGCCACCGGCATAGTGTCGGTTTCTTTTTTCTCCTTTTCCTCCGAGGACACTTTGCGGACAGTGATCTTCCCCTTTTTAGGCCTCTCCGAAGACTCCACTACGGAGTTCAGGACTGGCCTGACTGTGACATTATGGGTTTTCGTATCCAGCTCAAATCCGGTGGGCGCAGAGGTCTCTTTCAGCGTATAACTCCCGCAGAGAACTGTCAGCACGTTGGAAGTGCCGTCTTTTCCGGTCCTGAGTGTTCCGACGCTCTCTCCGTTCTTGTCATAGAGCGTATATTCCGCACCGGCCAGGCTGTAAAGGTCGCCCACAGCCCCGGGATCCTCCGTGCTCTTTTTTACCTGAACGGTCCCTTTTTCCGGAGTTTCGGATGATTCCACCACGGTGAGTTTATCCGCTTTGACCGTGACATTATGGACTTTAGCTTCCACCTGGAAGCCGGGTGACGGACTTGTCTCTGCCAGTGTATAGCTTCCGCAGAGGACTGTCAGCACATTGGAGGTGCCGTCCTCACCAGTTTTGAGTGTTCCCGCGCTCTTTCCGTCCTTGTCATAGAGCGTGTACACTGCTCCTGCCAGGCTGTAGGGGCTTTCAGTGGCTTTGGGGTCCGAAGATTTCTTATTCACCTGAACAGTTCCCTTTTTCGGAGGTTCGGAAGATTCCAACAGATTGATCTCGTCCGCCCTGACCGTGACGTTATAGGTTTTCGTGTCCAGGTCAAAGCCCGGAGACGGAAAAGTCTCTTTCAGAGTGTAGTTCCCGCAGGGGACTGTCAGCACGTTGGAGATGCCGTTCTCACCGGTCTTGAGCGTTCCTGCGTTTTTTCCGTCCTTGTCATAGAGGGTATACTCTGCTCCCGCCAGACTGTAGGGACTTCCGGTTGCTCCGGAGTCTGCCGGTTTCTTACGCACCTGCACCTTGCCCGTTTCCGGCTCATCCGCAGTATTGGTTATTTCTGTCCATACTGTCTGTGTGACGCTGCCTGCCACTGTCAGTGCCTTGACCCCGCTGATGGGCTTGTATCCCTCCGGTGCGCTCAGCTCTCGGACATAATACGTCTTTCCCGCCAGAACATCGATCAGGTTCGATCTGCCGTCGCTTCCTGTAGTAAAGACACCCTCGGGATCAGCCTCATTGCGGGCATCCTCCAGATCGGAATAAAAGCCGAATTTCGCTCCCGCAAGGACTTTTCCGCTCTTTGCGTCCTTTTTAAGGATCCCTGCCTGCGCATACCGGGGTGTATTCTCAGCCTTGATGGTTATTCCTCTGCCTTCTGCCAGTGTAAACGGGCCAAAGGGCTCCGTTCTGGTCTGATACCCTTTCGGGGTGCTCACCTCTTTAAGATAATATGTTCCGGGAGCACAGTAAAAAATGCTCTGGTTCCAGAGGCCGCTCTTTCCGTTGTGCCCGACCTGGATCGGATCGATCTCCACCGTCATCGTCGGGCCTGTATACACATGAACGCGTTTCGTACATGCCTTGTCTTCGTACATGCGGAAGTCCACTGTCCCTCCTGACGCTGTCTCATGGAGACAGTAATACTCGCTGTAGGAATTGCGCATATCAGGGTCCGAGGTCGTCTTGATCAGGGTGATGCTGGAAGGCTTTTCCTCTTCCTCCTCTTCCATCCTTCCAAAGACATAGGCCTGCATCCAGTGCCCGCTGCTCTGGGTCCTGCCGCTGATATAGACAAAGACCCTGTCCTGGTCCGGTACTGGTTTTGAAGATACTCCGGACCGGTATGCGGACACGAGAGAGCGGAATCCGCTGCTCAGATTCGGCCTGTCATACTCGATCCCGGCCAGCTCCGCATACCGCATGGACATGGCTTCGTGGCAGGCAGCGACCGCCGTTTTCCTCGTATTGCCAAAGCCCTTGGACCTGGCCAGGTCTTCGCCGTAGCTGTCTAACATTGTGTAATAATAGAGCTTGATCATCACGGCATCGGTGACTCTCCTGACATCGGGCAGGACTGTTCCCTTCGGCCAGCCCCGGTCGTCCGGGACAACGCAGATACCCGTATAGTCATTCCCCTGCTGATCGCGGACATTGATCGGGGTGGTGTGGTTGATATGGCCATTTCCCTCTGCTCCGATCCCCAGATCTTCATAATCGATCTCGCTTTCTTTACTTACGATCTTCGCGCCTGAGAGAGTAGAGGCCCCCAATGCCCCCGCACCGAGGGAGACACTGCTGTATGCCCGTCTGAACTCAGAGGCAGTCATCCATTCTTCTGCTGCTTCAACAGCGGCGGGAGACTGCAGGGTACTTCCCTCCGCGGCTCCCGCATTGCCCTCCGGAGCAGGAGTCTGGGCATTCTTTCCGGCTGCCGGGTCCGCTCCGGCCTGCCCGCTATTCTCCGGTACAGCTTCCTTCCCTGTCTTGTCCTGGTCTCCAGAGTTTCCTTTATCTCCGGTTACAGCCCGGTCAGTCCCTTCATCCTGCTTACTGCCTGCTTCCCCTGAACCCGGATCCCCGGAAGGGTCTTTTTTTCCGTCTTCCCCGGATCCAGCCGTCTTGTCCTGTCCGCTCTCCCCTTCTTTGTCCTCCCGGTCCTCTCCGTCTCCGGATTTCCCGCCGGAAGCCTCCTTGCCGGATCCGTTTTCACGGGATTCCTTTTCTCCGCTTCCATCTTTTCCGGTTACCTGGTCCCCGGATTCATCTTTCCCGGCTTCCTGGTCCCCGGATTCATCTTTTCCGGCTTTCTGGTCCCCGGATTCATCTTTTCCGGCTTCCTGGCCTGCGGATTCATCTTTTCCGGCTTCCTGTTCTCCGGAAGCATTTTCTCCGCTTCCCTGTCCTCCGGATCCAGTTTCTCCAGTCTCCTGATCTCCAGATCCATTTCCCCCGGCTTCCTTTTCTCCGGTCTCCTGGTCTCCGGATCCATTTCCCCCGGCTTCCTTTTCTCCGGCTTCCTGGTTCCCGGTCTCCTTATCTCCGGTTACCTGGTCTTTCCCATCCTCTGAACTGTTATCCGTGTCCGCCGGTTCCTTTCCATCACTTTCACCCCCGCCCGGATGGTCTCCACCGGTTTTTTCCTCTCCTGTATCCGCTTCGCCGGTATTCTCCCCGCCCTGCTCAGAAGAAGAGGAAGATGGTGTGCCGTCTTCTTTTCCTGCAGCGGTTTCCGTCTTTTCTCTGTTGTCTGTGTCCTCTCTGTCTTTCCCGTTTCCGGATGAAGGCAGATTACCTGTCTTCTCCCTGTCTGACGGAGATGACCCTTCTGCGGCCGCAGCCTCTGTCTTTGGAACCTGTGTGTGATCCGTCCCGGAAGAAGCTGTCAGGTTTCTGTGGATCTCCGTGAAACCTGCGCGTCCCCGGCTCTTTGCGAAAACTGCTGTCTGACCCGCCGGTATGCTGCTGCCGGCTGACAGCAGGATAAGTATGACAGCCAGAACTGCCGGAAGAACACGGGATAACCCCCGCCGCCGGTGATTCCTTCTATGATTCATTACATTCTTTTTCAAAACATCCTCCTTTTTCTTGTAAAACAGGATTGGTTTCATCAAAAATCAGGACATGCCCGCAAGTCCTTTACGATCAAGATCAGGACTCGCCAAAGTACTTTACGATCAAGATCAAGACTCGCCGGCGAATCCTGCACGATCAGGAATAAAGCAGATCGGACAGGCCGTTTACAGGCATAAAAACAGTATGACTGCCGTTATATGATTTTTTGCACATGGTATTAAGTCCAATCCGGACAGAATTCAGAATGTAATGAATATATCAGCAGCTTTTCTCTGCTGTGGAATTTACAATATCACTCAGTCCATCTGTTTGTCAATTGTTTTTTTCATCGACAGATGATTTTTAATACATCATACCGCCCTGGTCCGGGCAAAAAAAACAGCACCGTCGCCGGTGCTGTTTCCTGAAAATAAAACCAGTATAATCTCAAGTGTAAACAAGAATAATCACAAAAGCATAAAGAATGATCTCAACAATAAAAGAATGATCTCAACAATAAATACAGAACACTCTCACGTCAGTAACGGATCAGTGCCGAAAGGGCTTTACGCGCCGTGATTATCAGAATTCTTTTCCTCTTCCTTCTGAATCTTGCGGGCCACCTTGTTCAGCTGCTTCTGCTCTTTAACATTCTCTCTATAGCTGTGCAGTGCCTCTTTTTCTTTATTGGAGTGCGTCAGCTCCGCAATGATATCGCGCGCTCCATGGATATGTTCGTTCATGCCCTTCTGGTCGGAGGACGTCAGCAGGTATCTGCGGACTGCGAAAAGAACTGCGATGGAGAAGACGATCAGCAGGTTCTGGAGCGGGGGCAGCGATTCAACGATCATGTGCCTTGCGATAGCGAAGAGCAGGACCTCGATCAGAGTACCGGGTGTATGCATACACAGCATCTTCAGGAACTCGATGGAGACCGCGATCGTCAGACTTGCTTCAAGAAAATGGTGAAGGGACGCGCCTTCTGTAAAGATCAAAGGCGTTTCTACCATCACGGTCCTCCCGATCACCAGGCAGATGACGATCAGAAGATAAATGGCCAAAATAATCTCTACATACTCCGACAGATGAAGCATCATTTTTTTCAGTGCATTTACCATGTCTACCCCCTTTATTCCTTTCTTTTAATTCGTAAAAATGAAGTTAAAAAAATGTTAAAAAATAATTACAGTAATACTAAAATCAAGTGTAACAGGGAACTAATTTACAGGCAAGCGTCTTTTTGTGTATGAGTTTAAAAAATACAATCCAAAGGCATATAGTCCAGGGCATATATTTGACTTCAGGGCATATTTTAAAGTACATTTGAGCGCAGTACATTTTTATGATGGTTGAGTTAACAAATCCCTTAAAATCCTGTATAATAGTGAGAGTTTTATCATGATTTCTCAATAACCGTCTAAATACATCCGACCTCCTGGCTTTTTAAGCCAGTGGATCCTTTATTGATTATGCAAACTACTACAGATCATCTGTTTCAATCAGAATCCAGCCTCACAAATGAACTGCTTGGCAGTGTAATGCCAGGCTGGGAAACCGTCCGGATCGTCTCAGCTTCTCCCCAGGGAGACCTTTATCTGATCCGGAATATAAGAAAAAATACCCCTTCCGAATCCCTGCTCCAGTTCACCCGGGTCACTATGCGGGAACTGTCTGACCGTTTTGAGGGTGCCCTTCCTGACCCCGGCGGACTGACAGACCTGTTTAAGGATGCTCCCAATCTTGTTCCTTTACAGGATTGTCATATCATCCGCAACAGGGAGGAGTGCCTCTGCTTTCTCCGTATGAAGAATATGCCGGCTCTGCAGTCCATACTGCCGGCCTGCGAAGCCGGAACCGTACCGGAATCAGAGGTATTTAAGGCTGCGCTTGATATCTGCCGCGCTCTGATCTTCTGTCACGATGCCGGCGTTATCCACATGGGCATCAGCCCTGCCAGTATCTTTATCGACCCTACAGGGAACTACCGTCTCGGATATTTTGACCTGTTAGGAAAGGCCCTCATTTCCGGCAATTCTATCCCGAAGAGAGGATCAATCTCCTATGTGGCTCCTGAGCAATTCTCGGGAAGGGACTGCAGCAGCTCTGTCGATGTGTATTCCCTGGGGCTCGTGCTTTATCAGCTTCTCAACAGAGGACGCGTGCCTTTTCTGCCCTCAGCCCCTCTGCAGTATTCCACTGCCGACATAGATAACGCCAATTACCGCCGTCTCCACGGCGGCTTTCTCCCTGCCATCCCTGACGCGGACATCAATCTGCAGGGTATCATCAGGAAATGCTGCGCGATCCGGCCTGAGGACAGATATTCTTCCGCCCGCGAACTTTACAGGGCCCTGCTTTCCTGTCTTCGCCCTGATCTGCCGGACCACAAAAGGCTCCTCAGTTCCTATCCGGAAACTCTCCCGCAGCCTTCTGTCCTGCCCGAAGTGCCTGTTTATCTGAAAAAAAACGACACCAGCCAGGACATCTTCCCTGACGACACGGAGGACAATATCGACGAAATGGATCTTGTTCCGGACAGCACCGGAGCAGGGGAATACGAGGCTGAAGCCCCGGAATCCCGGATACACGCGGCTCCCTTTGTGATCGCAGCCGCCGGCCTTCTCCTGATCATCGCAGGAGTCACTGTTTTTATGGTGAAAAAGCCCCCCATACAAAACTGCCGTCCGGTACTGAGTGGTCTTTCCAGGTCTCTCTCCCATAATACAATAGGAAACATCTCAGATACAGGGAACCGGGCTCTGCAGGTGATCGATGAAACGAGTATAGAGATCCCCGACCCCGTACTGAAAAGAGCAGTTCTCACAGCGCTCGGCATCCCCGGAAATGAAGTCAGGGTCTCTGATACAAGAAATGTGAAAGAGCTCCTTCTTGGAAACAGCGATGATGCTCCTGATCCTCAGGAAGCCATTGTCAGCCTGGCCGGCCTGGAGTCCTTTCCTCACCTGAAAAAGCTTTCTCTTTGCCGCATGAACATCTCGGATAACGCCGACCTCTCGGCACTGAGCCGGCTGCAGAGACTGCGCACCCTTGACCTGCATGGCAACAGCCTGTCCTCCGCCGATGCCGTTAAAGGACTCAGGAAGCTCACCTGGCTCGATCTGAGCAGAAACCGGATCAGTGATCTCTCTTCTCTGCAGGAACTCACAGAGCTGAAAAGTCTGGCCCTCTATGAAAACGAGGTCACAGACTTATCCGGGCTGGCCTCTCTTGCAGGTCTGCAGGAATTGTATCTGGACAGCAACTCCATCACAGACATCACCCCTCTCTCGAACCTGAGGGAACTGGAGACCCTGCGTCTCGACAACAACCTGGTCTCGGATATTTCCCCGCTGCGGAGTAATACCTCGCTGGGTTCCCTGACTCTGACCGGCAACCAGATCACAGACCTTTCTTCCCTGGGAGAATTTTCCTCTGTCCAGGAACTCTGGCTGGACAACAATCCGATCGGCGCGTTCCCTGATCTGAGCGGAATGACAGACCTGCTTTACCTGAACCTGGGCAACACCCGGATCTCTGATCTGAGCGGGCTCGCAGACCTCCAGTCTCTGGAGGAACTGGTGCTTTCGGACAACTATATCTGGGACATCACTCCACTGGGGCAATTGACAGGCCTGGTTTACCTGGATCTGGAAAACAACAGCATCAGCGACCTGATGCCCCTGGCAGGACTCGACAGTCTCGAGACCCTCTATCTGGGCAGGAACAGGATCAGCGATATCGCCGCCCTGCGCGGCCTGACAAAGCTGACCACGATCGCCCTTCAGGACAACTGGATATCTCTGATCGATCCCCTTGCCCTCCTCACAGATATTCAAAGCCTGGACCTGAGCGGAAACAGTATCAGCAGCCTCACTGCCCTGAATAATTACAAAAACCTGACATGGCTCAACGTTGGAAGCAATTCGATCAGTGATCTGGCCCCGCTTGAAGGCTGCACAGAGCTTGAGACCCTGCAGGCTTACAGCAACAGCATTACGGATCTCACACCTCTCAGAAATATGCTGAAGCTCAAATACCTGGTCCTCAACAGAAACTCGGTTTCGGATCTCTCTGCTCTTAAAAACCATCAGAACCTCGAGAGACTCTATATCGAATATAATAATGTGACCGATGTCTCTGTACTTACAGAATTAAAAGGACTGAAAAAAGTATATCTGGCAGGAAATATTCTGTCTGACACCACCGTACTGGACCGTTTCCCGGAAACCACGGATGTCTACACCCTGCCGCAATGAACCGGCAGCCCGGCCGGATCCAGGATTTTTTCAGCCCCAAAGGACTCACCCCAAAGGAGGTAAACACACATGAGAAACTCTTTTAAACGCTTTACCGCAGTCCTGCTCATCTTCCTTGCAATCTTCAGCTTTACATGTGCCATGCCTGTCTGTGCTGAGGCAGTCACCTATTCCAAACCGGCCAATTTCCATTTTGTGTGCTGGAACAACACTCAGTTTACTTCCTGCAGGTTTGCATGGAACACGGCCTACGACTCCGCCGGCAATGCTGCCACCGACTATGAGATCAGGGAGACCTGGACGAATGGTACCCACTACTGGCACGGATTCACGACCAAAAGAGTGGTCAACATCAATAAGCATGAGTACAATCATGTAGTGGTCGCGTCCGTCAGAGCCAGATGGAAATTGACCAATGAAAAGACCGGTTCTGTTTTCTATATCTACAGTCAGTGGTCCAATCCCGTCTATGTCACCCCCTGGCCCCGGAGCGCGGCAGGTTCCGTGCCCGATTCACGCAAGCCCTACGTCAGCCTCCGCTGGAACACTGTCTACGGCTCCAGCGGCTATAATATCTTTTTGACCCAGAATCCAAAAGGTACCTGGTATTGGAACCAGGCAACCACCCAGAAGGCGACCTCAACGACAGCGACCATCAAGAGCTTCCGGAGTGCAAAACTGAAGACCTATGCCAACTACTATGTGCGCATTGTCACCAGGAGAAAACTCAACGGTGCATTCTGCACTGTGCCGGCTCCCGGTTCAGGATACTACTCCCTCCGTTTCCGTCTGACCAAAGCCGGGAAATAAGCTTTCTCCCGGCGCATCAGCGCCATGTCCTTTAGTGTTTTAAGAGAAATGATTTCAACCTGAAAAACGATTTCGCCTGAAAGATAAATCTTCGACGCGAAAGAAATGATTTCGGCCTGTGTGGAATCTCCAACGTTCCACACAGGTCTGATAGTTTGAGATGGAGGTAAAGATGCGCTCTAAATGCATTCCGTTCATTCTTCTGCTCATCATCACAATAGGGCTTGCTTCATGCGGAAAGGCTGCAGGAACAAACAGCTCAGGCAGCCCGGATACATCAAAAGCATCCGACCAGACACTAGCTTCGGACCGCAGTGCCGGAGACAACGATCCGGAGAAACCCAATACAGAAACTGATGGCGGGTCCTCCACTGATACCGCAGCCAGCCCTGAAAATGGCGAAAGTATATCCCTCTCGTCCACCGCAGAAGACTCCTCCCTCTCCGTCTCTGAGCAAAGTCCTGACCAGTCATCTGCCGCAGACAGTACCGCCCCTTCCTCCGAAGCGAAAGCAGACTCTTCAAAGCCCGCGGATCCTCTTTCGGATCCAGATGCCGGGACAGGCAGCGAGATGGATCACAAGGCCTCCCGCACAAGGCCGGAACACACAGTAGATGATCTGGTCTACAATCCGCCTGCCCCTCAGGCTCCCGCCTCATGGACAGCCCCCGCATCACAGACCACAAATCCCTCTGATTCCAGTTCAAACAAACAGAAAAACAAGAAAGAAAAGAAGGAAAAGAGCAAAAAGGGAAACCGGATCGGTTCCTCTATGGGCGGCGGCAACTTTTAAAATACCTCAGGTCTGACAGGGCCTGTGATAGTCCTTTTGATCTTAGAGTTGGTATATTGATATAAATGAAAAATTTACAGAAACTTTCTGAAGAAGTGGATTCGCTGGAGGTCTCACAGTATTTGTAAGATCCAAAAGCCTTCATTACAGCCAGATATTGTCAGGACTGTCACGAATGAATCCGTACATTCTATCTGATCATCAGTACAGGCAATACCTCTGTCAGTCCAGGCTATATCTTTATCAGTCCAGGTTTTAACTGTTCGTCCGGACCATTTGACAGACAGTCTCGATACCGCCTGTAAAAGGGAACATATCCACGGGAACCGCCTTTCTGACCTCGTAGCCGTTCTGTGTCAGATACTCCAGGTCCCTCTGTAAGGACCAGGGGCTGCAGGAAATGTAGACGATCTTTTTGGGGCGGACAGCGCAGGCAGCGCGCATGAACTCTTCCGTGGAACCGCTCCGGGGAGGATCCATGAAAATGACATCGATGTCAGGAGATGAAATGTCCCTGTGCCCTGCTGCCAGGTCCTCCATAAAGCGGGTGGCATCGCCCTGGAGGATCTCGACGTTTGTCAGTCCGTTCATGTGGATATTGTGCTGGGCGTCCCGGACAGCATCCGCGTTCAGCTCGACGCCGATGACACGGCGGGCATGGGGGGCGGCAATGATACCAATGGTCCCGATGCCGCAGTAGGCATCCAGGATAGTTTCTCTGCCGGAGAGAGCCGCACAGTCGATGGCGATATTATAGAGTTTTTCCGTCATCAGGGGATTGACCTGATAGAAGGAGCGGGAGGAGATGCGGAAGCGCTTTCCGCAGAGGACGTCTTCAATATAGCCTTTTCCGTAGACGACAGTCTCCCGGTTTCCGAGGACCATGGTCGTATTGCGGTCATTGACATTGACCAAGATCGTCGTGATTTCCGGATGGAGCTTCACAAGCTTTTTAACAAAAGTATTGCGGGACGGAAGAACAGGGTCTGTCAGGACAAGGGTCACCATGATCTCTTTTGTGGCCCGGGCCGCGCGGATCTGGACATAGCGGAGAAGCCCCATATCCAGATCCTCGTCATAGACACGGATGCGGAAGTCGGCCAGGAGCTTATAGATGGTCTGGACGATCCTGTCAGCCTGAATATGCTCGATCAGGCAGGCCTTTACAGGTACGACTTCATGGGTCCCCTCGCGGTAGATGCCGCAGACCGGCTTTCCCTTACGGTCCGGTGCAAAGACTGAAGTTACCTTATGGCGGTAGTGTTCCGGCGCCTTCATGCGGATAAAGGGATCCGGAGTGACGTAGTCCCCGATGAGTTCATCGAGGATCTTCTGCTTGCCCAGGATCTGTTCATCGTAAGGGACATCGATCATTGTACAGCCGCCGCAGAGAGCGGAAACGGGACAGCGGGATTTCTTTTTTGCCGCTTTTACAGCTTTTTCAGTTTTTACCGGATCCGGGTTTTTTCGGACTCCCTGCTTTTTTTCCACTTTCTTCTTTTCAGGTCTGTTTCCGGACATCTGTCTGCTTTCTGTCTTCATCTTCTCCTGCCTGTTCCGGTCAGTCTGTTTTCTTTCCGTCTTTATCTTCTCCGGTCTGTTCCAGTCAGTCTGTTTTCTTTCCGTCTTTATCTTCTCCGGTCTGTTCCAGTCAGTCTGTTTTCTTTCTGTCTTCATCTTCTCCGGCCTGTTCCGGTCAGTCTGTTTTCTTTCTGTCTTCATCTTCTCCAGCCCGTTTCCTTAAGTCTGTTTTTTTCTGTCAGCGATCCATGATCTCTTTAAATGCCCGCACGTTCTCTATAATATTCCCTTCAAAGACCGCGGATCCGGCCACGATGACATTTGCGCCGGCATCCAGGCACATCTGGAGGTTGGAGGTCTTCACTCCGCCGTCGATCTCGAGATCGATCGCTTTCCCGCTGGCGTCGATCATGGCCCGCATGTCTTTGATCTTTTGTGTCATCGCGGGGATATAGGACTGGCCGCCGTATCCAGGGTTGACTGTCATCAGCAGGACCATGTCGAGATCGTCCAGAAGCCAGGTCAGCTCACTTATGGGTGTGTGGGGACACAGGGCAAGGGCCGCCTTTTTCCCGATGCTGTGGATATAGGAGAGGGCACGCTGAGGATGCCTGACCGCCTCAATGTGCAGGCAGATCAGGTCCGCGCCGGCTTCCGCAGCCGCATCGATGTAGCGGTCGCCGTCCTGGACCATGAGATGGACGTCAAAAGTCTTTTTTGTCAGCGGACGGATGCTTTTCATGACCGGGAAACCGAATGAGATGTTCGGGACAAACATCCCGTCCATCACGTCGACGTGTACATACTCCGCCGGAGACTCATCGAGCGCCCGGATCGCGTCGCCCAGCCTGGTAAAATCCGCACTGAGGATAGAAGGTGCTAACAGATTCATAAATAAAATCCTTTCGCTATTTGTATAAGGGCCCCTGTTGCCGTCCGGCGATGGGCAGTTGACACTATTCTCCTTTTCACTTCCATTTATTATGTGAGGTATCCTGTCCCTGCCTTATTATGCATTCTGTCCCCGATATCCAGTCCCTGAAAGAGCCCGGGGGAAAGTCTTCCTCCGGGCTCTGCCTTACATCTGATATACAGCAAACAACATTACTCTATGCTGCGCATTGTATGGTGCCGTTCGGGAACAGTTTCCAGATAACAGTTCCTTATCCTGCGCCTGCCGGACAGGTCTGGTGCGGGTCCTTATTCAGTGATGTCCGCTTTCCAGAGGCCGTGAAGGTTGCAGTACTCGTATACGGTGACCGGCTTGTCATCAAATACCGTAAACTCAGCAACAGGTTCCTCTCCGGGATTGAGATATTTGATCTGGACTCCCTTTTCCGTCTCAAGAGCGATAAATCCGATATAGTGCTCTTCGAGCATAGGATGAGCAACAGAACCGACCTCGACTCTGACCACGCCGTCCACGATCGCCACTGCAGGGACGTGCTTCTCTTTTGCACCGTCGGTATCATTTGCGCGAAGCTCCTTCATGGGCTCGCCGCAGCAGGAAGGGTCGCAGCCGCCCTGGTTGATCTTGATCACCATGCTGCCGCACTTCTTACATTTGAAAACTCTGAATTTTGCCATAATAATCCTCCTTATTAAAGCACAATGTTTCTTTTTGTAAAAGCTGTGAAATCCAGCCTGGGTTCAGGCTTCCATCCCATTATAGCTTATGTCTCCATGAAATAGAACAGGGAAAGGCGGCCTGAAATTATGAAATATTTTAAAACTAAAGACTGGTTTCCTGCACAAAATTCCTGTCTTCTGCCCCATCCTTGCATTACACGTCACATATGCACCGGTCTCCGGAAGCTTTTTCGTCTTTCATGAATAAACTGAGAATAAATCGAGAATAAACTGATGTCATGGAGTGGCCGGAAATGCGTTTTCCGTCACTCATCCGTCCCGATCCCGTACTGCTCGCGCATCTCGCGTTCGGTAAAGATGATCTCCTCCAGGAGCATCTGCGCCGACATGCGGAAGGCCCCTGCGCCGAAGATGATGACCTGTTCAATGGCATCAGATGTCGCCACGGTGACTCTGTATTTTTTAGCGAGGACATGGGCAGTCTTTTCGATATAGAGGTCAGCTGTCTCCGCCTCCTTTGTATAGACGACATCGATGTTGTGCCAGCGGAGGACTTCACCCTGACCGCCTGCCACCTTGTAAGCGTCAAAAACGAGGATGACCTTCTCTGACCGGTAGCCTGCAAAATTGGACAGGATATCCATCAGCTTGTCCCGGGCGGATTTGATGTCGCGAAGGGCCAGCTGCCTCAGATCCTCCCAGGCAAAGATGATGTTGTAGCCGTCGACCAGCAGATAGTGGTCCTGGGGCTGGACCGGCTTTATCTTCCGCTCCGGTCTGCTGTCCGCCCTGTCGTCAGCGCCCGTTTTTTCCAGGCCCCAGGGGTCGCTGGATTCTCTTTTTTTCTTCCGGGAGGAGTCTGACCCGAATCCATCTGGATCAAAAAGGCCGGACTCTGAACCGGCCCGGGACTTCACAGGTCCGTAGGTGCGTTCAAAGATCTGCATGAGTTCTTTTTCCGCTGCAAAAACGGCCTGCTGGCGCCGCCGGAAGGCATCCTCTTTCTTTTTTCCCGGATTTTTTCCCGGGTTTTTCCCCGGGGCGGAAACACCTGTCTGTGCTCCCCATGTCCCCTCCGGACCATCTCCCGGTAAAGATCGGTCAAATGATGATCGGTCAGGTTCAAGAATGCCTTCTTCCAGGAGCCTGCGCTGCTTCTCGCGCTCCTCGGCGGCCTTCCTGGCCCTCTCCGCGGCGATGTCCAGGGATTCCTCCTCGGTCATGGCGGGAGCCTCCTCCGGAAAGCGCCAGCCGGTGTCCACATGCATGAAACTGCGCACCTCATACCAGGGAATGATAGTGCCTGCCCCGTGGGAGCAGAAAACAGAGGAAGAAGGATTGCGCACATCCAGTTCGGGATCATAGCCGGAAGCAGCAATGACTGCTTCGGCATTTTTGCAGGGGATATAGCCGCTCAGAGTGCATTGCAGAGTCCCCGCCCCACGGGTATAGGCGGCTACCTCCTCCATGTAGCTCCCCAGCGTCGCGACCGTGACGATTCCCCGCAGCACAGCGTTCCCGGTCTGTTCTGAAAACTCCGGCTGTCCAAATGAGGCATCCATCTGCTGGAGGTCAGCCATGGCCCTGCCCAGATTGTCCTGAGGGAGCTCCAGCCGGAAATCATAGGCCGGCTCCAGGAGGACAGAGCGGGTCATCATCAGGCCCTGTCGGACAGCCCGGTAGGTCGCCTTGCGGAAATCTCCGCCCTCCGTGTGCTTGGCATGGGCGCGCCCCCCGATAATACTGATCTTCATGTCCGTGATCTCCGCCCCCGTCAGGACACCCCTGTGGCGGCGCTCCTCGAGATGGGTCATGATCAGCCGCTGCCAGTTGAGTGCCAGGTCATTGACACTGCACCGGCTCTCAAAGACCAGGCCGCTCCCCGGCTCTCCGGGCTCAAGGAGGAGATGGACCTCCGCATAGTGCCGCAGAGGCTCGAAGTGGCCGACTCCCTCCGCCGGTTCTGCGATTGTCTCTTTATAGATGATCCTGGAAGGGCCAAAATCCACCTGCATGCCAAACCGGTCCAGGATCAGCCGCTGCAGGATCTCCCTCTGGACCCGGCCCATGACCTGGACAGTGATCTCTTTTTTCTCCTCGTCATAGGCGAGGTGAAGCATGGGATCCTCCTCCTCCAGAGCCCGCAGCATCCGGTAGGCGCCATACAGGTCCTGACCGGGTGGAAGGATGAGGCGGCTCTGCATGACGGGCTGCAGGAGCTGTTCCGCCTCCGCCGTCTCTGCCTCCGCCCCCAGGCCCTGCCCTGCGCGGGTGGAGGACAGGCCGGGCACCGCGACAATGATCCCCGCAGGAGCCTCCTGCAGGGCTTCAAATTTTACTCCTTTATAGAAGCGCAGCTGGGAAGCCTTCTCCGGCTGCCCCTTCTCGTCGACACTTTCCGGAATAATCTGCCGGGGCAGGAGCGCTCCGCCCGTCACCTTCAGCCAGGTGAGCCTGGCACCGTTCCCATCGTGTGTGATCTTGTATACCCGCGCCCCGAAGCTGTCCCCGCGGACAGGTGCCGGCGCCAGAGTGTCCAGCATAGCCAGCAGGACATCGACCCCTTCTTCGTGCAGGGCTGACCCGAAGCAAAGCGGGAAGAGCTTCCTGGCAGACACCAGAGCCGCCGCGTCCTGCAGGGTGATCTCCTCTCCCTCCAGGAAACGCTCCATCAGGCTGTCGTCGCAGACCGCGGTCTCTTCCTGAAGCTCCGCGGAAAAGCCCCTGAACTGAACAGGCTCAGCCGGCTCCGCGCCTGTCTGACCGGCTGCTGATGATCCGCGGGATCCAGAAGCAGATTCACCGCGGCTCCCGGTCTTACTGCCGTCCGCTTCTACTGCCGAAAACGCCTCCTGCAGATCTACGCAGGCATTTCCCAGCTCCGCCCTGATCTGCCCGTACACGGCGTCCCGGTCCGCCCCCGGCTGATCCATTTTATTCACAAAAATGAAAACGGGAACTCCATAGTGGTCCAACAGCCTCCACAGAATCCGGACCTGACCGGTCACCCCGTCCGCCGCACTGATGATCAGGACCGCGTAATCCAGCACCTGAAGCACTCTTTCCATCTCCGTGGAAAAATCCGCGTGCCCGGGTGTGTCCACCAGCGTCCATATACGATCTTCGGCTGACACTTCCGCTGCAGGCACAGCTGACCGCCCTGCAGACACAGATGCCCGCCCTGCAGGAAGAGATGCCCGCTTTCCAAGTAAGGATGTCCGCTGTGCAGGATGCGTTGTAAAAGACGCCTGCTTGGAAAAAATCGTGATCCCGCGGTCCCGCTCCATGGCATCCGTGTCGAGAAAGGCATCCCCGTGGTCGACGCGGCCCGCGCTGCGGATCGCGCCCGTCCGGTGCAGAATTGCCTCCGAAAGTGTCGTCTTGCCCGCGTCAACGTGGGCAAGGAGGCCTATGCACAAATACTCTGTTTTTTTCTCATCAGTTTTCATATTTTTGACTATTCAGAAATTGTTTCTTTGGACAGGCTTTCCGCCAGCTCAAAGATGAGCCGCTCGCTCTTTTCCCAGCCCAGGCAGGCATCTGTGATGGATTTGCCGTAGCAGCCTCCGCCGATGTCCTGACGGCCGTCCTCGATATAGCTCTCCACCATGAAGCCCTTGACGATCTTCCGGATCCTGCTGCTGTAGCTGCGGCTGTTCATGACCTCTTTGAGAATCCTGGGCTGCTGGAAGGGATCCTTGCCGGAATTCTCGTGATTCGTGTCGATGATCACTGCAGGATTTTTGAGCTCCGGCCTCGCCTCGTAGGCGTCACAGAGCCTGAGGATATCCTCATAGTGATAATTGGAAAAATGCTCGCCGCGGCTGTTGGTGTATCCCCGGAGGATCGCGTGCGCATAGGGATTGCCCATCGAAGTCGCCTCCCATCCCCTGTAGATAAAGGTGTGGCTGTTCTGCGCCGCATGGATGGAATTCATCATGATCGTGTAATCTCCGCTGGTGGGATTCTTCATGCCTGCAGGGACTTCCATCCCGCTGGCTGTGAGCCTGTGCTGCTGGTCCTCCACGGACCTGGCTCCGATCGCCACATAGGAAAGGAGATCATCCAGATATTTGTAGTTTTCCGGATACAGCATCTCATCGGCGCTGGTCAGACCGGTCTCCTGGATCACGCGCATATGGAGCTCTCTGGTGGCGATAATGCCTCTGAGCATATCCGGTTTTTCCTGAGGATCCGGCTGATGCAGCAGGCCCTTATAGCCGTCTCCGGTCGTCCTGGGCTTATTGGTGTAGACCCGGGGGACGATCATAATATGATCCTTTACCTTTTCCTGGATATCGGCAAGGCGCTCCAGATAATCCATTACACTGACTTCATTGTCCGCGGAGCAGGGTCCTATGATCAGCAGGATCTTATTGCTCCTGCCGGAAAAGATCTTTCGGATCTCCGCATCCCTCTTCTCTTTGATCCTGTCCATATTTCCGGTCAGGGGATACATCTCCTTGACCTCCATCGGGATCGTCAGCTTCCTTTTAAAATCCATATTCATAACCAGATCTCCTTACGCTGTTCTTTGTCAGCGGTCTTTTGGTTTTCGTCTTTTGGTTTTTATCTTCGGTTTCACCCGGGTTATCGCGCAGAAAACGCATCCTTTTTATATCCTGTTTTTTTATCCTATTTCTGGATAAAATAGGAGTGCCTCTTTGTGGAGAGACGCATTTTGTCTTTCAGGCCCTCGCGGTCGTCGTTTGCCAGAAGATTCCGGAACTCTGACAGTTCACTGATAAAGGCATCCATATGCTGGAGCAGGAACTCTTTGTTCAGAAGGAAGAGTTCCGACCACATGTCCTCATTGATGCTTGCGATCCTGGTCAGGTCGCGGAAGGAATCGCCGGTATAATCGACCAGGTGGGTGTTGTCGTTACAGGTCATCAGACTGACCGCGATGACATGGGTGAGCTGAGAGACAAATCCGATCATCTTGTCATGTTCCTCCGGTGTCAGGACGGAGATCTTACGGAAGCCGAGGAGCCTGCCCAGAGCCTCGCACCAGGCTATACCGGAAGCGGTGTTTTTCTCAGTGGGGGCCACAATGAAGTTGGCTCCGCGGAAGATCCCGTCGTCCGCGTTCTCGACCCCGCTGACCTCACGGCCGGCCATCGGATGGGCGGGGACGTATTCCACATCCTCCCTGAGCATATCCTGGATCTCATAGACGACGCAGCTTTTCACACCGGTCACATCCGTGATCAGGAGGCCGTATTTAAAGAGAAACTGATGCTCCCTGATCCATTCCTTAAAAACCTGCGGATACAGGGCAAAGATCATCACGTCCGCCTTGCGGATCGCCGTCTCGTCCGGATAAGCATATCCTTTGTCAATGATCCCGTTTTTGACGGCATAATCGATCGATTCCTGTCTGCTGTCGATCGCTTCCACCTTGAACCCAAGTCTCTTAAGCCCCTTTGCCAGGCTTCCGCCCATCAGGCCCAGGCCTACGACCAGAATGTTATTATCGCTGATCCAGTTCATCATAATAAGTCACTCCTGTTCCGCATTGATCAGGGACAATCTGTCCCTTTTGAAAATAGTTTACTGTTCGCTGTTAAATTGAATCTATATAAAAACCTCAGAGAGGAAAAATCTCAGAGAGGGTGTTTTTATTCTTCATCGCGTAATACCCGTGTCTTCAGACGTGGGATACACGCGCAGAAAGGGAACCCCGCACGCGGGGCGCAAGACTCGTGAGCGAGTCTTGAATAATTGTGCGCCGTCCACCTTTAGAGTGACCGTCACTGCGGTCTGTCAGCCGCGGTAAATTCGATTCCGAGTTCTTTCAGCCTGTTAAAAAAATCCGGAAGGCTTTTTGAAACTGCTTCTGCTCCCCTGACCGCTCCCCCTGTCTTTGTGAGCAGGACAGAGAGAGCCATGACGATCCGGTGGTCATTGTGCCCGTCCAGAGTTTCCCGGGGACTGCTCAGACCCGGCCAGACCCGGATCTCATTTTCCATCCTTTCCACCCTGGCGTTCATTTTTTCCAGCTCCTGCTGCATGGCGGCTCCCCGGTCGCTCTCCTTGATCTCCAGCCTCTTCGTCCCGGTAAAGACGGCGCCGTTCAGACCTGCGGCCATCGCCATCAGGACAGGCCCCAGATCAGGGCAGTCAGAGATATCCAGCTCCGGGGTCCCCGCCGCAAGCTGTTCAAAACAGCTCCGGTAGACCTGGTCGCCCTGAAGGCTGTTTTCGCTCAATCCTTCCACCAGCACCTTTCCGCCGATCAGATTCAGAGCTTCAAAAAAGGCGGCATTGGAATAATCTCCCTCCACACTCAGATCCTGCGGCCGGTATTTCTGTCCGCCCGGGATCCTGATCACGCAGGGTGCCGGGCCGGCCGTGTCCGTTTCCTCCCATAAAACACTGACACCGAACATCTCCAGCGCCTGCATCGTCATCTGAATATAGGGCCGGCTCTCCACCGGCGGGACCAGCACTATCCTGCTGTCCTCATCCAGAAGCGGAAGGACAAACAAGAGTCCGCTGATAAACTGGCTGCTGATATTACCCGGGACCACATAATCTCCGGCTCTGAGCCTTCCCTCCACGGTCAGAAGACTGCCCTCTTTTGTAAATGTCAGTCCCTGGTCCCTGCAGATCTCCTCGTAGACGCCAAGGGGGCGTTTAAGGAGGATTTCACTTCCTGTCAGGGTGTTTTTCTGCCCGCTCATCAGACAGACCGGGACCATAAAGCGCAGGGTACTGCCGCATTCCCGGCAGGAAAGCTCAGAAGGATGCGGGGTCCGGCGGATATCCACTCCGCTCACTGTCACAGATCTGTCCTTATAGACGATACCGGCTCCCAGGGCCCGCAGACAGTCCAGCGTGGCCAAAATATCCTCTGACAGGTCCACATTTGAAATGACACTGATCCCCTCCGCACATCCCGCGCAGATGAGGAGCCGGTGCGCCATGCTTTTGGACGGCGGAGCGAACATCCTGCCCTCCGCCTTTGACGGTTTTATCGTAACGATCATCTTCTTTTCCTCCGGGAAGGCTCTTCCTTTAATCCAAAACCCGATCGCGAGTCTTTTGCAGCACGCGCCGACTGTCCGCAATGACAAAGGACTTCAAAAGCTGTATTAAAGCTGTATTTAATAAGCCTTTTCCCGCGTTCAGACTTGCAGCAGGGCCAGGATCTTTTCCGCCCCTTCTTCCGGTGATCCGTCATTGTAGATGGAGCCGTCACAGACCGCCCTGTAGATTGGATACCGTTTTTCCAGAAGTGCGGCGACCTTTTCCTTCGTATTGGCCAGAGGTCTGTCGTCTGCCGGCAGGATCTGGCTGAGCGGCCGGTCCAGAAAAACAATATAGCCATTCTTTTTCAGGGCATCCACATTCTCCCGGCGGAGCACAGCACCTCCGCCCGTGGAAATAATGAGGCCGTTTTCAGAGGCCAGCTGCCGGATCACCGCGGATTCCGCGTCGCGGAAGTAGGGCTCGCCGTCTTCAGCGAAAATCGAAGTGATCTCCCGCTGTTCCTGCCGGACGATCATGGCGTCAGTATCCTCCATCCTCCTGCCCAGTTTCTGTGCCAGGACCGTCCCCAGGGTCGTCTTTCCCGACATGGACATGCCTGTCAGGACAATGTTTCTCCTGGAATTCAGAATCTCCTGAAAAATCCGTCCGGCGACACCGCTGTCAATCTTTTTGTCCATGAAGAGTTCGGAAGCATAGACAGCCTGGACGACGAGCATGTACAGGCCTCCCTGCGCCGGGATGCCGCGTTTCTGTGCCTCCAGGACCAGGGTCGTCCGCAGCGGGTTATAGACGGCATCGATCAGGCCGCAGAGATCCGGGAAATGTCCGGGATCCAGAGGACAGCCGTCAATAGCCGGGAACATTCCGCACGGAGTCGTGTTGATGATGATCTGCGCGTCCGTGTGGCTTTCAAGCGCCTCTTCATAAGTGACAGTACCTTCCTCTTTCCTGGTCCGGCTGACCTTGAAGATCTGAGCCGCCCCCAGATCGGAGACCACGGCATGAGCCGTTCTGCTCGTTCCTCCCGTCCCGAGGATCAGGACCTTTTTTCCGGAAGGATCAATACTGTTCCGCAGGAGCAGATCCCGCATGCCGTAATAATCTGTGTTATATCCGTACAGCTTCCCGTCCCGGTTGACGATGGTATTCACAGCCCCGATCTGCCGGGCCTGGTCACTGATCCCGTCCAGATAGGGGATCACCGTCTGTTTGTAGGGGATCGTCACATTAATTCCCTTAAAATCCGCAGCCTCCAGGAAACTGCCCACTTCCTCAAGTCCCAGCTCCTTCAGCTCATAGGGATACGGCCTGCCAGTATAAGACCCGATTTTTTCGTGAATGATTTTTGAAAAGCTGTGGGGGAGGTGCTCCCCGATCAGTCCATATTCCATCCCTTTACTCCTTTTTAAGGGTGCTCTCACAGGCCGCATGGATTTGGCAGAGGCGGTCACCAACAGTGGCGTTTCACGATCCGCAGGGATCATTCCCCGTCTCCTGCCAGATAATCCGTGCCGTACCTCTGGGCGAGCACGTCGCACAGGACAAGCGCCGTGACACAGTCCGCAACGATCCTTGCCCTGTGTACAATAGCGGGATCATGCCTGCCGCTGATCACGATCTTTTTTTCTGTCCGGGTAAAAAAGTCCGCCGTATCCTGCTCTTTATAAATGGAGGGTGTCGGTTTGACCGCGCACCTGAACAGCAGGGGCATGCCGTTGCTGATCCCACCGTTGATCCCACCGTTGTGGTTTGTTCTGGTCGTGATCCTTCCGTCCTGTACGGCAAAGCTGTCGTTGGCATCGCTCCCCCTCAGATCCGAAAGAGCAAAGCCGTCACCGAACTCCACACCCTTGACTGCAGGAATGCTGAAAAGAGCATGGGAGAGGACACTCTCCAGAGAGTCAAACCAGGGTTCACCGATCCCCGCCGGCAGTCCCGTGACCGCCGTCTCCAGGATGCCGCCTACACTGTCGCCCTCTTTGGCAGCCTGCTCCATGGCCTCCCGCATCTTAACCGCGGCCTCATTGTCGAGGACAGCAAAACCGGTCCCGGACAGATTCCGGATATCCTCCTGCAGATCCATAAACCCGCGGTCCGGAATCCCGGCACACCTGGCAATATGGGTCCCGATCAGGATCCCTTTTCCCTCCAGGGCGGACAGGGCTATGGCCCCGGCTGCCACGAGGGCGGCTGTGATGCGCCCGCTGAAATGCCCGCCTCCCCGGTAATCCTCAAAACCATGATATTTGCAATAAGCTGTGTAGTCCGCATGTCCCGGCCGGGCAAGAGACCGGGTCCCGGAATAGTCCTTGCTCTTTGTATTTTCATTGGGGATCAGGATACAGACGGGAGTCCCTGTAGTAGCTCCGTTAAAAACACCGCTCACGATCCGGAAATGATCCGGCTCCACACGCTTTGTGGAGATCGATCCCGACGGCCTGCGCAGCCGGAGTTTCTCAGCGATCTCGTCTTCTTTAACCTGAATACCGGGCGCAAGCCCGTCCAGCACTACACCGATCTCACTCCCGTGGCTCTCGCCGAAAATGGTAACGGATACACTGTTTCCAAAAGTGTTTTTCATGTGCTTCGCAGCCCTCTCTCTTTTGTTCAACGGATAATTCAGCAGATCAACATCGATCATTCATCAGATCATCCGACAGATCACCATCGATCATTCAGAAGATTTTTTCAACGGATCATCATCAATCATTCAGAATCTCACTCAGCAGATCACCATCGACGCTTTTTCCTTCAGTTCCGACGCGTCCGCTTTTCTCATCCTGAAGGTCCCGATCCTGTCAGTCTCGATGACAGTGATCTTTCCGCTCTCCGCCTTTTTGTCGTGCATCATTGATCTGCAGACTGCTTCCAGATCCATATGACAGGAGGCGGGCAGGTGCATTTTTTCATAAATGGAAAGCAGGCGGTCCCGGATGTCCGGGCTGCACATGGGCAGCATTCCGATCGCCACGCATTCTCCGTGGAAAAGCGAACCGTCCAGAGCCTGGCTTTCGATCCCGTGCCCGATGGTGTGGCCGAAATTAAGGGCTTTCCGGAGCCCCTGTTCCTTTTCATCCTTTTCCACGACATCCTTTTTGATCTTCAGGGACTGCTCGATGATTTTTTCAATATTGCCATCGACATCTCCCTCCTCAAAGAGGCGGAAAAGATCCTCGTCAAAGGTCACCGCCATTTTGAGGGCTTCTGCCAGTCCTGCCGACACCTGGCGCCGGGGAAGCGTTTTTAGGACATCCGCGTCGATCAGAACCTTCCGGGGCTGGTAAAAGGCGCCGACGGCATTTTTGATACCGTTCAGGTTGACAGCCGTTTTCCCGCCGATGGAGGAGTCCACCTGGGAGAGGACTGTCGTCGGAATGTTGTAAAAATCAATCCCCCGCATGTAGCTGGCGGCCGCAAAACCGGCAAGATCACCACAGATCCCGCCTCCCACTGCCGCGACGCAATCCTTTCTGGTGAAGCCGCAGGAGAGCATCCTGGCAAGGAGCATTTCATAGCTCTGCAGAGTCTTGTGTTCCTCACCCTGCCCGATCGTACAGATGACGGGCTCTTTACAGGCGGATGCCAAAGCCTGCGCATATTGCAGAGGCACGCCGCTGTCCCGCACGATCAGCACCTTCCTCTGCAGGGATAGATGATCCCCCGCTTTTTTCAGGCATCCTCTTTCAATGACGATGTCATAACTGTTTACTCCCAGATTCACCCGCAGAGACATATCCTGTCCACCATCCTTCCATCAGGAATATCAGCTATTGCTCCCTTAATTCCATCTATATTTTCCGATTTTCTTATCCAGCTTATCTTTTTCGGCTGCTGTACACAGCCGGACTTTTTTCAGCTTATTTTCGGCTGCCGGTACACAGCCGGGCATTTTCCGCTTATTTTTTTCCGGCAGTATACTGCCCCACGATCTTGAGCATATCACAATGATCCCTGAGCTCACTGATCATGTCCTGACCGTCCTTGGACGCCGGGCTGCCCTCGGCTTCCACATAGAAATAATATTTCCAGGGAGTAGTTTTGATCGGTCTGCTTCTCAGGACCTTCATATTGAAACCGTAACGGCTGATCACTGTGAGGGCATCCGCAAGCGCTCCGGCGACATTGTTGACCCTGAAGAGCATGATAAAGGTGCTTCCCTCCCGGACAGTGTCTTCCACATTTTTTGTCCTCGCGAACACTGCGAACCTGGTGGTATTGTCCTTACTCTCATTGATGTCGTGATCCAGAATCTGAAGGCCATACAATTCCGCAGTCTCCTCGCTCGCGATCGCAGCCAGAGTCCGGTCCCCTGTCTCCGCCACCCTGCGGGCGGCAACCGCTGTGTTTACTTCTGTCTGTTCGAGAAAAGCGTGCTTTCTGATATAGGGCTGGCACTGGCTCAGGGCCTGGGGATGACTGATCACTGTCCTGATCTCCTCCATCTTCGCGCCGGGCACCGCCAGCAGGTCATGTACGATCGGAAAAGGATAGACGCCGTTTACATAGAGGCTCCCGTGGAACATCAGGTCCACGACCTGCCCGACTTCGCCGGCATAACTGTTCTCGATCGGAAGAACGGCATAATCGCACTCACCTTCCACAACGGACAGATAAGCGTTGTCAAAAGAGTGATAGGGTATGCACCGGCCGTCCGGGAAGATCCGCTTGGCGGCAATATGGGCAAAGGCTCCCATCGTTCCGCAAAAAGCCACTTTTGCCCCGCTGATCAGACGCTCCTGATACTTTTTGGAAACCTCCATGACATCCTGCATAAAGGTCAGATAATAGGGTTTGATCATCTCATCCGTGATCAGGGCACTATTGCGCTCCAGGACCTTTTTTTCCTGCGCTGCATCAAAGACAGGAAGCCCTCTCTCCTTCTTGAAGGCGGCAATATCTTTTACTGCCGACATTCTTTTTTGAAAAAGCTCCGCCATCTGCGCGTCTGTTTCCTGAACTGTTTTCCTCGCTTCTTCCAGATCTCTCATAGTTTTCTCCTGCCCTGTTTTAATGCGGCCCTCTATTTACACGTCCGTGCATGGCTTGGAATATCCCCAATTCGCCATGCTGACAGGTTCGTGCATGGCTCATTGCTTCGCGCAAAAAAACCGTGTGGATCTGTGATCCACACGGCTGGTCTTACATCAATCTTTCTGCCTGTTATTCTTTTTCTTCAGGCATCTGCTATCGCTGTAATTATTTGTATGCATCACAACACTCTTTTACTTTCCGAAACATAAAAGTAAAAGTAATAGCCGTATGCCGGATTGAATACGCGAACAGCAGTCATTTTCTAAAACCTGATCTTTCACTGAAAAAACATATTTATGATTTTGTAACATTATCATTATTCCTTTCATCTGTCAAGTCCTTTAACTGAATCGGCAGAGCCGGCATAACCGATGAAAGTATAAAGAGCATCCCGCCATAAGTGGCACAATTCTTTTAACCCTTCATTTTTCCTGACATTTTTTCTCTTTTTTATCCAAACAGAGAAATTCTGTGGTATAGTAAGAACGCAATGCGCCTGAATAAAGAAGGAGCGTTGTTTAAAAAGCAAGGCGGAACTTAAACGTAACACCAGGTGCCGGCATGATGAGAACAGGACACCAGGTGCCGGCATTTTTGAAAGGAGTTCGGATAAAATGAAAGAGTACACCCCGGTAAAAGAAGGCAAGGTACGCGAGATCTACGATATCGGCGACTGTCTGATCATGGTCGCTACTGACCGCATCTCCGCCTTTGATGTCATCCTGAAGAACAAGATCACCAAAAAGGGCACCGTTCTGACCCAGATGTCCCGCTTCTGGTTCGACTATACAAAGGACATCCTGCCCAACCACATGATCAGCACCGATGTCTGCGATATGCCCGAATTTTTCCGTCAGGACCGCTTCGACGGCAACAGCATGATGTGCAAAAAGCTGACCATGCTTCCGATTGAGTGCATCGTCCGCGGCTACATCACCGGCAGCGGCTGGGAGAGCTACAAAAAAGACGGCACGGTCTGCGGGATCAGGCTCCCCGAAGGTCTTCAGGAATGCGCTCAGCTGCCCGAGCCCATCTACACCCCCAGCACCAAGGCTGAGATCGGCGACCACGACGAGAACATCAGCTTTGAGCGGAGCATTGAGGTTCTGGAAAAACAGTTCCCCGGCAAGGGGCAGGAATATGCTGAAAAGATCCGGGACTGCACGATCGCCCTTTACAAAAAATGCGCTGAATATGCCAAGGGCCGCGGCATTATCATAGCCGACACCAAATTCGAGTTCGGTCTGGACGAGAAGGGCAATGTCGTTCTCGGCGACGAGATGCTCACCCCTGACAGCAGCCGCTTCTGGCCCGCAGATGGATACGAACCCGGCCACGGCCAGCCCTCCTTTGACAAGCAGTTTGTCCGCGACTGGCTCAAGGCCAATCCCGACAGTGACTACAAGCTTCCTCAGGATGTCATCGACAAGACCATCGACAAGTACGAAGAAGCCTACACCCTGCTGACCGGGCTGAAGCTGTAAAACAAGATAAAAAAACAAAAAAGTTAAAATAAACAAAAGTATTTAAAAACCAGCACTGCAGAGCCGTTTCTGCAGTGCTGGTTTTTCAGTCTGTTCTATTCTGAGCCAGGTATCTGTTTCAAGTATCTGTTTCAAGTATCTGCTTCAAGTACCTTTTTAAAGCACCTGTCACAAGTTACGTTTCCACAGTTATGGGGACAGGATTACCTGTTTATATATCTGTTTCAAATATCTGCTTTAAGTGTAATCGAAACCTTTTTCCGCCAGGAACTCTTTCGCAGTTCTGACGATATTTTCATCATTGAGGCCAAAGGCCACCATGAGCTCCGCCATGGGGCCGGAGAAGCCGAACTCGTCCTGGAGGCCGATGCGGCGGACAGGGGCGGGATATCTCTCTGCAAGACATGCGCAGACTGCCTCTCCGAGACCGCCGATGACGCTGTGTTCCTCTGCTGTGATGATCTTTCCGCACTCCTTTGCGGCAGCGACTACGATGTCGGCGTCGATGGGCTTGATGGTACCCATGTTGATGACGCGGGCATGGATGCCCTCTTTTTCAAGCATTTGGGCCGCTTTTAGGGCCTCATAGGTCAGGATGCCGTTGGAAATAATGGCGATGTCTGTCCCTTCATGGAGCACCTCGCCCTTACCGATCTCGAATTTATAGTCCTTGTCGTGGAAAACAGGAATCGGGGCACGGCCGAGACGGATGTAGACAGGTCCTTCGTACTCGTAGGCTGCGCGGACCATCTTTCTGGCCTCAACATCGTCGGCCGGAGACATGACGAGCATACCGGGGATGGCGCGCATCAGGGCAAAGTCCTCGCAGCACTGGTGGGAAGCCCCGTCCTCACCGACGGAGATGCCGCCGTGGGTGGCGCAGACCTTGACATTGAGATGTGTATAACCGATGGAATTGCGGATGACCTCATAGGCGCGGCCGGTCGCGAACATCGCGAAGCTGGACGCGAAGGGGATGAGCCCCATCGCGGCCATGCCCGCCGCAGTGGCCATCACATTGCACTCAGCGATGCCGCAGTTGAAGTGGCGGCCGGGGAATGCCTTTTTGAACATACCGGTCTGGGTGGAGCCTGCCAGGTCCGCGTCAATGGCGACGACCCTCTCATCGGCCGCGCCGAGCTCGACGAGCGTTTCTCCATAGCTGACTCTGGTTGCGATCTTATTACCTTCTACCAAGTTCGTTCCTGCCATGGTCTCAGGCCTCCTTTCAATGTGCCGCCCCGTCTGCATCTGTCCTGAATGTCAAAGAAAAGGAAGCCGGATAAGCGGTGCCGGACTCCTCTCCGGATTCGATCATTCTCCTGACCGCGTCGATCTCCGCAAGTGCCTTCGCGCACTCCTCGTCGTTGGGTCCCTTGCCGTGCCAGCCGGCCTGATTCTCCATGTAGGAGACACCATTTCCCTTGACAGTGGTCATCAGGATCACCGTGGGTTTCCCGCTGTCCCTGCATGCATGGAAAAAGGCAAATGCTTTTTCCAGCTCATTATAATCGGCGCCCTTAATCTTGATCACATTAAATCCGAACGCTTCAAACTTCTCATCGATGGGTTCCATGTTCATGACATCTTTTGTGCTGCCGTCGATCTGCAGACCGTTAATGTCCACGGCAATACAGAGATTGTCCAGCTTATAATGGGCCGCGTATTCGGAAGCCTCCCAGACCAGGCCCTCTTCGATCTCGCCGTCGCCAAGGAGCGCATAGACATTGATATCCTTCTTCATCAGCTTCGCCGCATTCGCCATCCCGCAGGCCGCGGAATAGCCCTGTCCGAGAGAACCGGTGGAGAAATCCACTCCCGGCGTCGTGTTCATGTTCGGATGTCCCTGCAGATAGGAACCCACTTTCCGGAGCGTGATGAGGTCCTCTTCCGGGAAAAAGCCCAGCTGGCCCAGCACCGCATAGAGTCCCGGCGCACAATGTCCCTTGGAAAGGACGAACCGGTCGCGGTCCGGATCCTGAGGATTTTTCGGATCCACACGCATCTCCTCGTTATACAGATATGTCATGTAATCGATAGCACCCAGACTTCCGCCGGGATGACCCGACTTTGCCGCATGCGTATCTTCAACGATATGCCTTCTGGCTGTGTTCGCAAACAGCTTCAGTTCCTTGATTCTCTCCGGTGTCATGTCCTGTACTTTTCCTCCTCTGAACTCTTGATCAAATCTGAAGACCCCGCTCCGCCGCGCCCGGCAGATTCTATTATAACCATTACTTAATAAAAAAGGAATACATTATTCCTTTTTTGTACAAAATCCGAAGTCCCCGTTTTGTGATAATTGCACAAGAAGATTTCTGAAATCTGCAAAATTTCTGTAATTAATAAACACAACAGTTGAAATATTGTATTTTTAGAAGTACAATATTGTAAATGGTTTTTCAAAGCAGACATTTTTGCCTGCGCTCCTGTTCCTGTGGTTTCATCCTTATGAACAGGTTCTTAGTTTTATTATCAGATGGGAGGTCATTATGAGAACGTATGAATTATTTATCAATGGCGAATTCATCCCTAACGGCGACCGCGAAATGCTTCAGGTCCTGAACCCCGCTACCGAGGAAGTCATCTCGGAAGTCCCCAAAGCTACGGCGGCAGACGTCGAGGCAGCTATAGACGCAGCAGCCGCCGCTCAGAAAGAGTGGGCCAAGACACCTCCTATTGTACGCGCCGGCTATGTCCGGGAGCTGGCTCAGCTCGTAGCTGATAACCGCGAGCTGTTCGCCAGGACCAATTCCGAGGAAATGGGCAAACCGCTTGCCCAGTCCATGGATGAAGCCGGATGGCTGACAGAATATCTGAATTATTTTGCGGAGATGGCCCGCCATATCAAAGGCCAGATCATCCCCTCCGACCGCCCGAATGAAAACATCTTTATGTACAAAATGCCTCTGGGCGTCGTGGCAGGCATAATGCCCTGGAACTTCCCGCTCTTCCTCATCGGCCGCAAGGTCGCTCCTGTCCTGATGGCAGGCTGTACAGTCGTGCTCAAGCCCTCCAGCGACTCCCCGAACGGCTGCTATGAGTTCGCGAAGCTCGTCGAGAAGAGCTCCCTTCCCAAGGGCGTCATCAATGTTATCAGCGGCTCCGGTGCAGTAGTCGGCGATGCCCTCTCCTCCAGCCCCAAGGTCGCCATGGTCTCCATGACCGGTTCCACCGAGGCAGGCAAGAAGATCATGAAAAAGGCCGCCGACAACATCACCAAGGTCTCCCTCGAGCTGGGCGGCAAGGCTCCGGTCATCATCATGAACGACTGCAAGCTGGACGAGACCATCGAGCATGTCTACAATTCCCGCATCATCAACACCGGCCAGGCCTGCAACTGCGCGGAGCGCATCTATGTCCAGGAAGGCATCTATGACGAATTCGTCAAAAAGATCGTCGCCCGCTTCGAGAAGACCACCTACGGCAATCCTCTGGAAGGCGCCTTCGACATGGGCCCCATGGTCAACAAGGCACAGCAGGAGCACGTGGACGATCTGGTGAAGAGCGCCATCGCGGACGGAGCAAAGGTCCTCTGCGGCGGACATCCCACTACTGTAAACGGCAAGGGCTTCTTCTATGAGCCCACCGTCATCACAGGCTGTGAGCACGGCAGCAGGATCATGACCGAGGAGATCTTCGGACCCGTCCTTCCGATCACCACCTTCAAGACCCTGGACGAGGCATTTGAAAAGGCCAACGACTGCATCTACGGCCTGACCTCCTCCATCTACTCCACCAACTGGGATACCATCATGCGCGCCCTCAACGAGCTGCACTACGGCGAGACCTATGTCAACCGCGAGCACTTCGAAGCCTTCCAGGGCTTCCACGCAGGCGTCCGCCAGTCCGGTCTGGGCGGCGACGACGGCGAACTCGGCCTTGAAGAATTCCTCGAGACCCACGTCTGCTACGTCGACTATGACCTGAATGCCCAGGGCATCTGAGAAGCATAATGCCCGGTCCTGAACAAAGTCCAAGTCCAGCCGCCGGAAGGGTACGGCACTTACGAGTAAAAAACCAGCCGGAGAAACGATCATCCGTCGTTCCTCCGGCTGGTTTTATTTGTTTTTCAGAGAATCTGTTTATTCCTCATTGTACATTGTAGAATCTGTTTATTCTTCATCGTACATTGCACAAAGCCCGGAAACGAGCCTTGTACCAGCTGCTCTGACCTCATGTCATCTGTTTTTCATAGTTTTCACAGAGTTCTTTTTATTCCAGGGAATCATTCCGGTGGATCATTTCGATGAATCATTCCAGGGAATCGATCAGGTCCAGGCTGTGCTCCACATTCATCTTTCGGCACATGTCGAGGAAGGTGTCGAGAGGAATGTTGTTGAGCTGGCGGTTGGAGCCGCGCAGGTTGAGGGATACGGTGCCCTCTGCAGCCTCCTTGTCGCCCAGGATCAGGACATAAGGAGTCTTGTAGTTCTTGTAGTACTTGATCTTCTCCTTCATATTCTTGTCGGAGTAGTCAGCCTCAAAGCGGATGCGGTTCGCGGCGAGCTTGCCTGCGACCTTCTTCGCATATTCATTGTGCTCCACACGGATGGGAACAATGCCCACCTGATAAGGGGAAAGCCAGAAGGGGAAAGCGCCCTTGAAGTGCTCGATCAGGATGCCGATGAAACGCTCGAGGGAGCCGAAAAGGGCCCTGTGGATGACGACGGGGACACGCTCGGAACCGTCGCTGGCGGTGTAGGTCAGTTCGAAGTTGCGGGGCAGCTGGAAGTCGAGCTGGACGGTGCCGCACTGCCACTCGCGGCCCAGGGCATCCTTGATCTGCAGGTCGATCTTGGGACCATAGAAGGCGCCGTCGCCCTCGTTGATCTCGTAATTGCCCTCGCCGTACATGCCGTCGAGGATCTTCTTAAGGGAGGCTTCCGCCTGGTTCCAGAGCTCGATGTCGCCCATGAAATCATCGGGGCGGGTGGAGAGCTCCGCGCGGTAGGACAGGCCGAAGGTCTCATAGATCTCATCCGCGATAGCCAGGATATCCTTAATCTCGTCTTCGATCTGGCTCTCCATCACGAAGGTGTGGTCATCGTCCTGACGGAACATCTGCACACGGAAAAGACCGTTGAGCTGGCCTGTCTTCTCTTTTCTGTGGACCACGTCGGTCTCGGAATAGCGGATCGGCAGGTCACGGTAGGAATGCACGCGGCGCTTGAAGACGTTCATGGCGTTCGGGCAGTTCATGGGCTTGGCCGCCATGGTGTCATCGGCCTCGATCTGGCCGTCCTTGCCCGGGATGATGAACATATTGTTCACATAGTGTGCCCAGTGGCCGCTGATGAGCCAGAGCTTTTTATTATTGATGATAGGAGCGGAGATCTCCTGATAGCCGTGCAGGTCGTGAATGCCGCGCCAATATTCAAGCAGGGTATTGAAGACCCTCCAGCCGCGGGGCAGCCAGTAGGGCATACCCTGGGCGGTCTCGTCGAACATGAAGAGGTCAAGCTGCGGTCCCAGCTTCTTGTGGTCGCGCTCCATGGCCTCCTTGATCAGGGCTTTGTGGGCCTTGAGGGACTGCTTGTCCGGGAAGGCATAGGCATAGATCCTCTGCAGGGAATCACGGTGCTCATCGCCGCGCCAGTAGGCGCCAGACACGCTGCGGATCTCAAAGGCCGCTCCCATGAGCTCCTGGGAATTGGAGATATGAGGGCCGCGGCACAGATCCACGAAATCATCTCCGGTATAATAGACAGTGATCCGCTCGTCCGCCGGCAGGTCCTGGATCAGCTCGGTCTTGAACTTCTGTCCCTCGAACAGAGCCAGTGCCTCATCCCTGGACATCTCCTTCTCCGTCCAGTCCTCGCGCCTCTTGAGGATCTCTTTCATCTTATCCTCGATCAGCTTGAAATCATCCTTGTTCACCTGTCTGGGCAGGATGAAATCATAATAGAAACCGTCCGCGATCTGCGGTCCGATCGCGTACTGTACGTTCTCTTTTCCAAAGATCTCAAACACTGCCTTGGCCAGAATGTGGGACAGGGAATGACGATACACTTCCAGATACTGTTCTCTTTCCATACCTTGTTTCCTCCTTTATTAAAGCGCCCGCCGCGGAATGTTCCTCATCTCCCATGCAGGATCTCCTGTCCACAAAAAATGGACTGTTACTGTTCACAGAAATGTATGATGAACCCCCCGCCGCAAAGTGCCTGACATGCTCCGGCACCTGTCATCCGGATCCCGGAACACTGAACCTCCGGGGAGAAATGCCTGTACGGAGATCTCCCGCAGAACCTCCTGCCGTGCATAGAAAAACCCCCGCACAGCATAAAAAATTGCCTTGCGAGGGACGTTTTTTCGAACGCGGTTCCACCCTGCTTGCCGCCGCTGCTCCTGCATTTAAAACCTGCAATAACCAATAGCCGAAGCAAGCCAGGGCTGAAACACTACTGATGCCTGATCATGATCCGGACGTATTAAGGGAACAGCCCTGTGGCGGCCACTCATTTCATGATGATAACGGAATCACCGGGCTTGATTGGAGCCTCTCCGAGGTGGTCTTCAGACAGCTTCCGACGGACTGCTTCCAGAACCACTGCGCGAATCTCCATAAAAGCGCACAGCCGGCAGCCCTCTCTGGGACATCCCCTGTCCTACTTTCCTCATCAACGATTTCGGGATACAGGCAAAAAGGACCTGCAGCCCACTAAGAATAAACAGTGATATTCTATACTATTGAGGCAGATTATTCAATATCTCTGTAATACATATTTCGTTTATTTTTGACACCTGAAGCTTTATTTTTGACAGCGTTACATGTCCACGCCCCTCGAGGGGGCGTGGACAGTAACGATCAGAACACGCCTGACCATAGCCAGATGCTCCCGGAACGATTCGACAACTTACGCTTCTTTAGTGAAAGCATCGTCCCCCGGAACGTATTTATACACAGCGTCGGTCAGGATCTCCTCCTCTGCCACCTGCGTGTGGTTGATCTCCGTCACAATACTGAGCAGATCCTCTGCCTCCTCGCCGGAGTCGGGGAGCAGGATCAGTTCGTGTACTGAACTTGGCAGGATGAAATAAGGGCCTCCAATCTTCCTGGAGATTTCCTGCAGCATGCCGGGATAGAGGATCACCGCGGCTCCGAACAGGCCGGTTTCATTGGTGAGAAGATAAAGATTTCCGTCCGTCTCCGGGCAGACCACCTCCAGTACTTCAGAGAGGGGCCGCAGAACGGGAGGGAGCATCTGCGCGCAGTTTTCCAGGACCTCCCTGTAAAGCTCCTGTTCATTCTTTCCCCATCGTTTTATATCTGTATTTTTAACGATGATCATGCCGTTCCCGAAAGCCGGATCTTCCATCAGATAGTAAAAAACAGCAGATAAATCCTCGAGATCGACATGAGGAACTCCCTTCAGAAATCCTCTGTTTGCCTCTGTCCCGATCAGCTTGATCCCCAGTCTGTTCCTGACAGAATCGTAGCTGTAGAAAAAATTATCCGGAAATGTAGTGCCAGGAGTTTTTTTCCTGCAATAATTTATGATATTCTCCGCGGATTCCGATACAGCCTCTCCGTGGAGATAATGATCATAGTAGGGTTCGAGATATATAGTCGGAGCGACCTGCGCGTCATTGAAACGGATCGTGCAGGCATTTTTACAGACACCATTGTTTTTCCTCACCTCGCGGAAAGTAATGTCCACATTTTCGTCAGAATGCTTTTCAAGCTCCGAGCGGAGCATGGCATAATACTCCGACTTCCTCACACACAGGCCTTCCGCCTTATCTTTGCAGCTGTTTCCCTCTCTGTTCTGTTTATTGATATGTTGTGTATTTAAAGGTTGTTTATTGATAGGTTGTTTATTTGTATAATTCATCGATCAACTACTGCCTCCGTTCAAAAATGCATTGAAATATAAACGCATCGAAATTTAAAAAGCTTTAAAATTTAAACGCATAAAAAAGGCAGTGAGTTTTGTACTCACTGCCTTCTTAATCCACAAAGCCGAAGCCGTAAGATCAGGCTCTCGATAAGACCTGGTCCCCCGGTTCCGTATAATAGAAATAAAGGAATGTCATGCTCTGGAAAGATACTCACCGCTCCTGGTGTCGATCTTGATCTTGTCGCCGATGTTGCAGAAAAGCGGTACGCTGACCTGCGCGCCGGTCTCCACGATCGCGGGCTTGGTAGCGCCTGTGGCGGTATTGCCCTTGAATCCGGGTTCGGTCTCGGTAATCTCAAGCTCCACGAACATCGGAGGTTCGATCGCAAACGGGATGTTATTATAGGAATTGACCTTGATCATATCGTTCTCTTTGACGAACTTCATGTTGTCACCGACAATATCCTTGCCGAGAGAAATCTGGTCAAATGTCTCTGTATCCATGAACGCATAGAGCTCGCCATCCTGATACAGATACTGATATTCCTTGCGGTCGATCCTGGCCTGAGGGAATTTCTCTGTAGGCCTGAAGGTTGTCTCAGTCACACCGCCGTTGATAATATCTTTCAGCTTGGTTCTGACGAACGCTGCGCCTTTACCCGGTTTAACATGCTGGAACTCAACGATCTCGAGAACGCTTCCATCTTTCTCAATCGTAATGCCATTCCTGAAATCACTTGCAGAAATCATATAAAGTACCTCCTGAGATAATCGCGTCAATACCAGTTTATTCTATAACAGAGAAGCAACTTTTTCAACCACCATTTAAAAACTGCAGCAGTATCTGTGGAGGCTGGGTCACAGTACAGACCGGCTCGAAACTCGAGGCGTTTTTCGCGGCTTTTTCGCGAAAAACCCGAGTTTTACGGCGAAAATCCCATCGCGAAGCGATTTGGAATGGGATTTTCGCAAGCTACAGTACACGTCCTCGATAGGGCGTGTACTGTAGCGAGGCTGATGTGTTACAGTCCAGGCCTGCCTGAAGGGAGACAGGCAAGGGGGACAGTGCCTTAGTTACTCCACGCCCCGGTCATGGTGCGCCAGTAACGACGGCCGCGCCCCAGCCGGACGATGTGCTTCAGGAATCCCTGCCGGCTTTTTTCGTTTTCCCGCGGACATTTTCCTGCTCGAGCAGTTTCCCGAGTTCCTCCATGAAAGTGCCGACATCCTTAAACTCACGGTATACAGAGGCAAAGCGGACATAGGCGACCGGATCCAGGCTGTGAACGCGCTTGATCACCAGCTCTCCGATCTCGGAGCTGGAGATCTCCTTTTCCTCGCGGTCAAAAATCTCTTTTTCGATCTCATCGACAACACGCTTGATCTGGTTTACGCTGACCGGGCGTTTGTGGCAGGCTCTGAGGATCCCACCCTCGATCTTGGACCGGTCATAGGGCTCTCTGTTGTTGTCCTTTTTGATCACGACCATGGGGATCGTCTCAATCTTCTCATAAGTCGTGAATCTGCGCTTACACGCATCACAAACCCTTCTTCTGCGGATAGAATTGTTTTCCTCCACCGGTCTGGAATCAGACACTCTGGTATCTTCACTTCCACAATAAGGACACTTCATTTCTTTTCCCCTTTCCAGAAATTCAGTCAGCTGCCTCAGCAAAACCTTTTTGTCTCAATTTGATCTCACTCTGTCCTGTAAAAGCCATAATTTTCAGCTGTTCAGGATTTCTCTGTATCTCTCTCCCTCCGCCGCCGTCTTTGCGAGATAGCGGATGACCTCCACGGGATAACGGCCGACAGCGGTCTCTCCGGTCACCATTACTCCCGAGGCGCCGTCTGCGACGGTGTTAAAAATATCATTGACTTCAGCCCTCGTGGGAACTGCACTCTGTTCCATGCTCGACAGCATCTGGGTGGCTGTCATAAAATATTTGCCCGCTGCCCTGCAGTCCGCCGCGATCTGCTTTTGGGCGGCCGGAAGCTGCCACAGATCCATGTCATTTCCGAGATCTCCGCGGGCGATACAGACAGCATCACAGGCAGGCAGGAGCTCTGCGAGCTGGTCCATCCCGGCGCGGTTCTCAATCTTGGCAACGAGCTGCAGTTTCTGCGCCCCATTCTCCGCGAGCACTCCTCTGACCTCTTCGAGGTCCTCCCTGCTCCGGACAAAGGGCTGCATAATACCGGTCACCCCGCAGCCAAGGGCATCCCGTACGTTCTGGCGGTCCGCCTTCGTCATGGCAGGCAGGCGAATGTCAGCCCCCGGAACCTTGATGCTCTTGCGGCCCGTCAGTCTCCCTCCGCGGACCACCCGGGCAAATATGCTCTCCTCCCCCGTCTTCGTGACCCTGAGGAGGAGTCTTCCGTCATCCAGAAGCACCTCCGTATTTTTTTCCAAAACATTATAGACCGCTTCCGGGACAGGAATGTCCACAAGAGATCCGGATCCACCGGCGGCACACACTGACGTCCCGCATCCCGGACTCGAAGATGCCCCTTCTCCTGAACAGGAAGACGTCCCGTATCCCGGACTGGAAGGTGCTCCTTCTCCTGAACAGGAAGACGTCCCGTATCCCGGACTGGAAGGTGCTCCTTCTCCTGAACAGGATAATGAAAACGCTTCTTCACTGCACAGGCGTACTTCCTCATCCTCGCGCAGCTCAGCCGGCTTTCCCATAGGTCCGATCCGCAGCTCCGGTCCCTGCAGATCAACGAGAAGGAGGGGTTTTACTCCCGCCCTCTGCGCCGCATCGTGAAGAACATTGAGCAGGCCCTCACTCTCCCGCAGGCTGACATGGGAGAGATTCAGGCGGACCCCCGTCATTCCCGCAAGAAACATCTGTGTAAGTACTTCTGCCGAGGCACAGGATGGCCCCAGAGTACCGTAGACATCGATCATTTTCACCCCCGGCAGAAAACCTGCTGAAATAATCTGCAAGGTAAGGATAAAGCATTTACCAACAGAAATTCATAGTGTAAAGACTGCATCCCGCACAGGCAATATACGTTGTATTCGACTGCGTAACCGGTCATATGTGCAGGAGCGTCTTGGCGATCGTGAAATAGACAGTCAGGGATATTGCGTCCACGATAGTCGTGATGAAGGGACTGGCCATGACGGCGGGGTCGAAGCCGATGTGCTCTGCTGTGAGCGGCAGTATGCATCCGATAATCTTTGCGACAAGGACTACACATACAAGGGTTATGCACACGATCGCGGCCACCAGAACCGGGATCCGGTCAAAAATGAGCAGCTTGGCAAAATTACACAGGGACAGGGTCACGCCGCACATCAGCGCCACGCGGATCTCTTTCCAGACCGCCTGCAGTGTCTCCTTAAATTCTATTTCTCCCAGCGAGATACCACGGATGATAGAGACGCTGGCCTGGGAACCCGCGTTTCCTCCGGTGTCCATGAGCATGGGGATGTAGGCGACAAGGGCTACATATCTTGCAAGGGCATCCTGGGCTCTCGTGATGATCGCGCCGGTGAAGGTCGCGGAGATCATCAGGAACAGAAGCCAGGGCATTCTGGCCTTATAGGTCTCCAGGATACCGGTCTTGAAATAAGGGCGGTCTGTCGGCAGGATAGCCGCCATCTTTTCGATATCCTCCGTGGCCTCTTCCTGGATGATATCGACGATATCGTCGATGGTGATGATTCCCACCATCCGGTTCTCGTTGTCCACGACCGGCATGGCGGTGAAGTCGTATTTCTGGAAAATGAGGGCTGTTTCCTCCTGGTCGGTCATGGTCCCGATGCTGATGATATTTTCATTCATCATGTCCCCGATGATCGTATCGGGATCCGCCATGACCAGATAGCGCAGGGCCACCGTACCCAGCAGCACACGCTGCGGATCCAGGACATAACAGACATTGACCGTCTCCTTGTCAAGACCGATCTTGCGGATCCGGTCTATCGCGTCCTTCACAGTCATGCTCTCTTTCAGATCCACATACTCGACCGTCATGATGCTGCCGGCCGAATCCTCCGGGTATCTGAGCAGATGATTGATGTCCGCCCGCGTATCCGGACGCGCATTGCTGAGGATCCTCTTGACCACGTTGGCAGGCATCTCCTCCAGGAAATCCGCGGCATCGTCCGCCATCAGGTTATCGATGATGCTCGATGCTTCACGGTCGGACATGGAGTTGATAATATACTGCTGATCGTCAAATTCCAGATCCGCAAATACATCTGCCGCCATGGCTTTGGGCAGGATCCTGAAGATCTTGAGGGACTCCTCATCCTCCATATCGTCCATGACCGCTGCGATATCCGCTGTCTGCATATCCGCACAGGTCTGCCTCAACTTTGTATATTGCCTTGACTCCAGAAGCTCACGAAGCAGGTTCTCATATTCTCTGTTCTTATCTTCCATGTTATCCCCTCCCTTCGCCCTGTCTCAGGCAGTTCACGAAAACCGTAAATCCGCCAACGGATCAAAACTCATCTGCTCACGGGATAAAAGCCTTCCGAGACAACCTCGATCTGTGCCCCGCCGCTGGTGAGTGAAGTGATTTTCTGAACCAGTGCATCCGCACCGGAAATCTCTGCTGTCAGGTGCAGAGTCACATTTGCGCCGTATTCCGTCTCTCCCATCTCGATCCCGTCCCGCCGCAGCTCATAGAGCAGCCTGTCCAGGGCAGGATATTCCACAGTCACAGCAAGCTGCCTGCACAGACACATCCGCACCTGCTGCGCGTTCTCAAGGGCAGCCCGGGCGGCTTGTGTATAAGCCCTCACCAGCCCGCCGGTCCCGAGCAGGGTTCCCCCGAAATAGCGGGTCACGACCACGAGGACATTCGTACAGCCCGTCCCCTCGATCACCTTCAGGATCGGCTGCCCTGCAGTACCGGAAGGTTCTCCGTCGTCAGACGACTTTTTTCTCTCCGATCCCTCTCCGATCACCCAGGCATAACAGTGGTGTCTCGCATCGTAATAGTGCTTCCTGATGCGCGCCACATGCGCCGCTGCCTCTTCCTCTGACGAAACAGCAATGGCTTCCCCCAGAAACCGCGACTTTTTTTCTTCATATTCACCGTTTCCGGTCCCCTTGATCGTCAGATACTCAGAAGAAGCCATCTTTACCCTCTTTTTCTCTTAAACTCGTTTCTTAAACTAAAACAGCCATACACTATAGTATAACATTAAATCCATCATTTGTGAAAATGTTCTGCAAAGATTGATTCGCGATTGATTCGCCAGGCAGCACTTTTTTTTTCGGGAAGGGGGCGGTTTTATGTCTCCCTTCAGACAGGTCTGTACTGTAAAACTCTTTTTGCAAGCAATTTATTGACCAGTGATTTGTTAACTTCTCTTTCACATTTTCCGTATTTATAAGCAAGATTTAATTTGCTATAATAGGACGGAATTGGAGAAGTTCCTATTTATAAGGTTTATATTTATAATGCTTATATTTTTAATGCTTATAATGTTTTTATAATGTTCAAAGCTTATAATGTTCTATATAGTTATATGACAGTGTTCTATCCAGTTATATGACAGTTATATGCTTATGTGATCTAAAGGCATTATTTTTTACATTTAAGTTTATCTTCTATTTTTTTTTAAGTTTTTCTTTTATTTTTTTCTTTTAGATTTTTGCAGAAAGGAACCTGTTAATGAGTTTTAATAAAAAATCAATATCTTCCAGAAAAAAGGCCCTCCGCAGTGTCGCCGGCAAGCGTTTTTCCCGGCTGTGGATCCTGGTGCTCACGCTCATCGTGATCGTGGTCGCGGGAGGAGGCATTATCGGTGTCAGCGCCATGTACGGGACATACAGGGGCATTCTCGAGACCTCTCCCGATATCGGCACGATCGATGTCAGCCCCAAGGGCTATTCCACTTTTGTCTATGACAACAAAGGCGGAAAGATCGCCACTCTCGTCTCCACAGATTCCAACAGGATCCCGGTCGATGAGACGGGGATCCCGGACAATCTTGCCAATGCCTTTGTCGCCATCGAAGACGAGCGTTTCTACCAGCACAGCGGGATCGATATCCCGGGCATTTTCCGTGCCGCCTATGTCGGGCTGACAAGCGGGTTCGACTTTACCGAAGGCGCCAGCACGATCACGCAGCAACTGATCAAGAACAATGTCTTCACAAACTGGACAAATGAGACAACTCAGGACCGGATCAAGCGCAAGATTCAGGAACAGTATCTCGCCTATGAGCTTGAAAAAAACATGCACAAGTCCGAGATCCTGCTCAACTACCTCAACACGATCAACCTGGGCCATAATACCCTGGGCGTGGAGGCGGCCTCCCAGCGCTATTTTGACAAGCACGCTGCTGACCTGACTCTGGCGGAATGCGCAGTCCTCGCCGCCATAACCCAGAACCCCAGCGCCTATGACCCGATCGTCTTTCCGGAGGACAACCACGAGCGCCAGAAGGTCGTCCTCGAGCATATGTACAGCCAGGGCTTTATCACTAAAAAAGAATACAAAGAAGCCCTGAAAGAAGACGTCTACGCCAAGATCCAGGACATCAACAAGGATAAGGAAAAGGTAGACAACAGGGTCAACTCCTACTTTGTCGATGCCCTGATCCGCCAGGTCCTGCGCGACCTCAAGGATGAAGACCTGATCGTGGACAAGAGCTTTAATAACGGCAATCCCCTGACAGATGATGAGGCGTATGCCCTTCTCTACAGCGGAGGCCTCAGGATCTACTCCACCCAGGATCCCAAGATTCAGGCCATCGTGGACAAACAATGCAGCGAGAATTCGGGCAACTACCCGGAGGACACGCTCTACTATCTGAATTATGCCCTGACAGTCACTGCCCCTGACGGGTCGCAGACCAATTACGACAGCAACAGCCTGGAATCCTGGTTCCTCGACAGGGATGAAAGCTACAGCATCCTCTATAAGTCAAAAAGCCGCGCGAAAGAAGACGTCGAGGCTTTCCGCAAGGCCGTTGTCGGTCCCGAGGACACCTACGAGGAGAACTATGAGCTGGCTCCCCAGCCGGAGATCTCCGTGACCGTCGCCGACCAGAAGACCGGCTATGTCGTAGCCATGCTCGGCGGACGCGGTGAAAAAGAAGCCAGCCGCACCCTGAACCGCGCTACGGATACGACCCGCCAGCCCGGCTCCACTTTCAAGGTCATCAGCACTTTTTCGGCCGCCCTCGACAGCGCCAGGGCAAAGGATGTAAACGGAATGCCCTTTACTCTCGCCTCCACCCAGGTCGATGAAAAATACGCCTATGACAACGGTGTAGAGGTCCACAACTGGTATGAAAAGGAAGAGAAGAGATATAGGGGCATTCAGACCATGCGCAATGCCATCAGGGATTCCCTCAATATCGTGACCGTAAAATTCCTGACCCAGATCACCCCCCGGGTGGGATTTGAATATGCGGAGAATCTCGGGATCAACACTCTGGTGGATGACGAGGAGATCAACGGAAAGATCTTCTCCGACGTCAACCAGACCCTCGCCCTGGGCGGCATCACCTTCGGTGTGCGCAATATCGAGCTCAATGCAGCTTTCTCGACCATCGCCAACGGAGGCGAGTACATCGTTCCCCGCCTCTATACCAAAGTCACCATGGTCAACGAATCCAGGGACTCCCACGGCGGTGTGACCGAGGCTGAGACCGTTCTTCTGGACAACACCAAACCGGAAAAAGAACGTGTCCTCAAAAAGACGACCTGCTGGCTCCTGACCAGCGCCATGAAAGATGTCGTGAAAGAACCGGGTACCGGTACTCCGGCCTATTTTTCTACCACTGCCATTGCCGGCAAGACCGGCACAACCGAGGAGAGCAACGACGTCTGGTTCTCCGGTTATTCTCCAAATTACACCGCTACTGTCTGGGCCGGCTATGACAATAATACCAAGCTGAACAAGACAGAAGAAGTCCTCGCCATGACCATCTGGCGGCAGATCATGTCCAATATCGACGCCAATAAAAAGTACTCCGACTTCGAAAGGCCCAAGGGGATCGTAGAAAAGGTCGTCTGCGCCGAGACCGGACTCCTTCCCGTCAGCAAATACTGCAGCCACACCTACACTGAGTATTTCGTCAAGGGCACTGAACCCACAGCCACCTGCTATCTTGGATCAAAGAAGAAGAAAGAAGAGGAAGAAAAGAGAAGGAAAAAGGAACAGGAGGAAAGAGAAGAAGCAGAGCGCAAAGCCCGCGAACAGAAAGAAAAGGAAGAAAGGGAAAAGAAGAAAAACGAGGAAGAGGAAGAAGAGGAGGACGAAGAGGACGGAAAGACCAATAGAGGAACAAGCAGACCCGGACGAAGCAGCCGGGACGAAGAGGATGAGGACGAAGACGAATGAATCTAAAAGACGAATGAGTCTTTATAAACGAACCCTTATAAATAAGCCTTCCTTCACCTGAAGAAATAACTTTCTTAACCTGAAGAAATAGCTTTCCTAACCTGAAAGAATATCTTTCTTAACCTGAAGAAACAAAAAGAGCCCTTCCGGACTGACAGGCAGTTGAATAAACGCCTGCCCCCGGAAGGGCTCTTTTTCATTGTTTCTTAAGATAATAGATGATGGATTTCCAAGACTTTCCGAATCTGGTATTGCACCACTAATCTGGTACTGCGCCACTTTCCCGGCTCTGTTTTTTCTGTAACAGTAATAGTTCAGGAACCGGTGAAAAACATCCTTTGGAGAAGAAATAGTTTTTAAACCATTTATAGAGCGGCGTGTCCGGCCTGCCAGCGGATATTCAGGAGATAAAACACTGCCCCGATCAGCAAAAGCAGAATTCCAACGAAGAGAAGGAGATTCGGATATAAAGAATCTGTGCCGGCAATATCCAAAGCTCCTTTAAGGAAACTTGCGGATGTCACGGATGCGATTCCGAAACGGTACAGGTCTTTCTGCATCCCGCCGATTTTCCAGAGCTGCCTGAGAGTTTCTATATATCCCTGTTCCTCCTCTTTCTTTTTCTGACCGGCGCTTTCAATGGTTTTATTATGCACAGCCTCCTCTTCCGTATCAGGAAGAATACTACACAGAATCAGCAGAGCCGGTATACCGCCCAGAACGAGCGGCCATACAAAAAGGAAGGTCATCCAGAAAGACTGGATTCCATGCGAAAAATGACTGTAGACCACAAAAAACACCAGGCAGAATATGGAGACCGCAAGATACCGGAAGAGTACACCCCTCTGGCGTCTTCGCAGGTTATTTATGTAGTCATCCTCCCGGACCGGTTTATTCTTTGTCTTCATAGATAAAAACCTGCTATTTTCCCGCTTCAATAACCCACATACAATATATCGCTAATCGTACGTTCCTCAAAAACATCACCGTAAGTCGTCGGTTTATTCAGGACTTTCCCCAAAAACCAGATCGTTGAGGAACCGCCCCCATCGAGGTTATAGGCTACAGTGCAGCCCTGATCAAGCATCACCTCTGCCAGCCTGTCTAGCGGCAGGCCGATGCTCTCTTCAGTCCTTCCGTCAGAGACTACCATAATATAGTGCAGAGGCTCTATCATGCCAATCGCAGTGCGGGGATTTGTGATCTGAGCTCGTTCCACTTCTTCACCCTCGATCACCTGTATCCTGCCGTTGTTCACCAGAGCCGGACCAAAGGAAAAGACCTGCCTTGCGCCGGCTCCCTCCAACTCTTCTGCCGTGTACGCGTCCTCATGAATAACCTCAAAGGACCCGTCCTCCCAGATCACCAGGTCCTCTCCATAGGGATATTTGGTATTGGAAGCACTGCGGTACAGGTAGCCATTCCGGAGGACATAGCCTTTTTCCCTGAAACCGTAATAATCACCGTTGACAGCAAAGACAGCGCCGTTTCTTTCCGCGATTCCGGAAGTGACCTCCGCGACGTTCCTTCCGAAGGAGTCCTCCGCCAGCCCCGCCTTGAGCAGGGAAGGATCAGAGAGCCTGACATCCGCAATATACAAAGTCGTATCGTCTATCCGTTCCTGCCGTATCTTTATCTTTATATTTCCATCATCATAGCTGTTCTCCGTAATGCGCGCCTTGTACCTTCCGCGGTTGAGCCCCTCCTCCCCCTGGACCCACTCCACGATATTCCGCGGAATGACAAAAGCATCCAGAAGAACAAACAGCACAAAAAGGTAGAGCAGCAGCGCGAAACCCAGCCGGATCGCGCCCCTCAGCCCCAGACGCGTCCGGATCGGACTAAGCTTCTGATGTACTCTTTTGAGATGATGTTTCAGATGATTTTTCATGATGCTTTTAAAAAATGATGCCTTTTAAAAATGATGCTTTTTAAAATGATGCTTTTTAAAATGTTCTGCTCAGGTATTGATACTCTATCTGGCGCTGCTCTGCTCAGGTGCTGTTATTCTATATGGCGCTGCACTTCTCAGGTATCGCTGTTCTATCAGATGCTCCCCTGTCATTCATTTTCCATGCAGGGAAGGCAGGAAAGAAAAAACCGGATGCCTTGAAGACATCCGGTCCTTGACGTAGCGAGGGGGGGACTTGAACCCTCGACACCGCGGGTATGAACCGCGTGCTCTAGCCAGCTGAGCTACCTCGCCATATAAACTGTATCCGTTCACTTCCCGTTTTTTCCGTTCTGCTTTCGGTCAGCTTCTATAGTATACGATTGACAGGTACATTTGTCAACGAATTTTTTATTTTTTACGTCGGTCTTTTAGCTCCTTTTTCCTTTTTTATCGGTCTTTTCCTGCGAATATTATATTTTTTCTGATAAATAATGGCAAAAGGACAGTTAATCGTGACAGAACGAAATACGCCTGTCAGCTTTTATCCTGTCACTCTTTTATCTTCGCGATATGGGTGACCTTGGGCTTGCGGAGCTGAAATATCGCTTTGTTTTTT
>NZ_FNFZ01000001.1:0-75051 GCF_900101015.1 Sarcina sp. DSM 11001 | reverse complement strand
GCATGGGTGACCTTATGCTTGCGGAGCCGGAATATCGCTTTACTTTTTCGCAGCATGGGTGACCTTATGCTTGCGGAGCCGGAATATCGCTTTACTTTTTCGCGGCATGCGTGACCTTGGGCTTGCGGAGCTGAAATATCGCTTTACTTTTTTGCGGCATGGGTGACCTTATGCTTGCGGAGCTGAAATATCGCTTTGTTTTTTTCGCGGCATGCGTGACCTCCTGCTTTCGAAGAAGAATTTTCCCGTAAGAAGGGCAAAACAGGGAGCGCGGTGCGCTCCCTGTCTGCAACTGTGTATTTATAAAATGCTGTTCTTTAATCCTTCTTAATACTAATCCCTCTTAATATTAATCCCTCTTAATATTAATCCCTCTTATATTAACCCTTCTTAATATTAATCCCTCTTAATATTAATCCTTCTTATTTTAATCCTTATTAAATGTTAATCCTTCTTAATCTTCAATCTCTCCGGTGTGGACGGCTTCAGCTGTAAGCTTCGTGCCGTCACTGCCGATTTCGATGATGTCGCCTTCTCCCACTTCATCAGCCAGGATCAGGCGGGCCCCTGCGGTCTCGACATTCTTCTGGATGTAGCGCTTAAGGGGTCTGGCGCCGTATGCGGGGTCATAGGCCGCGTCCGCGACGAAGTGTTTGGCTTCGTCTGTCAGGCGGATCGTGATGCGCCGCTCGGCGAGACGACGGTTGAGGTCGTCGACGATAAGGTCGATGATCCCTCTGATGTCGCTTCTGGACAGAGGATTGAACATGATGGTCTCGTCCAGGCGGTTCAGGAACTCAGGACGGAAGTGGGTCTTGAGGAGTTCTCTGACGACCTCTTTCGTATGCTCGGAGATGGTCCAGCTGCCCTCCTCTTCGGCAATGTCCGCGAATCCGCTGCCGGTCTGTCCGGCGGAACCTTCGTCCTCATAGTTGAAGGTGACTCTGTCACGGCCGGTGCCCGCCTTTTCACGGCGCTCAATGTCCGCCAGGATCTCCTGAGCACCAAGGTTGGATGTCATGATGAGGATCGTGTTCTTGAAGTCCACAGTACGGCCCTGGGAGTCCGTGATGCGCCCGTCGTCCAGCACCTGAAGCAGGATGTTGAACACGTCGGGATGAGCCTTTTCGATCTCGTCAAAAAGGACCACAGAGTAGGGCTTTCTGCGGACAGCCTCTGTCAGCTGGCCGCCCTCCTCGTAACCGACATATCCGGGAGGCGCTCCGATGAGACGGGACACGGAGAATTTCTCCATGTACTCACTCATATCAATACGGACCATGTTCTTTTCGTCGTCAAACAGGGAGGCTGCGAGAGCCTTGGCGAGCTCCGTCTTACCGACGCCTGTAGGGCCCAGGAAGAGGAAGGAGCCGATGGGCTTCTCCGGATCCTTGATCCCTGCCTTGCTGCGGATGATGGCTTCCGTGACCCTGGTCACAGCCTCATCCTGGCCGATCACGCGCCTGTGCAGCTCTTCACTCAGGTGGAGAGTCTTGCTGCGCTCGCTCTCGGTGAGCTTGCTGACCGGAATGCCGGTCCAGCGCGAGATAATGCGGCTGATCTCATCATCTGTCACGCGGTCATGAACGAGGGAGTCGCTGCCGCTGTGGGCGGCCTCCTCACTGCGGGCCAGCTCCTTTTTCAGCTCGGGCAGACGCCCGTACTGCAGCTCTGCGGCACGGTTGAGGTCGCCGTTCTGCTGGGCGATCTGGATCTCGCTGCTGACAGCATCGATCTCCTCACGGAGTTTGGACAGATTGTCGACACGGTTCTTTTCATTCTCCCACTGGGCCTTTTTGGCCGCAAAGGAATCCTTGAGCTCCGCGAGCTCCTTCTGCAGGTCCGCGAGACGCTCACGGCTGAGGTTGTCCTCCTCCTTTTTGAGAGCGGTCTCCTCGATCTCGAGCTGCAGGATCTTGCGCTGCTGCTCGTCGAGCTCTGTGGGAAGGGAATTCATCTCTGTCTTGATCAGGGCGCAGGCCTCATCCACGAGGTCGATCGCCTTGTCAGGAAGAAAACGATCCGAGATATAACGGTTGGAAAGCACGGCGGCACTGACCAGGGCATTGTCCAGGATCTTGACCCCGTGATAGACTTCGTATCTCTCCTTCAGTCCGCGGAGGATGGAAATCGTGTCCTCCACTGTGGGCTCATCCACCATGACAGGCTGGAAACGGCGCTCCAGGGCGGCGTCCTTCTCAATGTACATGCGGTACTCCTTGAGAGTCGTCGCGCCGATGCAGTGCAACTCACCGCGGGCCAGCATGGGCTTGAGCATATTGCCGGCATCCATCGCGCCGTCGGTCTTGCCGGCGCCGACGATCGTATGCAGCTCATCAATGAAAAGCAAAATCTCGCCGTCGCTTCCCTTGATGTCCTCGAGGACAGCCTTGAGACGCTCCTCGAATTCGCCGCGGTACTTGGCGCCCGCGACCAGGGATCCCATATTCAGGGAAAAGATCTTTTTATTTTTGAGCCCGTCAGGCACATCGCCCCGGGCGATCCTCTGGGCAAGCCCCTCCACGACGGCGGTCTTGCCGACGCCGGGCTCACCGATCAGGACAGGGTTGTTCTTGGTCTTTCTGGAAAGAATTCGGATCACATTGCGGATCTCCGCGTCCCTGCCGATGACCGGATCCATCTTCTGCGCTTTTGCCTTGGATACGAGCTCTTCGCCGTATTTTTCAAGCGTCTCGTAAGTGGCTTCGGGATTATCGCTGGTCACACGCTGGTTGCCGCGCACTGTGGAAAGCGCCTTGAGGAAGCTCTCTCGGCTGATCCCATAATCCCTGAAAAGGCCCTTCAGCGTGCGGTCCGCGTTTTTGATCAGGGACAGGAACAGATGCTCTACGCTCACATACTCGTCGCCCAGAGCCTTTGCTTCCGCCTCAGCTCCCAGCAGAGCCTTGTTCATCTCTCCGCCGACATAAACCCTGCTGTCGCCGCCGTGCACCTTTGTGAGGCCCTCTACGGTCCCCAGAACGCGGTTGGTGAACGCGCCGGGATCAATGCCCATCTTTTCGATGAGCCTCAGGATCAGGCTGTCCTCCAGCGTCAGCAGGCTGTACAGCAGATGCTCCTGTTCGATCTGCTGGTTCCCGTATTCATAGGCCAGCTTCTCGCACTGGTTGATCGCTTCAATTGATTTCTGTGTAAATTTCTGGATATTCATTATAAACTGAGCCTCCTTTCGGAAGTATTTTTACCTCTTTAATTCTGTCATTTTGATGTTTGTAAAACTTGGCAGTATAAAATCAAACAATGCAAATGACTGCCAGAAGGACCGGTTTTGTCCTCTCTGTTCTATAAGTACTATAACATATATCTTCAGGCTGTCAATACTCTTTTTTGAATATCTGAAAAGAATTTCCGGAGAAGAATTTTTCTGACACACAGGGGTTCCAGATGAAGAAAAAACCTCGACCAGTTTCAGTGAGTTACACTTGATCTGATCGAGGTTTTAAAATATCGGAAGTTAAGATTCTTCGTTTACAGCTGTCTGCGGTTCTTACACTTACTGCCCGCGAAGGCTGTTTTCTCCAGCATCTGTTTTCTCATCTGCTTTTTTATCAGCTTTTTTACCAGCTTCCTCCGATTCGGGCAGAGCACTGTCAAGGAAGCCCGCCTCGGGGAGAGTGCTGTCAGCATTGCCGAGGAAGCTGTCGAGGACTGCATAAATCTCCTCACGGCCGCTTTTGGTCTGGCCTGACCAGGGGATGATCCGGAGAGGCCCCTTCTTTTCCGAAGGAGGCAGCTTTACATGGCTCTCCTCCCGGAGGGTTTTTCTGAGTACGGCCAGCTGCTTCTGGATCTGGCTTCTCTTTACCTTATCCGACTTTGTAGCAATAATGACCGGCTCGTACCCTGCCTGCAGGATCCAGTCGTACATCATAACATCCTGTCCGGTGGGCTCATGGCGGATATCCAGGAGCAGAAAGACCGTCCTGAGCTGCCTGCTGGTGTGCAGATAGCGCTCGATCATCTTTCCCCACTGTTCCTTGACCCTGACATTGGCCTTCGCATAGCCGTAACCGGGCAGATCCACCAGGTGGAACTCCCCGTTGATCTCATAATAATTGATAGTCTGCGTCTTGCCGGGCTGGGAACTTACGCGGGCAAGCGCTTTACGGTTCATCAGTCCGTTGATCAGGGTCGATTTTCCTACGTTGCTTCTTCCCGCAAAAGCAAATTCCGGCAGGCTGCCTGCCGGAATTTTGCTTGTAACCCCGCAGACAAGTGCAAGATTTACTGATTTAATTACCATTTTCGGTTTTCCTTCAACCTGCTCTCCATCCTATGGAATGCTCTACATCCAGTAAAATGCTCTCCATCCCAGGAATGCTCTCCATCCCAGGAATGCTCTCCATCCCAGGAATACTCTCCATCCTATGGAATGCTCTCCATCCTATGGAAATAATAAACCCGGAAACCAGATATACTTGGATACCAGATATACTGGGAAACTATGTATATCCGAAAACTATATATAAACTATATATAAACTATATATACACGAAAGCCTTAGTTCCGGGCACCTGAAGCCTTGCGTCTTCTGCGCTGCGGGCTTGCACTGACGGCCGGCTTAGCGGCACGCTTTTTTTCCGGAAGCGGGGGCTTTTCGCCATGCTCGATCTTCGGCGCCCCGGTTCCATCAATGGAGTCCTTTGTGATCGTGCACGAAATGATGGTCTCGTCTGAAGGGATCTCGAACATGACATCCATCATGGTCTTTTCAAGGATAGAGCGCAGTCCTCTGGCGCCTGTACCGCGCTTTAAGGCCTGCTCCGCGATGGCTTCCACCGCGTCGTCCTCATACTCGAGTTCGACCCTGTCGTAGGAAAACAGCTTTTTGTACTGCTTGAGGATGGCGTTTTTGGGCTCCTTGAGGATCCTGACCAGGGCATCCTTATCAAGCTCATCAAGTGTGACCACAACCGGGACACGGCCGATAAACTCGGGGATCAGGCCGAACTTGGTCAGATCCTCGGGGAGAACGTTGCGGATCACATTGCCGAATTTCTTTGCTTCTTTGTCCTTGATCTCCGCATGGAAGCCCATGGACCGTCTGTCCATACGGTTGTTGATTATCTTGTCAAGGCCCGAAAAAGCTCCGCCGCAGATGAAAAGGATGTTGTTGGTGTCGATCTGGATCAGCTCCTGCTGGGGGTGTTTGCGCCCGCCCTGGGGAGGAACGGAGGCCACTGTGCCCTCTATGATCTTCAGGAGGGCCTGCTGGACACCTTCTCCGGAGACATCACGGGTGATCGATACATTTTCGCCCTTTTTGGAGATCTTGTCGATCTCGTCGACATAGATAATGCCGACCTGGGCTTTTTCGATATTATAATCTGCCGCCTGGATAAGCTTGAGGAGAATGTTCTCAACATCCTCACCCACATATCCCGCTTCAGTGAGCGTAGTGGCATCCGCGATCGCAAATGGCACATTGATGATCTTCGCGAGAGTCTGAGCCAGATAAGTCTTTCCGGAACCGGTGGGACCCAGCATCAGGATGTTGCTCTTCTGCAACTCCACTCCATCCTCATTGCTGTCTTCCTGGGCTCTGACTACACGCTTATAATGATTGTACACCGCCACGGACAGGACCTTTTTGGCCTCTTCCTGCCCGATGACATACTCATCCAGAAACCGTTTGATCTGCGCCGGCTTCAGAAGCTTGATACCGCCCGTATCAAGTGTGGAAAGTGACATGCTCTCATCGCGCTCGGACTCCTCCAGGATGTCCATGCAGATTGAGACACATTCATCACAGATATAGATTCCTTCCGGTCCGGAGATCAGCCTGTTGACCATATTCTCTGTCCGGTTGCAAAAAGAACACCTGCGCATACCAGGGTACATTCTCTTATTATCTGCCATATAATCCTCACTCGATTACCCGACACTCGATTACCCGACTTGGGTCTCGATCTCCTTGCGGGTCGTATAAATCTGGTCGATCAGGCCGTATTCCAGTGCCTGCTCGGGAGTCATCCAGTTGTCGCGGTCCGTATCCTGTACGATCTTCTCATAAGGCTGACCAGTATTCTCCGAAAGGATCCGGTTCATCCTCTCCTTGACGAACGCCATGTGCGCCGCCTGGATCGCGATATCCGAAGCCTGTCCCTCTGTCCCGCCAAGAGGCTGATGGATCAGAATCTCACTGTTGGGGAGGGAATACCTCTTGCCCTTTGTGCCGCCGGCCAGAAGGAAGGCGCCCATGCTTGCCGCCAGACCCACACAGATCGTGGAGACATCGCATTTTACAAAGTGCATAGTGTCATAAATGGCCATACCTGCGGAGATGGATCCGCCAGGGCTGTTGATATAAAACTGAATATCTTTCTCGGGATCCTCGCCCTCGAGAAAGAGCATCTGTGCCATGATGAGCTCTGCGGACTGGTCTGTCACCTGGTCACCCAGAATAATAATACGTTCCTTGAGGAGACGGGAAAAAATATCATACGACCGCTCCCCCATACCTGTCTGTTCAATTACATAAGGGATAAAATTTGCCATGCGGCCCCCTTTCATTATCATTAGGCAAGTATTTTCAAGTGAAGATAAAGGACCGGTACAGCCGCCGGCCAGTCTCATATGTCCGGTGCGGCCGTGAACCGATCCTTCGTTCCTTTAAAAACCCAGCCTTTTACTCAGTCTTTGCCTCTTCGGATTCAGGCTTCTTTTCTACTTCAACAGCATTGTCCGCGATGAAGGTGATCGCCTTCTGAATAGCGAGTTCCTCCATCATTTCTTCTTTGCGGTGCTCGAAGTACTTCCTGATGGTCTCAACATCCAGACGATAGACCTCTGCCTTCTCCTTGAGCTCGTTTTCGTAATCCTCTTCAGTAGTAGTGATGTTCTCTTCCTTCGCGACCTGTTCCATGACCAGACGATACATGATGCGGCGCTCAGCGTCATCCTTAGCGTTCTCGATCATCTTCTCCCTGGTGGTCTGAGCATACTGAAGGTAATCTTCAAACTTCATACCCTGGGATGTGATCTGCTGCTCAAGCTCGCCGACGATCTGCTCCTGCTGAGTGCGAAGCATTGCCTCAGGGATATCGACATGAGAATCCTCGATGACCTTGCCGACAGCCATGTTTTCCTTATTGGTCTGGGCGGTTTTTTCCTTGCGCTCGGTCAGCTTCCTGCGGACATCAGCCTTGTACTCCTCAAGAGTGGAGAACTCGGAAACTTCACTTGCGAACTCATCGTCCAGCTCGGGAAGGATCTTCTCGGTGATCTTTTTGACAGTGCACTTAAAGACTGCAGGGCAGCCCGCGAGTTCATCAGACTGATAGTCCTCGGGGAAAGTCACATTGACATCAAACTCTTCACCGATATTCCTGTCAACCAGCTGCTCTTCAAAACCGGGAATGAAGGAACCAGAGCCGACAGACAGAGGATAATTGGTACCCTTGCCGCCCTCAAAAGGAACGCCATCCTTAAAGCCCTCGAAATCAAGAGCGATGTCGTCGCCCATCTTGACCGGACGGTCAGTGATCTCATTCTTGGCAGCGTTCTTCTCAAGCTCCTTGTGGATCTCTTTGTCGACCTCTTCGTCGGTTACAGTCGTATCCTGTTTCACAACCTCAACGCCTTTGTACTTGCCCAGGCTCACAGGAGGCTTCACGGCCACTTTCGCTGTATAGATAAAGGGCTTGCCCGCACCGATCTGCGTCACTTCGATCTCGGGATGAGAGACGATGTCCTCTCCGCTCTCCTTTGCAGCATCAGGATAAGAGCTGTTGATCAAATCATTGGCTGCATCCTCATAAAACATAGTCTCGCCATACAGCTTCTCCAGAACCTTCCTCGGTGTTTTTCCCCTGCGGAAACCGGGGACATTCATTCTGTTCTTCTGCCGTTTGTAGACCGCGTCAATCGCTTTATCAAAATCTTCGGCGCTCACTTCAATCGTGAGCTTGACCATGCTGTTCTCCAGTTTTTCAACACTTACACTCATTGTTACCTAAACCTCCATAAAGTTTTACACAAGTACATTGCATTATAGCACACACTTGAACCTATTTCCAACACATTTTTTCAAAAGAATCCAGCATATTGTGCCCTGTTCGACATTTTTACCATGCTTTTTTCAGGCATTTCATCTGCTTTCCAAATAGAGTCTGACTTAAAATAATTCCTATCCCATTTTTCAGACTTTCCCGACAAGAGACAGGGGACAGTTCTCCGTCTCTCCCCGTTCAGGAAAAAAGGAAAGACAGGAGACAGCTTCCTGCAGGAGACAGGGGATAGTTCTCCGTTCCCTGGCTCCTGTCCAGCTCCCCGAAAGAAAAGCAGGGCGGAATGAATTCCGCCCTGCCTGAATCCAGTTCTTGTAAATTCCGGTCCTTACCGCTCCCATTTCAGGTTCTTACTGACCATGGGTTTTTCCGGCTCCAGTCCTTTAATGACTCCAGTTCTTACTGGTTCCTGGCCTTACTGACTACAGTTCTTACTGGCTCAGTTATTGCCGCCTTCAGTCCTTACTGACTCCAAAAAAGTCCAGGAAAAGTCCAGGAAAAAGCTGTCAGTCGAGGAGACATTTCTCATCCATGTGGCCGTCGCGGTACATGGAGAACTTGTCCATAGGGTAATTCTTCAGGTTGTCGAGGACCTTTCTGTCGTCGGCCATCTTGAGAAGGCCTTCTCTCGCGCGCTTGATCTCCATCTCTGTCCTGTGTCTGGACGGGCCGCCGACACAGCCGCCCTCGCAGATCATGCCCTCGACAAAGCTCTCGGGCAGTCTGCCGGCCTTGAGCATCGTGAGGGTCTTCTTGCAGGCGTCTCCGCCCGCGACCTGCACGAGCTTGATACCGGAGATATCCTCTCCGCGCTCCTGCATGCACTCCAGGACGGCTTTTGCCACGCCGCCGGAGGTTGCAAAGCGCTTGCCCCAGATCGAAGATTCCTGGTAGGAATTGGCCGCCGCCTGAATATCAATGTCCTTGGAGCGCAGCATGGCCCGGAACTCTCCATAAGTGATGACATAGTCGGCATTGTCCGGGATCGTGGGATCTTCCGCCTCGGATTTTTTGGCGATGCAGGGTCCGACGAAGACTGTGATGCAGCCGGGGCGTGTGCTCTTGAGGTAACGGGAAACTGCGCACATGGGCGAGACGACGCTGGAAACATTCTCCTCAAAAACCTTGGGGAAATGCTTGCGCTGCATATTAATGAAAGCCGGGCAGCAGGAAGTCGTCATCTTACGTCCTTCGTGGGCCGCTTCGCTCCACTCGAGAGATTCATAGGCAGCCGTCATATCGCCGCCCAGTCCGACCTCCACCATATCCGAAAAACCGAGATCAAGGAAAACATTCTTGAGAGACTGCATCGTGATATCGGCGCCGAACTGTCCCTCCGTAGCGGGAGCGACCATGGCGATCACTTCGTCGCCGGCCTTAATATGGCGGATAATATCCACCAGATAGGTCTTGGAGCCAATGGCGCCAAAGGGGCAGGAATGGATGCAATGACCGCACTGGATACATTTATCCTCGTCGATCCGGCAGATTCCGAACTCGTCATAAGTGATCGCGCCGACAGGGCAGACACGCTTGCAGGGACGCACCAGATGGGCGATCGCCCCGTAAGGGCAGGCATTTGCGCACATACCGCATTCCTTGCACTTGGTCGGGTCGATCTTTGCCCTGTGGTCGCCGATAGTGATCGCTTTAAAACGGCAGGAATTGATGCAGGCTTTTCCCATGCAAAGACGGCAGTTGTCCGTAACGGTATACGCCGCCAGAGGGCACTCTTCGCAGGCAGGCTGGATGACCTGAACAACGTTTTTGGAGGTGCTTTCCGGATTTGGATTCTGCGCCAGTGAGAGACGGATCCTCTCAGAAATCACTTCCCTTTCCTTATAAACACAGCACCGATACTGAGCGACAGGACCGGGGCTCAACGCTAAAGTCAGATTCTTGAGGGATTCCTCGTTGATGGCATCATCCCAGGCAAGCCTTGCAACGCTTTCCATGATCAGATGTTTCAGCTCCAGTAACGTAGCATCATTGGTAACCATAAATATCCTCCTAAATCATCGATACAGGCAGATTCCGTCCAGAGCTGCCGAGTATGAATCCCTAACTGCCAACATTGTATCAAAAGCTATTGTAAAAAACTATAGCCAATTCAAGTGAAATATGTGGTTTTTACAGGTTTTTTATAAACATATTTGAATTTTCGTCCGTCAATTTTCGTCACACCAGTTCAAAAAAGTCAATATTTCAGTCTTTCATGTAAAGCCGGCATCTCATCCTGATATCTGACCCGAGTTTCCGCGTAAAAAGCGCATGAAAACACAAAAGCACGAGAAAAGCAGTGGTGCAGGAAAGTGCATTTAGCACGGGAAAACGCAGTCGTTACTCCACGCCCCCTCGAAGGGCGTGGACATGCAACGCTTGCGGCTCCCTGTATCAACCTGTCCATAGACGCGCGAAAACTGTTGGTGTACAATGAATCAGGAACTGCTGCCGATAGTTCCGGGAAAAGGAGCAGTCTGCCGGTATCCTTTTTGTTGAATCGGAAAATAAAGAAAAGGAGTATCTATGTTTGAAGCAAAAACCAATCTGAAGACCGCAATTTTCTTTGCCGACGGATGTGAAGAGATCGAGGGACTTACCGTTGTGGACCTGCTTTACCGCGCAGGGATTCCCTGTACAAAAGTGTCGATCACACAAAGCACAGAAGTGACTTCTTCCCATGAAGTCACCTTCCGCACAGACACAACGATCGGCGAACTGGATTTTGATCAGTATGATATGATCATCCTGCCCGGCGGCATCCCCGGGACCCCCAATCTTCGGGCATGCTTCCCCCTCATGGAACAGGTCAAAGCATTCTGCGAAAAAGGCAGGCAGGTCGCCGCGATCTGCGCCGCCCCCAGTATCCTTGCGGAACTCGGGCTGCTCAGCGGAGTCCGCGCTACCTGCAATCCCTCCAAAGATGAAGTGCTCAAAGAAAACGGCGCCCTTCTCTGTAAGGATAAAGTCGTCGTCAGTGACAACATCATCACGAGCCGCGGCATGGGTACGGCAATCCCCTTCGGTCTCGCCATCGTCGCCCACTATCTCGGAGAAGATAAAGCCCGCGCCCTCGGAGAAAACATCATTTATTATTGACCCGGAAACAGTATTACGGGCAAATACCGGACAAAAAAAGGAGCATGAAAAATGACCTGTTCACTTTTCATGCTCCCTGTTTTTTTCCAGTTCAGTTTTCCCGGAAGGATTCTTTCCGGCCCCGGTTTTACTGGTTCAGCCTGGCGTAGATCCTTGCGAGACCCAGCAGGTGCTCTGCCAGCTTATCGGTGAATGTTCCCGGAAGGGCCCGCCATTTCCAGTTGCTCCCCAGAGTGGAGGGCGTATTGATTCGCGCCTCATTGCCCAGTCCCAGATAATCCTGAATGGGAATGATGCAGATATCTGCCACGCTCATCATGGCAGTCCGGATCATGGCATCAACCGCTGTTTCTTTCCCGGTGATCCCCAGATACTTATAAGCGTAGTCCCTGACTTCCGGGTCCGTGTTCTCAAACCACCCCCGAGTGGTGTCATTATCGTGTGTTCCCGTGTAAACGACGCAGTTGCGGTTATAATTGTGCGGCTGATATTCGCTGTCACTCTTGGCATCAAAAGCAAACTGCAGGACCTTCATGCCGGGATATCCCGTTTCCTCCAGCAGTTTATGTACTTCCGGAGTGAGGAAACCCAGATCTTCGGCGATGACCTGACGGCCGCCGATCGTTTCCTGCAATGCGTCAAACAGCTCGATCCCCGGGCCCTGCACCCAGGTCCCGTTCATAGCCGTATTCTCCTGAGCGGGAATCTCATAATAGGATTCAAATCCGCGGAAGTGGTCGATCCTGACCGCGTCGTAGAGGAAGAAGGCGCGCTCCATGCGGGACCTCCACCAGGAAAAATTCTCCGCCCTGTGCCTGTCCCAGTCATAGATCGGGTTTCCCCAGAGCTGTCCCGTCGCGGAAAAAGCGTCCGGAGGGCATCCGGCGACTACAGAAGGACGCCCTTCGCCGTCCAGCTTGAAGTACTCCGGATGGCTCCAGGTATCCGCGCTGTCCATAGCGACATAGATCGGCAGATCGCCGATTATACTGATTCCGTGTTTGTTGGCGTAATCTTTGACCGCCTTCCACTGCAGGAAAAACATATACTGCAGGAAGCAATAGAAACGGATGTCGTCCACCAGCTCGGCGTGCCATTTTTTCATGGCCTCCGGCTGCCTGAGGCGGATATCATCATCCCATTCTGTCCAGGCGGCATTTTCGAAACGACCCTTGAGTGCGCTGTAAAGCGCGTAATCTTCAAGCCATTCCTTATTATTTGTGATAAAAGTCTCGAAAGCGTAACGGTCCCTGTTGTAAGCAGACTGTTTCCATACATCCGAAGGATGCAGAGAGTAGGGACTGTTTTCATAGGCATGGTGTAAAAGCAGGTACCGGCTCATATAGATCAGGTCATATTCGATATAGGAAGGGTTGGAGCCAAAATTAAACTGCTCCGTTTCCTCTCTCGACAAATAACCCGCTCCAATCAGCTGTTCCAGGTCAATGAAGTAAGGATTTCCGGCAAATGTGGAAAACGACTGATAGGGTGAATCGCCGTAGCCAGTCTGCCCGAGGGGCAGAATCTGCCAATACGACTGGCCTGCCTTAACGAGAAAGTCGACGAAACGATACGCCTCGGTCGAAAAACAGCCGATCCCGTATTTGGACGGAAGGCTGGCGACCGGAAGCAGTACACCACAGCTTCGTTTCATATTTTCCTCCATTTCAGGCGTGAACGGGCACGCCGGTGATCGCTGCGAGGCAGGGTCAATTCCTGAAATTTTTCAATTCCTATAATTTTTCAACTCTTATATTCTTTCAATTCCAAAATTCTTCCAACTCATAAATTCTTCGATTTTAAAATGAATCATTCCTTTCCCCACTGGATCTTGCGGACCATATTGACAAATTCGCCATTTGTCCGTGTCCTGGAGAACAGATCCAAAGCCTGGGTCACCGCCTGTTCAGCGCTCAGTCCGTTAAAGGCCCGGCGGATAGTGTTGACCGCAGCCAGTTCATCGGGGGTCAAAAGCAGATCATCCCTGCGGGTTCCGGAACGGACGATATCGATTGCCGGAAAAATGCGTCGTTCGGAAAGGCGCCGGTCAAGGACGAGCTCCATATTGCCGGTCCCCTTGAATTCCTCAAAGACGATGTCGTCCATCTTGCTGCCCGTATCGATGAGCGCGGTCGCAAGGATCGTAAGGCTCCCGCCCTCCCGCATACTTCTCGCGGCTCCGAAAAACCGTTTCGGCATGTGCAGGGCAGCCGGGTCCAGTCCTCCGGACAGCGTGCGCCCGCTCGGCGGTTCTGTAATATTGTACGCCCTTGTAAGGCGGGTAATAGAGTCAAGCAGGATCATGACGTCCCGTTTGTGCTCCACAAGGCGCCTGGCCCGCTCAATCGCCATCTCTGAGACACGCTTGTGATGCTCCGGCAGTTCATCGAAAGTAGAATAAATGACTTCCGCATCGTCTCCTTCGATTGCTTCCCGGATGTCCGTGACTTCCTCCGGCCTCTCATCGATCAAAAGGACGATCAGATGGATCTCCGGATTATTGTACTTGACAGAACGCGCCACATCCTTGATCAGGGTCGTCTTGCCCGCCTTGGGAGGGGAAACGATCATGCCTCTCTGTCCCTTGCCGACGGGGCACATCAGGTCCATAATGCGCATGGAAATACTGCCGCCTGTGCGCTCGAGACGAATCCTCTCATCCGGAAATACCGGAGTCATATCCTCGAAATTATAACGCTTAGTGGCTTCATCGGGGGAATAGCCGTTCACGCTCTTGACATAGAGCAGGGCGCTGAATTTTTCCCCCTGCGTCTTCACGCGGATATTCCCTGAAATAATATCGCCCGTCTTGAGGCCGAAACGCCTGATCTGGCTGGGCGCCACATAAATATCATTTTCTCCCGGCATGTAGTTGGCACAGCGGATGAAACCAAAACCATCCTGCATGACCTCCAGAATGCCGTTTGCCATCTGGCCGCTGTCGAGCTCTGTATTGAGCTCGTCTCTGTGAAAGACCGGGGCGTCCTGACGTCCGGACTGAAAATACCTGGCCGGCCGGTTCCCCTGCGGATCCTGCTGCATGTCCTGTCCGTTCCGGGGCTCCTGTGTCTGCCCTGCTGCCTGCCCGGAAAACGCCTGGCCGGAAGCCGTCTGGCCTAATGCCGCCTGTCCAGTCTGAGACTGCTGAGACTGGGACTGCTGAGACTGCCAGATTCCGTTCTGCCCGCTGTCAGACTGCCTGACTGGCTGCTGGGTATAATTATAAGACGCGGACGCCTCTCTGACAACGGGTTCTGATCTTTCAGCGCCCCGAACGGCAGATTCGAAAGCTTCTCCTTCCCTCTGGCCTCCCTGGGACTGGCGCATCTGCCTTCCCTGCTGACGTCCTCCTGCGACAACGACCTGCCTGGGGCGGCCATTCTGCCTCCTTCCGTTTGCGGAATAGGAGCCGGTATTTGTCTTTACCCTCTGCCCCTGAGACCGGAGCCTGCCCTGGGACTGACTATTGTCCTGAGACTGCACGTTGCCCTGAGACTGCGAACTGCCCTGAGGCTGCACGTTGCCCTGGGACTGCGGACCGCCCTGAGACTGCATGTTGCCCTGGGACTGCGGACTGCCCTGAGGCTGCACGTTGCCCTGGGACTGCATATTACTCTGGAACTGAGAACTGCCCTGGGACTGCCCCGCATCCTGTACCGCAGACCTGTCCCGAGACACGTTTCTATCCTGCCCTGCGGACATATTCCGGCTTGACTGCATATTCTGCCCTGACTGTCCGTACGGGTTCCTGCTGTCTCCGCTCTCCCTTCTGTCCCGGCTGAATGAATCGGATGACTCTGCGCCGCCTGACGCCAGGCCGGCATCGCCGCCCTGCGCACTGTTTCCGCTGCTGTTCCCGCTTCCTATTGCCTGAGAATCAGCCCCCGAGCGGGAGCTTCCGGCAGCCATTTTCTCTGCTGCAGCTGCTTCCTCAGCCTCCTTTTGCTGCCTCTTCAGCTCCTGCCTGCGCTGCTGCCTCTCCTCACGGTAAGCTTTCGCCTCCTCCTCATCTTTTTTGAGCATTGCATCAATGAGATCCGCCTTTTTCAAAGCGGAAATGCGCCGCATTCCCCGATTTTTGGCAATCTCACGCAGATCATGCAAGGAAATCGACTCATACATCTCTCTGGTCATTTACTATCCTCCAAAAATATATCTTCATCCTGCTTCCTTATGCAGAAAAACGGGAGCAGGTTCTCTTCCTTAATTAATCTGTCTAAAATAATTAATCTGTCTAAAATTATCTGTCTGTTGATTCGTATATTAAATATATATTCATTTAATACCGTATTTCTATTACCTTTATATCTATTATCGTTATACTAATTTTCTGTATATTTTCAGTTTTCCTGTATAATCTGTCCCGTTTTCAAAATCAGCACTGCTTCCTGCAAGTTCCTCTCATTGATATTTTCAGAGACATTTTCTGCATTTGCTTCAAATTATTTGCATCAAAAAATTTGTTTACATATATTTTCTTCAAGCAGGCTTTTTCAAAATATGTTTTCTTCAAAGCATTTTCTATTCATCAATATGCTTTTATTTTATATAGAAGATAAAAATCATTTTTTAAAGAAAATCTATTTAAAATTGGATGAAAGACCTGTCTGAAACAGTGCGCACAGGAACATATGCCCACAGGCCAAAAGCAGCCAGAGTGTGAGCGCAAAAATATTAAGCCCTATACAGGGAAATCCAAAACAGGAAAACGATTAAAAATTTAAAAATCCGGTGAAAAAACGGCTGCGGAACCATGGTGAGTTGATGACTTGATCTGAGAATGGCAGCAGCACTTTATGCGCCGCCTCTGTTTCGCCACTATTTATGAGGTTCCATCCGTCCCGATCTGTATTGATACAATGAGTCACATGAATTATAGAACAGTCAAAAAAGATTTTCAATGAGGTATTGATAAATCCCGGTGTTTTTTTCCTTCCATTTGCCCGCGATCGCTTCAGCAGAAGCCGCGTCAGGGACAGAGAGCTTGACTTCGAGCTGAGTGACCCCTCTTTCCTTGACAGACATGCGCACTTCATAGACCCCGGAGACCATCCGCTCATAAACAGCGGTCACTTCGCGGTCCTCCCGGATCTGCCGTCCGTGTTCTACCAGCCATTCATCGACCTGTTTTCTGATCAGCGGGTTCAGCTGGGCACAGAAAAAGCCGAGCGCCTCTTTTCCGGCGTCCGTCAACTGCAGAAATTTCTTGTCTCCCTCCATACGGATCCTGACCAGATCCCTCTTTTCCAACTGGGCATAGCTCTCCGCCAGAGAGACAAAGTTCGCATAGCCGCTTTCAAGGAGAAAAGTGGACAGCATAGCCTGTGTCACATCTCCTTCAGCGCGGTCGAGCATATATAAAATGATCAGCTTATAAACGGTAAAAACTTCATCCATTTCGTTTTTATTCATTTTCTCTTTCCAAAAGCTGTTCGGGCTGCGTATAACGCTCATCTCCTGTCAGGCGGTAAAGCCGGGTCCGGATCTCTTTTTCATATCCGTTTTCAGAGGGTTCATAGAGGTGAACCCCGCGGACGGCTTCAGGCAGATAAGGCTGACCGCTGTAGTGTTCTTGGTAGAGATGCGCATATTGATACCCGATCCCGCGGCCAAGTCTGCCCGCGCCCCCGTAATGGGCATCCTGCAGATAAGGAGGGACGGGGAGATTGCCCGTCTTTCCGACGAGTTCTCTGGCGGCAGAGATCGCGTTGACCGCCGCATTGCTCTTGGGCGCGCCCGCCACATAGGCGGCCGCCTGCGCCAGGAGGATCTGGGACTCGGGCATACCGATCCGCTCACAGGCCAGTGAACAGGAAACAGCGACCTGGATGGCCTGGGGATCTGCATTTCCGACGTCCTCGGCAGCGCAGATCATGATCCTGCGGGCTATGAATTTCGGATCCTCGCCGGCTTCCAGCATCCGGGCCAGGTAGTAGACAGCCGCATCCGGATCAGACCCCCTCATGCTCTTGATAAAGGCTGAGATCGTGTCGTAGTGATTGTCGCCGCCCTTGTCATAGCGGGGCGCGCGCCTCTGGATGCACTCCTGTGCGATTTCAAGGGTGATATGGATCTTTCCGTCTTCAGAAGGAGCCGTGGTCAGCACGCCCAGTTCCACTGCGCTCAGCGCCCGCCTGGCATCTCCGCCCGCGACATCCGCCAGGAAATCCGCCGCATCCTCATCGATCGCGGCATTATACATCCCCATTCCCTTTTCGCCGTCATAGACAGCCCGGAGGATCAGAGCCCGGATATCCTGCGCTGAAAGGGGCTTCAGTTCAAAGACAGTAGAACGCGAAATCAGCGCTCCGTTCACCTCAAAATAAGGATTTTCCGTTGTCGCCCCGATCAGGGTCACCGTTCCGTCCTCGACGAAAGGAAGCAGATAATCCTGCTGGGACTTATTGAACCGGTGGATCTCGTCGATAAACAGGATCGTCTTTTTACCGTACATTCCCATACGGTCCTTCGCGGCTTTTACGGCCTCCTCCATATCTTTTTTCCCGGAAGTAGTCGCATTGAGCTGCACAAACTCGGCGCTGGTCGTGTTCGCAATGACCTTGGCCAGCGTCGTCTTGCCCGTCCCGGGAGGACCGTAAAAAATCAGCGATCCCAGCTTGTCCGCCTGAATCGCCCTTCTCAAAAGCCTGCCCTTCCCGATGATATGTTCCTGCCCGACGACCTCATCCAGCGTCGTCGGACGGATGCGTGCCGCCAGCGGAGACTCCGTCTGCTGCTGCTCCTGCCGCATGTATTCAAACAGATCCATGCAAAAATCCTCAATTCTGTTAAAACGATCCAGTTAAAGCGATCCTGTTAAAACAAGACTCTTAAAACGATCCTGTAAAAATAAATCCTGTAAAAACAGGTTCTGTAAAATAATTCTATAGAAAAAATCTTGTGGAAACAATCTTGTTAAAACCAGAATGAAGAGCACTCTCCCCGCCAAATACTCAGCGAAGAGAGTGCTGTTTTACTCAAAAATCATCAGCATCTGTCAATACTGCATCTATGAATACTGCATCTGCCAATACTGTATCTGTCTATGCCGTATCTATCAATGCTGTATCTGTCAATACTGTATCTGTCAATACTGTATCTGTCAATGCTGTATCTGTCAGGGATCAGAACTCTGCCAGTTCCTCCATGACCAGATGTCTGGGCAGACCATCGACAAAGACAGGCTCCAGCTCGCCCATGATCAGCGGACGTGCATAGTCGAGGTATGCATCGGTGATGCCGCAGCCGTCCTCGGTGATGAACTCCTCCGGAACTGCCTTCTCGACGTTCGCGATGTCATGGATATCGTGCAGATCAATGGCGCACAGATAAGGATCCTGGCTGACTCTCTTGAAGACAGGCATCATAGCGGTCTTGCCCTCAGCGGCAGCCTTTGCGGAAGCGCGGCCCGCTGCGAAAGCTTCGTTGATGTCGGTCAGGGAAGCGATGTGGGAACCTGCTCTCTGAAGAGTGGAGAACTCGATCGCGCGAGTCTTCAGGCCGGTCTCCTTGGCGATGATCCTGCAAAGGTTGGCAGCCGTGCCGCCCAGCTGTTTGTGGCCGAATGCGTCGACGGGAAGAACCGCACCGCCGGCTTCGCAGACGAACTTGCCGTCAGCTGTCGCGATACCCTCAGAAACCGCGATAACGACGGAGCGCTTGGTCTCAGACAGATATTTGACCTTTTCCATGAAAGCGTCGAGGTCGAAAGTCCTCTCAGGCAGATAGATCGCGTCACAGCCGGAGCAGTCACTGCCCTTTGCCAGAGCTGCAGCAGCGGTCAGCCAGCCTGCGTGACGGCCCATGATCTCAACGATGACGATCGTAGGCTTTGCAGCGCCAAAGGACTCGTTGTCACGGATGATCTCCTTGATGGATGTTCCGATGTATTTGCATGCGGAAGCATAGCCGGGGCAGTGGTCAGTGATCGGCAGATCGTTGTCAATCGTCTTGGGAACGCCCATGAAATATTTGTCCTTGATGCCCTTCTCAGCCGCAAAATCGGAAAGCATCTTGACGGTATCCATGGAATCATTGCCGCCTGCATAAAACAGAGTGTTGATGTCATTGGCATCCATCACATCCAGAACCTTCTGATAGGTCTCGGGGCTGGCATCGATCTTGGGCATTTTGAAACGGCAGGAGCCGAGGAACGCGGAGGGCGTTCTCTTGAGCAGCTCAATTCCCATGGGATCTGCAAGATATTTGTCAAGATCAACGATACTGCCCTGCAAAAAACCTTCGATGCCGTGAATCATGCCATAAACCTTGTCATAACCCTGCTTCTTGGCCTCATAATAAACACCGCCGATAGAAGCGTTGATGACAGCTGTCGGGCCGCCGGACTGTCCGACTACACAATTACCCTTACCCATTCTTCGTTCTCCTTCTTTAAAAACTTTAAAACTTGTTGTTACTGTGTTTAAAACAACAAAAGTAATTTCCCGGCAGAATTTTATTAATAAATAACAGCCGGAATGTCCTGGAACTGCGTATACAGCACATGCTGACTGAACTGCCTAAACACTATTCACAGCATATATAGAATTGTATCCGCCAGTGATAAATCACTTTTCAAGATTATAGCAGAATGAAAATAGACGGTCAATGCACTCCGACAGGCGGACGATTCTTTTATCTTTTGCTCTTTTTATCGGTACCAGCTCCCCTTTCTCAGGCCCTTGGGATAATGGTTTTTAATCACATTTCCTCCGGCTTTGCCCCAGCCGGCTGCACAGCCGTCGATCGTGACAAGGCACCAGCCCTTGAAATTCTTCACATTTTCACTACAGGAAACGCCCAGCGGACTGTTATCTATAAAAGCTGCAGAGACATTATTGTCTTCTATTCCATTTTCATTGCGGGAGATGCCGGCAGAATTGGTTTCTGCAGATTTCGAGCCGTCACAAAGATCCGCTGTCTCACCTATCTGAAGAGATTCCCCTCTAAACCAGGCATAAGCCTGGGGACTCGTCCCCGGAAGGGAAATGCTCCTGAGAGCTTCTTCGCGGCGCAGGGCCATAGCAAGTGCATGAGCCGGCTCGAAGCGGCCGCGAACCACGTTGCCCAGGTGGAGGCCGGGCCGCATGACCTTCAGCCCGTCCAGGTCGGATCCGGAAATATGAGCCGGCAGAGCCCAGAGCGCGTCTCCAAACAGGATCAGGCATTCCTCCCTGCAAAAGCGCGAGACTCCCGCCCCGCATGGAGCTCCGTCCGTTTCCTGTGAATCCTGGAGGAGCAGATTATCCCGGCAGAATTCTTTCCATAGTTTCAGAGCCTCGCTGCGCTTTACCGGCGTATCGCCGGACCGGTTTTCGCTGCCGCGCCCGAAAGATCCGGAATTTTTTCCTTTTTTTCCTGGTCTTTTTCTTCCTGTCTTCACATGCTTTTCCGCAACGGCCCCTGCTGTTTTTTCTGCGGCCTCTATTTCCGCAACAGCCCCTGCTGTTTTTTCCGCGGCCTTTATTTCCGCAGCGGCCCCTACTGTTTTTTCCGCGGCATTTTTTTCCGCAGCGGCCCATGCTGTTTTTTCCGCGGCCTTTTCTGCTGGGTCTGCAGATTTTCCGTCTGAAAAAGGTGTAGAAGAATCGTTTGAAAATGGCTTTGAGGATTCCTTTTTTGATTCCTTTTTCAATACAGCGGCAAAATGGCCTTCTCCTCTTAACCTGTGGGGCCACAGACGGACCGTTCCTTCAGGGATGTCAAAAAAAGCCAAGGCTCCTGCTTCTGCCAAAGGAACAAATCTTTCCGGCTTCCAGCCAGCCCCGGATCGCTGCTCATTTCCCGTATCGGATCTTTCTGAAATACTTCCTGCCGGGCCACGGACAATCCATTCACCCCTGCCTGATTCAAATCCCCATTTTTCCATATCCACACCGGGCAGATCTGAAATGATTTCCACATCGAATTCCGGATGATCTGCGAGAAAATGAAAGATCACCGCCTCATTTTCCTCCGGGGCAAAGGTACAGGTCGAATAAATCAGGGTCCCGCCGGGACGCAGCATAGAAGCGGCTTCCTCCAGAATCTCTTCCTGGCGGGCGGCGCACCTGTACACGTTTTCCATACTCCAGTTCAGCAGCGCTTCCTCTTCTTTGCGGAACATTCCCTCACCGGAACAGGGGGCATCCACGACGATTCTGTCAAAAAAGACCGGAAACCGGGAGGCCAGCCGCTGCGGCGTCTCATTTGTCACTACAGCGTTTCTGACACCCATGCGCTCAATATTTGCGGACAGGACCCTGGCCCGTTCAGGATGGATCTCATTCGCCACCAGAAGCCCCCGGCCCCGCAACGACGCGGCCAGCTTTGTGCTCTTCCCCCCGGGAGCTGCGCACAGATCCAGTATCCTTTCTCCCGGCTGCGCCCCGCAGAGCACTGCCGGAGCCATGGCGCTCGCCTCCTGGATATAATACATACCTGCTTCATGCCAGGGGAGCCGGCCCGGTCGCCATTTTTCAGAATAATAAAAGCCGTCCTGTTCCCAGGGAACCGGAACAAGGCTCGGTGCGTCTGAAGCTCGTTCTTTAGACACAAGCTTCATAAAGAACTCTCTGTCTGTCTTCAGGGTATTGACCCGCAGCGAAAAAAGGCGTTCCAGCCCATAGGAAGACAAAAAAGCCTCATACTCATTTTCTTCCAGAAGGTTTTTCATTCGGGTCAAAAAACCCTCAGGTAAAACAATCTCACCCGAAGACTCTGTCTGACCGGACTCCATCGAAGGAATTGTACCTTCCCTGTTGCTTAGTTCCTTTTTCGAAGGCAGGACCGCTGTTTTTCTCTGCTTTTCTGCTGTTTTTTGTTTTGCTGCTTTTATTTGCTTTACTGCTTTTTTCATCTCATCTCCAAAACTGGTTCTACCGTCAGCAGTCACCCTTTTATTCCGCAAATGATTATTCCGCAAATGATTATTCCGTAAATGATTATTCCGCAAATGGGGTCAGGACCTGGTCATGGTCGATGATAGTCTCCGGGGTCAGCCTGGAGCCGTCCTCGCAGGTCCAGCCGTCGATATTGCCGTATTTTTTGCGGAAGCTGCTGTAGAGGTGCTCCCCGTATTCCTCGACGGGAACGAAGCCGACCGGCTCCCCGCGGGGGATGAAGATTTCCATGTCGTTGAAGCCGTAACGCAGGGTCACGGTGCAGAAGGCGGCAGGGTCTTCCCGGAAGCTTTCCCAGAACGCCACTCTGCCCTCGAGCCAGGAGAGGAGGTTCTGTGCGCTCTGGCAGAAAGAGTCTGTCTCTCCCCAGCGGTGGGCATCCATAGCCGCGGAAGGCGCGAGCGTTTCCATCTGGTCTCTGAATTCCCCGTCCAGATAGTTCTGCAGGGCAGGCATGAACTCCTCGCGGGCAAAAGTCCGCAGAGTCTCTGTAAAGGCGGGGAATTTGTCCAGCTCCGTCAGCCAGCCTTCTCTGTGGCCGCGCAGCCAGTCGCTGTACATCATGACATTGGGAAGCCTGCCCAGACCCGTCGCGCCCATGGAGAGGTCAAAATCCCAGACCGGGCCGCAGTACAGCAGCGGGTCATTGGCATCCTTATAGACAAAAAAGCTGAAGCTCTCGACATCCCACTGGACCATGAAATCCTGCATAACATACATTTTCATCCAAGATTCCATATCCAGATAATCGTCCCAGTTTTTCCCGGTGTCAGCATTTTTCCCATTTTTGTCAAAAAGGGCCGCTTCCGCCTCCCGCAGATAACCGGCAATATACTGCCCCTCTTTTAAAGGAACGGCTTCAGGGCTTTTTACAACAAAATGGTGGGTCTGCGTGGAGAACCAATAATCCTCATCCTCGTAGCGGCCATCGATCTCCAGCAGATAACCGCCACTGATATTGGCCGGCACTTTCTTCTGCGGAGAAGCATGCAGTTCAAGGCCGTTCTCATCGGTTTCCGTCACGATGTGTACGGAATCATCAGCATTTCCGCCGCTATTACTATTATTATTGCTATTACTGTTGTTATCGCTATTACTGTTGTCATCATTATTACTATTGCTATCGTTATTACTCTTTCTGGTATTTTGTTCAATGTCTTCCTGAGAATATTGTCCCTGCCCCTGACCTGTCTTTTTACCGGCCAGCTTTTCATTTTCCTTTTCCAGATCAGCAATTCTCACGCTCCCGCCCTTTGCATTGGGCCTCTGGGCGAGCAGATAAAGCCCATGATAGGAGCCGTTAAAATAGACATTGACAAAAGAAGACTGGGGCGCAGCCGCCATTTTCAGCTGCTCAGACAGGTCAAAAACGGTTTTATTGCGAAGATAGGAATCATCCGAGGTATTTGCGATCAGGGCAAACTTCCGGGCCTCCTCCATGCCAAACACTTTCCGGGAAGAAGCCAGATTGAGGCTGTACTGTTTTTTGTCCTCCTTCCAGCTGCTGTTGCCGCGCCCGTGGATCGTGCACCGGCCCGCGGCGTCCTTCTGCCCGGATTCTGTAAAAAAGGCATACCGGCATTCCTCACGGACAGATTTATCGGCGTTGACAGCATCCAGTCCCCCCGTTTCAGTGTTGATATACAGGGTCGGAACATCTGCATGCGCGGAATAAAAAGCGAGCTCCGCCTCCTCCAGAACCACTCCGTCTTTATCCAGCAGGCGTGCCTGCCACAAAGATCCGTTCTCTAACCCGCTGCAACGAAAAATATCTCCGCTCCGCAAAATAAAGCTGTTTTCTTTTGAATCACGTTCTTCACCGACAGACTGTTCACTATTGACTGTCTGTTCACTATTGACTGTCTGTTCACTATTAACAGACTGTTCACCATCTTCAGAAGATTCCTCCGCAGCTTCGGTCTTTTGCGATTCTTTCCGCAAAGAATTCAGTTCCAGAACTGCAAAATGGTCAAAATTCAGGCGGACTTTTCCGGCCAGATCCGCCGGCAGATAAAGTGACCATTTTCCTTCTCTTCTCTTGATCAGGCGGATCTGCTGCTGCGCCTCAGGGATCTGTACAGCACTTCTCTCATCTTCATCCTCTGCCTTTTCTCCATTCTCAGTACCAATATTATTACCTTCGCTATTGTTACTGTTACTATTGTTACCATTACTATTATTGCTATTACTTTCATTCTGATTCTTATATGCACCGGCATATGCTTCCCCTGTAAACAGGATATTTTCAAAAAGTGAGTGTTCTTTCTGATAATCTAAAGCAGCCTGCTGTTTATACCGGGCAGACCCCCGGTCAGCAAACAGCAGGCATAAAAGCAGTATGAAGGAAGCGGCGATCATCACCGCAGGGATTAATGGTAAGGGTTTTCTCATATCAAGGCAGTTTTTAAGACTTCTGCAGACAATACTTTTTGTTACAGATGAAGGTCTGTTTAATACAAAAAATGAGCCTGTTTAATACAGATAATGGTTTGCATAAAGGCTGTTTCACAGACGACATGGAACCGATTGTGAGTGTTAATAATCGTTAATGCCTGTTAATACACGCCTGTCTGCGCTTCCTCTTCAGCAGTTTCTTCCGGCCCTTCAAGCCCTTCAAGCTCTTCAAGCTCTTCAGTCTCTTCCGAGCTTTCCGGTCCTTCCTCCTCAGCCCACTCAGCGGCCTCCTGTGCGGTCTCTCCCGTTCCTCCGGTCCTGCCGCCGTCAGCGCTGTCAGGTATATATTTCCCGTCAGCTGTTCTCTCGAGATAACACTGAACCAGAAAGCGCTGATCCTCTCTGGTGTTGCAGGTGGAGAGCGTGAGGATCCGGCTCTGGGCCGTCAGTTCCACGCTTTCGTCCACATACCCGAGGTAAACGGATTCTCCCGTAAAGATATCCCGCAGATATTCGATAAAGACCGCGGGATCCCTGAAATGATCATGGGCATCGAGGATGTGATCATCATTGGTGTTGTAGGCGGCGAAGATCCTGTAATGCAGTACTTTGTCCGGCAGATAGACGAGGACCTCTCTGTTCCGGTCAAAAAAGTCCTGGTCATCAAACAGGTGCAGGGTGCGGAACATGGATCCGTCCGACATGTCGTGTCCATAGAGGATCGTATCGGGATCGGAAAAGTCCTTTTTGTTGTAATATTGCGAGTAAATCGAACCGGCGAACTCCGCAGTCCCGTCAGGCCTGTGGCTCAGATAAAAATCCAGTTCCCGGTCCGGCCCGGACTGACAGACGGGATAATTGATATTAGTCTCCGGAATCAGAATCCAGGCATAAGCATCCGGAGCTGTTTTCCAGAGTTCCTCAAAATCGACCGGAATCCTTTCGGGCGGCTCCGCAGGCACGACCGGGATGGCAGTTTCCGCTGTGGCCGCTTCTGCTGTCGATGCAGCATCAGTACTAGCTTCTTTTGCAGTCGTGGAAGCGGTTCCTGCCGCAGAGGCCGACGCCGCTGAATCTGTCCCCTTTTTTTGAGGAAAGAGAATCGACTTTATTCCAAACACAAATAAGAATATGCCCGCCAGGAGTACTGCCGAAGCCGTGAACGCTTTTATCAGGTTTTTCAGTCTGCGCAGCTTTTTCCTGCGCAATTTCTTTTTTCGAGACATAAAACAGTTACTGATATTTATATACTTTATTTACATTCTTACTTTATAGACAGATTACACGAAACATTTTGTAAATTTTTATATAAGGCACCTGCTTCTAAATGTGATTTTGACATAAACAATGCACTTATTCCTGACATTACAAGGTCTCAATGATACATTCATGTTTTTTACTGGCAGAATGATAGGTAACTCCGACCAACAGTATTTTCCCTCCAAATCCCTCAAATGCTTTTGGATACTGCCGCTCTTTAATCTGATCGATCGCGGTATGAAGGGCTTTATCCTGTTTTAGTTCAATCAGCATCAGCGGTTTGTCCGAACCTCTTTTGGGGATGAACACCAGGTCTGCATATCCTTTGCCGGCAGGAAGTTCTTCCACTCGGATATAGTAATCCACATATGTATAATACGCCAGTTTAATCACGGACCGAAGTGCTTCCTCATTGTTATATGTCTTCGGATTAGTATTCAGGAGGTGGGCCAGTTCCAGGGTCTGCGCCACTTTCTCCTGATCTCCCTCCCAGGTACTCTGCAACAACTTTCTCGCATTGGTAAACATCCTGGCACTATCCAAATCACTGCTCTTGGAAAGAGACAGTGCAAATTCCTCACGGATTTCCTTGTTGGGGATCCGTACGGTGCGTTCAGCGGCATCATAAGCCAGATATCCCAAGTGAATCAGCAAAGTGAACGCATCATCCAGGTTTTGTGCCATCTGCATTTCATTGGAAAAAGATTCCACGAAGACAGGTATTCTCTTTCCTGCCATCAGAGAGATCACTGCACTGCGAAGGCCATCCACCGGATTCTCAATCCTTTCCCGCAGGGTCTCATAGGAAGCAGTCTCAGCCCAATAAGAACGGTAATCTCTCCTGCTGACAGCCATCATAACCGCACGGGGATTATACACTGATCCTGTCTGAGGAAATGAATACCCGTCATACCACTCTTTTAAGGATGAAAAGCTGATCTCCGGAAAGTGTTTTATTATCTCCGGGTCTGCACAGAGGTTCTGTACCTCTTTTTCTGTAAATCCGACAAAATCTCCCATCATTCCGGGATCCAGCATAGTGTATTCCTGAAAAGAAGAAACTGCAGAATGCCCTTTTACCTTTTTCATAGGGATTATCCCCGTGAGATAAGCCCCTGCAAACACTTTTTCTGTATATCCATCGCTGGTCTTAAACAATCCCCGGAGCATGGACAGATAACGGGTGTGGAGAGATTCGTCCTCTTCATCCTCGCGGAAAAAGAGATCCCATTCATCCATGATCCAGAAAATCTTTCTTCCCCGGTTATGCCGGACCATGTTCAGTAATGTATCCCGAAACAGTTCTCCGACGATTTCCGGACCGTACGCTTCACTTATCTCAGCCGAAATCCTTTCCTGAAGGAAAGAGATAAAGTCCGTTTGAGGAACCTGATCTTTACCTGAGCGAAGTGTCTCTTCTCTTAAGACATTCAAACGCTCTTCCATCTCCTCCCGCAGGCTGGTCATATCGACATAAATCACATCATACTTACCCAAATGTTTCTCAAAATCAGGGCTTTTCCCAATTTCAAGATCCTTAAACAGATTTTTTGCCCGGTTTCCCTTCCCGTAATATGCGCACAACATCGCGGCAGCATAGGATTTCCCGAAACGGCGCGGACGGCTCACCAGAAACAGCCGGTCCTCAGTGTCCAGGTTTGCGTTTACGCAGGAAATGAGCGCAGATTTATCAATATATTTTTTCTTCCGTATAGACTGGAATTTATCTTTTCCGGGATTCAGATAGATTCCCATCTGTACACCTCCACTGTAAAAGTTTTTCTTTATCCACCTGGTTATTATAACAAATATAAAAGGATATGAGTACCAGAAGATGAGCTCTGCAGCAGACGTTAATCGTGCAGGCCATTCAAACCCTCTCAAAGGATCCTCAAACGATCCAATCAGACAGTAGTCAGGCAGCCGCACGTCCGACAGCACTTGGACACACGGGACAAACCCTTTGTTCCCGGCATGCACAAAAGCGAACACCCGACCGCATTTGACCGCGCAGCCGCCCGTCAGGCCGCACCCGAACCTGCAGGTGCTTGAAAAAAACAGTCCTGTAGTATACTATGAAAACGATTAACGCATTTTTTCAATCACCGCTGAAGGGATAATAAGGGTTGTTTTATGAAGCCTGATCGAAAATTATTCAAGCCGTCTGTGGGGCAAGTCCGGCACCTGCTGATCCTGTGCATTTCCATCGCAGTTTCCGTGATTCTGCTGCTGATCCGCGGAGGGAGTTCCAGTGCATGGCATAGTCCCTTTAAAAATGTATTTACCTTTACTTTGTTTCTCTTTGTCATCCTGGAGCTGGTCTCCCTGGCAGCTGACGGGAGGGTGCGGCGGAGGCTGATGAGTTCCCTGGCGGTTCTTGGCAAGGGTAAAGGCAGAGGCAGAAGCAGGTCTTTTACGCCGAAAAAAGCCCTCATCATTGTTCTGGCCCTGATCGGGATCTCTTTTTTCTGCGTACACACGACCTACCGCTTCGACCTGACTACGGATCCCCTGAAGCCCACCAAGGAGATTGCCCTGGCGAGCGGGGAAATCCTGGAGCAGCAGATCACCGGATTCGAGGAGGAGGCGCTGGCCGCGGTCAATGTCAGGTTCGGCACCTACGGCCGCGACAATGAGGGAACTGTCCGTGTCAGCCTCTATGAGAACGGAAACGAAGTCGATTCCTGGACTCTTCCTTCTTCTATTTTTAATAACAATGTCTACAGGCCGCTGGAGCTCAAATCCGTCCTGCGGATGCACAGGGACTCCCAGTACTTCCTCCGGTTCGTGGAGGAATACGAGGGGGAAAACACCGTCAGCGTCTGGGCGGACAGGGAAGTCGGCGACGGCTATATGCGCGACGGTGTATCCCACAACGGCACCCTCTGCTATACGCTGACCTACAGGAATACCGGTCTGAAGACCCGGTTTATGCTGACCGGCGCCCTGATCGGGATCCTGATCACGGCGCTTATTGTCCTGAACCTGAGAGAAACGGCCGTCATGGCAGTCATTCTGGGCGTCCTCATGCTCGTTTTTATGCAGATCTGCCCGCCCTTCATGGCTCCTGATGAGGAAAATCATTTCAAAAGAGCCTTTGAGGTAGCGGAGATCGGCTATGTCTCCGACCATATCGGCGAAACAGGAGTCGGGGGCAGCGCTATGCCCCTCGCAATTAACGAATATGTTGGACTCTACATAGAAAAGGACGAGGAGGAGGAAAACCAGGGCTCCGGCTCTGCGTCAGGATCCGGGACAGGTTCTGCGTCAGGAACTGTGGCCGGCTCCGGCTCTGCGTCGGGATCCGGGGCAGCCTCTTCCCAGACTTCCGGTACGGCCCCTGTCTCCGCTGATACAGCCGTGGAAACTACTCCCTCTCCTGCCGCGCTGCCTGAAACTGTCACAAACAGGGATAAGGAAAAGCCTGCGATTCCGATAAACTGGAATGAGACAGAGGAAAATGCCTATGGCAACACTGCCCTGTACTCGCCCGTCAGCTATCTGCCCCTGGCCGCGGGCATCCGGATCGCCAATGTCGTTTCGGACAATGTCCCCACCCTCTTTTACGGAGGCAGATGGGCCGGCGCCATCGTCAATTTCCTGCTCTGCGTCCTCGCGCTGCACGCGGCCCCTTTCGGGAAAAGGATCCTGTTCCTGATCATGACCTTCCCGATGACTATCCAGGAGATGGTCGTCATGACTCCCGACGGTTTCACCATCGCAGTCTGCCTCTTTTTCCTGGCACAAATCCTGCGCCTCTCCTACAGAGTAAAAAAAGCCCATTTCCCGGACCTGTTAGTCCTGGGCATCACTTCCCTGGTCCTGGCGCAGCTCAAGATCGTCTATGTCGTCCTGCTCCTGCTGCTCTTCATGATCCCGGCGAGGCGGTTCTCTTCGAAACAGACCGCCCTCCTGTTCAAGGGCGGCACCGCCGGCCTCGCGGTCCTGCTCAACCTCATCTGGCTTAAGATCTCCGCAGGCTTCCTCGTGGAATTCCAGCCTGGCGTCGACACGCCGGCCCAGGTCCGCTACGTCCTGACCCACATTCCTTCCTACTACGTGGTCTGCGCAAGAACCTTTGTCAACGACTTCCGGGCCTGGATCTCCACCATGATCGGCTCCAACATGGGCGCACTGAACATCGGCATGACCCCCATCATCTGGATCGCGGCAGCGCTTCTCTTCATCTATGAGATCAGCACCTGCTGCGAAAACAGGTCGGACGTCCACAAATGGGACCCTGTTCTGCTGATCGCGGCTTTCCTCCTGGGCAGCGCCCTCATCCTGTCCAGCCTGTATGTACAATGGACCCCCTATATGAACCCGGTCATCCTGGGCATCCAGGGACGATATTTCACCCCCATCCTGGGCACACTGGCCTATTTCACCGTTTTCATGCGCCAGAACATACGAAAACAGCAGGGCTTCGACCCTGCCGCCGATTCCATGAGAGAAAATGGGACCTATTGCCACCTGCTTGTTCTTTTTTACAACGGAATCGCCGTACTCGATATCGCAAAATTTTTTATCGCACAGATGTGGTAAACGTTAAAAAACTCGCCCGGATATAGTGTAGGTTACAAAGAATAGAAACACAGTTTTCAGGAAAAGACTATCATGGATAAAATTGCGGTTTTGATCCCCTGCTACAATGAAGAAAAGACGATCGGCAAAGTGTGCGAAGACTTTCGCAGAGCTCTTCCCGATGCGACCATCTATGTTTATAACAACAATTCCACTGACCGGACGGCGGAGATCGCCCGCCAGGCAGGGGCTATTGTTCGCGACGAATACATGCAGGGCAAGGGCAACGTCATCCGCCGCATGTTCAGGGACATCGACGCCCAATGCTACATCATGACAGACGGGGATGACACCTATCCCGCGGAAAGCGCCCCGGAGATGGTCGACCTCGTCCTCAGTAAAAACGTGGACATGGTCGTCGGCGACCGCCTGTCCTCCACCTATTTTCACGAAAACAAAAGGCCCTTCCACAATTTCGGGAACAGCCTTGTCAGAAAATGCATCAACGTTCTTTTCCACAACGACATCCGGGACATCATGACCGGATACCGGGCTTTCAGCTACAGCTTTGTCAAGACCTTCCCTATCCTGTCCAAGGGCTTTGAGATCGAGACGGAAATGAGCATCCACGCCGTCGACAAAAACATGTATGTCGAAAACGTGGTCATCGAATACAGGGACCGCCCTGAGGGCAGCGAATCCAAGCTCAACACCTATTCGGACGGCATGAGAGTCCTGCGCACCATCGCCAGACTCTACAGGACCTACAACCCCATGGGGTTCTTTGGCCTCTTTGCCCTCCTCCTCACGATCGTTGCCGCTGCCTTCTTTATCCCCGTCATGACCCAGTACCTCCAGACCGGCCTCGTCAACAGGATGCCGACCCTCGTGGTCTGCGGCTTTACCATAATCGCCGCCATCCAATCCTTCTTTGCCGGTATGCAGCTCCAGATCATGGTCCAGAAAAACCGCCAGGACTTCGAAATGCAGCTCCACCGCGTCGCGGACCAGTACAAGAGACTGCTGGAAAAGAGCAGGCCAAGGGAGGAAGACTAGAGCTTCTTTATCAACTTGAGCAATAACCAGGACATTAGTCAGGATATTAACCGTCCCCTTCCTTATATTCCGTTATGCCCGCCTGATTGTGCATGAATGGTGCTTAAAAGCGATACTGCCGCTCCTGGCCTCCTTATCGTAATTAACCCCTACCAGCAGAATATTCCCTTTATAGTGTTCCAGCCTGTCCGGGTAATGTATTGTCCCACTCTTTTGATTTTGTGGAAGTCCTGAATTCATCAAGTATTTCCCTGTTAGGAATGAATACTTCTTCACTGCCGTCATCATACCCAAGATAGCCCAGATGGATCAGGAGCGAGAACACGTCATCCCTTCCATGAAAAGTTGTCATGTCATTCTGGTAAGAAGAGGTATCGATCCGGATCCTTCCCCCATCCATCAGTAAGGCGACCGCATTCTTCAAACCGTCATAATCCATTCGTATGTACTCTGCCAGAGCCTCATAGCTTTCCGTCTTATTCCAGTAATTCCTGATCATCCCTGTAGTCATGGATTCTACTACAGAAAGTGGACTGTACAGTGCCAGTACATGCCCGCTGTATGTACCTGATCGGTAAGCCTCACGCTTATCGGCCGGAATCCTGTCGCTTACACGATATCCATCATACCACTTTGCAATGTCCTCATATTTCATATCATATCTGGAACACAGCATTCTTACTTCCTGATCCGTAAAGCCTGTATAGGGGGCAAACTGGCGAGGTGCCATCATGGAATACTCCGTAAACATGTTCAATGCCGAGTGCTCTCCGTATTTTTTGATTGGAAGAATTCCGGTCATATATGCAAGTGCGATTCTGTCATTATCCTTAAGAAGGTCCCTGAGGAAATCCAGATATTCATTTTGACCGTCCCTGTCGTCGGGGCGGATCCGGAAAACAGCATCCCACTCGTCAATTACAAAAACGACCTGTCTGTCTACTGACGTATAGACATCCTCGACAGTCTGAAGCAGGTCATGTTCACTATAATAATCTACTGTCGGATATGTTTTCCTGAACTCCCTGATAACCAGATCCTGCAGCCTGCTCAGCCCTTCCTGCACAGTGGAGCGCTTTTTAAAGAAGCGCGTCATGACGATTCGAACCACATCAAATCTTCCGAGGCAGGCATCCCAGGGAGCAAAACCGACTCCTGCTCCATTGTTTTCCTGTTTCGCAATTTTGTAGTTTTCGAAAACTTCCCGGCTTTCAGCAGTCCGGTCATAATAGGCACAAATCATATCTGCTGCCATGGATTTCCCAAACCTGCGCGGACGTGATACACTCACATATTTCTGTTTTGTGCCCACTACCGCATTCAAATGCAGAATCATGTCTGTCTTGTCCACATAAATCTCTGACCTGACTGCTTCTTCGAAAGCATTTTTTCCGGGGTTCAGGAATGTTCCCATCTCTGTCGCACCTCTTTTTATTGTAAACATCAGGAAACAAATCAAAAAGCACTTACTATTCTATACCCGATCCATTCGATAAGGAATTTCTCGCGTATATATACACTTCATAATACACTTTATGATTAACTTACCATAAAAACAAAGAACATTCCACACCAAGTGCGGCGAAATATAAACCGCTCTCTGTCTCCTTTCCTGTCCCAGTCCTCTTATGTTGAAATGTCATTTAAAAAGACATAATTTCCATTTCTATATTTCTGTTTCTCTGTATATTCACATTTTTCTGTAAAATTCCCACCTATGACCTTGATTTGTATGCCTGTACCTGTTAGTATATCTCTGTTTTCCAAAATATAACTGCGAAATAATGATGTCATTTAAAATAACATTACGGTCAATAAACCTAAACAGGCGATATTTGTAATATCAAACACGTTTAAACTAATTTAGAAAAAACAGTCAAAAACAATAAGGAGGTTCCCCTCAGTATGAAAAAACTCTCCATGCAGCTGCTTGCGGACACTGTAGTCTCCCGGCGCAAGGCGCTGAAAATGACGCAGGCGCAGCTCGCAAAAGCCACCGGAATCCATCGCGGGCTCCTTTCGAGACTCGAATCACAGGACTTTACCCCTTCTATCGACCAGCTCCAGGCTCTGGGAGAAACACTGGGTTTTGATCCGACTGACCTGTTCGTGGACTCGGCATCGACTGCCCCCATCGCCATAGAACGCAGCTACCGGATCGCCGTCGCGGGCACCGGCTATGTCGGACTTTCCCTGGCGGTCCTGCTGGCTCAGCACAATGAAGTCACGGCAGTCGACATCCTTCCCGAAAAGGTTGAAAAGATCAATCAGTTTATCTCTCCTATCCAGGACGAGTATATTGAAAAATATCTGGCGGAAGCGAAAAAAGGAAAACGCCAGCTCACTCTCTCCGCCACCACAGACGGTGCATCGGCCTACAGTAAGGCCGACTTCATCATCGTCGCCGCGCCCACAAACTACGACCCCAAACAGAATTTCTTCGACTGCTCTGCTGTCGAAAGTGTCCTGCAGCTTATCAAGGAAACCACCGCTGATCAGGAAACAAAACCGACGATCATCATCAAATCCACGATCCCGGTCGGTTACACTGTCCATATCCGGGAAGAGCTCGGCATGGACAACATCCTCTTCAGTCCGGAATTCCTGAGAGAGTCAAAGGCCCTCTACGACAATCTCTATCCCAGCCGGATCATCGTCGGCTGCGACGAACAGACACAGGAAGCCGCCCGGACCTTCGCCGGCCTCCTCCAGCAGGGAGCCATCAAGAATCCCGTTGAGACCCTCTTCATGGGCTATACCGAGGCCGAGGCGACCAAACTCTTTGTCAACACCTACCTGGCCCTCCGCGTCTCCTACTTCAACGAACTGGACACCTATGCGGAGGTCAAAGGCCTCAAAACCCCGCAGATCATCAAAGGCGTCTGCCTGGATCCCCGAGTCGGAGACTACTACAACAACCCCTCCTTCGGCTACGGCGGCTACTGCCTGCCCAAGGACACCAAGCAGCTCCTGGCCAACTACCGCGATGTCCCGGAAAACCTGATCCAGGCCATCGTGGAGAGCAACCGCACCAGAAAGGATTTCATCGCTGACCGCGTCCTCGAGATCGCCGGCACCTACGGAAACAGCGAATCCTTCTCCGCCGCAAAAGAAAGCCAGCAGAGAGATGTCATCGTCGGTGTGTACCGCCTGACCATGAAATCCAACTCCGATAATTTCCGTCAGTCCTCCATCCAGGGCGTCATGAAGCGCATCAAAGCCAAGGGCGCCACCGTCGTAATTTATGAGCCCACACTGAAAAACGGCACCACCTTCTTCGGCAGTAAAGTGATCAACGACATTAAAAAGTTCAAAAAAATGTGCGGATGCATCATCGCCAACCGCTACGACTCGGTACTGGATGACGTGAAGGACAAGGTCTACACCAGGGATCTGTTCCAGCGAGATTGATACAAAGAGACTCCTGCATAGAATTAGTGCTTAGACATTACTACATAGAAACAACTGCATAGAAATTACCGCATAGAAAGAACTGTATAGAACTGTCTGCAAAGACATTAAGGCCAAAGAAAGAACGAGGTAACAAAAATATGAAGATCACAGTCGCAGGTGTAGGTTATGTCGGGCTCTCCCTCGCCGTCCTCCTCGCCCAGAAGCATGAAGTCACAGCCATCACCACAACGGAGAAAAAGGCCGAGAATCTCAACAAGTTTATCAGCCCGATTCAGGACGATGAGATCGAGAGATTTTTTGAGGAAGCACGGAACGGACAGAGGACTTTGAACCTCCACACGACCACAGACAAGGCAGCCGCTTACGGCAGCGCCGACCTGGTCATCATCGCCACCCCCACCAACTACGATGATGTCAACCATTTCTTTGATACCTCCGCAGTGGAGGATGCCATTGAATGGACCCTGAAAGTCAACCCCGACGTCCTCATGGTCATCAAATCGACCATTCCTGTGGGATATACCGAGAATGTCCGCCGCAAATACGGCGTCAGGAACATCATTTTCAGCCCCGAATTCCTCAGGGAATCCAAGGCTCTCTACGACAACCTCCATCCCAGCCGCATCGTCGTCGGCTGCGATGACGACCAGAAAGAACAGGGACAGATGTTTGCTGACCTTCTGCTGGAAGGTGCCAGACTTGAAGAACAGAGAGCGGGACAGGCCCCCCAGAATATTCCCGTTCTGCTGACCCACCTGACCGAAGCGGAAGCCATCAAGCTCTTTGCCAACACCTACCTCGCCGTCCGCGTCTCCTACTTCAACGAACTGGATACCTACGCCCAGACCAAGGGACTCGACACCCAGATGATCATCGACGGCGTCTGCCTGGATCCCCGCATCGGCGGCCACTACAACAATCCTTCCTTCGGCTACGGCGGCTACTGCCTGCCCAAGGACACCAAACAGCTTCTGGCCAATTACAGGGACGTCCCGCAGACCATGATCGAGGCTGTTGTCAAGTCCAACACTGTCAGAAAGGACTTCATCGCCGACCAGATCATCGCAAAAAATCCCAACACCGTCGGTGTATACCGCCTGACCATGAAGAGCAACAGCGACAACTTCCGCGCCTCCGCCATCCAGGGCGTCATGAAGCGCATCAAGGCAAAGGGCATTCCGATCATCATTTATGAGCCCACACTGGAAAACGGAAGCACCTTTTTCCGCTCAGAAGTCGTCAACGACCTGGACCGTTTCAAAAAAGAAAGCGACGTGATCCTGGCAAACCGTTTCGATGCACATATCCTGGAGGATGTCGCTGACAAGGTCTACACCAGAGACCTGTTCAGAAGGGACTAATTGAATTTTCTTCAGCCCCTTTTCATAAAAAGCTGCTTTTCACGAAAAATCATTAAGCAGGAAAAACAAATTTTCAGGAGGAACTGAACCCGTGGGAAAAGTAAAAATAGAATTGAACGGCAAAACCATCCTCGTCACCGGCTCTCCCGGCTTTATCGGGGCAAACCTGGTGTTGCGTCTTCTGAAAGAGATGACATCCGGAACCGTGATCTCCATGGACAACATGAATGATTACTACGATCCTGCCTTAAAAGAATACCGCCTGGGCCTGATCGAAGAAGCAGCCAAAGGCTCTCCCGTCAGCCACATTTTCATCCGCGGCTCCATCGCAGACAAAGAACTGCTGGACCGGGTTTTTGCAGAACACAAACCTGCCATCGTGGTCAACCTGGCCGCCCAGGCCGGCGTCCGCTACAGCATCGATCATCCCGACGTCTACATGGAATCGAACCTCATCGGCTTCTACAACATCCTGGAAGCCTGCCGCCACCACCCCGTGGAACACCTGGTCTATGCCTCTTCCTCCTCTGTTTACGGCGGTAACAAAAAGGTTCCCTTCAGTACAGACGACAAGGTTGACAACCCTGTGTCCCTCTATGCCGCCACAAAAAAAAGCAATGAGCTCCTGGCCCACTGCTATTCCAAGCTGTATATCATCCCGTCCACCGGCCTGCGTTTCTTCACCGTATACGGTCCCGCCGGCCGGCCGGACATGTTCTATTTCTCTGCGACGGACAAGCTCTCCGCGGGCAAGACCATCCAAATCTTCAATTACGGCAACTGTAAGCGCGACTTCACCTACGTGGATGACATCGTCGAAGGCGTTGTCCGCGTGATGCAGGGCGCCCCCGAAAAACTCACCGGAGAAGACGGGCTCCCCCTGCCGCCCTACGCCGTCTATAACATCGGCGGCGGCACTCCCGAGAACCTCCTGGACTATATCTCCACTCTCCAGGAGGAGCTTGTCAGCGCCGGCGTCCTCCCCGGGGACTATGACTTTGACGGACACCGCGAACTGGTCGGCATGCAGCCCGGCGACGTCCCGGTCACCTATGCCGACAGCACCGGTCTCGAAAAAGACTACGGCTTCCGCCCCTCCATCGGGATCCGCGAAGGACTTAGAAACTTTGCCAGGTGGTATAAGGAGTATTATAAATCCTGAAGCTCACCTTGTGAGGAAACCATGCGAACCATGAAAACATGAAAGGGACAGACTGGTTTCGCCCTAAAAGAAATCACTTTAAGAAGATTGGAAGGAGACAGGGAGGATGGTTCTCTGTCTCCTTCCTGTCTTCTTCCCTGATCCTCTCAGGTCCTATAGAACGAATTTCACACGGTTCCTTCAAACAGCACCTTCTCCCCGATCTGTACCCGTTTAACACCGGTTTCCTTTTTTTTGTTGAAATTGAAGCTCAACATGTAACCAGTGTCAAGGTTCCAATAATCGAGATACTCAAGGATCTGTTTTTCTTCTTCAGCGTTGTATCTTTCTCCTCTCCAGATCTTCAACTCGAAAATATATTGCTGACCCAGGTAATCTACGATCACATCTGTCCTGGTCTGATCCCTGGTCTGTGCTTCAATATAATAGTTGCCTGTTCCGTTGATAATTGGCTTCAAATATAGCAAAAATTGTTCTCTGCCGTCCTTTTCTTTAAATCTGTCTTTAAGTGGACCGAATACCTGGATATAGGTTTCGATAAATTTCTCCAGGATCAGCCGCATATTGAGCTTTCCTCCGGAAACGAACCGGTTCTTTGCAAAATCACCCTCTCTGGAAAACACATTGCGCTTCAATTCCTCTTCCGACAGGAATAAGTTATATAACATGGTTTCAAATATACGATTTGCAACCCTCACGTTGCCTCGATCGTTCCGGATAAGCCCGTACATTTGCAACTGGACCACATCATCCTGCTGCGCATTATATGCCATCTTGGTGCCTTCCATCAGAATACTACGGATGGAAGCTTTCAGTTCCGGGCAGTTGTTGAGAACTTTGGTCTGGGACTGGAACAGAGTATTATTTTCCGAAAGGATCATCTTGACGGCTTCATCAATCCCATTTCTGGTCCACGCTTCCTTCATGTCCATTTTCTTACTGACTTCCTGATCAATAAGCTGGCAAATCCGGCTTACCAGGAAGGGATAGCCGTCTGTGTACTCATGGATCAGGCCAGAGATTAAACCCGTATCCATCCCGGTATGGTAATCTTCCTCATACTCCTCCAGCATACCCTGTATACCTTCTCTAGACAGACTCATATCGACATCAAAATCAGAAGCGATATTCCAGGGACTATTCTCCTTATGCTTATCTTCCGGACGTATTTTTGCTTTTAAATGTTTTATGTCCGTCACACCAGCCAGGATCACCGACTGGAATGTCGAGATTCCCTTTGTGTCTCTGCTGATATAACTGTCGCGCAGCTGCCCCAGAAAATCCAGGAAAACCTGATTATTAGAAGCACTGTCCACTTCATCGATCATCAGAACAATCTTTTTTTCAGATTCATCACACCAGTCTAAAAGGGCATCAAACAACTCATCCAGTTCTGCTTTTTCCTCTTTTCTGGAAAGAAAGTCTTCCAACTGATCTCTGACACTTTCCGGTATATTAAGACCATTACGATACTCTCGCTTCAGTTTACGACAGAAGGCTTTTACAAATGACTGCTCCGTCTCAAACCCGGCTTCTCCAATCCCCTCAAAGCTCAGGCTGATCACTTCATACTCGGGAACCAGATATTGCTGCAGCGCTGCGAGGGTCGTAGTTTTGCCATATTGCCTGGCGCGGTTAATCGCAAAATATTTGCCGGCATCAATGAGTTTTTTGATTTCTTTCATTCTCCCGGAAAGATCTACCATATAATGCTTTGAAGGAATGCATACCGCCGTAGTATTAAATTCTTTCACCGGTTCATTTTCCTCTCTGTAAATCGAATCAACAAACTCACTATAAGGTTCTTCAAGCTCATTTGCCAAGTACTACTGCATTTCTTCTTTGCTTCTTAACGCAAAGTAATAAGGGCGGCAACTGCCTCCAGACAAACAATTTAGTTCATCTTCAAAACTCATTTTAGCATATAAATGAGCTTTGGTAATAAAGAAATCCAGGCCATTATATTTTCTGTTTAACTCCCGGCAAGATGTTTGCCGTTGTGAATACCCGATGCATCTGCTATCCTGAACCCAGAAACAGCAACTGCTGAAAATAAAATCCAGCAATACGCCAGCGAAACCAGCCTGACCTGGCACAGGCATTCCGAAGGACTATTCCATTCCACAAAGGTAATCCAACACACAAAGGTAACCAATCATGGCAAAAACATCCCCGGCCAGATCCGCCGCGAAGTTCATCCTGCCTGATCTCCCGAGAGAAAAATGGTGTGATTTCCGGGTCGGCTATTCTGAACACAATAAGACGCTTGTGCAGCTCGCGGAAGAATATATGTGTGATCCCAGAACAGTCCGATCCTGCCTGCTCAGAAACAAGCCGAGCAGTTCTCTGGGGAAAAAGACTGTTCCCACACAGATTGACCTGTACAGAGACGAGATCCAGGATGCTCTGGAAAAAGCGCTTCCGGAGCTGCCGGATGGAATCCGGTCAATTTATCAGCTCAGCTGCTTCCTGCTGCCTGTTCTCCAGGAACGTGGTTACAAGGGCAGTGAACGAACGCTTCGAAACTATCTGCATCTCCATCCAAGAGTAAAGGCAAAGTTTGAAAAAGCGAGTATAAAGTAACTATAAAATAGCCTTATCGAAACAAGATGGGGTATCAAAGCAAGAGGTTTTATCGAATAAAAAGGTTTTAACAAGACAAGAGGAGGACCGTTCCCATGCTCATTATTGAAAACACACCTCAGTTGGCAGGAATCACTATCAAAGGTGACTATCAGGATCTTAAATCGCTACACAGGGCGATTTCTAATTTTTCCGAATTCTATTTTCCGCATCAAGATAATGTGAATGCAGGTAACTGTCACGAATGTCTGCTCGGTCTGTGCTATGATCTCCGGCATGCCTTCCAGGGAGACCGCAACTTTGAAAGTATGGAAAACAATGCTGATCGAATCGCCGGAATGGTCGGCATTATCACTGAACCAGCCAAAGGCGAAATGGAGCTGATCAAAGCTGCCAGAGCTGCCTACGGGAACGGAAATCTATATTTCAGTGTAGAGGTCCTGTATCCCTGGGCGTTGTACTACACACAGGTCTTGCATTCCATCACAGATGTCGCCTATTCAAAAGCCTGGTTTGAAAATCTCGATTTCCCCTATGACGAATATCAGGCGGAAAAAGATGTTGCTTCAATCCACCAATTCGTCCTGCTTATCTGGGAAGCCATCAGAAATGTTCTGCCGCCTCAGGACGTCAAAAGCATCTACGATTATTGCAGGATGTTCGCTAAAGAAGATTACTACATGTCCTACCCGGACATGTACCTCGAATGGCTATGCTCATGGTGGGTCAGTGCTTTGTGCAACAGGGAAGACCGTCAATCCATGCTTTCATTATTATGCCTGGAACTGTCCTCAGTAAATGAGGAAGATGAGCTGGAGATTCAGGATGAATTGGATGAGATTCAAGATGAGTTGAATAAAATACAAGAGAAATTGGACAAAAAACAGGAAGAACTGAAAGAAACACGCCACGAATCTGAAGAAGGAAGCGAAACAAAAAAAGGTGAGCAAGAAGAAGCTAATAACAGCCGTTCTTCTATCCAGGACAAGAATTTCCTTCTATTCAATAAAGAGCTTCATGAGCTCACACTCTCCTGCCTGCAGATGTACGACGGATATATCGCAGAAGCCAACCTGAAGTGCCTGATTCCCTTCCAATCCATGGACGAATATATGGATGAAATCCACGAGTATGTGAAAACACACGGCCAGTTCTACCAGGATTCCTATGACGAATATATTGAAAGAATCTTTGGTTCTATAGACTGGGATAGACTAGAGTGGTGAGTTATCTCCATATATGGTATTATCTATATAAATGGATTTCGTGTGCAAAAAAAACAGGCCTCGATGGTTTCCCTCGTTCCTGTCCCCAACTCCATCCCCTGTGAATTATCCCTAAAGGCACAGGGCCCCTGTGCAAATTATCCCGAAAGGCAACGGGCACAATATTCTCTCTCACAAGCATGTCCCTGTCCCCTTCCGATAATAAAGGAAGGGGGCGGCAGCCATCATATTCCCGCATACAGCACTCCTGTCCATCCATGACACAGACAGGAAAAAGAAAACCGGTCAGACTCCATTCTCGATTTTCTTTCCCTGTTATGTCATAGATCCGGTCAGGACAGCTTCGATTCGGATCACTTGTAGATGATCTGGCCCGGGAAGCCTGCTGCACGGAGTTTCTTTTTGATCCTGTTGAATGTGACCTGGGCAGCGCAGCTTTTTTGTACGATGACCTTTGCATTGCTGTTCAGACCGTCAAAGCAACCGTCTTCAAATGTGAGTCGGCCGGAATATTTTACCTCATCATCAAGAGTGATAGTAAGGGCCTTGTACTTTGTCCCTGTAAAGCATCCTGATTTAAGCGTGAAGAAAGAACTGCTCAGATACAGTCTCGCAACATAGGAATTCTTAAAGGCGTTCGCACGAATAGTAACCCTTTTCTTAGATTTGAGTACGACATCCTTCAAAAATGAACCCGTTTTACTGTCGAAAAGACCAGTTTCACCGTTACCAATATGGGTAATCGGCACACGATTATTGTCTTTATCTCTGGCGAATCTGAGGTGAATCTCAGATTTAGCATCGCCTTTCAGAGCTGTGACAGACCTGACAACGACTGTCTTCTGACCAATCTTGGTCTTGACGATATTGTGGATGTGATCCTGATGATTGACGTCAAAACTACTGGACCTGACCCAGCCGGGGTTTTTCGGCTTGTTATCGGGAGGTGCTACAGGACTTCCTACCCCGGTTGCGAAGACAGACAATCCCATGCTCAAGATCATAAGCACGGTCAGTACAACAGACAACAGTTTCCTTTTAATGCACATATTGACATTTCCCTCCTTTCCTGGTTTATTTTATTTACAGTGAACCCGCGGTCGACGGGAATCTGTTTATGTAACTAATCTATGGTGGTGGTTTCCCAGTTCCGGAATAGAAACGGAGTATAAGAATATTATAAAGTATAATAAACAAAAAAAGCGACAAAACTCCAGGGAATCAGGAATAACCGTCCCAAAGTTTTATCGCCTATCGTTCATAAACTCTCCCATCTCGAACTGCACTGTTCGATTGGTAAGATTCACTAAAAGTCCGCTCTCACTCAACTATTATATAGTAAACCCGTACTATCTTCAAGCAGTTTTATGTTTCTAACAGAAATTAGGAGCCACACTGTTACAGTACAGACCGCCACGAAATTCGAGGCGTTTTTGCGTGATTTTCAACGCAAAACCCGAGTGGAACGGCGAAAATCCCATTGCGAAGCGATTTGGAATGGGATTTTCGCAGGTTACATGTTCACGCCCTCGATAGGGCGTGAACTGTAACGCCACACTGCCACATTTACTGCATCACCACAACATTCCCTGCGGCATCATAGTATGTGTCTGTCTTTGTACCGTCCTCAGCATAGGAGGAACTCATGGTCACATAGCCCTTTGAGCTGACGTAGGGGGTTTTGGACTGGTCGAACCAGGAGGTCCGGATCTGTCTGCCCTGATCGTCGTATTCAAAAGTCTGTATGGCAAAACCGCTGGGGCCGTTTGCAAACATGTTATCTACTGTACAGTATTCCGTTTCAACAACTTTGTTGTCTTCGTTATAGAACTTGCGAATCTCCGCGTAGGCATAGTACTTATCGGGGTTCGGGCTCTCGATCGTATGCCGGTTTCCTGAGAGATCCAGATAGGTCTCGGAAATCATATTTCCCGCATCATCATATTCATTGCACAGGACTGCTGTTCCGTTCTCCAGGGCGATGGGGTTACCATTCTCTCCCAGATATTCGGTGCGGATCACCTTGTTCTGTTCATTGTAGGCTTTGCGGAAGCCTGCATAGCCTGCAGCCAGTGTGAGCGGCTTGTCGTCTGTGTCATAGTAGGCCTCGTAGGTGACATTGCCCTTGTCATCATACCCATTACGGATCACGGCAGAGCCGTTGCTGGTACCGGGTACACGTTTTCCGTCCGTATCGAAATAGGCAGTCTTTATCGGGTTTTTATTCTGGTCATAATCCTTCTCCACAGTGTGATATCCTGCAGGGAGGAGAACGGGGGTGCCTTCTGCATCAAAATAAGACTGGCTGGCTACATTTCCAGTGTCGTCATAGCTTTTAGTCACAATAACATAGCCGTCCGGCGAGCCGGTGAAGGCAGAGCCATCCGCATTACAGAAGGTCTCCCGGATGGACTGTTTTTTTTCATTGTAATCCTTGCGGATATAGGCATAACCCTTAGGATCGATTATTATATTGCCCTGATTGTCGTATTTCTTAGTCAAAACGACATTTCCGGCATCGTCGTACTCTTTGTCCACAACTGCGGCACCGCTGACCATGATCAGGGACTCGTTGTTATCATACCAGGCCGTACGGGTCTCCTGTCCTTTCTCGTTATATTCATGGGTCACAATGGCGTAGCCTTTATCCTGTGCCATAACCGCATTTCCCGCGCCGTCCACGAAACGCTCAACAATTGCCCTGCCGTTCTCATCAAAGACCTTTTCAACAGAATTATAGCCGTTCGACGTTTGCATGGAATTGCCGGAGGTATCCAAATAAGTCGTCCCGGTCTCTTTACCATTTGCATCAAAGGTCCTGGCGATTCCTGCATACCCCAGCTTTTCTACAACCATCATATTGCCTTCGCCGTCCAAGTAGAGTTCTTTGATACAGTGTCCGCTTTCGTCATACTCATAACGGACGCCGGCACAGCCCCTGGCTGCGATCATGGGTTTATGGTCCCCATCAAAAAACATCTCTGAATGCAGTTTCCCCTTTTCATCATAGGTGTTTTCCACCGCGGCATATCCCGCTTTTTTGGAGATTACAGGTTTTCCTCCCCCGTCAAAGTAAGCTTCCGTCAGCACTTTTTTCTTATCATTATAGGTACGGGCAATCTGTGCCACTCCGTCGCTGTTGACCAGACTTTTCTTTTTCCTGTCAAAATAGGATTCTTTCGTCACGTTGCCTGCATCGTCATACTCCTTGGTTATCATGGCATATCCTTTGGAGCATGCTGTCAAATTATCCTCCTTATCATAATAGGACTCTCTGATGACATTCTTCTTGTTATCAAATTCATCCCGTACAATGACATAACTGTCTTTCTCATAGGCAGGTTCTGATTCTGTATTGAAAAAAGACCGCTTGCGCACGTTCCCGTTTCCATCATATTCCTTTTTTACGATACAATAGCCACGATCTTTATGTATGATCCTTTCATTCGTAGGGTTTCGATACTCCTCCCGGATTACCTGATGCTTTTCGTTGTACTGCCTGAGTATAATGGCCGTGCCATCCTTGTTCTCGGATATCTTGCCATCCGCACCGTAAAAGGCTGTCCGGATATCGTCGCCGTTCTCATCATACTTATGGTCTGCACCAGCATAACCTTTGTTGGCGACAATCAGGTTGTCCTCTATCCCATAATAGCGCTCTGTCAGGACATGTTTCTGCTCATCATAGGTATATTCAGCACGATGATATCCATCCGGGCCAATGATGGGACTAACCTGGGTGTCATAATAGCTCTGGCTGGCGATATTACCCGCTTCATCATAGGTATATCGGAGTCCGGCATACTCCTGACCGGCCTTGACCACGACACCGCCATTGGCATCAAAATAAGTCTCACTGGTCTTCTTACCGTTTTCGTCATAAGTCATAGCCATACTGGAATAGCCCAGGCTTTCCACCATAACAGGCTTGTCCTTCTCGTCAAAATAGGACACTTTAATGGTGTTCCCGGCGGAATCATATTTCTTGCGGATCACCGCGTAACCGTCTTCACTAAGGGCAAGTCTGCCGTTGGAAGCCACAAACCGCTCCTCCACAACATGACGCATGTTGTCCATGATATCTACGATTTGAGTATACCCCTTGCCGGATCCCGTTGGTTCCTCAGAAGCTTCAGCTGCTTTCATAGCGGTGTAATCCTTTGCCGCATCATCCGGATGTGCCGACTGAGTCACGATCACGTTTTCACCCTGAGGGGATGCCGGAGCTGTCGCCCTTCCTATAACAAAACCTCCTAAAAGGGCTCCAGCCGTGACCAATATAATTCCCATTATCAGGTCAAATGTCTTTTTATCACTCATGAAATATGCTCCGTTATGCAATGATCTTCCATTTGGATCTAAACACAGTATAGCAAAAAATGATAATTATTTCTGCTACTATTCTGTATGGCTCAATTATTGGCTCAATTATTGGCTAAATGAATGTAATAATGCTTCCAAATATATTATCTTTCAAACAGCCTCAACTTTGTGTACAGTTTCTGTCTATTCATTGCATCGTTCAAAATCTTTTTTTCAAATACATTATTTCGCTTGCCGCTTATAACTCGAATCGCATACTGACCTACTACAGCGGCCCAGCCAACCGGGCGAAGGAACACTTTCTGTCTGCAATAAGCATAATCCCGTTTTGCCTTCTCATTTATGCTTACCATCCCGTTTTTCAAAATACTTCCCTGAGGGCTTTTTGTAACTTTATTCTGAATCAGCTTTGCTTGACTGCCACGTGTATTATCTTTCGTCCCAAAGTTCCCACCAGATAAAATATCTTCAAGAAGAGCAAGACATAATCCATCATCTGCGTCTCTGCACCAGCTCCGAGCAGTACCAAAATACAACACCCCAATCTTGGTCATCACTTTCGCAAAAGTCCACAGGCCAATATCTTTCAACGGTTTTTCAAAAAGCGTTAGGAACTCTCGTTCAGAAAGTGAATTCTCGAACACAAGCCAATCGCAAAGATGCCGGAGCCCGATTCCCCCTCCGGTCATATGGCTGATAGAATGCAGGAGAAGCACCAGTCCATGGTGAAAAGGCGACGGGAACATCATCACTTTGTTCGATATATTCCTCTCCTCTGCATTGTTGATCACATCTGCTGAATATTGATTTACCAACGATGGCGGTACTCCCGGAATATCCCAGTGGAGTTCAAGTGATGCCCTATCTTTCTTATATGCCCAGTGATACTCATGTTTTTCCGCATAGTCCAACTTCTTAAATCCTTCAGCTTTCAGCAGATAATCTACCTTTTCTATATCTGCTCTGTGAATCAAGAAATCCACGTCACCCATCGATCGAAGCATAGGATCAGGGTAATAAGAAGCAGACACTTGCCCTTTGAGGATGGCATAGGGAATCTCGTTGCCTGTAAGAAGTCGATGTAACTCTGCATGATAATACAAATTCCGGATATTTGTTGCCTGATTTGAAGCATATTCTTTTGCATATTGTGGCTCATTATCTGTCGATATAAATGACTGGAGGGCTTGATAAGCCAATGGAAATACTGCCTGTAGTCGCGCTTCTTTCAGTATGGAATGCCAATCAGCATCGTCAGTGAACTCATTCTTTATAGCGAACATTTGATAAGCGATTAAATGAATCAATTGTTTTTGGTCATCAGTCATTATATCTCTTTTCCACTCTATATTAATACCGTCATAGAGCTTGTCTTCAGAATAAAAGTCAACAATAAATCTTTGGTGTTGTATGCATTTATCAAAATTCGGATAATAACCAGAATCTGCCAGACATCTTTTTCATATCTCATGGAGCAGTCTTCTATATAGAGAATATCCTATCAAGGCTCCTCCACTATTGTATATCAGATCAGCTATGTCAAACCATCCTCTTTGGGTAAAATACTGAATCGTTTCAATGCCAAGGCTGAACAGGATGGCTAAAGTCAACACTTCCCGCCATGATTGAACATGTCTGAAAGTACATGGAACCAAATAGCCAAATGGAACAAGAAATAATATATTTAGAAGCAAACTTGCCACTGTGTCCCTGACCCAGCTGATTCTCCTGACTGCTTCGGCAATCCCTCCCTCTTTATATCCGGAAGCCATCCTCCTAAAGATCTGGCGAAAAGCCCATAAAGGATCTATAATGACCCCCGTTCCATTGATTTCAGATCTAAAGATAAACGCATACATCCAAACACATATTAAAAAGCCAAGCAAAGACACAATGTTGATCTTCTTTCTCCATTTTTCCTGTAGCCGGACATGCATTGCCTTTAGGAGATGAGGAAAGCCAAATACAGCGAATGCAGATAGAGCAATCCGTATCAATATGGCAATATTCGCTTTGCTCATTTCCAAAGGCTCCCTCTTTCAAGTATACGGCTAACAAATCAGGCTACAATCTCAAGCCTCATTGATAAATTTTGTGAGATTCACATATCGATTTCTTCCAAATGGCTCATGGGATGCTGTCACGCAATCATCGTGCGTATGCTGCCTGATGACACAGTACCCCTCCCACTTGGGTACTGCCCAGTTATGGATTGTGAAGAAGAGCTTGTTCTTAAATGGCATCGCTGCAAATGCTTTTGCATGTTCTTCGGTACATCCATTTTGATCATTGAATTTCACAATCAGCCTGTCCCAGTTGATCCGTGTACATCTGCGTTTCCATTTCTCTTTTGCTTCCTGCTCTGAATGGTAGTGTAGAAATGCAATCTCAATGTCATCTATTACACCAATAGGATAAGAGCCGAAACGTTTATCTTTACTAAGTTCATCAGCATAACGGGATGATTCGGGTAAAATGAATGTAAGTTCTTTTAATGTATAGCCTTTGATATCGCTAAGAAACTTAATATACTCATCTGCCATAAAGAACATTCCTACGGTGGGCGACTCTTTCGGGAGATCATAGCTCTCATACATCATTCCCCCCCAGCAATTATTAGAAATAATTGTAAAATCCGTGTTCTTAAGTTTTTTCCGTCTTCCTTTTGCAAATATCAGCCTATATTTTTTTAACAACTTTAGACGCAGCCCTTCATAAGTCATATACTTCAAACCTTTCTGTTTTCACTATATCCACTCATTCCAGGGGATTATATTTCCCTGACTTTCTAATCCTTAGCGAGTAAATGTTCTTAGCATAACTCATTATTCCTTTGCATAGCATTCAACCGCATGTGTAATCTGCTTTTCAACCGGTGGAATTGTCATATAGTCGCCATAAGCCATTTTTAAAACATTATCAAAATCTGCTGGACCAAAAAAACGATATCCTTCAAATGAATACTCTGCTCTTCTTGTAAAACTTGCAGCATGAAATGCAGTACCGAAAGGAACCCCAACCCAGTTCGTTTGAATGTGGTCATTCTCTTGAAAGTCTCTGTGCATTTTTTCAAGTATCTTTCTTGTATCAAACAAATGCGCATAGTAAAAACCGATATATATAAGCAATGTTTGCTTAAATCCTTTTCCCTTATATGGTCTCAGATGAGATGAATGTTCTACCAGTCTCTGCATGTATAAAGCTCTGGCTTTGTAATTTTTTCTTTTTTCCTCATCATCAGGCAGATAGTCCAACGGAAAAATATCGATGAAGGCACCATAACCTTCCAATGGACGAAAATGAGCGGCTTGCGTAATGATAGTGTGGGCATCACACACCTTAGCACAATAATATATAGTATCTTTCCTGTTGGAAATATCTATATAGTTCAAATCCAACTCAGGGTGATTGATTATATACTCTCCTAATTTATAGTAATCATCCCTGGGCATAAGAATATCGATATCGTCATCCCACGGGATAAACCCTTTATGCCTTACTGCACCAAGAAGAGTTCCGTAGCAAATCATGTAATTAAAACTATTTTCTCGACAAATACGGTCAACTTTTACAAGTATGCCCAGTATTCTCTCTTTATACTCTTTAAGTGAAAGCTTTCTCATAAACCGGCTCCAAAACAATCTCCCGTTGTAGTTATTTTCTGATTCTTCCAAGAATCCTGCGACTTATTGAAATTATCATCTGATATTGCAAAAGAAAATAAATTATGACAACAACACCAGACGCCAAATATCCATATACATCTAACGTAACAAGTGTCGCTTGCACTAATAACAGGAAACATATAAGACCAAAACGGCTCTTGTTGATGCGAATATTGATAAATCGTCCAACATCGATCATTCTCGCAAATGCCATAACAATGTACGCTACTAATGTTCCGATTGCTGCTCCATATATTCCAACCAGTTTGATTCCCACATAATTCACAAAAATATTAACAACTGCAGCAAGCAAGGTCGTGGCCATGTTTCTTCCTGATTTTTTCAGTGCACTATACAATGAACCGTAATAATACGCTATTGATGCAAAAGCAGCAGAAGCAAGTAAGATCGGCACATAACGCCACGAATCGAAAAAAGACGCAGAAACATACAGCCGCATAAACGGCTTGATGATTGCAATAAGAACAATACTTGCGCCAAAGCAGATAAATGAAAAAGCTTCCAACACCGATGAATAAAACTTTGAATCATTCGAGTTTTCAAATTCTCTTACTGAAGAAATCCCCCAAGCTTGAGAAAAAATGTTTATTAATACATTAATCAGCGCAGGAATTTTCGCAGATACAGTGTATAACCCCAGTGCTGCAGCATCCAGCATCATCTCAACCATGACCTTGTCCGATGAGTGAACAACCCACCAGGAAATGTTGTTTAAGATTAACGGAGCGGAAAACATAGTCATATTAATTAACAGATCTTTGCGGAATTTTGCTCTTCTAAGATCTGTCGGAATTCCTGCAACGATTATTGACAGAAGCACTGACACACCCATGGAAACAATGTTTGCCGTCAAGTATCCATCAATTCCAAGATGGTAAACCGCTAGAAGAATTATATTTAAAACCGCCATCAATGCAGTATGTGTCAAGCCGATCACAGCATAACAAACATTTTTTCCCTTTACCTTTAAGTAATTCATATTGGATGCATTAAATGCACTGAGAACAATATAAATAGACAACTGCCATTTCCAATTACTGATCAGCTTATACACGCCAAATAACGGTGTAATGACGAAGGTGACCACCGTTCCAGTTACAAGCACAATATATGCCGCTAATAGTACATCTTCAGATTTCTGATCTTTTGATAATCCAAATCGAATTAACGCATCATATATTACTACAGATACGAAAGGTAATACCAGCTGTGCAATAGTGAATATCAGATCAGAGGTTCCATATTGTTCCTTCGTCATTGAAGCAGTGTACAACGGAACCAGAAAAAAAAGGATTAATTTTGAACCAATATTCCCGACAGCAAAGATTACTGTATCTTTGACCAGATCCTTATATTTATTCGCCATACTTCCATCCTACTTTTCTGCTGTATTGTATAAAAACCTTTGAAAACCTTTATCACTATGACTGCAATCATCATCTTAAAACATCCGTATTATTTGATAACATACGGTACAACCAACGTCCACTCAGGGCGGAATACCAGAACAATTAGCATGTACAGAAAGGAAAAACCAGTTATGGCGAATTCAATAATCCGTCTATTATTCCTTAATTGAATCTCGTTAAGAAACTCAGGTACCCAAAGCAAATATGTATAAATGCCAAAAAGGCTTGCAATCCTTCCCCATATTTCCATTCTCATAGCCAGAACCTGAAATACGATATTTAATCCCAGCATAATCACGGAGAACCTCTGCGCGTTTGTGAGCTTCCGACCTCGCAAGACGAAAGAACCTACGATCAGAAACACAACGCTGATTAGCATCTTAAAAAGTGAGGCAAAATAATTTGAATCACTCCAGGTTCCATAAAAATAATTCGCATACCATGGCAGAATAGCTATCACCAATCGCATAACAACCGAATATGCCACGAAAAATATGCCTGCAATAAGTAACATCCTCATGACTGCCCATTGCATAGTCAGTTTAGTCTTATCCTCAATTTGACCTTGTCGAATTAAAAGAACCCATGCTATAAAACAGACTGCTGCAATCGTATGGAAACTTGTAGCGAGCAGAATAAGAAGGGCTGAAATTACCACTCTACGCAAACTATGCAGCTCAATCTCTCTGTCGTCCAAGATGAGCATAAAACTCCACATTGTAATCGAAAGAGCAAGCGATTGTCGCATTATATTCATCTGTGAAAAATATGAGCCTAACAACACATATAAAAGGACACTAATCGTTGGTTTTTTTGAATATCTGTTAGCGAAAACACAGAATGTTCCAATACATACTATTGACGATATAAAGAGCAAGAATGATGGATTGGATGAAATTTTATGCAACGCCTTCATAAAGAGGGTAAATCCAGCTTCAAAACGACCATTGTTGATTGCAATATAGTCTATATTCTCATACCAACGTACATAAACTTTTGTATCCGCACCTACTGTATATCCTCTGATTCCCGAAACAATTGTGAGCAAAGCAAACGAGAGAAAGAGAAACCTTCTCTTTCCTTTTTCATTACTTGCAGGATGGAGCCCTGCGCTCATAAGTAGAATCAGAAATACCTGGACTAAGTAAATTGTCATTCCTTTTTACGTCCTTTACTCTTTAGTCATAACCCGTCTTGCAGTAGTCTTCTATAATACCCTTCCAAAAACTTCCCAGCAGTTGTACTTGAAAACCTACTATTCAGGAGTTCTCTTCCTCTATCTCTACGTATATTAGTTTCCTCCAGTTTCTGGCACACTACATTTGCCCAGTCTTCTTTACTGCTGCGTAGACTGACAAATTCTACCAAGTCTGTATAGACCATTTCTCTTGTCACACTATCAGATATGATGCAAGGCAACCCCATTGCTTGAGCTTCAACTCCCGTTACTGGAAGTCCTTCAAAAAGAGATGGAAGGAAGAACAAATCAATTGCCTGATACAAATCTTTCATATCATTCCTACTGCCCAGTAACTTCACTCTGTCTTTATGTTTCAGCTTACCAACAAATTCAGAAACATCTTTATCAAGAGGGCCGCTGCCTATCCACCAGTACTCTGCATCAGGTTCTCTTTCCGCAACTACTTCAAACACATCCAGAGCAAAGAAAGGATTCTTTTGCGCAGCCATACGACCGACAGTAGCAATAATCTTCTTATTTCCGACTTTCATATCACGTCTTATGCGTTGGCGCACAGATTCGTCAAAATGATAATTCCCTGCGTCAACGAAATTTGGAATAAATTCATAACTTGCATCACCAAACATGGCTTTAGCTGCAAGATTCGAACACGACGCATAAGCATCTGCTTGTCTAAGTAAGAACGGGAGAAAACAGGCATTTCGCTTCTCTTTTTTTGCAGTTTCTCCCAGCTTTGAATTATGGCTGTGGAGAATACGTACAGGGACATATTTTTTTGCAATCCGCATGATCGGGTAGGTCACCAACATACTGTTATCATGAATTATATCGTAATGCTCATTTTTCAAAATATCAATGCAGGCTTTAACGTGTGCAGGAAGATTCTTGACTGGTGGAAGCAAAAAAATCTTGCTCCCTGAGCTTAAAATTTCATCTTCATATGGGCTTTCTTTCTTTTTATATATAGCAAAATCCATATGAACAGAATTGTGATTAATTCTATTGAAATAGTTCATCGCATAACTGGTCACACCATTTGAAACTCTCAGATTAGGAAGTAACATTAATACTCTAATTTGATCCCTCATTCTCTTATCAGTTCCTCTCATTCTTAGCCAGCCATGTTAAAAATCACAATCGAACCTGTATACTTATTAATGTTAGCTTCTTCCTCTACATCACGCTACATATATTTCAGTATTTCTCTCTTTTTGCCAGTATTACTCGGTGTTTGCATAAAGCCAGGATCCCCATTATAGTTTCCTTCAATCATTTCAAACCCATTTTCAAGAACTGCAACATCCCAGGCAATCATTCTAGCCGAAGGGAAAACTTGAGTGGCGCGATATATATAATTAACAAGTCCTTTCCAATTCGGAACTTCAAAACCAATAACCTTTGTTTCTGTGCCCGGATGATACAAACAGTTTTCCCCGGTGATTGTCCTGCCAGCAGCCATTACCACACCGTGCTCTACATCAAGTGGATAGCCAACTCCACCGGAATGATAGTTGTCCACTTCGCTGTTTACCCCCCCTACCCGGATAGAGGCGGATAAAATGTGTGGGGTGTTGCTTCTGTCAAGAATGGTATAAACTCGCACAGTGTTAACACTCGAAGGATTCAGTTCAGACATTTTGTGGTGCTGAACTACGAACTCTTCCAGAAGAGCCTTTTGATTTATGAGATCAGTAATCGCTTCTCCCTTGTACACATGGATGCCGTGACCTGAAGACGCCGATGTCGGCTTGACCATAACCTTTGCATGTCCATCCAAAAATGCCCGAATTTCTTCCGGAGTCTTTCCTTCGCAATACATCCAATCACGATGGATAAATTCGGAGAAAGCCTCATTAAACTCTTGCTTATTCCAAAATGTCCAATAATGTGCCGGATCGTTCAGTTTCTTTTCAAATGCCTTATGTTGCCGATGCGTGTAAAACTCTGCACGTTCTCTTCCGTTCTTCTCATATATCCGAAAACCAATATACTGGTTAGGAGTAATACCGTATCGAAGATAAGCCCAAAAATAATCTATCCAGAAAACCATTTTAGGTTTTCCATAATGCTCCGCTATCGGAGCTAAAGTATGTGTTAGCCTTTTCAATCCGTTGGTATAGCTAGAAATAGCCATCGATTTTTCTCCTCAGTCCTTTAAATACTCTGTATAGTCCTTTTCAGTATCCCAAACATATGTATGCGTCTGATACTCCGCCTTTGTTTCTTCGCTTGGCATTTCCATATACTTAGGGCCATATCGAAGCGTCAGGTACTCCTCCACGCCATTCGGGACAGCTAATTGAACCTGCTCGAAAGGTACATACCTTTGGCTCGTAAATAATCGAGCCGGATAATACGCATTCTTAAACTTGGCCCTGCCAAATACATGGGCAACATCAACAGTGGACTCGTTGTTATATTTTCTGATAACTTTTAACAGATGTTTTTTTACACCACCATTAACAAAAGTTTTTGCAATCCATAAAGCAACTGCTCTTTTCCCTGTAGCCTTATACTCAGGCAAATGTGTAATCGCGCTTGCCCTAAGGAGTGTTGCATACTGATATTGTGCTTTGCGGCGATATCCTTCTGGCGCAGCATTATTTAAGCACATGATATCGACAAAAATACCTTGATGGATATTTTTTCGATTCCGATGAACTTCCTCGATATACGTAGTTCCATTCATACGAAGCTTTGAATAAAAATAGGGTAGTTCCTCAGTATTCTCAACTTGAAGATAGTATTTCTTTTTATCGAGCTTTGTCTTGCACAGTTCAATAAATCGCATATAATCCTTATATGGCATAAAAATGTCAAGATCATCATCCCAGGGGATAAAGCCACCATGCCTCATAGCGCCTAGCGCTGATCCCCCCATAAGAAAATATGTGATGCCATTTTCCTGGCAAAAATGATCAAGATCCACCATGATCTCAAGGATCTTGTCCTGCAGTTTCAGAAAACCGTATGTATCTTCAAGTTCATTACGAACGTATTTATAAGTGTTTCTCACTGTTCAGTCTCTCCCTCAAAATTGTTGAACTTATTCCATCCGTGTGATCAAGATAGACAACCTTGCAACCTACCTCTGCAAACTCCTTTTCATATTGATTCCATGAGGGAGTATCTTTCCAGTCGGAACCAACAAACACCTTATTGACATGATATTCCTTCACAGCTTTCAGCTTATCCATATCATTCTGGGGAACAACCTGGTCAACATAGCGGATGGCTCTCACTATGGCGATACGATCTGCTTCCGGAATAACAGGGAGTTTATTCTTTCTCTTCATACATAACTCATCAGTTGTAACACCAACAATAAGATAATCACATTGCTCTTTTGCCCTCTGAATGATATTCAGATGACCAATATGAAACATATCGTAGACTCCTGTTGTATAGCCAATAACCATCCTTTTAACTCCGAGTATTTTCTATTATTATTATTTATTTCTTCCGCATTACTGTCTTAAACATGAATTCCCGCAGCCAGTTCGGCGTGATTGACGACACAGTCCGTACAGCTACACTTTTTAAGTATTGAGTCTCGCTTATGAACCCGCTATTCTTCATGTACTTGAATAACGCCTTCTGACTCTTTGCATATTTCCATCCGGCACGTCGCTTATACATATCTGAACCAGCTCGCATCCAAAGCAGCGGCTCCTGCAGGTTATATCCAAGGCTCTCTTTCTGCAGCATCCGAATCCACAAGTAGTAGTCCTCTAATAGATAAAAATCTAGATATCCTCCCGCTGCTTCAACATCTGATTTTCTGTACATCACGCAGGGATGATTAAATGGATTGCGTTTCTTAGCGAAGAACTGTATTTCCTGCTGAGTCTCCGGCGGTACACGGCGGGCTTCTATCTGATCTGTAGACATCGTGAACTCTTCTACGATTCCGCTGACAATACTTACGTCAGGATGTGCCTGGAATACCTTCAGTTGTCTCTCACACCGGTCTGGTCTGCTGATATCGTCTGAATCCATACGAGCAACAAGCTCATGCTTGCAGTGTTTAATCCCAACATTCAGCGCATTTCCCAGCCCGCCGTTAGTTTCCAGTCTCACTACATGCAATGTGACCGGATGCGCAACCTGCATCTCGCAAATCACAGTATCCAGTTCTTCATTCAGTGGTCCATCACAAACAAGCACAAAATCATCAGTCGGCATGGTCTGATTCCATATGCTATCCATTGCCTGCTTCAGATACTCTGCTTTTTCTTTTGCATAAACACTCATTAAGACAGAGTAGCTGTTATCAACACCATCCATTGAAGAATCTTCTCCCCTCATTAGACCTTACTCGGCCAATTCGTCGAGGAATGCAAATTTCCCCTAAACATAGTGAAACGCTCTGAAACGAATTCCACGCTTCGGAGCAGTTATCACTCTACTTTCTCGTACCAAGTTAAGAAACTCATTTCTGACAACATTCACAGGCACTCTCAGCTTGAATCGATATCGTTGTCCGCCCTGTTCCTGTCTGGAACTATCGAAAGCACATAGCAAAAGCCGATGAGTTGGTATGTGTTTGCTACATAAACCTCTGCTCTTCTATAAGCAGAGTACTTATAGCACACATACTTAAAATCTTCGGAAGCCGCCTTGAGTTTTGTCTATTTTATCTAAATATCCTCGCTATTTTCACCATCTTTTGATCGAAATGCTTCATTTCTATAGTCCATCGCAGTGGTCTGTCCTTCTGCAATCCCTTCAGTACTCTCCGGCAAAAAAAGGATCTTCACAGTAGCAAATATTATCTTCAAGTCCTCAGCAATGCTCGGTTTTGCAATATACTGGAGATCCATCAAGAGCTTGTCCCTAGGCGTCGTATTATACTTCCCATATATCTGAGCATACCCCGTAAGCCCGGCTTTCGCCTGGAGTCTCAACGAGAATTCTGGGAACTTCTCTTCATACTGAGCTGCAATCTCCGGCCGTTCAGGGCGCGGACCCACCACGCTCATCTCTCCCTTCAAGATATTGATCAGCTGAGGGAGTTCATCAATGCGGCAAGCACGTATAAAACGGCCAATTCGTGTAATGCGCGGGTCATTCTCTCCCGCTGAAAGACGGGCTACGCCGTCTTTCTCTGCATCCATCCTCATACTTCGGAATTTCAATACGTAAAACTCTTTTCCATTTTTTGTCAGCCTCTTCTGACGGTAGAATGCGGTTCCCCCGTCACGACGGATCATCAGCGCAACAATAATCATAAGTGGAGAGAGAATGATTAGAGCAATACCGGAGGCAAGGATGTCAAACACACGTTTAATAAAGAGATACTCCGGTGCGGGATTGTAACGTTCCAGCATAAGGATAGGCAAGTGGAACAAGTGTAATGGCTGCGCGCTCTCCATTAATACGTCCCCCACCCGGGGGATAATATACGCACGGATCCCCCTTTGTACGCAGACCTTGATAATCTGGTTTCGCTCATGGCTATGTACTCCTATCAAAAAAACTGCCTCAGCCTGATCCAGATATTGATCAGGATTCTTAAAAACATCCCAGATATTCGGAGTAGCGACAACATTAAAACGTATGTCCAGCCCATAGGAATTAATCAGATCCATAAGTCCTTTTCGCATATCCCAGATAATGACTGTCCGAATCGGTTCCTGCCTCCTAAAATAGAGTGTATGCGCTCCACCAGCCCACATGGCGGACAAAAGAACCTCCACCGCCATTGACAACAATAAAGGAATAGGATTGGGAAAGTGCTTAGTAAGCAACAAAGTTACGATATAGAGGATTCCATTTGTAAAAAAAATCGCCAGTGTCTGACTGTAGACAATCTCTGAAATCCTGTTCAAGGAAATAGTGAACCCGGAGTATATCCTGCCAAACAGGATATAGAGAACCATAAACAGAGCGACAATAATCCTGTCGCCTCTTGCATAAAAAGGGGAATATAATCTCTCTGCGTAATAATAATACCAACAAAACGCAAAAGGGACAGTGATCAGGATAACATTGATCATCTTGATAAATCGAAGCCAGAGCCTGTGCCTGGTTTTATCTCTATCTTTAATAGGATAACGAACTCTAGAAGACATATATCTTCTCCTTGTATTAATAGAAGAAATTAGTCTGGCTACAACAGGGCAGCTACTGCCGGGCGGAAGTTACTACTTGCTAAATACTACACTACATCCCCGGCAATCCCCCTCTTCGGCAACGACAAAAGGCGCGATTAAAATCGCGCATCAATAAACAAAACAGGAGCTTCCATTATTACGAAGAAGCCCCTGTATTACAATTAATACAAAAGGGTTCGCCGTAACTCTTGTGTCTGACTACTGCTTGCCCTCTTAACTCCCTGAGATAGTCCTGTATTATGATGCCTGCCCTACAAAACTATTTTATGTTAATACATGATTCTATTTTATGCAAGAAAAAAATAGAAATCTCCAGGAAAGCCAGGAAATCTCTCCAGCGAAAATCTCTCCGGGCAGGGAAAACTTCCCCGCTGCACAGTTCGATTGCCTTGGCAGGTGTGTGGTTTGCAAAAGGTTTTACCGATCCCCATCAGGTCGTCATAAGACTCTGTAAAACCTACAAAATGGCAGTGCAAAAATTACATAATCCATTTTATAACGTACTTTCTTTCCCACAAAAAGTTTTGCAAAGAACTATGAGAAAGTATATGCTCTAACAAGCGGATGCAGTGGTAGAGAAAAGGACACTTCATACCCAAAATTTACTTGAAGGATCCTTCAGTTTCGCGTCCATCAAATGATTAAAAGCCTCTGGTGTTTGCTCAAAAATATTATAAATGTGAGCAGCATAATTGATATCATGAATAGAGACGCCGATATTGTACGCAAGAATTCTCTCTTTATCATTTCCGCGGCCTATAGCATTACCACTAATCACATCACTTATTTCCGCGTAATATCGGAACTTAGCAAAATTCTTAAAATGATCCACATGTCCTGTGTCATCAGCAAATACTTTATCAAAGAATAAATCGCAGTTGGTAAATCCACGTGTATGTACAGGAACAACTAAGACACCTTCTTCAAACCAATCATCAGGCGCAATATCATTCTCAAAATACGTCGCGCAAGATATAATAATATCTGACTTTTTAATACACTCTTCGATGGTATCAACAATTTGAAAATTTAGGTTTGAAAAATCTTTAAATCTCTCAGCAAATAGCTCAGCTTGATCTTTGTATCGTAACAACTTTACAGTAATATGCTTGTCTGTAACTAATGAAGCCAATATAAGCATGGTGGCTCTGGCAACATTCCCAAGACCTATCATCCCTATAGTACACCAATCTTTTTTTGCTAGATGAATTACTGAATGAGCAGCTACCGCACCCGTACGCATTGCCGTTATCCAGTTTCCATCTATCAATGCTAAAAAATTTCCAGTATCTGCATTAAAAAGCAAAATTTTACTATCTAACGAAGGTTTCCTCTGTGGATATCGGGTAACAACTTTTACGCCGCCAATTAGGCCCTGAGAATTAGGAACTAAACATGGCATTACATTACAAAAAATATTCCCTGGCATATTCATATGTGTCTTAGGAGGAAGAAATGCACTTGACTTATTGGATATCATTTCACTAACCCATTCATAGCAGTGCACTGGAGAGATTTTCAGAGAACTGACGTCCTCAAAACTAATAATCTTCATTTCATATATCCTTTCTCTCAACTAAAATACACATGTGGTTATTCATCAGCTGATCCTAATTCTGCTTTCATAGCAGCAATTAACACATCATTATCTTTTTTATCTCGTACAGCCAGTCTAAGATAGTTACGTCCATTTGTTTTCGTTGTCAGCTCCTTAATCAATAAATCATATTTGATAAGGAGGCATTTAAGCAGCTCTTTCGGAGAAATTCCCTTTTCAAGTTCTACCATTACAAAATTCGCTTGTGAAGGAATCACCCGAACACCTTTAATCTTTGATAATTCCTTTTGGAATCTTGTACGTTCTTCTCTAAATTTTAAAAGTGAATCAGTATAATCTTTCTTGTATTTTTCCTCAATTTGCATATAAAACTCACCAAAGGAGTTTATATTCCAAATCGATACATCCTTTTTCATCTTTGAGATGGTTTTTTCATCGCCAGAGGCCAGAACGCCTAAGCGCAACCCGGGAACACCATAAGATTTGGAAATGCTTTTCATTACAAATAAATGGGGGTTATCACTAAGAATAGCTTGGTTAATCAGTGTATTATCCGGCTCATCCGCAAAATCCACAAAGGATTCATCTATAACAATATGAATGCCTTTTGTTCTGCTCCAGTATATCAACCTAAGAAGATCCTTTTTGGGGATGTAATTCCCACTTGGATTATCAGGGTTAACTAATATAATATTTTGTATATCCTTTTCATTAAAATAGGCAATAATATCGTCTGCTGTATAGGAATAGTCTTCATTGTCTGGAATATAATCCACAGAGTTTTCCCTGTCATACCGATTCGGATACTCATCGAATGTTGGACGGATAAAACCGACCTTTCCATCTATGTATCCCATAAGACTCTTAATAAGTTCAGCAGCACCGTTACCTACAATGATATTTTCCTGATGTACTCCAAAGTTTTTAGCCGCAAGAAGACTATTAACCTTCATTCCGCTAGGGTACTCGGTAAGAAGAGTATCGAAATTTGCTCTCAACTCATCTTTCATTTTTGCTGGCGGGAAATAGGAATTAACAAGGTAGCAAAAATCGAGAAGCTTAGGATAACGCCAATACCCTCCATACCGACCTTGAAGTAACTTCACACGCTCATCCTCATCCGGAGTGAAAATTGATTCTGCAATATCCAGATCCTGGATATCATCAATCTCATACCAGCGCTGTCCGCTTAACCTTTTTGCTTTTATTTCAGGTTCGTCCAGCATTGTAATAACGCGCAATACCTGTTCATAATATTCATTCTGCCCAAGAGCGGACTGATATGCTTCTAAGAAAGGCACATAATGCGTTTTCGAGAAATGCCTGCTAAATTTATAGATGTTAACCGTCTTATAATATTCCTTTATTTCGTTAAATTTGAATTTCTTTCCGGGAACAAAGGCTTCGATAGTATCATCGTCACCAAGCTTTACACATGTTCCATCCATCCAGGATTCATACCTATCCACAAGCGCAAGTGTACCCCGTGGATCAAAAACAATTGCATCAAGTACTGAATCTTCGAAAATCAAATCAGACTCAAAAAGAATAGTGTCGTCTTTGCAGAGCCAATCTTTAGCAAGGGAGAGAGAATAAATATTGTTAGTCTTATCGTATATTGGGTTATTAATATACACAATTGGTGTTTGAATGTCCAATGTATTGATGTAATCAATCAGTTTCTGTCCCTCATAACCGACAACAATAACAATACGTGACAAATGATGTCTTTCAATCTGATGCAACATACGATCAATAAGCGTTACACCGTTTACCTTTACCATACACTTCGTGTTGTTTTTGGTTAATTCTTTAAGCCTTTTTCCCATTCCAGCTGCTAAAATAATTGCCTGCATAGTGGTTTCTCCTTGCTTTTCAACTCTCCGAATACACAGTCAGGACCACCAGCTCCGCTGGTGGTTTGAGTTAGCCCCTCCAGGGCATTGTTGTGATTCCGCCTAAAGGCGGTGGTTTAGCAAGCCTGTTCCATTTGTTACTGGTGGCCGCTTAAAAGCGGCTTTTCATGGCTTGCCTCAGCGGGGCTCTCCTTCCAGTCGATTCCGCTCGTATTGCTCTGCTATATATTTTGTTATTGTTGCCTCATTTACATTACCGATTGCCTGACTACGTTGGTAGGCTGACACTCCCGCCGAATACCGCTGTTTCCAAGGCAGTCCTGCTCCGGCTGTCTGTTTGCCATGTCCAAAATCTGATAGAATGGAGACGTTTCATACCGGGAAGTAACGATCTGCCGGTTTTGTCCGGCTGTTCGATATCAATCGAACAACTGGCTAAATGGCATTGCAAAGGCAGGTAACTACCTTGACAAATAGCGATTTTCTTTACTTTTCTACGATTGTTTTTCGAGTCGGAATTCCGTTTAGTCGGAAATCCTCAGGAAGTTAAGGCATTCATCTTTGAGCAGCCGGCGGAAAAGTCGCCCGAATCCCCATCTTTCTGAGATTCTCAATATATTCCATGACATCTCTATCCCCAGAAAAAGGATACACCGTATTGTTATCCGGATCTGTCAAAGCTTCATAAATCAGAGCATATTCAAACTCAAGTGTCGTATCAAATACACCGAGATCATCGGTATTAATGCTTACATGCATCTGAGGTTGCTGGCAGTCATTAGAGGGGTTCGATTCAGACCGTTTGTACCGATCCAGATGCCGGTTATTAAATCTGAAAACAGGATGTAGTCTGTAATCTCCAAATGTTCCGATCAAAACATTGGAAGAAGGATTGCATTCAATTATAATACGCTTCCTTCCAACCTCTTCCATCATTGCCTTCTGCACGGCATACATCAATGTGCGATATTCCTCTGTAACTTTGAATGTGTATGTCCTGGATCCACAGATTGCTTCCTCGATGCCATATTGATAGTAATAACACATACCTGCAATTCGCTCGTTTACCCTATAATGTTCCAATATCTCGTCAGTAGTATCTACATAGTAACGAACAATTTCATCTCCGCTCATGCGGGGAGGAACATATCTTCTCGTTTGGTATACAGAAGGATCATCTCCCCGCAACTTCATACTGTACCTGTAATCCTGCAGGTTGCATTCCCATCCATTACTATTAACAGCAGTTCCATAAATATCTCGAAACAGATGATTCGCTTCTCCAGTCAGGGAAGCTTCCAATGAATACGGTATAGTCACTCCAAGTTCCTTTGAGCGAAACAGCAGCCATACCAAATCATCCAGCCGTTCCTGCTGCGTGGTAACCACCACAAGATGCTTCTTGTGATAATGGACCTCAACATCTACTCCCAAGGCCAGTGCATGTCCGATCCTGCACCCGGAATCCAGATGCAGGAATTCCACTGCCTCGTCAATCGCACGAAGTCCTTCCACTATATCCAGAAAATCCTCTCCTGCATGAAAAGTCTTTCCAAGACGGATCGGAACAGAATCCTGCATACCATCATTAAGGGCATTCCAGTCCGTTTGCATGGCATCCAGAAATCGATAGGCTACAGCAAATACTTCCGGTCTGCACAAAAACTCATTCGAAGCGGCATCAATTCCACGTACCCTGCTCCGAAAATATGGAGAAGTGTTTAATGCATCTGCAAGCGCGCGGGCCTGTTCAATAACAGTCTGCCTAAGATTCTCATGTCGACATTGTATCATCCAAAACGAGGGGCCCCTTAAAGGTCGGTCATCACGTCTTTTGATAAAATGAAATACATAAAACCATGGCGCATTCGAAAATTGTCTCCACTCTGTGTCAGAATCAAATTCATATAAAGAACGATTCATTGCCAATGATTCTCTGCAGTCGTTAAACCGCTTTGCTGTATCATACAACTTCAAGATCCTTATATTTTCCCTGGGACTGCGATCCGGCACCATCCTCCCCTCTAAAGAAATTATCTGCTCTGCACTGAGCCTGTTGTTCAGAGCAAGACGAACAGCTTCACTGAAATAAGGTGTATAGTACCAAGTATCTCCCTTTCGATTCTGATAATGTTGGAAGTTTTTAAATCCGACCTGCATATTATTCTGAATCATTTCACTTCGAAACTTACACTGCAAAACAATATATAGATAAAACAGCTTTTTCTCAAATGCCGTGAACCCGTTTTCAGACAGACATTCCTGCATACATCTATACAGAAATGCCCGCTCCCCGATCAAGAGGCGAACACCCGAATCCGCATGTTGCTGCGCAAACTCCGGTTCAAGAGCATAGTCCAGACAGTATGAGGAATGCCCCATCACATTCAATTTCACGCCATAATCGATGCGAAGTGAACCCACAATACGCTCAAGGATATTATTTCCCCTTTCCCCCCAAAAGCTGCGGTACTCTTCCCCAAAAGCCTGCTCTCCGCTAAAAGCGAGACTTTCATGAAAAGCACTGTTCCCATGTAGAAAACCTGTGCTTCTATGATCTGTCAATCTCCTCCGACTGTCATCATTAATAAATGCATCCCTGTGTAAGCACCTGAACAATATACTCCTGAGCAAAGCAGCAAGTTCCAGAATCTCATAGAGATCCATTATTCCCTCTCTGCTGCCACGATGTATCCCATAGGTAAGGTTCCCGTCTCTGAAGCTTATCAGTTCCTTCCTAATCTGTTCCGGATAGTTCATCAACCGGCACCAGGTAATCTGAAAAGACAGTGTCCCGCCGTTCAAGTGGTTATGATTCTCTGCGATTCCTTCTCCCAATATAGTATAAAGCTCAGAGTTATCAGTTCTCAAAATAACAGGCCAGGTAAAATCTTTCCTTTTAATAAGGTTCCTGTAATCCCGGTTGACAAGAAACGCACAGACAAGCAAATCCTGTCCAATCCGCAGGTACGCATCTCTCCAGTCTAGTGCCATCCCTGTTCGGCACACAGGTACTCCTCCTTCTATCTTAAGATGCCTTCCGGAAAATGCCATAAGCGGAACAAGGAACTCACACTGTACCCTTTCCAGCCCCCCGCACCAGTCATCTGCCACCTGTTGTACATAGTCATATAACAAGCTCTGTTCATCCTCTGAAAACCCATATAAAGTAGACTCTGCGTACTCAAGGAAAAGAGTATTGTCTCTAAACACTCCAGCTTTTGAATTTTCTATACCATCTATTGATCCATCAAGCAGCTCTCGAAGAATCCTACCGGGCTCAATCTTCCTGTATAATAAGTCCAACACCCGCACATCTGTAAGCATGCCTCTTGTTCCTCATTGATTAAGCCAAATCCATAATTATCTTAACTCTATTGTAATATGCATTAGTATGTCTCGAATTTGGCCCAAAATCTCTTTTAATTCCTGAACATCGTGCTGTGCGTCTCCTTTATCAATATATGACTGCAATCGAGCCTTTTCCATCGAGAGCGGTAATGTCCATTTTTTAACTATCCCTGTCGCATTGCCCAGAGAATCATTAATAATATTTAAATCCGAATTTATATTCTCCAACAAGATCTTCAGTTTGTCTTCCACTATTGGACTAATGAAGGAATAGTCCAAAGTCTCTATAAGATTCTCGACATCGTTTTTATCCCTGGTTAATCGAGCTAAGAGCTCTTCATTTCTTTTAGCAACAGCCACATTTTTCTCTATTACTTTTCTACTATTCTTTTCCTTTTCAAAGTCAAATGCAGCATAGACCTTCTTAAGATCAATCGTTTTCTTCTCAAGCATCCCACAATTTCTGGAAATTATGGCAGTCATGATTTCTTCAAAGAGATACTCTCCTTTAAACAATTTATATCTTCTCCACATCTTTTTCTGGATAAAATCACGAAGTACTTTACAGAAGATTTCCTGTGCATCCCAATCGCAGAACAGTATCCCGGCAATCTCCTGCACCCTAAACAACGTGTGATTATCCAGTTTAGTTTCGGTAACCTTTCCGGATAGGATATTTCCTATCACATTAAGCGTCGAGGTCAGAAATTTAATATAAACATTATCATCCGATTCTTTCGAAGAATACTTAGATCCGGTCACCGCATCGAGAATCCTCAACACACATCCTTCCTCTATTTCCCCGTCTTCTGTAAACACATCAGGAAATGACCTATTCTCTGTACCAATAAGATAATTGATCAAGGGGAATTTAGGATTTTCTATCTTCCTAGATTCCATCCATTTTAGAATCATTCTTTCCTTTACATGAAGCAGATGCCTGGTATTCTGAATCGAGAAAATCGTATGCACTGCAAAAGTACAGAAATAATCTTCAGACTTTGTATGGGGATCTATTAAAATCTCAGAACTACCGTTTTTCCCTCTTCCATTGTTCTGGGCCAGCAACTTCATCAATTCTATATAAGAACCACTTCTTTGTCGTGAATTCCTAACCATAAGAGCAGACGATTCATATAAAGCAGAAGGACTGTCGTAATACTTGGCAAGCAGTTCTGTCAGTGTATAGTTCACAATATTTTCCGGCACTTGCTCAGCAATCCCTTTGAGTAGCTCAACCATTTCAATGGGCAGTTTTGTCGGAATCCATTCTGAAATAAAGTACTTTTCAAACTGGTTCAGATTGTACTCATAGGAACGAAGCTGCTTTTCCAGTTCATCCGCACACTTCAACTTATTATTAAAGACAGAAACATCCAGATCTTTTATCTCTTCCATTGAATGCAAGAAATTTAGAAGATAACCCATTCCCCGCAAAGTGGTCGGAATCATATGGTTGATATATGCAGAATGTTCTGCATAGTATATTCCTGTTTTTTTGAAAATATACGTAAGAATCTTTGCCTGAAAGTTAACATCCAGACAGGTACTTTTTCGAAGCTCCCATGTATATGATTTGTCCGGCAGTAGTTTTTCTCTTTCACCTTTTGTTGTCCCGCTAATCAGGTCTAGATCTTCTGATTCATCCTCGTAGTAACCAAGCAAAATAACCAACGATTGCTTGATGAAGTCTTCAAATTCCGGAAGGTAGATTCTGTGCCTCACAGGAACCAGCTTGGAAAAATGCTTTCCTGCAGTCTCATACACCACATTACTGGAAATAGATGTCCGCTCCATCCCAAATCGAAACTTTTCTGCAAAATGTTGAGTAAACACTATCCGCAGCATCTCGAGGTCTGTCGCCATCAAAATGATGACATTGGGAATCGTTAAATATCTACGGATGTCTTCCAGCACATCATATGCTTTCTGAATCTGGCAATCAGTATCATCAATCGGTATAACGAGAAATTGATTATTTTTCTTATAATCGGAGCCTTTGCCTGAGGAGCAAAATTCCAGAGCCATGTCTACAAGTTCATAGAAATCCAGCTCGAGTACAGCGCTGTCGCTGATCTTCTGTATTTCCGCCAATGAACTGACAATTCCGTCACCCTTTACAGCCCGAATTCCACTCATACAGGCACTGGCTTTCTGAAGAAGAGCATTCTTCGCCTGTTCCCGATCTTTTGGAATCCTGTGAAAATCCATACAACTGTTCCACTCTTCTTCCGTAGCAAATAGAATGCGAGCCAAAACCGTATTCAATATATTCTGCTTTTCCTCCAGGGCAGTAGGATCTATTGGATTCAACACAAAAAACCTGGCCGAAGAAAGAGATTCTTCTTTTGACACAGAAACAGCATCAGAAAGGAATTCCGTAAAAGAAAGCATGGTGCTGGTCTTTCCAGCACCACGTCTTCCTGAAAACGCAAAAATATTCTGCGGTGAACGATAGAGAATATTATTCTTTTGTGATTCACTTGTCTCCGGTTTGTTCAGTTTCCTTCGCACAGGCCCAGTCTGTTTGATATATACACCCAAAGCATCAAGTGCTTTCCGATAACACTGCTCCATTATGCCATGCTTTGCAAAAGACCTGCCGACGTCTTCAATGACTATTTCGATTTCCTGTCCATGAATAAAACTTACCTGCACGATATTATTGCTCATCGTTCTGTCTCCCCGTCTTTTTGAATGCAAGATAATCCCTTATGCAAGATATATAATAAGCTCTACGTAAAGACTCCTCTACATACTTTAATAATTCCTCATAAAAAACCGCTCTGTTTTCCTCTGTCTGCTCCGGTCGTTTCAAGGATAAATCCCAGTCGGAGAACTTCTGACCAATTGAATAAATCTGGAGAAGGCGCTGTTTATCCTCCTTTAGGTTCTTTAAGCATTTCAAGTCTTGGTTCTTTGGTATATTATCTATCGCAAAGCAATGATCCTGTAAATAATCGATAAAACCACTAATCTCCCCCTGTAGAAAAGGTTCTTTTAATCCACATGTTCGCTCAAGCATGGAAAAAGCCGGAATAAAGACAGAATAACGCATTGGCAGGACATATGTGGCCAGTTCACCCGCTTTCAAGATCGTACGAATCGTACAGTCCTCCATATTACCTTCAATATTCAAGGTGAGCTGTCCCTCATCCATCAATCCGTACATATAACCTATGCCGGGAATATCCTTTACCCCATATTTCTCGATCAATTGCAGATATTTTCCCAAAGTAATGTTATCATACCCTGTTGATCTGCTATCAAATATCTTTCTGCCTGTCTTGCATTGATATGCATCATACTCCCCATCCATTCCGACATCGTAGAATATATCCTGAACATATCGATACGGCAAGGAAAGTGAATCCTCTTCCATGTCATCTGTGTGACCATCCTCAACAATTGGCTGAAAAGAAACTGTACTGTTCTCCTGATTAAAAATCAGCCTCCCAATGGAGACTCGTGAAAGCATCTGTTTTAAACACCTGACAAACTGATGATCCTGACTTATGGTATTAATCAACGCAACAATTTCAAACACGAAGCGCTCGCCTCCCGCGAAATTGGCTGCCACCTTTTCATAGTCACTGGACAGGAGTACCCTTACCAGGTCATTATCATCTAAGTGCATCTTCTCCCTAAGAAAATCAGCGAGAGCAATGGTAGAATATAAAAATGTCACAAGCTGTCCACGAGAACGTATCAGCTCCTTTTCTTCAGTTTCCAGAGCCAGCAACTCCGTCATACGTTTATAGACAGCAAAAGTTCCCAAATAATCGGACAAATCCCGACATAATGAATCAAAACTGTCAAAAGGAATGTCCCCAAACAAAGTTAGCCCCGTACAAATCTCTTTCTGCGGATACCTTTCCCTGGAGTATCGAATTCGTATCGTATCTAGTATGCTCTCTCTCTCATAGCGCGCAAACAACTTCTGCCTAAAGCCCATATATGCAAACGATCCTTCTGCACCCGTTGGCATTTCTTTCTCCCAGGATAAACTGCCAATGGGCAACGTAATGGAAAGGACATAACTTGTATTGGCTACTCCGCATCTCTGAATATAGTGAGAAAACTCCTTAGAGAGGCTTCGCAGCTCCTTTAGCGACAGACGCTGTGCCGCAAGCAGCTGGTAGTCTGAAGAAATCAGAACTCCTTCCGCATTCTGGGCGAACACATAAATCAAAATCGACTTTCTCAGTTCATGAAGAACAGTCTCTTTCTCAAACTGACTTTCTGTTTTGGATAAATAATAAAGAACTATCCCTTCAAGAGAATTAATCAGCCTCAGGATACTCCTTCCATGAAGAAGTATATCATCGCATATGAGGATCCTCGGAAATTCCCCTCTTAGCAGGTAATAATATACGATATTCTTTCCGGATAACAAAAAAGCAGTATTAGACATAATCCCTTTCTGCAAATACTGTTCATTATTCTCCGCCTGGATACTTTTTTTCATAGCAAAATGTAGATTGAACATCCTTCTTGCCATGAGGACTTTATACTCTGCTGGACTGTTCCATATGTTGTTAAAAAAAGTTTTTAGTTTTTCGGCTGTGTTTCCATCAAACTCTGCTCCCGAAAACTTTATAGCCCAATCGTTCAACTGCATCGCACTAACCTGTCCTTCAATTATGTTATCGTGGAGCGATAACATATACTCACGTATTTAACTCTTCGTTTTATCGCCAAATCAACGATCACACTCAGACATACATCTTAAAACATCAGAAATAAAAAAAAATTTAAATAATTGTACACTTTTAAATGCAAATCGTCAAACTTTATCCGCTGAAGCTCATCGATATAAAAATCGATTCACATGACCCTCGATTCCCAAACTTTTTAGCCATCAAATAGAGCCCTCAACACTCCAACGTATGATCAACTTAACGTTTTAATAGTCCTGGTCCACATATTTGCCCCTTGGGTACAGCCTCCGCAATTACTTTGAAAAACTCTGAAACCCTCTTTTCTGAGTCCCCTGATCGATTTCCTCTTTTGACAGACATAATACCATCAGAAATATGGCAAAAGCACATCTTCACTGGTACCATATGCTGTCTATTTATTAAAGTTCTCTTTCAGTCAACGAGCTCATACGTCGTTTCAATACGAGTAACCCGCATATTTACTGGGTTTTTAAAGTAACACGGGGAAAAATGTAACTTTTAGTGGAACTTTTATGCAAAGTTCTCATCCAAAGTAATCATAGTTTATTATATGACGGGATTTATATAAATTTTAACCGCGTTCATGTTTTATTCATATTCCAGACACATTGGTGTAACGGTGTCAGGCTCCAACGTCCCGAAGCCGGTCCATCCTCTTGTTTCGGACATGCTCAAAGGCAGTATTAAATCACAGATCAGCCAGCTTGTCCCTGCGGTCAGTAACATAGTCATCAAATAGGAAATGTGATCCAGCCAGTATTCCTTCAGTTTTCCGTTCTTAAAATACCGGTTGAATAGAACCCGGGGACATAGAAGGCAGTTGGCGGCAAATACTAAAAATAACCATTGCCAGTGCTATTCTAAATACTCCCATCACCCTGCAAAGCACAAAATCAGGACTATGTTGGCGATAGTTTCCTGGTCTTTATTTGCTGTCCAGCCAGATTTCCAATTCTTTTCACTTCTATTCTATCCTGAATTTCCTGCAGCAGAAGAGTCGATTCATATCATAGTCTGCAGGTCCAATAACAGGCAGGATTTCATCAGGGTAGTCCTCGCCTTTAATCACCGTAACAGAGAAACCGGCATCAGCCAGCAGGTGATCTGCCTTCAGACCGAAAAGCCTCTTATGGTCATTTTGTCCGTAACGGGAAAGGCGCATCTCATCGGTCTTAATGCCTTCATCTTCGTCCAGAGTTTCTACTTTCGGGTCCATCGGGAAGGAACAGATGAAAAGGCCGTCTGGTCTCAGGATGCGGTGTATCTCTTTCAAGGCTTTTCTGAAATCATCCACGTGCTCCAGGACATGGTTCGCGATAATCAGATCATAGGATTCGTCCGGCAGCCCTGTCTTCTGAATATCCAGGGTAAGATCCGCTTTTTGAAACAGATCTGCTGTGGTGCACTTTACTCTGTTTCTTTTCATCCACAGCATCATATTTGGTTCCGGAGCAAAGTATAGAATCGTCGATGATCGGAGGAGTTCAGTATGTTTTTCACACCAGGCCGCAAGAATCCGGTGTCTTGGCATAGAACCGCAAAACGGGCACAGGACAGATTGATCAATGTTTATATATCTTTTGGGATCATATCTATCCGGCCGGTTTAAAAAGGGGCCCTCCTTAAACTCACGGAATTTCATGCCACAACATGGACAGAAACATTTTGTCTGCTCAGGATGAGATACCATATCCACTTTATATCGCATTCTCCGGGATAAACGTCTTGTCCTGTTACGCAATCCCCACAGTGGAGAGTGAGAAAGCCTCTTTCTCAAATCATACAGCCGGTAACCCTCATGCAGCCCCAAGAGGTGGATGACACAGTTAAGCCTGGATTGCTGCCCTACATTCTGAGAGATGTACCTTTCCAGTTCTCTCCTTGACATCTTCAGCCCGAGCGTTTCAATTATTGCATCCAGCTTCTCATTGTAAGAAATACCTTTAACATCCATGAAAACGATCTTCAGATATGTTCGGGTGATATAATGAGAGAATGATTCTTTATATTCTGTGTCGATCACATTCTGCCCAATGTTTGAAACAATGTGTGGAATCGACAGCAGTAATATCTTCTGTTTTTCAAAATATTCTCTGGTGTTTTTCTTCTCATAAAGGGTATTCATTATAGAGACAGGAGTCTTTATATGGACATGGAGGGGCTTCCCTATATATGCTATTGTATCCGCTCTGTTGAGAAGACAGGGAAAACCATATACATCCTCATGGAGAGAAATGCCAACAGGGAAAACGGATTCTGAAAACAGCTCACGTTTAAACCACCGGAGCCAGTAGTTCACTGGTATTTTTACACCGTTAAAATAATCTGCCAGGACTTGTCCGGCCTCCATAATCCCGGAATAGGGCGATTTGGAATAATAACCTTCCCGGATCGTCTGAAACTCGTAAATATCAGCTTCATTGTTCTCCATAAACTGAAGTATTGTTTTATAAGCACCTTCAAGAAGATAATCATCCGCATCCAGAAAGGTGATGTAACTTCCAGTGGAATTCTTTACTCCCGTCCATCTGCCCTGTGCAAGCCCTCTGTTTTCCTGCTCAATGATCCTGATTTCCGGAAATCTGTTCTGGTATTCATGCATGATCTCTGATGTACCGTCTGTAGATCCATCATTCACAAGAACGATTTCCATAGAACTAATATCCTGAGAAAGGACCGAATCAAGGCATTTTCTCAAGTGGTCTTCTCCATTATAGACTGAAATACAGACTGATACCAAAGGTCTTACAGTACTTTTTTCTTCACGGAAAGCCATATTTTTGTTCTCATCTGTCATTGTCAACTACCTTCCGGCAAGGCTTTTCATTTTTCTAACAAATAAAGAGTAATATTCTGCTCCCACTACAATCATCAGGAAATACGCCCGCACCGTCTCTCCTGACAATTATTCTGACATACAAGGCTGGCTTAGTTCAAACGACCCCCTCATACAGCAGCTTTTCTCCAATGTGTACCGGGTGAACGCCCGGCTGCTTGTTTTTGTTGAAATTGAAGCTTAGCATATAACCTGTAGAAAGGCCGAAATAATCAAGATACTCACTGATCTGTTTCTCTCCTTCGGCATTATAGCGCGGCCCGCGCCATATCTTCAGTTCTATAATATACTGCTGCCCCAGATAATCGACAATAACATCCGTTCTGGTCTGATCTCTGGTTTGGGCTTCAATATAATAATTACCTGTGCCATTAATGATTGGCTTCAGATAGAGCAGGAAATGCTCTCTTCCGTCTTTCTCCTTGAATCTTTCCTCCAGTGGTCCAAAAATCTCTGTAAATGTGGCAATGAAATGCTCCATGATCAGCCGCATATTGAGTTTTCCATCCTGCACAAACAGATTCTTTGCCAAATCACCTTCCCTGGAAAAAACATTGTTTTTCAGTTCTTCTTCTGACAGGAAGAGGTTGTACAGCATCGTCTCAAAGATTCTGTTGGCCACACGAACCGTGTTATGGTCGTTCCTGATCAGTCCGTACATTTGCATCCGGAGTATTTCATCCTGCTGGGCATTGTATGCAAGTTTTGTTCCCTCCATCAGGATACTGCGAATAGCGGTTTTTAATTCAGGGCAGTTGTTCAGATTCTTTGTCAATGATTGGAACAGTGTATTGTTTTCCGCCAGGAGAAGTTTGATCGCTTCATCAAAGCCGATTCCGGACCATGCGGCATCCATCCCGAGTTTGCGGCTGACCTGCTCATCAATCAGCTGGCAGATCCTGCTTACCAGGAAAGGATATCCATTCGTGTATTCCCGAATAAGCTGCGCGATGGCTGCCATGTTCATCCCGGAATGATGGTCTGCTTCGTATTCGTCCAGCATACCTTTGATGCCGGACTCCGAGAGGCTCATATCAATATCAAAGTCTGCCGCGATGTTCCAAGGGCTGTTGACCTTATGCCGGTCTTCCTCTCTGATCTTTCCTTTCAGATGTTTCACATCTGTCACTCCGGCCAGAATAACAGACTGAAAAGTCTTTGTTCTTGGATTCTTTTCCCTCTTAAGATACAGAGAACGAAGCTGCGCGAGAAAATCAAGAAAAACCTGATTATTGGCGGCGGTATCTACCTCGTCAATGATAAGTACGATCGATTTTTCTTCCTCTTTAAACCAACTTCGAAAAACCCGGAACAGATCATCCATTTTGACTTCCGTGGTTTTTTTCTCATTTAAAGCCTGAAGTTTCTCCTTGATATTCTCCGGCAGCACCAGATCATCAAACTCAGAGGCGTCCAGCAAAATCCTGGCAAAAGCTTTAGAGAACTCCCCGCCATTTATAAAACTGCCGTACTCAATATCCTGGAAGTCAAGACTGATAACAATATACTGCCCCCGGAGTACTCGACAGAGGGCATCAATCGTTGTTGTCTTCCCGTACTGTCTGGCGCGGTTAATGGTAAAATACTTGCCGGAATCGACAAGTTTTTTGATCTCAGTCACTCTTTCGGAGAGATCGACCATATAATGCTTTTCCGGTATGCATACCGCTGTCGTATTAAATGTTTTCAAGCAATATCCCCCTGCTCCCAGCTTCCCGGTGTTATCACATCCGCTTTAATCTTTTCTGATTATAGCAAAAAGCAGATGCTTTCACACCTGCTTTTTCCATTTGTAATTTGAGGGTTGTTCTTTGACGAATCCCAAATAATCGGGTGACAATTCCGTCCTGACCTGTATTTTTACTGTTTTATAAATTTTTCAATCCGGCAAGTGTGTGTCTTCATCTTTTCATCGTAGGAAATCCCGACAAACAGGAGATTGCCCTGATAATGCTTGAGAGAATCGTAATACTACCTGTCCCTTATCTGCCGAAGTGCGCTCCCGGCACTGTCATTTCGTTTCAGTTCAATGATCAGTGCCGGATCTCCAGTATAAAAAGGGATAAGAACGACATCGGCAAAGCCTTTTCCGGAAGTCATTTCCCTGATCACAGTATAGCGGTTCAGGGCATAGATGTAAGCAAGATAAACAGCGCTCTGCAGTGCGTCCTCGTTATTATAGCTCCTGTTGCTTGTTACATGTATGTGAGAGATGTCCAGCGCCCTTGCTACACTACAGCTTCTTCATCCATGTTCAGCGTATCGGACAACAGCTGTCTGGAGGACTGGATAATATCTGATGTTACAGCGTATTCGGCTTCCGTCTCAATTGCATTAGACCACTCCCCGCGAACTTCCCGGTTCGGAATCCGGCAGGTGCTGTCCTTCATGTCGTAGGCGAGATATCCGAGATGGATCAGGAAGGTGAAAAGATCATCCTTTGTATGAAATGAAGACATCGTATTCAGAAAACGTGTCACATTCACTTCTACACCTTCCCCTGCCAGCATTGATATTACGGCATCTTTTGTCCCGGCAAAATTCTGCCGGATCCTGTCAGATATGGCTTCAGACCGTTTAATAAAGATAAATATTCTTCAAACAGAGGAGCGGCGGCTTCTTCTCTTACAAGCACATCATATTCATCGATCAAAATAATGAATGTTTCTCCTGTCGCAGCATAAACATTGAGGATGCTTTCGCCAAGTGTATCTTCCTGCTCTTGGAACAGTAGTGTGTAAATCCGAGAAAGGAGAATGTCTCCGGTCTTGTTCCTCTCTTCGCGCAGTTCTGCTCCGCAAATCTCCCGAACTCTATCAGACGGCTCTTCTCTTCCTCAAGACTCAGTCCAAAGTTTCCCATCCTACGTTTCAGTTGCTCATAGAACCACTCCGCTTCATTCTTGTGCTGGAATGTCGCCACAAAGTCATCAGCGTACACCACGAGCCCGCTGTATCCTTTCAGTAATGGCTGTATCCTCTCCTTGAACCACCATATCAGCACGTAGTGCATGTACAGGTTTGCAATTATCGGAGAACAGACCG
>NZ_FNFZ01000068.1 GCF_900101015.1 Sarcina sp. DSM 11001 | reverse complement strand
CCTGAATTATTCATGGACACCAACGCAAGACCATGCCCCGTGTCTGGTGCCTGATTTTTACCAGTTATCTCTGAGGAATCCCAGCTACCGCTTGAAAAAGGGCATACTTCCCCTACAAATATCAAGGGATTCCTGCGAGATTGTCAATGTTTCTTATTGCATCATATCAGGGATGCAGAAGTGGCGGCCACTATACTGCTGCTGGTTTCAAGCCCCTGATATTTGCAAGTGTTTGGTAGTATTCCTTTTTATAAGGACAGCTGCTGCAAAGTTTAAAAATCGTGTATCGCGCCGAATGTACAGCTTTGGCGGCAACCTTCAGCATTTTCAGCCGGATGGTATCAACTGTCTGCTTTCTCATATTCGCAGCCAGTGCCAGACGTCTGAACCAGTTGAAGAGATTATATGCCATTGCATGGACACGAAGGCGGTTTGCGTTAACGATTTTCGAATGGTTGCTGACAGAGGAAAAATCAAATCCGCTTTTTCCTTCTTTGATGAAGTTCTCCATTTTGCCGCGGCCGCAATAGAAACGGATCACCTGCCAGGGTTCCATTTCCATTGTAGTGACGACGAAGGTAAACAGGTGTACAAACTGGTTTGCTGGTTTTTCAACCTTGAAGACGACTCTCCTCGGATGTGACCAGCTTCCGGCCTGGTACAGAAATTCCCCGTATTCAACGGCATAGTCGACCTGATTATCTTTTGTTGCTCTGGACAGGGCTTCGTCTTCACCCGCTGCCAGTTTTCGCAGCGTTGCATTGTCTTTGAGCCGTATGGCATATTTACAATCGTTTTCCTCACAGGCTTCGTATAGAGCAGGGGAGGCAAATCCGCTGTCTCCGCGAAGGTAGAGAGGAAGAGACGGATACTTCGTTCGATATTCCTGCATCAGCGGGATCATAAAGAGGTCAGATTCCTTGCTGCAGTACTGCGTCCCGTCACGGAGTTCCACTTTCAGCAGATCTCCAGTCAGTCCGTCAAAGCAGAGGAGCGGATGATATCCGTGTGCCTGGTAATGGTAGTTGAAGCCTTCTCCTTCCTGCCTGCCGTAGGTGTTGAGGAGTGTGGAATCAAGGTCAAACAGCATATGTTCCGGATGCTTTATAGAGTATACGATCTCCCGCATTTTAGAATCGATAGCATCAAACTGGGAAATGGTATCTTCATCCATGCGGTTAAAGAACCGGGACAAGGTCGGCTGAGATGCCAGCGCTTCCTTTTCGAGGACTGCAGTAAGGACAGGGTCATTTGTCAGCTCGTCGGAGCAGTCATCTTCGAAATATGCCGCAATGATCTGATAGATCATCTGCATGAGGTTATCTGCATCCGTATGCCGCCTGAACACGGCAGAGTCATTTGTGTGGAACAGTTTTTTTACCAGTTTGACAAGTCCGATTTTGCAGGCAAACTCCTTGATGAGCAGGAGCCCGGCATCTGAAGAAAGGTCGCCACCGTTGAAATTGATTTTGATTTGCTTATTGCTTTCAAGCGAAATGGTGTTAGAATAAGTCACAGGAACCTCCTTCTTGGTTTTTTATTGGCTTGAGCACCTTTATCTTACCAAGAATCAGGTTCTTTTTCTATTCACTTTATAGGTGAAAGCAAATATTGCAGTAAACACAGCAACTATGCGGCTTTTAGCCGCTATCACCGCATAGCGGTGAATAATTCAGG
>NZ_FNFZ01000011.1 GCF_900101015.1 Sarcina sp. DSM 11001 | reverse complement strand
ATTATATTAAAATATTTTCATATTTTATAACATATTTAATGTATTTTTGAACCATATACTGTGCAGTTGCCTACTTCCATAAAAGAATCTTTTGAGCAGGATGGGTCCACCCCAGATAAAATTAACGGTCAGCCGATCTGTTCGGTTTGACAGCAGGCCGGATCAATGCTACTATATCTATACTCCTTTAGGAGTATAGATATAGTACTGCAGGTCTTCTGCTTCTTTTCCGCAGATTTGCCGCACCGGACCTGATTCAATACCGCAGTGAGTAAACTGCCGGACAGTGGAGCAAATCAATGATGGATGAAAAAAACATTTTAAGCATCTACCACGGTTCTGAAAAAATCATTACACGCCCCCGCTTCGGCGGGAGTAAAAACAATAATGACTACGGAAACGGATTCTATTGCTCGGAAAGTGCGGATCTTGCCAGAGAATGGAGTGTTGACGAGAACAGGGACGGCTTCCTGAACCATTACGAGCTGGATCGGACAGGTCTGAATATTCTGTATTTAAATAAGGGTGAATACAGCATCCTGCACTGGCTTGCCATCCTGCTGGAAAACCGACGGTTCCAAATCACCTCCCTTCTTGGGAGAGAAGCGAAGCGTTACCTGTTGGACCGCTTCAGAATCCCTGATCAGGATGCAGATATCGTCATCGGTTACCGGGCGGATGACAGTTATTTTTCCTTTGCTGCGGATTTCCTCAACGGGACGATCTCACTTGAACAGCTTGAAGAGGCCATGTATCTGGGAAAGCTCGGAGAACAAATTGTTCTTAAGAGCGAAAAAAGTTACCGTCAGATACGTTTTCTTGATTACGAGCCGGTGGACGCCTCGGAGTGGTATCCCCAAAAAGAAAGGCGGGACCGTACCGCAAGGCAGCGATATTTCCGTCAGGACCGGGAAGGATGGCGGAAGGGGCAGCTTTATATGCCCCGGATTCTGGATGAGGAGATTGGACCGGATGACACACGCATACAGCGGATTATATATTGAAAATGCCCAGCAGGTTTTTGCCCACATGCTCCACTATGTCATTTATGACCTGGGAATGGAATACGATCCCTATTGCAGGCTGTTTGTGCAGTCCGGTGTTGCGGACCAGTTCGGGAGGGGGAATCCACGCTATGTGGCAGGTATGTCCGGAACAGAACTGGCGGACGAGGTTCTGCGCCGTGTGACAGGGCAGGGCTGCACGAAAGACCCCGCTCCCTATGAAGACCGGTCAGATGCTTTTTGGACCGGTTATACGCTGGCATGGTATCAGTGGAATACCGGTTGCAGCTTCCGGGACTTATTTGAGGAAGTTTCCTGTTCATCAGTCGCTAATATGTACCGGAAGTATCATGAGATGGATCTGCAGCATTCTGCTGATGAGATCGACCGGCTGCGCCGCCTCTCGGCCTATGAAGGAAGTATCGGATTAAAGCGCCTGCGGGAACAGGCAGGGATGAGCCAGCGGGATCTGGCGGAGGCCTCCGGCGTCCCGGTCCGGACTATCCAGCAGTATGAGCAGCGCAAGAAAGACATTCGCAGAGCGGCCTGGGAGACCGTCAGCTGCCTGGCAGCTGCCCTGCACTGCCGGCCGGAACAGTGTGTATCACCGGAGGTTCGCCGTTGAGGGGTGGACCAGGAGCGGTCAGCGCTCTCTCACCGCTCGTCGATTTCGATAATGTGCTCCGGGTGAGAGGGAAGGCTCCGAAGCCTGGCCGCGATGGACTCGGGAACGATGTAATACTCTCCGGTTTCCTCGATAGGGACCCAGAGAAGCTCCTCCGCGGCGCCGCGGGCTGTGACGGACCTGCACTCGAGATGATCCAGGGCAGGACTGTCCTTCATGAGGTAGTAGACGCCAAGCTCATGGATATGTGTTCCGGTGACCTTCCCGTCAAAAAACTGTTCTTGGAAAAAGAGGAAGCGGTCGATCTCCAGATCCACACCGATCTCCTCTTTGACCTCACGGACTACAGTCTCTTCTGTCGTTTCGTTAAAGTGTACTCTCCCGCCTACCGTATAGTAATAGGGCTCCTCGTCGTTGTGCATCAGCAGGATCTTCCCCTTGTGGATGATGATAGCCCCGACCCGGTAATTGAAGGTGCCGCCCTCCATGCGGAAGGTCAGATCTGCGGCATCAGAAGCACTTTTACCCGCTGCCTTTTCTCCATCATTTTTTCCCGTATATTCATAATTGAACTTGTCGTAGACTGCCCCGCCGACCCTGAGGCCTGCCTTCTCCACAGAGGTCTGATACATGCCTGCCTTCTCCATGGCCTTTTTGGACCCTGTATTGGGGGCTGCGCACCAGGCCCTGACACAGGGGATCTTTTCCACGCGGGTCAGATAATGAAAGACCGCCCGCAGGGACTCTCCCGCGATTCCTCTGCCCCACAGATCGCGGCGGACGCTGAGGCCTACCTCGATCGTACCGGCATCCGGATCATAGTCGTAGGCGCCGACCGTGCCGGCAAATATGAATGAGGAATTTTCTTTTAATTCGATTGCCCAACCGTGAAATGAGGGGTTTTCGTAGGAATCGATGAATCCGCGCACAGAGGACTCCGCCATTTCCGGGGTCGCATAGGGATTCCATCCGGAAAATTCATACATCTTCTCATCAGTTCCCAAATAATGATAAAGCAGTGCCGCATCTTCCGGCCGGTACCTGCGCAGACGCAGGCGGCCGGTCTCAAGTTCAATCGTACCCTTCATAATTCGCTGTTCTGTCCTTTCATTTTTTACAGCTCTACTGCTTTTGGCATCTGCAAAGGCCAGTGAAGATCTCTCAATCATTTATTCTTCATCGCGTAATACCCGTGTCTTCAGATAAGGGATACACGCACAAAAAGGGAAACTCGCTTCATCGTGGGTACAATTCCGTGATGAAGAATAAAATGTCGTACGAGAATCCTAATCGGAATGTTGCCCGGATTCAAAACTGTCCGGACTGTTAAAAAGCCCCGCGGGTCCTGACCCGCCGGGGCTTTTTAGATAATCCAGGCCTTCCATTGTTTATTTGTCTGTCGACCTTCAGGAATACTTTTACCCTTCCGGGAACATCTTCGCATAGTAAGGGGTCTGGTCAAAGGTGGCGAAATAATCCCTGGGCTCCTGAGCGCGGCGGATCTGCTGGACAGAGCCGTCCTCCTTGAGGAGAAGCTCGGCGCTCCACAGGCGGCCGTTGTAATTGTAGCCCATGGCAAAGCCGTGGGCACCGGCATCATGGATAAAGAGCAGGTCTCCCTGGTCGATCCGGGGAAGCTCCCTGTCAATGGCGAATTTGTCGTTGTTTTCGCAGAGGGACCCGACCACGTCATAGGTGTGATCGCAGATCTCGTTCTCTTTGCCCAGGACAGTGATATGGTGATAGGCGCCGTACATGGCGGGGCGCATGAGGTTGGCCGCGCAGGCGTCGACGCCGATATATTCCTTGTAAATATGCTTGGAGTGGATCGCCCTGGTCACGAGAGCACCGTAGGGGGCGAGCATGAAGCGTCCCATCTCGGTATAGATCGCGACATCTCCCATTCCCGCGGGGACGAGGATGCGCTCGTATTTTTCCCGCACTCCCTCTCCGATCACACGAATATCATTGGGGACCTCGCTCTTGCGGTAGGGGACTCCTACGCCGCCGGAGAGATTGATGAAGGCAAAGTGGATGCCGAGTTCCCGCTGTGCCTCTGCCGCCAGGCTGAAAAGTCTTCCGGCCAGTTCCGGGTAATAGTCATTGGAGACCGTATTGCTGGCGAGGAAAGCGTGCAGGCCGAAGTGCTTCACTCCCTTGTCCCTGAGGATCCGGTAGCCTTCGAAGAGCTGAGCCTTGGTAAAGCCATATTTGGAATCGCCGGGATTGTCCATGATCCCGTTGCTCATCTGGAAGACGCCGCCGGGATTGTAGCGCAGGGACATGGTCTCCGGGAACTTCCCGTCCAGGATCTTTTCAAGGAAGGGGATGTGGGTGATGTCATCGAGATTGATGATGGCGCCCAGCTTCGCCGCAAAGGCGTACTCCTGAGCGGGAGTGTCGTTGGAGGAAAACATGATCTCATGTCCCGAGGCCCCCACGGCATTCGACAGCATCAGCTCCGTCATTGAAGAGCAGTCAAAGCCGAAGCCGTAATCGCGGAATATATCCATGATATAGGGATTGGGCGTCGCCTTGACGGCAAAGTATTCCCGAAAGCCGGGGTTCCAGGCAAAGGCCTCTTTTACAGCCTTCGCGTTCTCCCGGATTCCTTTCTCATCATAGAGATAAAAGGGGGTGGGATACTGCGCGGCGATCTCTTCGGCTTTTTCCCTGGTTACATAGGGGATTTTATTCATATTGATTCCTCTCATTTCTTGGTTTTCTCAGGCCTGGTGATCAGTACTTCATCGGACCAGGGTCTCTGCTGCTTTATCTGCCTGGCCTGTTTGATTTAAGCAGCACCGGCTTTTGTGGTCAGTGACTCATCTGACCGGTATTTCTTAACAAATGTGAGCTAAACCTGTCCCAGGTTTTCAATCTGCCAGTCTATGGGCGGCACTCCGTTTTTCTCCAGAAAGGCATTGCATCTGCTGAAGTGCCTGCAGCCGAAAAACCCGCGGTAGGCGGACAGGGGGCTGGGGTGGGGAGCCCTGAGGATGAGGTGCCGGGGATTTCCCAGCATGGCTGCCTTGGTCTGGGCAGGCGTCCCCCAGAGCATATAGACGATCGGCCGGTCCTGGGCGTCCACCGCCCTGAGGATCGCGTCCGTGAACTGCTCCCATCCGCGGCCCCGGTGGGAATTGGCCTGATGGGCGCGGACAGTCAGGACCGTATTGAGGAGCAGCACTCCCTGGCGCGCCCATTTGATCAGGTAGCCGTTATCGGGTTCGAAGCATCCCAGGTCATCGTGAAGCTCCCTGAAAATATTGATCAGGGAGGGAGGAGGCGGACAGCCGGGACGGACGGAAAAGCACATTCCGTGGGCCTGGCCCTCTCCGTGGTAGGGATCCTGGCCCAGGATCACTGCCCGCACGCTTCCAAGCGGTGTCTCGTGAAGGGCGTTAAAGAGATCCTGTGCAGGCGGATAGATCGTCCTGGTCCTGTATTCCTGCTGCACAAAGGCGAACAGGTCCCTGTAATATGGTTTTGAGAACTCCGGCCGGAGGGCCTCCAGCCAGTCCCCGGTGATCGCTGCCATATCCTCTCATTCCTTTCCCATCTTACCGTGCGATTTGGGGTTTTCAGTCTACTGCCTTATCATCAGGCCTTCGCGCAGGCGGCAACGAGCTCTTTGACATATTCCCAGGTTCTCTGACAGGAGGGAATGCTCAGCCGTTCGGCAGGAGTGTGGATCTCTTCCATGTCAGGCCCGATCGAAATACATTCGAGTCCGGGGACCTTTGCCGCCAGAATGCCGCACTCAAGGCCTCCATGGGTCACCTGGACCTTTGCTTCCTTTCCGGTCACACGGCGGTAGACCTCTGCCGCCATCTCTCTGAATTGGGATTTCTCGACCAGTTCCCAGGCGGGATAGGAGCCATCTGTTTTTGCGTCGATGCCGAACTCCTCCGCGATGCACAGGATACGGTTCACCAGCATCTGTTTCTGGGAGTCCAGACTGCTCCGGAGCAGGGAGTCCGTATACATACCGTCCGCCATGGTCTTGACGATCCCGAGATTGAGGGAGGTCCGGGGGATATCCTTGAAGAGGGGAGAAAACCGGATCACTCCATTGGGCAGGGCCATGAGGAACCGCACCATACGCCTGGTGTCCTTGCGTCTGAAAACAATATATTTATCTTCTTTTTCTCCGTCCTTATCCATCCACCGCGTCGTGATCTCGATATCAGGATCTGTCACACTGTATTCCTTCGCGATATCATTTGCAAAATTCCTGACAGTCTCACGAATATTTTTTTTGGAATAATTTCCGGCAAAAAGGATCTCTGCCTTCGCCTCCCTGGGGATCGCGTTGTCCTTTTTTCCGCCGTTGAAGCTGATCAGGTAATATTTTGCCTCTTTGTCAAGCCTGTAAAGAAGACGGGCCAGGAGACGGTCCGCGTTAGCTCTTCCTTTGCCGATCATCTCTCCTGAATGACCGCCGAGCAGGCCGCTGATCGTGATCTCCATGGGTTTTCCCTTTTTCTCCCGTCTGATGCCGGGCAGAGTGCAGATCATCTGGACCCCTCCCGCACAGGCAGAGGTGATGACACCTTCCTCTTCCGAATCCAGGTTGATCATCCTGCGGCTTTTGAGCCCGCTGAGGTCCAGAGCATAGGCGCCCCTGAGTCCCACCTCTTCATCAACAGTAAAAATGCATTCGAGGGGAGGGCACTCAATGGTTTTATCCGTCAGAAGGGCCATCATCATGGCGACAGCGATCCCGTCATCGCCGCCCAGCGTTGTCCGGTCAGCCCGCAGCCAGTCCCCGTCCTTGATCAGGGTAATGGGTTCTTTTTCCATGTTAATGGAATTGGAAGCTTCTTTTTCAAGGACCATATCGATATGACCCTGGAGGGCCAGCGGCTCGGCATTCTCATATCCCTTGGAACCCGGCCTGGAAATGATCAGATTTCCGGCCTCGTCCCTCATGCAGGCCAGCCCGTTCTCCGACGCGAAGTTTTCCAGATAATCACTCAGTTCCTTTGTGAAAAATGAACCGTGCGGGATCGCGGAGATGGCATAAAAATGTTTAAAGACCTCTTCCGGATCCGGGATCTGATCCTGTCCGGATGCGGAGGCTGCATTCTCCGGTTCCTTTTCCGCTCCTGCCTGCTGCGCGCTGCTGTTTTCTGCGGTTTTTACTTCTGTCGCTGCTTTTTCTATTGCTGTTTCTTTTGCCGCTGTTTCTTTTGCCGCTGTTTCTTCTGCCGCTGCTTCTTCTGCCGCTGTTTCTTTTGCCGCTGTTTCTTCTGCCGCTGGTTTTTCTATTGCTGTTTCTTCTGCTGCTTCTTCTGCCGCTGCTTTTTCCGCTATAATGTCTTCTGTCTTGAACTCTTCTGTTTTCATGCCCTCTGCTTTCATTTTTGTCTCTCCATCGGATTCTGTCTCACCATTTTTGAAAAAAAGTCTGCTTCTGTTTCTCCAAAAATCCATAAAACCGGACATAATAATAAAAATCCTTTCTAAACGGGCAGCACCTGGTTCCCCGGCTGGCTCCGTAAGACCCGGGTCTAAGATCACAGCCTGACCGGGATCCCTCTTGCGTGCAGGTATTCCTTGACCTCACGGATCTCCAGTTCCTTGAAGTGGAAGAGGGAAGCCGCCAGCGCCGCGTCAGCTCCGCCAGCCGTCAGGGCATCATAGAAATGTTCCAGAGTTCCTGCTCCGCCCGAAGCTATGACGGGTATGCGGACAGCATCCGAGATCGCCCGGGTGAGTTCCAGGTCATATCCGTTCTTTGTCCCGTCTCCATCCATGCTGGTGAGAAGGATCTCGCCGGCACCCAGCTTTTCGGCCTGCACTGCCCATTCTACGGCATCGATCCCTGTGTCGATCCGTCCGCCGCTCCTGTAGATGGTCCAGCCTTCCCCGGAAGGTCTGCGGCGGGCATCGATGGCAACTACGATGCACTGGCTGCCGAATCTCTCGGCTCCTTCGGCGATGAGTTCCGGACGGTTGATCGCTGCGGAATTGATCGAGATCTTGTCCGCGCCTTCTCTCAGGATGGCCCGCATGTCCCCGGTCGTCCGGATCCCTCCCCCGACAGTAAAAGGAATGAAGACCCTCTCCGCCACTCTGCGCACCATGTCCGCGACGGTGGCGCGGGCATCACTCGTAGCCGTTATGTCCAGAAAGACCAGTTCATCGGCGCCGGCTCTGGAATAGGCTTCGCCTGCTTCGACCGGGTCGCCCGCGTCCCTCAGGGAAACGAAATTAACGCCCTTTACGACTCTGCCGCGGTTTACGTCCAGGCAGGGAATGATTCTTTTTGTCAGCATAGGATTGCCTCCGCTTCTGTTGTCAGATGACCTTGTCACAGATTCAGGAAATTCTCCAGGATCCGCATCCCTGTGCGCTCGCTCTTTTCCGGATGGAACTGGCAGGCAAAGAGATTGCCCTTCTCGACGGCCGCGTCGATGCGGACGCCGTATTCGGTCCTGGCTGCAACATCAGCCGGATCAGCCGCCTCCAGATAATAGGAGTGGACAAAATAGACGTAGCTGCCCTCCGGGATCCCCCGGAAAAGCCGGCTTTCACGGGGAAAACTGAGGTCATTCCAGCCGATCTGGGGGACCTTGCGGCCGTCTCCTTCGGGGATCCGGCGTATCCTGCCCGGCAGCAGGCATAAGCCCTTCACGCCGGGACTCTCCTCGCTCTCCTCAAACAGAAGCTGGAGCCCCAGGCAGATCCCCAGAAAAGGGATTCCGGCCTTCACCGCCTGACGGATGGTATCCTCCAGTCCGGCTGACCGGAGCTTTTCCATGGCGTCTCCAAAGGCGCCCACGCCCGGCAGGATGACATGGTCTGCCGACAGGATCCGGCTGCTGTCGGCGGTCACGACCGCCTCATGGCCCAGATAACGGACCGCATTCTCCACGCTCCGTATATTGCCCGCATCATAATCAATGATCGCTGTCATGTTCACCTCCCAAGGCTTCAGGAACTGCCCTTGTCGCCGCTCCGGTCCAGTTCAAACCAGAAAGCGACGCCGTTCTCGTAATTTTCGACGCCATAGTCCCTGTGGTGGAGGTCCATGATCGCCTTTACAATGGAAAGCCCGACGCCGGAGCCGCCGTAAGCCCTGGTCCTGGCCTTGTCCACTTTGTAGAATTTCTCCCAGATATGGGGCAGGGATTTCTCCGGAATGGGGTTCCCCGTATTAAAGACTGTCACCCGGACAAGATCCCCTGCGGGTTCACAGCGGATATCGATGACTTTTTCTCCGTCCGCGTGGTTCAGGGCATTGCTGTAATAGTTCTGAAAAACCTCCTGGATCAGGAAGGGATCGCCCCAGACAAACAGGGGATCCTTTTGTTCAAACTGCACAGTCAGGCCGTTTTTCTGCGCCAGGATGGACGCGTTCTCCAGATAGTTGCTGATCAGCGCCGTGATGTCAAACCGTTCCATGGAGACACTTCCGTCCCCGAATTCCAGCTGGTTGAGCTGCAGGACCTTTTGGACGATGTTGTTCATCCTGTCGGACTCCTCAACGATCGTCTCCAGATAGAAGGCGCGGTTTTCAGGATCGTCCGCTATGCCGTCCTGGAGCCCCTCTGCGTAGCCGCGGACCAGGGCGATCGGGGTCTTGAGTTCATGCGTGACATTGGAGAGAAACTCCCGGCGCATCTCCTCCTCCCGGTTGCGGCGGTCCAGATCCCGTCTGAGGTCGTTGTTGGCCGTCCGCAGGGCGGAGATCGTCTCCTCGAGCTTCTGGGAGACCTCGTTCATATTCCGTCCCAGAAGGTCGAGCTCCGTCCGTCCCCTGCCCTCATATTTGGCACTGAAATCCAGGCTCTTCATCCTGTCGGAGATCTCGGTCAGCTGCCGGATCGGCGCTGTGATCAGCCTGGAGAGCCACCAGGCGAGGATGGCACCCGCCACGGCCAGCCCCACACCCACATAGCCAAAGAAACGGTTGGCGGCTGCGGCGCTGCTGCGGATATCCTCCAGAGGGGAGCGCAGTAAAAAGAAGCTGCTCTCACCGAGCGGCCCCCACATTTCGAGACTCCTCGTCCCTCCCCGGCGGTCCAGGACCACATTGATCGTATAGGGCTGTTCCTGCTCCAGGATCCGGACGATGACATAATTAGAAATATAACCGTCCTCTTCATACTGCCCCTGCTCTTCGTTTTCCCCGTTTTCCCTCCTGCCTCTGTTTCCACCGGTCTCCTTCTCCTGCTCCTTTTCTTCCATGACAGGAGTAATGCCGAAAATATTGGCATAAAGGCGGTCTTCCATCACAGATTCGTCCGCGGACCAGACCTTGACCTTCCTGGTCCCGGAATCCATCACCAGGAGGCTGACATTTCCCTGTCTGAGGGACTGCCGCAGCGAGATATCGAAATCATCCGACTGGAGAAGATCCTTGACCGAAGCATTCTGGAGATCGGTATAGACGCGGATCAGGGCGTTTTTTCTGTCAGAGACATAATATCTTTCCAGGAACATGGAGTTAAAGAGACAGCTCAGAAGGATCGTTCCGATCATCAGCAGAAAGAAAAGAATGCCGAAAAGGGCACGGACGGAGACCATCATTCCCCGCTTTTGTTTATTCTCCCGCTGCTCTTTCAATTTCCGCCTCCTGGTCCGTCCTCCGACGGCAGTTTCTCAGTTCTGTACTCCCAGCCCTGCCTGCAATGGTCCGGCAGGTCTTCATGCCTTACAGTACACACCCTGTCGGGGGCGTGTACTATAACCTTCATGCCTCAAATTTATAGCCGATCCCCCACACTGTCTTGATCAGGGAAGCCTTGTCCCCCAGCTTGCTGCGCAGCTTTTTGACGTGTGTGTCGATCGTGCGCGCATCTCCGTAATAGTCATAATTCCAGACACTGTTCAGGATGCGTTCGCGCGATAGGGCGATCCCGTTGTTTTCCATGAAATACTGCAGGAGCTCAAACTCTTTAAAGCTCAGCTCCACAGGCTTTTTGTCGATGGTCACGATGTGGGCCGCCTTGTCGATCTCTATGCCGCCCGCCTCCAGATGCTTCTGGGCAGCCGTTCCCATGGTCCTGCGCAGAATCGCGCCGACGCGGGCGGAAAGGGTGCGCGGGCTGAAGGGCTTCGTCACATATTCGTCAACTCCCAGGTCAAATCCCCTGAGTTCATCGCGCTCATCGCTTTTTGCCGTGAGCATGATGATCGGGACCTTTGAAGTCTTTCTGATCTCGGCACAGACCTGCCAGCCATCCATCTCAGGCATCATGACATCCAGGATGATCAGGGAGATATTTCCATCATTATAAAACTGGTCCAGCGCGCTGCGTCCGTCCGCAGCCTCCAGGACACTGTACCCTTCCCGGATCAGGTAGTCCCGCACGAGTTTGCGCATTCTCTGCTCATCATCTACGATCAGTATTTTTGTACCGCTCATATTTTCCTCCGGAGTTATTGCAGTTGATATATTCTTCGGCGCGCAAGACTCGCTCACGAGTCTTGAATGTTACTGGTGGAACAGGGTGAATACGGCCACGCTCCTCTCCTTGAGCAGAAACAGGGGGCTCTTGAGGAATTCCGCGTTTTTGTGATAAAAAACATTGTCCCCCGCATCCGTATTGATGTTGATCCCCCAGGACAGGCCTGCGCGGAGAGCGGGAAGCCTGATCTCGACCGGCTCCCAGTAGGCATTGATGGCCATGTAGACGACATCATCACCGACAGCCCCCTCTTCATGTCCCGCAAAGAGGATCCCCAGTACCTTGTTCGCCCGGCCGATCACGTGGTCATCGGGGTTCGCGCCGCAGGCGATACAGTCCGGAAGTCCGCAGTGGGCGGGCTGAAGCGGCCTGCTGATGACGGGGTGCTTTTTGCGGAAGGCGATCACGTTCCGGTAAAAATTGAAGAAGTCCTTATTGAGGCGCAGATAATCCCAGTTGAGCCAGGAGACCTCATTGTCCTGACAGTAGCTGTTGTTATTGCCGTGCTGGGTATTCCCGAATTCATCCCCCGCATAGATCATGGGAGTCCCCCGGCTGCACATCAGGACTGTGATGGCATTGCGCATCATTTTAAGGCGGAGGGCCCGGATCACGGGATCGTCCGTAGGACCCTCGACCCCGCAGTTCCAGCTGCGGTTGTCATTAGCGCCGTCCACATTGTTCCAGCCGTTTGCTTCGTTGTGTTTGTGGTTGTAGGCAAACAGGTCGTGAAGTGTGAAGCCGTCGTGGCAGGTGATGAAATTGATGGAGGAGCGGAAGCCGTTGTAACCGTGCTTATACAGGTCGGGCGAGCCCATGATCCTGTCCGCGGTCTCCTCCGCGTTCCAGAAATTGCCCTTGAGATAGTCGCGGAGCGCATCTCTGTAGCGGCCGTTCCACTCCGCCCACCGGCCATAAGCCGGGAAGCTGCCGACCTGGTACATGCCGCCCGCGTCCCAGGGCTCCGCGATGAGCTTGGTCTCCGCAAGGACAGGGTCCTCCGAGATAGCCCTGAGCAGGGGCGGATCCCCGACCGGGATACCCTTTCGGTTCCTGCCCAGGATACTGGCCAGATCAAAACGGAAGCCGTCGACATGATACTGCGTCACCCAGTAGCGGAGACAGTCCATGATATAGCGGACCACGACCGGATGGTTGCAGTTAAAGGTATTGCCGCATCCGCTGAAATTGTAGTACTCCCCTCCAGGCGTGAGCATGTAGTAGACACTGTTGTCAAGGCCCTTGAAACACATAAAGGGCCCGTTCTTGTCTCCCTCCGCGGTGTGGTTAAAGACGACGTCCAGATAGACCTCGATCTTGTTGTCCTTGAGCAGCTGGATGAGCTCCTTGAGCTCGGTTCCTTCCTCATTGTACTCCAGTGAGGCCGAGTAGGCCGTGTTGGGTGCAAAGAAAGAAACTGTATTATAGCCCCAGTATTCCAACAGCCTCTTGCCGTTGTGGGTCCTGGTGTTGATCGTCTCGTCAAATTCAAAGACGGGCATCAGCTCGACCGCCGTGATTCCAAGCTTCTTGAGATAAGGGATCTTTTCAATGATCCCCGCGAAAGTACCGGGATATTTGACCTTAGAGGATTTATGCCTTGTAAAGCCGCGCACATGCATCTCATAAATGATGGTGTCCTCCATCTTAGTGCGGGGAAAATCGGCCTTTCTCCATACAAAACTGTCCCTGACGACCCTGGCATGATAAGCGCCCGACGATTTAGCCGCGCCCCAGGCGCGCTGCCCGGTCACCGCCCTGGCATAGGGATCAAGGATCAGCTTTTTGCGGTCAAAAAGCAGACCTCTGGACGGGTCATAAGGCCCGTTGAATCTATAGCAGTATTCAAACTCTTCGATCTTCAGAGAATAGATAAAAATAGAATAGATCCCGCCGGTGCGGTAACGCTCGGGAATACGGATGATCGCATACGGCATATCCGCCTTGCGGCGGAAAAGCAACAGTTCACAGGAAGTGGCATACCGGGAATAAATCGTGAAATTTACCCCGTCATTCATCTTTGTCGCACCATTGAGCAGACAATTGCCCGGTCGGACACTGAAGCCCGAGATCTCATCGAATGGCTTTTGCCTGTCGTGATCTAAAATAGAGTTTACTACATTTCGTCTCATAATCTTTAAAAATCACCTCTGGTGCCTGACCCGGGGTCTATAGTAGCCTGCAAAAAAGAAAGCGGCACTGCTGCTGATGGGCGGACAGCCGCGTCCCTGTATCTGCCTGAGCGGTCTTCAAGTAAAAACAGCTATTTCTATGATACCAGATAATAAAGAAATTGAGTAGAAAAATATGAGCCGGAGAATATATTTCGTTACACTTAAGACTGTTTCGAAACTCGAGATAACAGACGTTTTTGCGTGGTTTCAGCGCAAAAACCCAAGTGGAACGGCGGCCCCCCAGACGTAAAGCGATCTGTAACGGGGTCTCGCAGGCCGCAGCGCCCGTCCTCAAAAGGACGGGCGCCGCGGCTGTTTCTCTCCGGCTCATGGATATTAGATATTATGAACTTAGAAGTTATGATATTAGAGATTATCGAACGACCGGTCAAACAAGGGATCAGGCGGGATAAGCTCCGTTTTTCACGTCTGCTTTTGTCAGGTCTACACCGCTCTGCTGAGCGAGGCGGTATTTAAAGAAATCAACGGCGACCTGGGGGAACAGGGCATAGGACAGCACGTCCTCTTCCTGCTGCTTCCACTGGGCGCACTCCTCCTCGAATTTGGGAAGCTGCGGAGGGATCAGATCGGCGGGACGGCAGGTAATGGGCTTTTCATCTCCGATGATCTTTTTGCGGATCTCCTCACTGATCGGCAGGGTCGTGCGGCCGTAGCGTCCGCTTACAAGGTCTTTGGTCTGGGCAGAGGATACCTTGTAGCGCTCGCCCATCAGGACATTCATGACCGCCTGAGTGCCGACGATCTGAGAGGAAGGAGTGACAAGCGGAGGCTGTCCGAGCTCTTCGCGGACACGGGGCACTTCCTCGAGAACCTCTGTGAGACGGTCGCCTGCGCCCTGCTCTGCCAGCTGGCTGACCATATTGGACAGCATGCCGCCGGGAACCTGATACAGGAGCGTGCGGATATTGACACCGAGCACCTTGGTGCTGAGCAGTCCGTTCTCCAGGCATTCTTCGCGGTAGGGTGTGAAGTAATCCGCGATCTCCTTGAGGGCGGCCTGGTCAAGACCAGTGTCATAGGGCGTACCCTGGAAGGCACCTACCATGACCTCGGTCGCGGGCTGGGATGTACCCAGAGCGAAGGGGCTGATCGCGCAGTCGATGATATCGACGCCTGCTTCCGCAGCCTTCATGCAGGTCATCGAAGCGCAGCCCGATGTGTAATGGGTGTGCAGGTCGATAGGCAGATTCGTCGCGGACTTTAAGGCGCGGACGAGCTTCTCCGCCTCGTAGGGAACGAGAAGACCAGCCATATCCTTGATGCAGATAGAATCTGCACCCATGTTCTCGATCTCCTTCGCGATATTCATCCAGTAATTCTCATCATAGGCGGAACCGATCGTATAGGACAGAGCGATCTGGGCATGCCCCCCCTCTTTTTTTGTCGCGCGGACACTCGTATCCAGATTGCGCAGGTCATTGAGGCAGTCAAAGATACGGATGATGTCGATGCCGTTCGCGATGGATTTCTGTACGAAGTATTCCACTACGTCATCCGAATAGTGGCTGTAGCCCAAAAGGTTCTGGCCGCGGAGCAGCATCTGGAGTTTCGTATTCTTAAAGCCCGCGCGGAGTTTGCGGAGCCTGTCCCAGGGATCCTCCTTCAGGAAGCGCAGGCAGGCGTCAAATGTAGCGCCTCCCCAGCACTCGATGGCATTATAACCAATCTTGTCCATCTTATCGACAATGGGGAGCATGATCTCTGTGGGCATGCGGGTCGCGATCAGGGACTGGTGGGCGTCCCTGAGGACCGTCTCGTTGATCTTCACCGGTTTGAGGGTTTTATTCACTGTATTATCAGACATGTTCTTTTATTCTCCTCATCTGGGGACCTGTTCTCAGGCAGCTTCCGGGAGATGCTCTGGATCATCGGAAGCTGTCCGGCAGCAGTTCCCAAAGTAACAGTACCTTACACTATGCCGAACACGGCCATGAATACACCGGCAACGACAGCGGTTCCGATGACACCCGCGACATTAGGTCCCATGGCGTGCATGAGCAGGAAGTTGGTGGGATCATACTCCGAACCCACCTTCTGCGAGACACGCGCCGCCATCGGTACGGCGGAGACGCCCGCGGATCCGATCAGCGGATTGACCTTGCCGCCTGTCACGATACACATGAGTTTGCCGAAAAGGCACCCTGCCGCCGTTCCGAAAGAGAAGGCGATCAGGCCCAGGGCGACGATCTTGAGCGTCGTTACGTTCAAAAATGCCTCCGCGCTGGTGGTTGCGCCGACGGAAGTACCCAGGAAAATGACGACGATATACATCATGGCATTGGATGCCGTCTCTGTCAGCTGGCGGGTGACTCCGCACTCGCGGAAGAGATTGCCCAGCATCAGCATGCCGACGAGCGGAGCCGTAGTGGGCAGGATCATGCAGACAACGACTGTGACGACGATGGGGAACAGGATCCTCTCCAGCTTCGAGACAGGACGCAGCTGTTCCATTTTGATCTTCCGTTCCTTATCCGTCGTCAGAGCCTTCATAATGGGAGGCTGGATGATCGGGACGAGGGACATATACGAATAGGCTGCCACGGCGATCGGACCCAGGAGCTCCGTCTGCCCCAGCTTGGAACAAAGGAATATGGAGGTCGGGCCGTCAGCTCCGCCGATGATGGAGATGGCGGCAGCCGCCTTGCCGTTAAAGCCCAGCGCGATCGCGCCGAAATAGGCACTGAAGATACCGAACTGTGCAGCCGCACCCAGGAGGAAACTCATGGGATTCGCGATCAGGGGTCCGAAATCCGTCATCGCGCCGACGCCCATAAAGATCAGGGACGGCAGGATCGCCCATTCATCGAGGGTAAAAAAGTAGTACAGAAGTCCGCCCGGAGATCCGTTCGCAGGTCTCGCCATGATATCGGGATAAATATTGACGAGCAGCATGCCGAACGCGATCGGGACAAGGAGAAGGGGCTCGAAGTCCTTGGCGATTGCCAGATATAGAAAGACAAACGCAACGAGGATCATCAGGTAATTGCCCCATGTCAGACTTAAAAACGCAGTCTGATGGATCAGATTATCCAGCGTATCAAAAATATATGTCATAAAAAGGCCTCCTGGAATTGAACCACCGGCAGATTGCCGGATAGTTTCCGCGCGCCGGATCGAAAATGCGCGCTAATCATAAAATCGGCGTCAGTCAATCGTCGCCAGGAGGGTTCCTGCCTCAACCGGATCACCGACAGCGCAGTTGATGGTAGCAACCTTGCCGTCCACAGGAGAGACCATGGGGATCTCCATCTTCATTGCTTCAAGGATCACGACGGTGTCGCCCTTCTTGACTGCCTGTCCGGCTGTCACTTCGATCTTGAACACTTTGCCTGCCGCTCCGGCTTCGATCCTGGTAGCGCCGGCATTTCCGGCAGGTGCCGCTGCGGGAGCGGGAGCTGCTGCAGGAGCTGCAGCGGGAGCCACGGGCATGGGAGCAGTCTGGGCTGCAGGACGCGGCATAGCGGGAACAGCAGCTGCTCCGGTTCCGGTCGTCTCTTCCACAGTCACTTCATATGCGGTTCCATTCACGGTAATGGTATAGCTCTTCATTATGTACCTCCTGAATCTAAATCATAAACCTATGATCATTTTTTCATAAGACCCTCGGACAGGTCCTGATGGTTTTTTCTTATCTGCTTCGGATCTTATGTTATCTGCCCCGGACGCGGCGGATCCTGCGGACCACGAAAGCCCCGGGATCAGCAGACGGTTCTGTCTGCGCCCTGTATGCGGCGACCGCGGCAGCGATCACGGCCACGAGCTGCCCCTCATCGGACACGCCGGCCGGCAGTGATCCGGCTACGGGAGCGGAAGCACCTCCGGCAAAAACACCGGATTTCTTCATCTCCTCTTCTTCCTTCTTATGATCCGCCTCGGCTTTCTTCCGGGAGGCAGTGGTCAGGATCCTGCCGAATGCCGCAATGATCAGACTGAGCAGGATCAGGACGGCAAAGGTCGTCCCCATACCCAGGATGGTATTCATTCCGGCCTGCTGCATCAGCTCCGAAAAAGTATAATTGACATTTGTCACGATCGATACATAGTCGGAAATATCCTTATTAAAGGTCACCACACAGTCAGCGGTCTTCTGCGCCCCTGTCACTCCGACCGTCACGATATAATCGCCTTCGTCATTAACAGTGATGGTCTTTTCCTCAAAACAGTCCGCAATGCCGTTTCCATCGGTATCCGCGGAAAAATCGACCTCTCCTGTTTCCTTTTTGGCGCTCTCCCAGCTCTGCAGACCGGCATAGATCACTCCGTTATCCTTCTGCTGCTCCACCAGTCCGGAAGTGACGACTGTGTCCATCTGCTGGACTGTGGTCTCCGCGATCGAAAAGAGCTCATTCCTGATGTCCTCGTCGATCTCTTCCTGCTGCGGGGCAGTGGTCCCGCCGCAGGCTGTCAGCGCCAGGATGCAGGCAAAGACCGCGAGTAAACATGTCAGTTTCTTTCTCATCTCTAGTCCTCGTTTATTATTATGAAAAATGTGCGCGTCCGGGACCCGTCCCGGATACGGCGATTCCCTGTTTCATCCCCCTGCGGTCACACAGAGGCATGTTTTCTGGAGGGAAGGGCTTCGCGTTTGGAATACAGCACCTCGACAGCGCCGATCAGCTGCTTGCGCACATCCTCGGGCCGGATGATCTGATCGACATACCCGCGGGCTGCCGCAGACTCAATGCTGTTCTGCAGGTCATCATACTCCCTTGCCGTACGGGCGATCTCCTGAGCTGTTCCGCTGCAGAGGATGGGAGCGGCATATTTACCTTCAAGGATGCCGACAGACGCGCCCCTATAGGCAAAGGTGAGGTCCGCGCCGAGTGCGCAGCTGTTCATGACTGCGTAGGCGCTTGCAGCTGCACGGCCGGTGATCACATTGATCCTGGGAACGTTCGCGCAGGCAAAAGCCGCCGCCAGCTGCCCTGCGGCACTGGCAATACCCGCTTCTTCCTCCTTCGTCGCAGCAAAGCCTGCCGCGTTCGTGAGAGTTATCACGGGGATCTCAAAAGCATCACAGAAACGGACCAGGGCAGCAGCTTTCCTGCAGCCTGCCGTCGTGAGGCCTTTAGTGTACTCCGCGCTCTTTACTCCGTTCTCATTGAAGGAGGCGGTGCGGTTCGCAATGATCCCGACGGTGGTCCCGCCCAGGCGGGCAAAACCCGTGACCATCTCTTTGGCATAGTCCCTCTTCATCTCAAAGAACAGGCTGTTGTCCGCGATCTCGGTGAGGGCGGCAAGAGGATCCTCTGTGAAGGCCTCCGCGAAGGGGCACAGACGGTTCAGGTCATCGCTGCACTCACCCGATGATTCGTCCTCATTGTTTGAGGGAAGGATGTTGATCAGGTATCTGATCTGGTCCATGATCTCCTCTTGGGTACCGACAAAATCCACATCGCCGCAAGCGGCCTTGAAGGCTGCCGCCGCTGTATCATCGGCCTCTTCCCGGTTGCCTGCAAGGGCATTGGGGGAATTTACGAACAGCTTCGCGTCATTCTCCATCAGGGTGAAGTCCGTCATGGCAGGAAACAGAGCAAGGCCGCCCCCGCAGCTGCCGAAAATGACGGAGATCTGGGGAATGATCCCGGAAGCCTTTGCCTGCTGTGCATAGATCAGGCCAAAGGCGTTGAGGGCGTCCATTCCCTCCTGAAGGCGCAGGCCTGCGGAATCGATCAGGCCGATCACGGGTGCGCCCGTCTTGATGGCCAGGCTGTACAGCTTGACGATTTTTTTAGCGTGCATCTCGCCGATGCTGCCCCCGGCAACGTCGGCATTCTGGCTGTAGATATAGACCAGCCTTCCATCTATCAGTCCGTATCCTGTGATAACACCGTCGGAGGCCTCTCCGACGGGTGCAGTGTTAAAATCTGTAGCCCTGGCCCTGACCAGCGCGCCGATCTCAACAAAGCTGTTTGCGTCGAGCAGAGAATGAATCCGCTGTATCGCTATTGAAGAACTGCTCATGTTTTGGACCTCCAAATTGTAAAAGATAGTTTTATCCGGCAGTTTTTCACCTGCCGTTTATGAGCCTGTATAAATATTGTAAAAAAATATTGTACAGATCATGCGGGATATCAGTGCTTTTTGAGAAAAAGCATTACACAGTATACCACAGCTCCGCAAAAAGAAAAACAGTATATTTTTTATATATTAAGGCGTGAAACAGATGAAAATAGTTAAATGTTCAGGCAAGATTTGAAACGAAAACAATTATATGTTCAGGCGTGAGGTGATCTCCTCTTCCGCCTCTTCCTTGAACACCTCCATCCGTGAGACGTCGAGCTGGGGAAGTTCCTCCAGGGAAGAGATCCCGAAAGACCGCAGGAACTGCTGTGTCGTCCCGAACAAAAGCGGTCGGCCCGGGACTTCTTTTCTTCCGACTTCCTGGACCAGGTCAAAGGAGACCAGGCGGCTGATCGCAAAATCACTGTTCACCCCGCGGATGTTTTCCACTTCCATCCTTGTCACAGGCTGACGGAAGGCAATGATCGAGAGGGTCTCCATCAATGTCGGTGTCAGCTTCGGCTTTTTGGGCTCACTGGCGATCCTGATCAGGTATTCGTTCATTTCAGGCTTTGTGGAGAGCTGGACCTCGTCCTCAAGCCAGTTAAGGATAAGCCCGCTGTCTTTCTTCCTGTATCGCTCCGCGAGCAGGTCTGCAGTCTCTCTCGCGCGTTCTTCCGGTACACAAAGTGCCCTCGCGATCTCAGCGATCGGGACAGAGTCCCCCATGGCGAAAAGGATGGACTCGAGCGCGGCGGCCAGGATATCCATGTCCGCCTGTTCCGGGGCACGATCCTGCCCGGACGGATCTTCATGATAAGGTCTGCTTTCTGCTGTCTCTTCCGCCATGCTTCCTCCTGGACGGTTCATTCAGAATTGTCACTTACACCGCAGGGCCGCCCCTGCTTCCCGGCTTTATATTTAAAAATCCGGCCTTCCTGAAAGTCCGGCTCCTCTTAAGATTCCGGTTCCTCTTAAGATTCCGGCTTTTTAAGATTCCGGCTTTTTAAGATTCCGGCTTTTTCCCTAAAGAAAACCCCGGCAGCAAAGCCGGGGTTTCCTGGTCATTTTGTTCATGATGCCGGAGGACCTGCCTCCCGCGGACAAATAGCTGCTTTGCAACAGCGCTGCTTTCAGATAACCGCCGAATCAGTTATACTTGCGCTTTCTGGCAGCTTCAGACTTTTTTTTGCGCTTGACGCTGGGCTTCTCGTAATGCTCTCTCTTACGAATCTCCTGCTGGATGCCCGCCTTCGCACAGCTTCTCTTGAAGCGGCGCAGTGCGCTGTCCAATGTCTCATTTTCTTTGACAATAACGCTTGACATATGCTCTACCCTCCCTTCAGTCCCCTCAGTTCGACACCGAATGTCCAGACTGAACAGGTTATTATCATTATTTTAGCAAAGGAATTGTTGTTTTCCCGTTTTTAGATATTCCCCTGCAAAAACATGCATTACAATTATAGCACGTAAAACCTGTGCGTCAACAGTTTTCTGCTTTTATTTCAGCATCGCTTATTTCAGCATTCCTCTGAGGACCTCGGGCGCTTTTTCGATCGCCGCGGGAATCCCTGCGGGTTTTTTGCCGCCTGCCTGGGCCATATTGGGCCTGCCGCCGCCGCCACCGCCGACTTCCTTCGCGATTGCCTTGATGAGATTGCCCGCATGGGCACCCTTCCCAATGGCATCCTCTGTCGCCATGGTCATCATGCTGACCTTCCCGTCCTTGTCGGAGAGCAGCAGGACGACACCGCCGCCCATCTTCTCCTTGAGCTGGTCGCCGAGGTCGCGCAGGCCGTTCATGTCCACGCCGGGGACAGCCGCCGCCAGGAACTTCACGCCGCCGATGTCAGTGACCTTGTCCATGACATCGCCGAGGGCGGACTGGGCCTCTTTGGCCTTGAGGGATTCGACCTCACCGCGGACAGCGCGGAGCTCCTCCTGGAGCTTTTTGATATGGTCCGCGAGGGTCGCGGGCGTCGCCTTGACGAGAGCAGCCGCCTCATTCATCTCGCACTCCATCTCTTCATAATAAGAACGCACATTGTCGCCGGTCAGGGCTTCGATCCTGCGGACGCCGGCAGCGACGCCGTTCTCGGAGAGGATCTTGAACTGACCGATCTGGCTGGTATTCTTTACATGGGTTCCGCCGCAGAGCTCAGTGGAGAAATCTCCCATCTTCACGACGCGGACTTCATCGCCGTACTTCTCGCCGAACAGGGCCATGGCGCCGCTCTTTTTCGCGTCTTCGATCCCCATGACCGCTGTCTGAACATCAAGCCCCTCGCTGATCTTCTCATTGACGAGATCTTCGACCTTTTTGAGCTCCTGTGCTGTCATCGCCTGATAGTGGCTGAAGTCGAAACGAGTCCTGCCCGCATCCTGATAGGAGCCCTTCTGCTCGACATGAGTGCCGAGTACTTCACGCAGGGCCTTCTGCATCAGGTGGGTCGCGCTGTGGTTGCGGCAGGTGTCGCGGCGTTCCCTGTCATCGACGGTGAGCGTGACCTCATCGCCCATCTTGAACATGCCGGAGGTCACCACACCGATGTGGGCCACCTTCTGGCCGGAGACGGGCTCTGTCTTCTCAACTTTGAAAGAGGCATTGCCGCAGCTGATCGTGCCGATATCGCCTACCTGGCCGCCCTTGGTCGCATAGAAAGGAGTCTTTTCCGTGATGATGGCAGCCCTCATGCCGTCCGTCACCGCGTCAGCGAGCTCATCGGGCCCGGTCTTTTCGCCCTTTTCATCGAGGTCGGCCAGATGCGCCAGTGCGACGATCCTGGAAGTATCGGTCAGGCGGTCATAACCGGTGAACTCCGTGACCAGGGAAGCATCCATCTGGTCATAGACTGTGGCGGCGGCGCCGCTGTAATTGGTCTTGATCCAGGAGCCTTTGGACTTCTGTCTCGCCTCTTCGCGGGCAGCCTCAAAACCGGCCTGATCCACGGTGCAGCCGTTCTCCGCGGCCACATCCTCGGTGGAGTCGATGGGGAATCCATAGGTGTCATAGAGCAGGAAGGCGTCCGCGCCAGAGATCTCTGTCTTTCCTTCCGCGCGGAGCTTGTCCAGGAAGCCGTTCAGGATCTCCAGGCCCTGGTCGATCGTCTTTTCAAAACGCTCCTCCTCGAGGCGGATGTTGTTCAGGATGAACTCCCGCTTCTCTTCGAGCTCGGGATAACCGTCCTTGGAGCCCTCGATCACAGCGTCGGCGAGGGTCGTCATAAACGCCTCTTTGATCCCGAGCTTTCTGCCCTGGCGGATCGCGCGGCGGATCAGACGGCGGAGCACATAGCCCCGGCCCTCGTTGGTGGGCATGATACCGTCGGAGATCATAAAGGTAGTGGACCGGATATGGTCGGTGATGATACGGACGGAAACATCGATCTCATGCTCTTTGCCGTATTCGCAGTGGGCGAGCTCACAGACCTTGTCGCGCAGGGCACGGACAGTGTCGACATCGAAAAGGGACTCGACATCCTGTACCGCCACAGCCAGACGCTCCAGACCCATACCGGTATCAATGTTTTTCTGGACCAGATCTGTATAATGACCCTTGCCGTCGTTGTTGAACTGGGAGAAGACGACGTTCCAGACCTCCATGTAGCGGTCGCCTTCGCCGCCCATCACATCATCGGGGCCGTTCCCCCACTTCTCTCCGCGGTCATAGTAGATCTCAGTACAGGGGCCGCAGGGACCGGAGCCGTGCTCCCAGAAGTTGTCCTCTTTGCCGAATTTGTAGATCCGGTCCGCCGGGATATGCATGGTGTTCAGCCAGATTTCATAAGCTTCGTCGTCCCCCTCATAGACAGAAGGGTACAGGCGCTCGGGATCCAGGCCGACCCACTCGGTCAAAAACTCCCATGCCCACGGAATGGCCTCTTTTTTGAAATAATCACCAAAGGAGAAGTTGCCCAGCATCTCAAAGAAGGTGCCGTGGCGGGCAGTCTTGCCCACGTTCTCCAGGTCACCGGTACGGATGCACTTCTGGCAGGTCGTCACACGCCTGCGGGGCGGGATCTCCTGCCCGGTGAAATAGGGCTTCAAAGGAGCCATGCCGGAGTTGATGATCAGCAGGCTCTTGTCATTGTGCGGAACCAGGGAAAAGCTGTTCATGCGCAGATGCCCCTTGCTCTCGAAAAATCTCAAAAACATCTCACGCAGCTCGTTTACACCATAATTTTTCATCGTAATCCTCTTATTTATCGAAAAGAAAGATGGAGACAGGGGACGGTTCTTTGTCTCCCGAGTCTTCCTTTCTCCTTCAAGATCAGAAAGTCTCCTTCAAGATCAGAAATCGAACTTATCCAGGAACCAGGCATCCAGCTGGTCGATCGGGACACGCACCTGCTCCATGCTGTCGCGCATGCGGATGGTGACAGCCTTGTCCTCTGCCGACTCAAAGTCGTAGGTCAGGCAGAAGGGTGTGCCGATCTCATCCTGTCTGCGATAGCGCTTGCCGATATTGCCGCGGTCGTCGAACTCGCAGTTGTAGTGCCTGGAGAGCTTTTTGTAGATCTCGAACGCCTCGCCGGTGAGCTTTTTGGACAGAGGCAGGACGCCGATCTTGACAGGCGCCAGGGCCGGATGGAAACGCATGACAGTGCGCTTGTCGCCGCCCTCAAGCTCCTCTTCGTCATAAGCCGCGCACAGGAAGGCCAGCGTGACGCGGTCCGCGCCCAGCGAAGGCTCGATGACGTAGGGGACATAACGGGTCTTTTTGACATCGTCAAAATAAGTCAGATCCTCTCCGGAGGTGTTCTGGTGCTGGGTCAGGTCATAATCGGTCCTGTCCGCGATGCCCCACAGCTCACCCCAGCCGAAGGGGAACAGGAACTCGATGTCCGTGGTTGCTTTGGAATAGAAGGAAAGCTCTTCCTGATCGTGGTCGCGAAGGCGGGTCTCCTCGGGCTTAAGGCCCAGGGTCATCAGCCAGTTCCAGCAGAAATCCTTCCAGTATTTGAACCACTCGAGGTCGGTGTCGGGCTCGCAGAAAAACTCCAGCTCCATCTGCTCGAACTCGCGTGTGCGGAAGGTGAAGTTGCCGGGTGTGATCTCATTGCGGAAGGACTTGCCGACCTGGCAGATCCCGAAGGGGATCTTCTTGCGGGAGGTGCGCTGGACATTCTTGAAATTGACGAAAATGCCCTGTGCCGTCTCGGGACGCAGATAAACTGTGGCGCTTGAATCCTCAGTCACGCCCTGGAAGGTCTTGAACATCAGATTAAACTGACGGATATCTGTCCAGTGGAACTTGCCGCACTCCGGACAGGGCACGCTGAACTTGTTGATAAAGCCCATCATCTCATCGCTGGTCCAACCGTCGACACTGCCGTCAAGGGTCATCCCCTTCTCCTGGGCGTAATCCTCGATCAGCTTGTCCGCGCGGAAACGTGAACCGCAGGCCTTGCAGTCCATGAGAGGATCGGAAAAACTGGCCAGATGTCCGCTGGCGATCCATGTCCGGGGATTCATCAGGATGGCGCAGTCCACACCCACGTTCTCGGGTGTTTCAGTGACAAATTTCTGCCACCAGGCCTTCTTGACATTGTTCTTGAGCTCAACGCCCAGGTTGCCGTAATCCCACGTATTGGCAAGGCCCCCGTAGATCTGGGACCCGGGATAGATGAATCCTCTGTTGTTGCACAGCGCAACGATCTTGTCCATAGTCTTTTCCATACTGCTTTAACTCCTTAACCTGTAATTTCTTTTTCCGTTAAAAAAAGACACCTGAACAGTCATTATAAAACAGTCAGGTGCTTTTTTCAACTATTAGAATCTGAAATTCTCAGGAGCTCAGGAGCTCCGAGGCCCTGTCTCACATCTGGAGAGCTTTCAGGATCTCCAGGCTTTCAAACCTGTGCCCGAGGCTCCGCTGCAGGGAAATCTCCGCAATGTGTTCAAGCTCCGCCAGCACTGTGTCAGAGACGGCGAAGGTGTAGAGGGTCCGGACCGGCGCCTGCATAATATGACGGACGGCCTGCAGGGTGGAAGGAGAAAATGGATCCCTTTCGTCCGGAGGACGGAATTCACCTTCAATCACCAGGGTCCGGATCTCAAAGACCGCCCGGACCAGACGGTTGGGAATCCGGTCTGCCTCCAGGGCCCGCAGAGACTGGAAAACCAGCAGGAGCAGGGCTGCCTCGTCGTTGTTCTCCCGGGTGATATAATGCATCACCTCGGCAAAATAGGAGGCGTAACAGGCCGCCTCCATATCAATTCTGATCTTTTCAAAAAAATACTGGACCTTTGCTTCGACCAGGACATTGGAGTTCCGGCCGGAGCGCAGGCGGTAGGTTCCGAAGCAGAAGGGGAGGGACGCTGCCATGACAGGACTACCCGGGCGGCGCGCCCCGCGGGCAAAGCAGGCGATCCTCCCCTGCTCTCTTGTCAGCAGGACAACGCGCCGGTCATATTCTCCGACGGGAGTGCTCTTTAATACGAGCGCTGTCACTTCCACAGTATCTGTCATTATAAAACCCCCTGCTGTACCCGGGAAAAACGATCACTTATGGCCTCAGCAGCTGTCGCCAAAAAAGAGCCGGCGGTCTTACAGCTTCCGGTCGTCATAGCCGAAGGACCTCATCTGGGTGTCGTCATCCTTCCAGTCCCTGCGGACTTTGACCCAGAGCTTGAGGTTGACCTGGCACTGGAGCATATTTTCAATGTCTTTTCGCGCGTCTGTCCCGATCCTGCGGAGCATTTCGCCGCCTTTTCCGATAACGATGCGTTTGTGTCCCTCCCGCTCGCAGATTATGGAGGCATCGATGTCGCAGATCTCCCCTTTTCCCTTGCGGGATCGCATCTTCATAGTCTCGATCGTGACGGCGATCCCGTGGGGCACCTCCTCCTGGAGAAGGCGCAGGGCTTTTTCACGGATGATCTCGCCGGCGATCTCCCGCTCAGTCTGGGTCGTCACCATATCTTCATCGTAGAAGGGCTCCCCGGCAGGCAGCAGGCTGAACAGCACCTCCATCAGGTGGTCCACACCGTCGCCGGTGCGGGCGCTGACCGGGATGATCTCATGAAAATCCCCCGCCTGTGAATAACCTGCGATGACCGGCAGAATCTCTGCCTTTTTTACCTTATCGATCTTATTGATCACAACGATCACCGGCGTTTTGACTTCCTTCAAAAGAGCGATGATCGCCTGATCCTCTTCGGAGATCTTCTGCCTGGGTTCCACCAGCCAGAGGATGACATCCACCTCTTTCAGGGTCCCTTTGGCCGCCTTGACCATGTATTCTCCCAGCTTCGTCCGGCTCTGGTGGATGCCGGGGGTGTCCAGGAAAACGATCTGTCCCTCCTCCCCGGTGTAGATCGTGCGGATCTTGGTCCGCGTCGTCTGGGGCTTATAGGAGGTGATCGCGATCTTCTGTCCGATCATGCGGTTCATGAGCGTGGACTTGCCCACGTTGGGACGCCCGATGATCGTGGCAAAGCCGGCCTTTTTCAGCACAGGCTTCGCGGCGGTCTCCTCATCCGGGATCTCCTGCGCTGGAACTGCCCGGTTCTCTTTTTCCATGTTTTCTGCCATTTGTGTCTTTCCTTATTATTTATGATGTAAAGGATTTCTATGATTTAAAGGTCAAAATAAAGGTCAAAAGCCGGAAAAGGCTCTGAGGAACGTCAAACCGTCTTTTGACCCCGATATCCTTTCTATTATTCCGTATTCAATATCAAAAAATATCAAAAACATACCGGATCCGGTCACACAAGCTTCCGGATCTCTCCGAACAGGGCACTGTTCTCGCGGAGCTTCGCATCGCTCCCGACGACGCACAGGCACTGGTCCGCCAGGACGTCGTCCAGATAGTCCGCGAGGGCGCGGATCTCTTCGACGCCGGCGTCGAGCACTTCATCCCTCTCCCTCTGCAGATCGGCATCGGTAAGTCCCATCAGATAGGCATTCAGGGAATACCTGCCGTAGACAAAGGGCGTCATGGGCTGATCCATGGCGCTGACCGCGCCGATGATGTACTTGGTCATCGTGCGCTCATCCGCTTCGAAGGAGCGGAGGAATGCAGGCGTTGCTTCGAAGGTATCGATGGTCTGCCTGAGGTGCGGATCGCGGTAGGACACCATGTAGGCCAGCCCGTCGCGCAAAAAGCTGCTCATGCAGCCGTAGGCGCCGCCCTCCACGCGCACGCGGTTCCACAGATAGTCGTAGCCGAGGAGGACGCGCAGTACGCGGAAGGCCCCGGTGACCGGCCGCACTGCGGTGTCAAAGCGCCCGGCGCGGCAGACGAACTGGACCTGGCCGGCCGTTGTAAGACCTTCGTTTTTCTTTACCGGCTCCGGAAGGAAGCTGTGCTTCTTTTCCACCGTCTCCAGGCCGGTGAATGCTGCTGCCTGCGGGGGTCTGCCGACCCTCGTCGCAAAGAGGGCGCGGGCGGCATCGGGCCTCGAAGGGCAGGCCAGAGTGCAGGCCTTGCACATCTCCGGGTCGGGGGAGTGGTCGGGGTGCACGACCCCGTTGCCGTTCATGATCGACGTCGCGAGATCCTGAACCCCGGCGAGGATCTCCTGGATGTCCTCGGGGCAGGCCGTGCAGTCAAAGGTCATGTTGTCCACGTTGAAGATGGCAACCGCCATTTCCTGCAGAAGACTGCAGAGTTCCACGGCTCCCTCCATGTTTTCGAGGTTTGCGCAGGTCCTGTCGAGCATCTCATAGGCGCCGAGCCCCGAAATGAGATCCATCAGGGCAGCGGACCTGGACAGATAGGACATGGCGCGCTGCGCGGCGGTCGCGTGGCCGGCGGATGCCATGCCGGCGCGCATGCCTGCCCGCTCCTCCTCGAGCACTTCCAGGATGCGGGTCGGCATATTGTAATTGGTCGAGAGCAGGATCTCCCGCAGGAGCCGCAGGGCGGGGCGCAGGTTCCTGTGGAGCGTGCGCACTGAGACCTCGAAGGTGAGCCGGAAGGGGAACTGCCCGTCCGCGTCCGCAGCGGATGCCGGAACCTTGTCCCTCGGCCCGTACCAGTTGTAGGAGGTCACAGTGGAACTGACCCCTCCGGTATAGATGTTGATCTCGTGCCCCAGGGACGTGTAGTCGTGGGACTCTGTGTCCAGCACGCTGAACAGCGTGCGAAAAATCCCGAGGTGCCGGATATGCTCCTCGGAGAGCCCTCCCACGTCGAAGAGGAAGGTCAGGTAGTCGATGTGGTTCGTGGAGACCGGGTGCGTGACGGCTGTGAACTTCTTCGGGGCGTTCTCCACGGCCTCAGGCCCCTCCTTTTTGGTCCCCAGCCGGATGGTCTCCGGCACGGGGATCTCCTGCACCCCGGTGCAGACCTGGACAGCCTTCCGCGTGAGGTCGGCCCGCTGCAGCATGGGGATCCTGTGCAGATCCTCCTCCGAATCCTCCTTCTTCTGCCAGGTCCGGAGGGCAGCGAGCTCCTCCACGATCCCCTGCCTCTGCGAAGGTGTAAGCCCGGCGGCAAATGCCTTCAGGCGCACGCGCATCTCCTCGTCCTTTTTTGCGGACAGCCCCTGCTCGGGTTCCAGGACGACAATCGCGCAGTGCGGGTTGTCCAGAAGGCACTCGCGGATCATTTTTTCAAAAAAGCCATTGTCCTTCTCCTTCCGGAGAAAATCGAAATAGTCTCCGATCGTGAGGCCGATAAAGGGCTTTTCATCGTCATAGAGCCAGGAATCCAGCGCGTTCAGGCCGTAGACGAGGCCCTTCGGATATGTGCCGAAGTCCGCCTCGCGGTAACGGAACTCGTAATAGTTGATCCCCGCCTCCAGCGCACGGCTGCTGATGCCGGCGGACGCGATGTCCGAGAGGGTATCCCGGATCGTGGTAACAAACTCCTCCTTCCGCTCCGGATCCGTGTACTTGGAAATGATCGAATAGCTGGGCTGGCGGATCTCGTTTTCAAAGATCGTATAGACGTCCTCGCCCAGCCCCCTGTCGCGCAGGGCCTTGCGAACGGGCGCGCCCTCGGCGTCGCACAGCGCATAGTTGAGGATCCTGAGCGCCATGTTCCGGCCTGCGTCCAGCCCGTCGGGGAGCGCCGCCACGTTCCAGGACAGGAAGGACTTGCCCTTCGGATCCTCCTCGGGAAGGATCGAATAGACGCACCTGGCCTCCACGGGCTCTGCAAACGCCGGTTCCGTCTCAATCGTGGAGTCGATGTCCAGCCGGTCAAAATGGGACAGATAATGCTCGTCGATCCATTCGAGCCGCTCCGCCATGTCCATGTCGCCGTAGAGATAGATATAGCTGTTGGACGGATGATAGTAACGCCTGTGGAAGTCCAGATAGGCCTCGTAGGTCAGATCCGGGATGCAGGCCGGGTCCCCGCCGGATTCATTCGCGTAGGTCGTGTGCGGGTAGAGCGAAGCGTTGATCTGCCGGCTGAGGATATCCTCCGCGGAGGAGAGCGCGCCTTTCATCTCATTATAAACGACGCCGTTCACAGTGATCTCACTGTCGGCATCCCCGGTCTCATAATGCCAGCCCTCCTGGCGGAAAATGTTCTGTTCCTTATAAATATTAGGATAAAAAACAGCGTCCAGGTAGACGTGCATCAGGTTCTTGAAATCCTGGTCGTTGCAGCTCGCCACGGGATAGACGGTCTTGTCCGGGTAAGTCATGGCATTGAGGAAGGTATTCAGAGACCCCTTCGCAAGTTCAATGAAGGGATCCTTGACGGGAAACTCCCTTGAACCGCACAGGACGGTGTGCTCTATGATGTGCGCGACACCGGTGGAATCCTCCGGAGGCGTGCGGAAGGCGATATAAAAGACCTTGTTGCTGTCGTCTTTGGGAAGCAGGGCGATCCGCGCCCCTGTCTTTTTGTGCCTGAGAAGCCAGCTGTCGCTGTCCACATCCGGCAGAGCCCTGTGGGCGATCACCTCATAGGCCGCCAGGCTGGCTATTTTCTGTTCCTGATCCTTTTTTATCATAAAATACTGATACTCCTTCTCAATGGTACTTCTTCTCAAAGTACTCCTTCTCAAAAGTACTCTTTCTCAATAAGAAACAGGAGCTTTCCTCAGAAGGCTCCTGCTTCTCTCTATCTCTTCCTGTTATTCCTGTCGTATTGATCCGTCCCGGTCAGGGCATCAGGGGATAAAAGATCATAGATTCCCCGCCCGGTCTTTTCATCAGGAAAATACGCCCCTGGAAGTACTGCTGGCACGTATTTCATTACGCTTCATCAGCAGGCTCTTCTTTAGCTTCCTCTTCTGCAGGCTCTGCCTCTGCTTCAGCTTCAGCTTCCTCAGCGGCTTCCTCTGCTCCTTCGTCCTCTTCTTCGAAGTCTTCCTCGTCAAAGTCGTCGAAGTCATCATCAAAATCATCATCGTCGTAGTCATCGTAGTAATCCGGCGTAAGGAAACGGTAGACGGCATAAGCAATGATGGCGACGATCACAACGCCTCCGACCAGGGCAAGTCCCCAGACCAGTTTGTTCTCTGATTCCTTATTTCTCGCCTTGACTGCATCGATCAGTTCCTGAAATTTAGCCTTGGTGATATCCATGTACATGCCCACTCCTTCCTGTTTCTCAAAAGATTCTGATGTTTCGAGCAGGAAAACGTCCGCCATCTCGCTCACAGCAAAACCAGACCTGCCAATATCAATACTTATAAATAACTATATCACCTGCGCAGTGACTTTTCCATAAAAAAATAAAAAAGATTCCCGGCGCCCCCCACCCACGCTCTTTATATCTTTTTCAGTTTCGCAAAGCCGGCGTACATGACCTTTTGTCCGTACTCTTCAAACTGCACAGTTACCTTGTAATCCCTGGGTGTCTTTTCCAGAGCGCTCACAGTCCCGCTTCCATATTTGATATGGCTGACCCGGTCTCCCACACCGTAATCCGGCTCCGCCGGAGCCGGCATGCCTTTTCTCAAAGACCCCGGAACTGCGGTTTTTCCCGCGGAAGTCCTGGCAATAAAGGGTTTCTTGTCCTCTGCCGTATGGCGGCCGCTGTAAACAGCTTTGGGCCGTTTCCGGACAGAAGCGGAAATCCCCCCGGCTCTGTCTGACGCTGATACTGCCGAAGCCGGCTTCCCTCCTGCTTCTTTCCCGCCGAAGGATGAACCCGCAGAATATGAGCCGCCTGACCGGGAACGGCCGGCGGATGGGCTGCCGAAGGGGATCTCTCCGGAATCTGCCTCCAGGTCCAGGTCAAAAGAATAGTTCCTCCTGGTCCTGCGGACAGTATCGTCGTCGACGAGGTCCTCCGGAATCTCGGCAGCAAAGCGGCTTACAGGATTGAAATGCACCTCTCCGCGGATCATCCTGCACTGCGCCCGGGTCAGCGTCAGATCCTGCATGGCCCTGGTGATCCCCACATAGGCGAGCCGCCTTTCCTCTTCGATGGCCTCTCCCGTGTAATCCTGGACAGACTGGTAGGATGGAAAAATGTTCTCCTCCATCCCTGTGAGATAAACGTGGGGAAACTCCAGGCCCTTGGCGCTGTGCAGCGTCATCAAAAGGACCCTGTTGTCTCCCTCCTGGACGTCATCGATATCCGCCACGAGAGCAACATCCTCCAGAAATCCCGTGAGGGTGGCTTCCTGGTCCTCGTCGCTCATCCGCTGTTCAAAATCGGCGAGCTTGCTCATAAGCTCCTGGACATTGTTCTCCCGGTCCTCGGCGTCCTCTTCCCCCGAAGCCCGGAGCGCTTCGATATATCCAGTGGTCTCCAGGACAAACCTGCCCAGCTCGACCAGCGAGTGGGTCAGGGCATACTGTCTGCACTCATGGATCATCTCCGCAAAGGCCCTGAGCTTGAGTCCCGCCTTTTTGATGTCCGGGATCTGGTCTCCTCTTTCCATGACCTCGAAGAGGGACTTCCCGGAGAACGCGGCGTAGTCTGCCGCCCGTGTGACGGTCGTCGCCCCGATGCCCCTTTTGGGGACATTGATGATGCGGCGCACTGCCAGGTCATCCCGGCCGTTATCGATGGTCTTGAGATAACAGAGGACGTCCTTGATCTCCCGGCGGTCATAGAAATTGGTGCCGCCCACCACATTGTAGGGGACAGACCCCAGGACCAGCCGTTCCTCGATGAGACGGGCCTGGGCATTGGTACGGTAAAGGACCGCAAAATCTTTGTAGGTCAGGGATTTGTCCCTGTCCATCTTGTCCTGAATATCCCGGACGACAAAGGATGCCTCCTCCATGGCTGTCGAAAAGCTTCTCAGCCGGACCGGGACTCCTTTCCCATGGTCTGTCCAGAGAGCCTTTTCCTTACGCCTGCGGTTGTTGGCGATCACGGCGTTGGCCGCGTCCAGGATCGTCTGGGTGGAGCGGTAGTTCCGCTCCAGGCGCACGACCATGGCATCCGGATAGACCTTTTCGAAATCCAGGATATTGCGGATGTCCGCCCCGCGGAATTTGTAGATGGACTGATCATCGTCTCCGACCACGCAAAGGTTCCTGTACCCTCCTGCCAAAAGGCGCACGATCTCGAACTGGGCAGCATTGGTATCTTGGTATTCGTCCACCATGATATAGCGGAAGCGGTGCCGGTACATATCCAGCACCTCGTCGTGGGAATGCAGAAGCTCCACGGTCTTCATGAGCAGGTCGTCAAAGTCCAGAGCGTTGTTTTTGCGCAAAAGGCGCTGGTATTCCTCGTAGGCCAGACCGATCTGTTTTTTGCGGTAGCTCTCGCCGTCATACTCCTCATGGTACTGCAGCGGCGTCATAAGCTCATTTTTGGCGGCCGAGACCGCTGACAGGATCTCCCTCTCCCTCAGATCCTTTGTGTTGATCCTCAGCTTTTTGCAGACCTCCTTCATCACTGTTTTCTGGTCGTCCGTGTCGTAGATGACAAAGGACGGCTCGTAACCCAGAAGGTCAATATGCCTGCGGAGGATACGGACACACATAGAATGGAAAGTCGAGATCCAGACTCCCTGCGCGCCGCCGCCCAGGATCTGGTCCACGCGCTCGCGCATTTCCCCGGCAGCCTTGTTGGTAAAGGTGATGGCCAGGATATTCCAGGGACTGACTTCACATTCCTCGATCAGATAGGCGATCCTGTGCGTGATGACCCGGGTCTTGCCGCTTCCCGCTCCCGCGAGGATAAGCACCGGTCCCTCCGTCTGGAAACAGGCCTTTTGTTGTTCCCTGTTCAGTGTTTCATATATAGACATATTCCTACCATTATTCTCCGCTGTCCGGCAGTTTTTCAACAGCAGTTTTTCTGCCGTCTACCCCTTCCGGACAGATGTTCGTCATTCTCCGCTGTCCAGCAGTTTTTCAATAAACAGTTTCCGCACGTAGATCTCCGAGCTGAGTCTGCAGATGAGGGAAAAGCGCTGCAGCATGGGCCGGTCTTCCTCCGGCGCGAGGACAAAATCATTCTCCGCATACTCGATCTGCTCTTCAATATCCTTTCTGATCCCGGGAAGCCCCTCAAAGATCTCCCCGATGACCCGGTCGTAGATCTTTCCCAGTCCCTGACCGGCTCCTGCCGGGTCCGCGTGCTGTTCAGCCGGCTTCCGGTTTCCCTTTTCCGCCCTCTGCTGCCTTTCCTCCCTGGATGCCGTTCTCTCCGCCCGTTCCTTTTTTTTCGTCTGGGCTTCCTTTTTGCGCTCCGCAGGATCGTCAGGCGGGGACGCGTATCGTTCCATGACCGGCGTGATCGCCGACCGGATATCGCCGATGGACAGAAAGCTCTTCAGATAATAGATCATGATCAGCAGCATCAGGTGGTCCCTGCTGTATTTCTTTTTGACCGGAGGGATCAGGACCTTGTTCTTGACATAGTTATTGATCATAGTCTTCGTCAGGAACTTGTCCCCGTCCGGATCGCGGGAGAGTCCGCTGAGGTTTCTCTGCAGAAAGGTCGTGACCTGGTCCATGTAGAGATCGATCGCCGGGATATCCTCTTTGCGTATATAGGGAAAGGCCTCAAAGATCTGATCCAGCTCCCTGCGCATCTCTTCAGACTGTCTGTTCATTACACCTGTTCCCTCCTTTCCGCATTCAGGACCTGCCCGCAGATCGTCCCTGCAGAAGTCCTCAAAAAGGTCCCCATGAAATCCTTCATGGGAGTCCTCAAAAAAGCCCCGATTAAAATACTGATTTAAAGTACTGATTTAAAAAACTGATATAAAGTACCGCTTTAAAGTACCGCTTTAAAATACCGCTTTAAAATACCACTTTAAAATACCACTTTAAAGTACCACTTAAAGTCCCTATAGAAACCGGACAGGGGAAATAACCCCTGTCCTCTTGTCCTTTTGTCAGACTGCCGGGTGTTTCTCCATTTCGGCCGTCTGCTTCATCTCTCTTGCGTTTTCAAGGGCAGCCGGGGTGATCTCCCCCGCCCCCAGAAGCCTTGCCAGCTCCCGGTCGCTCTCTTCAGGCGAAAGTCTGCGGATATGCGTCGCAGTGCTGTCCTCCTCCGCCTTTTTTTCGATCAGGAAATGGCTGTCCTGCATGGCAGCGATCTGCGGAAGATGGGTGATACAGAGGATCTGGTGTTCCCTGGCCAGTCTTCCCATTTTGCCGGATACCTTCCAGGCGGTCTGTCCGCTGATCCCTGTGTCGATCTCGTCAAAGACAAAGCTGTAGAGCTCGTCCTTTCCGGCAAAGACTGTCTTGAGGGCGAGCATGATCCTTGAGAGCTCTCCTCCGCTGGCGATCTGTTCCAGAGGACGCAGGGGTTCGCCCGGGTTCATGGAGATATGCATGGAAACATGGTCCCAGCCCTCAGGACCGGGACGGTCCCGGTCAGGCTCCACCCTGATGGCGAACTCGACACGCAGGAAATTCAGCTCCAGCAGCGCCTCCTTCATGGCTTCCGCGAAAGACAGAGCCGCCTTTTCTCTTGCTTTTGTCAGCGTGGAACAAGCTTTTTCCAGATCGGCGCGGGCTGCGGTGAGGTCTTCGGAGAGAGCGGCGCGGCGCTTCTCGTAGGCTTCCAGGAAGCTAATCCTGTCCCTGCGCTCTTCAAGGGCCTTCTGAATCTCCCCGACCGATCCGCCGTATTTATCCATGCACCTGCGTATAATGTCAAGCCTGTCTTCTATCTGCGCAAGCCTGGCGGGGTCAAAGGTGAGTCCTTCAATATAATCCCTGAGGCTCCTGTTAAAATCAGACAGGAGACCGTCGATGTCGGACAGCTGTCCTGCCAGGCTGTCGAGGCCTTCGTCGATCCCGGAGACTGAGGAGATCTCCCGACAGGCCCGTCCGATCATTGAGGCGGCGCTTTCCTCGGAGGTGAGGCCATAGGCATTTCCCGCCGCCTCCGAGATCCGCCGGAAGCTTCCCAGCTTTTTCTGCTCACGGGAGAGCTCCTCCTCCTCTCCTTCTCTGAGGGCGGCCGCTTCAATCTCATCTGCCTCATAAGTCAGAAGGTCCAGTTCTCTCAGACGGGCGGATTCATCCATATCGTCTCTGTCCCACTCGTCCGACAGCTTTTTCCACCTGTGGTAAGCATTGGAGGTTTCTTCCAGAAGAGAGGCGGTCTCGCTGCCGCCATATTCATCCACGGTCCTTCTCTGGGCTTCTCTCTGCAGAAGTCTCTGGTTTTCCCGCTGGCCGTAAATATCGATCAGCATCCCGCCGACTTCCCTGAGCTGTCTGAGCGGGACTGTCTCGCCGCAGATCGAGCAGATGCTCCTCGATGGAAGGATCCTGCGTTTGATCAGGATGATATTGTCCTCCTCCGGAAAGAGACCGAATTCCTCCAGTTTCTGGAGCTGACGCGGATGATCCGCCTGAAAGGTCAGCTCGATCAGGGCATAGTCCGCTCCTGTGCGGATGATATTTTTGTCCGCCCGCGCGCCCAGCGCCAGATTAATGGATCCGATGATGATCGATTTTCCTGCCCCCGTCTCGCCCGTCAATATGTTGAGGCCGTCCGTAAAGGTCACTTCCTCCTCCTCGATCAGGGCAAGGTTTTTAACATGAAGGCTCAGAAGCATACATTCCTCCTTAGGACCTGTAAAGAAAGTGCTTATCTGCAAATCCTGATTTTTGTTTTATTCCGTTATTTTTATTCCGTTATTTTTATCCCGGTGTTTTTAATCCTGCAGATCCTGTCTGAGCTTCTCACATGCCTGCTCTGCCGCCTCCGGCGACTGCAGGACAGCCATGATCGTATCATCTCCGGCGATACACCCCAGTATTCCGGTGATCGTCAGGTTGTCGATCGCGGCAGCCGCAGCCATTGCCATTCCGGCATCTGTTCTGATCACCAGAATGTTCTGGGCGCTGTCAACTCCCCTGACGGAATCCCTCAGGACACGGATCAGCCTGCTGTTCTCCTGATCCCCTTTCCCGGACGGAAGGACATAAATATTTCTGCCGCCTGACACCTGCTGTTTCATGAGATGAAGCCTTCGAATATCGCGTGATACAGTCGCCTGTGTTACTGCAAACCCCCGCGTACACAATTCTTTCTGCAGTTCTTCCTGTGTAGCAATGTTCTTTTGCTGTATGATCTCCAGTATTGCCTCGTGACGCTTATTTTTCATATTCTCAGCTTATATCCCCTTTCACATTTTTCTCCGGAGCGCTTACATCTTTCTCTGGAGCGTCTCCAGGAAGCTCAGCCTGCTCAGGCGGATCAGCCTGGTCGGTTCGGGCGCCGCAGAGATCACGATCCGGTCCCCTCCCTGGAGCCCCATATTGCCGGTCCCGTCAAAATCACATTCCGCAAACAGGATCCTCCCGTGTTCCGGCTGCTCCATCTCGATCACGATATGGTCATCCGCGGATAAGACGATACTCCTGTTGTTGAGCGTGTGCGGACTGATCAGGGTCATCAGGATCATCCTGGCTTTGGGCTCCACAATAGGCCCCCCCGCAGACATGCTGTAGGCCGTGGATCCGGTCGGCGTCGAGACAATGATCCCGTCCGCGCTGAAGCGGTTGAGGAACTGCCCGTCCACATAGACTCTGAATTTCAGTACCTGAAGCCCGCGGTTGCGGGTGATGACGATATCGTTGAGCGCCCGCCCGGAGGCTCCTGGATAGGGTGTTCTCCCGCTGTCCTCGACATAACCCTGCAGCATCATCCTGTTTTCTATTTCATAATCTCCGTTCAGGACACTGTACATGGCCTGCTGCCAGTTTCTGTTCTCTATCTCGGCGAGATACCCCAGATTACCGATATTGATCCCGACGATAGGGGTCCCGGTCCCGGCTGTCAGATGGGCAGCCTCCAGGACAGTCCCGTCTCCGCCGAGAACGATCACGCCGTCCAGATCTTTCCTCAAAAGATAGCGCATTTCCATGCGCTCCTCATCCGTGAAAGCAATGCGGCAGTCTCTCCCGTTTTCCAGGACGAACTTCCTGACCTGTTCTGAAAAGGTCTGGTTTTTGTCCTTGTCTCTGTTTGCAATGATAAAAAAACGCTCTATACTCACAGTGGCTTAAACCGGTCCGGAACCGTCCTCCTCATAACTCTTCATGGGACCTGCGCACCAGTTCCCGGATCGTATCCGGATCCGCCGCACAATCATCAGCCGTTCCCTGTCCGCTCTGACGGTTAAGATACATCAGATACTCAATATTTCCTTCAGGTCCCCTGATCGGAGACCAGGTCAGCCCCTTTACGGCAAAACCATTCTCCTCAGCTGTCCGAAGGCACTGCTCAATGACTTCGGCATGTACCCCGGGATCCCGGACGACACCCTTCCTGCCCACCTTCTCCCTGCCAGCTTCAAACTGCGGTTTGATCAGGCACACCATCTCAGCGCCTTCAGGCAGGATGGCGGCGGCAGGAGGCAGGATCTTAGACAAAGAAATAAAGGATACGTCCACGCTGGCGAAGTCCGGTCTAAATTCCGGATCCAGGTCCTCCGGCTTCACATACCGGAAATTGGTCTTTTCCATGCAGATGACACGGGGATCTTCACGGAGCTTCCAGTCGAGCTGCCCGTAGCCAACGTCAATGGCATAGACCTTCGCCGCGCCGTTCTGGAGCATACAGTCCGTGAAGCCTCCTGTCGATGCGCCGATATCCATACAGACCCGGCCTGTGAGCCTGATCGGAAAGCACTGCAGTGCTTTCTCCAGCTTCAGACCTCCCCGGCTGACATACCTGAGCCCCTGGCCCCGGACCTCGATGACTGCTTCTTCCGGAAACGCAGTCCCGGGCTTATCCTCTTTCTGATTATCTACAAAGACGATGCCTGCCATGATCAGGGCCTTTGCCTTTTCCCTGGAGGGAGCCAGTCCCCGTTCCGTCAGCAGGACATCCAGCCTCTTTTTCATTATCGCGGCGCCCTTTCTTTCTCAATCTCTATTTTTAAAAAAATTCTGTTTATTATTTTCTCAAAAAATTAAATCTTTAAAGTTTTCCTTAAATATGGATTCCCTGATATAGCTGATGCTCCGGCCTGATCTCCGGTTTCTTTCTCAGTTTTTTCTCGAGACGAGCTTCTGCACCAGTCCGGTAAGGAAGTCATCCCTGACCGAAAGGGCCTCCAGGTCTGCCATGGCTTCCTCAGTGAGGGCGCGCACATCCCTGCCGGCCTTTTCCAGTCCATGAAGGGTCACATAGGTCGCCTTCCCATCCTTCTCATCGCTTCCGACAGTTTTGCCCAGTTCGGCGCTGTCCCCGATGACATCGAGGATGTCATCCTGGATCTGGAAGGCGATCCCGATGCTGCGGCCGATTTTTTCGAGCCTGAGGATGTCCTCCTGCGGGGCGCCCGCCAGGATCGCGCCGATCATAAAGCCGCTCTGGATCATGCAGGCAGTCTTGTGGCTGTGGATGTACTCCAAAAGCTGAGGAGTCACCGCTGTTCCGGAATTCTCCGCCTCGAGATCAGCGCACTGCCCTCCCACCATGCCGTAAATGCCGGCGTTGCGCATCAGGACGCGGAGCGCCCGCACCACAGCCTGTGTCTGTTCAGGAGTGCCGGCCGCGTCAAATGCCGCTGCGGCAGTCTCATAGGCAAAATTGAGGAGCCCGTCCCCTGCCAGGACCGCCATTCCCTCACCGTAGACGATATGGGTGGTCTTCCTGCCCCTGCGGTAGTCGTCGTCATCCATGGCCGGGAGATCGTCATGCACCAGCGAATAGGTGTGGATCATCTCCAGGGCTGCCATAAAGGGCTCCGCCAGCTGCCGGTCTCCCCCGTAGAGATCACTGATCCTGGCGATCAGAAGGGGTCTGAGCCTCTTGCCTCCGGCCATCGTGCTGTAGCGCATGGCGGAGGCGACAGTAGCCGCCGGTTCCTCGCCGGAGGGCATGTGGTCCGGGTCGGGCAGGAATCTGCGAAGGACATCTTCACATTCCTCCACCAGACCGTCCATGATCTGCGAAAACTGTTCTTCCGAAAGCTTCTTCTCTGAATTCACTCTTATCCCTCCCTGCTGTCAGGCGGAGACTGGGAAAACCCTTCTCCCCGGAGTATCTGCACCTTCTTTTCCACCTGGTCGATCCGCTCATTGCAGTAGCGCACGAGACGGATCCCCTGCTCATAGCAGGCGAAGGAATCCTCGAGGGAAATGTCCTCCGATTCCATCCGCCGGATCAGCTGCTCGAGCCTGGCAAATGCCTCTTCCACAGGCAGATCCTCCTCAGCCGCCCCGGATATTTCCTGAGCACCGGGTTCAGGAGCCTCCCGGGAAGCCGGTCCCTGGGTAAAAGGGCCTTCCAAAAAAGGGCCGCCCGCAGCAGGGGCATCTGTAAATGGACCGCCTGTAAAGGTGCTGTCTGTAAAGGGGTCCTGTTCATTAAAGGGCTCTGCCGCGGTGTAATTTAGATCCTTCTGACTCATCTGTAAACTCTTTCTGTCCGGTCCGGACTTGAAGAACGGTCAATTATGGAGAATAGTTGATCTTAAAGAATGGTTAACGGATGAACAGCGTCGACACTGCCGTCGACACTGCCGTCGCGAAAGCGGACGCAGAACCTGTCTCCGGGTCTGAGCTGGCCGGCGCTGCGGACTGCCTTTCCTCCCGGTTCCGACACAAAGCCGTAGCCGCCGGAGAGTCTCGCCAGCGGAGAGAGATGGGCCAGGGATCCTGCCAGCAGCTCCAGAGAATGCCTTTTGTCCGACAGGCGGATCTCCATCAGGCGGTCCAGATCTGTCCGGTCCGGTACCTGCCTTTTCGCCGCCTGCAGAGCTCCGTTGATCAGGAGGTCGAGCCGGTCCTTCTGCATCGCCTCCCTGCGGAGGCTGTCGATCCGGTCCTGCATCAGGCGGTCGATCTGTTCAAAAGCCCGGTCCGTCCTCATCCGCTGATCCCGGATCCTCGCGTCCGGAGAGAGGTGGCGCAGGGACCGCTCTGCCTGCCGCAGGCTGTTCCTGCGAGCGAGTACTGTCTGGGCAAAGGCATCGTCCAGACTTTTCCGGTAAGCATCGAGATCATCCTGAAAGCGCCGGTAGTCAAAGACAGCGAGCTCCGCTGCGGCTGACGGCGTAGGCGCGCGGAGGTCGGCGACAAAATCTGTGATCACCGTATCCGTCTCATGGCCGACGGCGGAGATGATGGGTGTCATACATTCAAAGACAGCTTCAGCCACCCGCTCCTCATTGAAGGCCCACAGGTCCTCCAGGGATCCTCCCCCGCGCCCGATGATGATCACATCGACCCCGAGCCTGTCCAGCGTCCGGATGCCCCGGACAATACTGTCCGGCGCCGCGTCTCCCTGTACAATGGCTGGATAGAGGATGATCCTGATATAAGGGTTGCGTCTTTTGGAAATCTGGATGATATCCCGCACAGCTGCCCCTGTGGAAGCTGTCACTACTCCCAGAGTACGGATATAGCGGGGAACGGGCTGTTTATAGGACTCATCGAACATCCCCTGCTCCAGCAGTTTCTTTTTGAGAAGCTCGAATCTCTCCGCCAGCTCTCCGACCCCGTCACGGACGATCCTGACCACGTAGAGCTGATAACTCCCCGCGCGCTCATAAACATCGACCGTCCCCTCGGCGATCACCTGGTCCCCGTTCTGCATGGGAAAAGAAAGCCCCCTTCGACGGCCTGCGAACATGACGCAGGACAACGTCCCGGAGGCGTCCTTCAGCGTAAAATATATATGACCCGAAGCATGGTATTTACAGTTGCTCACTTCCCCGCGGACCAGCACATTCCTGAGCAGGTAATCCTCTGAAAACATGCGGCGGATGTAGGCATTGATCCTGGAGACCGAATACACATTGCGCATTTTGTCTGCCTCAGGATTTTTCGGGTTTTTCAGTTTCAGATTTTTCAGTTTCAGGTTTTTCAGTATCAGCTTTAGCAGTGCCGGGTTTATTATTCGAGGGAACAAAGGCAGCCAGCACTCCGTTGACAAACTGGCCGGCGCCGTCCTGGCCGAACTTTCTGGCCAGCTCGATGGCGTCATTGATCACGACGGCAGTCGGAGTCCCGGTGTCTGTCTGAAGTTCATAAACTGTCATGCGGAGCACAGTGCGCTCCACCTTGCCGATCCTCTCCGGTCTCCAGTTTTTGAGCCTGCCGGCGATCTGCTGGTCGATCTCAGGGAGCCTGTCCAGGATGGCGCGCAGTCTCTCTTCGATCCTGGCGCGGTCCTCAGGCACGACAGTCAGATCCCCGCTCTCAAAATAGATCGGGACCTGCTCCAGCAGTTCTTCCTTTGTATTAAAATCCGCTCTGAAAAGGAGCTTGAATACCTGTTCCTTAAATGCTCTCTGCTTCATATCTGTGCCTGTGGCCTCCCGATGTCTTTCCCGGACCTGTGATCACGGCCGGATGCTCCGGTCTTATTCCGGGATGGAGATCCCGGAGATATGGATATCCACGTCGATCACGGCAAGTCCCGTCATCTCCTCGATCGCGTTTTTGACCCTTTTCTGTACCCGGCTGCTTGTCGCGGGAATGTTGTATCCGTATTCCATTATGATGGAGAGATCAGCCCTGACCCCTTCTCTCGTCACATCGACCTTGACGCTCTTGGCGATCTTTTTCATACCGCCTTTGCTGATCATTTCGCGTGTGACTTCACCGGGCATACAGGCGACTCCCTCTACATCGAGGGCAGCAAACGCCGCGATCATCGCCACGACATCGTCCGCGATCTTGACTGTTCCGATATCTGCCACTGTGTTAACAATCTTATCCTGTGCCATATAAAATCCTCCACGCCGGCAAAACCAGTTCCGTGTACCTGGTGCCGCATTCCTCAAACACAAATACAGCCTGCCAGTCTGACCAGCATCCGCAGATTTTTGTGATCCACGGCAGATGCTGTCGAACAAATTATATTGTAACAGAATTCCCTCAATTTGCATAGGATAAAAGAGGCTGTGAAATAAAGTTCAACTATTCTTCCCACGCTCCCTCAAGGGCGGAATCATTGTGCCGCAATACAGGGACTTCCGCGCGGACATTTCTCAGTTGCGGGAGAAATTCTCCAGCTGCAGCCCTTCGTTGCGGTCCAGGACCATTCCGACAGACCAGGGGTTGATGAACAGCAGCAGAGGGTTGCCCTTCAGGTCTCTGATCCTCTTCATATCTGTCGTGCCCGTGATCTTCATGACATCAATATCCTTGTTCACGATCCAGCGGATGTGCTCATAGGGAAGTGTATCCAGTAGTATTTCAACATTGTACTCGCTCTTTAAGCGGAATTTGAGGACGTCGAACTGCAGCATGCCGACGACACCGCAGATGATCTCCTCCATACCTGTGTTGTACTCCTGGAAGATCTGGATCGCGCCCTCCTGGGCGATCTGGGTGATGCCCTTGACAAACTGGTCGCGCTTCATGGTGTCGACCTGGCGGACGCGGGCAAAGTGCTCCGGCGCAAAGGTGGGAATCCCCTCGTAACGGAAACTGCGTTTGGGCATGCAGAAGGTATCTCCGATGGAATACAGGCCCGGATCAAAGACGCCGATGATATCCCCGGCATAGGCCTCATCGAGGATCTTGCGATCGCTGGCCATGAGCTGCTGGGGCTGTGAAAGGCGCTGCACCCTGCCGGACTGCACGTGTCTGACCTCCATGCCGATCTCGTACCGGCCGGAACAGATCCTCATAAAGGCAATCCTGTCCCTGTGGGCCTTGTTCATATTGGCCTGGATCTTGAACACAAAGGCGGAGAAGCCCTCTTCCACGGGATCGATCATCCCCTGGTCAGAGCTTCTGGCTGAAGGAGGCAGAGCCATGGTAAGGAAGTTCTGCAGGAAGATCTCAACGCCGAAATTATTGAGGGCGGATCCGAAAAAGACAGGTGTCAGCATTCCCGCCCGGACTGCCTCCAGATCAAAGGCCGCACTTGCCCCGTCCAGGAGCTCCACTTCTCCCGAGAGAGTCTCGAAAGCGTCTTCTCCTATAGCGTTCAGGATCCTGTCCTCATCCGACAGGGGGATGCGCTCCTGCTTACCTTCCTTCGTCCCCTTCTCCGTATCGGAGTAGAGAATGACCTCGCCGGTCTCCCGCTCATAAACACCGCGGAAGGCTTTTCCGGACCCGATCGGCCAGTTCATCGGACAGGTGTCGATCCCGAGATTTTTTTCAATATCATCGAGCAGGTCAAAGGTATCCAGGGCATCCCTGTCCATCTTGTTGATGAAGGTAAAGATCGGGATGTGGCGCATGGTACAGACCTGGAACAGCTTCCTGGTCTGGGCCTCTACGCCCTTGGACGCATCGATGACCATGACAGCGGAGTCCGCAGCCATCAGTGTGCGGTAGGTATCCTCGGAAAAGTCCTGGTGGCCGGGTGTATCCAGCAGATTGACACAGCATCCGCCGTACTCAAACTGCAGGACGCTGCTCGTGACCGAGATTCCCCTCTGTTTTTCAATCTCCATCCAGTCGGAGACTGCATGGCGGGCGGTCGCCTTGCCCTTTACGCTTCCCGCGAGATTGATGGCCCCTCCATAGAGAAGGAATTTCTCCGTCAGGGTCGTCTTGCCGGCATCAGGGTGCGAAATGATGGCAAAGGTGCGCCGCCGCGCTACTTCCTCTTTTATTGAAGCCATATTACAAATCCTTTTTTCGTTTTTCTGTCCAGGCAGGGAACACAGAACCTCCCTGTTCCATGCCACACGAAAAGGCAGTTCCACGGAGCTGCCTTTTCATTGACATAGAACGTTGGATGCGGGCAGGAAGTCTTCCGCAGAAGATCCCGTTCCGCATCCGCGTTTCTGTATGTGATCGTATTGTTTGGTTTGTTATCGTATTGTAACTCAGGACCTCCTGCCGCGCCTGCCGCCGTTTCCTCCGGCAGGTTTCTGAGCGTCCTTGATGGAGAAGGAGAGCCTGCCCATGCGGTCCTTGCCGAGGCAGACGACGCGCACCTTGTCACCAAGGGTGAGGACGTCTTCCACATGCTCAATGCGGTGAGGAGCGATCTTGGAGATATGCACCATACCCTCTTTGCCGGGTGCAAACTCGATGAAGGCGCCGAATTCCTTGATGCTGACGACAACGCCTTCCAGGATCTGGCCTTCTTCAAATTCAGATGTGATGATCTCGATCATGCGCTTGGCTTCGTCCATGCCCTTCTGCTCACTGCCGCAGATGGAGACGCTGCCGTCGTCATTGATGTCGATCTGGACACCGGTGCGCTTGATGATCTCGTTGATGGTCTTGCCGCGCTGGCCGACAACATCGCCGATCTTCTCGGGATCGATCTGCATGAAGTCGATCTTCGGTGCGTATTCGTTGACAGTAGGACGAGGTGCCTCGATGGCATCGTGCATGACGCCGTCCATGATGAAGTTTCTTGCCTCACGGCAGCGGGCGATCGCGCCGGTCACGATATCCTTTGTCAGGCCGTGGATCTTGATATCCATCTGGATCGCGGTGATGCCGTCCTTTGTGCCGGTCACCTTGAAATCCATGTCGCCAAAGAAGTCCTCGAGGCCCTGGATGTCGGTGAGGAGAACAAAATCATCGTCGGTCTCGCCTGTGACCAGACCGCAGCTGATGCCGGCGACGGGCTTTTTGATCGGGACACCTGCTGCCATCAGGGCCATGCAGGACGCGCAGGTCGAAGCCATGGAAGTGGATCCGTTGGATTCGAAGGTCTCGGAGACCGCGCGGATCGCATAGGGGAACTCGTCGATGGAGGGCAGCACAGGCATGAGCGCGCGCTCAGCCAGGGCACCGTGACCGATCTCGCGGCGGCCGGGTCCTCTGGAGACCCTGGTCTCGCCTACAGAGTAGGACGGGAAATTGTAGTGGTGGACATAGCGCTTCTCTGTGATGTTGGGGTCAAGGCCCTCGACGCGCTGCGCGTCAGAAAGGGGAGCGAGAGTGACCACATCGCAGATCTGGGTCTGGCCGCGGGTGAACATGGCGGAGCCGTGGACGCGCGGGATGATGTCGACCTCGGCGGCGAGGGGACGGATCTGGTCCAGTGCGCGGCCGTCAGGGCGCTTGTTGTCCTTGAGGATCATCTTGCGGACAGTCTTCTTCTCATACTGGTAGACTGCCTCGTCGAGGATGGCAAGCCACTCCTCGTTATCGGCAAATGCCTCGCGGAGCTTCTCCTTGAAAACGGAGACATTGCCCTCGCGGACCTGCTTGTCGTCTGTGAAGACCGCTTCCTCCATGTGGGCGGGAGGCACGATCTCCTTGATGGCAGCAAAGAGTTCCTCAGGGATCGCGCAGCTCTCATAAGCACGCTTCTCTTTACCGCACTCGGCGACGATGCCCTTGATCCACTCGATGATCTTTTTGTTCTGCTCATCAGCGATATAGATGCAGCGGATCATCTCCTCGTCGGGGATCTCGTTGGCGCCAGCCTCGATCATCATGACCTTGTCCTCTCTGGAGGCAACAGTCAGACGCAGGTCACCCTTGTCCCACTGCTCCTGGGAGGGGTTGATGACGGGTTCGCCGCCCACCATACCGATCTGGGTCATGGCAACAGGGCCGTCAAAAGGAATGTCGGAGATCGCGGTGGCGATCGCTGCGCCCAGCATGCCGACCAGCTCGGGCCTGCAGGCGGGATCCACGCTCATGACCAGGCACTCGAGAGTGACGTCATTGCGCATATCCTTGGGGAACAGCGGACGCATGGGACGGTCGATGACACGGCTGGTCAGGACAGCGTTCTCGCTGGGCCTTCCCTCGCGCTTATTGAAACCGCCGGGCATCTTGCCGACAGAATAATATTTCTCAGTATACTCCACGCTCAGCGGGAAAAAGTCGATCCCGTCGCGGGGCTTCTCGGAAGCCGTTGCAAAGCAGGCCACAGTCGTGTCGCCGTAATGCATGAACGCGCAGCCGCCGGCCTGTTTGCCGATCCTGCCGATATCGACGCTCAGCGTGCGTCCGCCGACTTCCAGTGAATAAGTTTTGTACATGTTTCTTCTCCTTACGCTTCTTGTCGCTTCTTCGCTTCTTCTCTTCTTCTTTTGGTTTTTGAAAACCTAAGGAAACCTGTGAAAAGCGGCAGGAACCGGACTGCCGGCTCCTGCCGCCCTATGGAACTGTTCGCAAATGATCATGCAACTGTTCCGATCGTTACAGGCATATCATGCGTCATCCTCTTCCTGCTTACATAACGGGAACCGATCTCCCTATAAGCAGCAGGATGCAGGCATGCATCGAATCACTTTCTGATGCCGAGCCTCTTGATCAGTGCACGATACTCCTCGATGTTGTTCTTCTTGACATAATCGAGAAGGCCTCTGCGCTTACCGACCATCTTCTGAAGGCCGCGGCCCGAATGATGATCCTTCGGATGCTTCTTGATGTGCTCGGTGAGCTCACGGATGCGCTCTGTCAGAACAGCGATCTGGACTTCGGGTGAGCCGGTATCGCCTTCCTTACGGGCATATTCCTGCATGATCGCGGTTTTCTTTTCTTTAGAAATCATTTGTTATTCCTCCTGTTTTGTTCATTCACCGGATGCCGCGCGGAGGACGGAGTACCCATCCGCAAAGCATCGGTATATAGTTTCCTGTCCGTGTATATTGACGCACGAACCAATATATAATAGCACAGCAGACAGAAAGTGTAAAGAAAAATCTGAAAAAATCTGCCGGCACCTCAGATTCCGTGGTAGACCCTGCCCGCCTGGATATCCTGCTCCATGGTCTTCTTGAGTTCCTCCAGAGACCCGAACTTCATCTCCGGACGTCTGTGGGTCAAAAGCTGGACAGTGGCGGTCTCTCCGTAAATATCGTCCCTGAAATCGTACAGGTAGGTCTCCACCGTGACACGTTTTTCCTCCGAGACTGTAGGCTTGATGCCGATATTGGTCATTCCGCAGTACTTTTTCTCCCCGATCAGGACATCGGAATAATAGACCCCGAAGGGCGGCAGGAGCTTATCTTCCGGCGGTACCTGGTTGAGGGTCGGGATCCCGATCCTCCGTCCGAGGGCCTTGCCGTGCACGATCCTCCCGCGCACCATATAAGGTTCGCCGAGATACCTGGCCGCCGTAGTGACTTCTCCGGTGCTGATAAGACGGCGGATCAGGGTGGAACTGATGATGTTCTCATCCATGATGACCTTTTCGATCTTCTTCGCGGTAAAACCATACTCCGGAGCAAGCTCCTCGAGAAGGCTGAAATTGCCGCTTCCGTGGTCTCCGAAAGAGAGATCGGGACCCGCCGCTATGAACCTGGCGCGCAGATGGCTGCACAGAAACCTGGTCACAAACTCCCTCGAGGGCGTGGCGGCAGAGACGGCATTGAAGGGAAATTCCACAAGAATGTCGATCCCCATCTTCTCAAAAATCTGCTCCTTCTCCTCAAGGGTCGTAAGCATCTGTTTCGAACCATATCCAAAAAAGACCTCGGGATAAGGATCGAAAGTGAACACTGTAGCCAGAAGTCCTTTTTCTTTCTGATCAATGAGCTCTTCCAGAAGCCTGCGGTGGCCCAGATGGACCCCGTCAAATTTTCCGATCGAAACCGCTGTCTCTCCCGGACTTACAAAATCTGTCGTATCTCTGATTATCTGCATAGAAAACCTGTCCGAACCTGTCTGTCCTGTTTATGAAATGTCCTGTTCAATGAATTGCACTGTTCAGGAAATTGTATTGTTCAGGGAATTGTATTGTTCAGGGAATCATATAAGGAATTATGCTTCCCTTTATCATTATCCTTATTATCTTATCCTTCCGGCAGAAACATTTTGTATGCGGTAAAGCGGTTCTGCCTTTGTTTTTTGACATAAAGACCGTAAAATACGCCTCTGTCGTCATAGACGCGGATCACTTTGTCCGCCGGATTCAGCCCCGGAAGGGGTGCCCGCGGAGGGATCTCTCCCGAAGCAGACCTCTCTGCTGTAGAAAAACCATTCTCCGTCTGCCCGGCTCCGGTCCTGTCCTGACTCTCCCGACTGGCCCCGGTCTGAACCAGAGGGTCAGAAGAGGACCCCGGAAAACTCAGGTCTTCCGTCGTGAGGGGATTGCCGTTTTTCAGGAGCCTCAGGGCATCTGCCGCGCAAATACCGGCGGGGAGGTCCTCAAAAAAGCTGTCCACAGGGCGGATCAGGAGGGGGAGCTCTTCCGGCGAGGTCTTCGCGATCCGCTCGACTTCATCAAGCGTCCTGGCCTCTCCCAGGAAAAACTGTCCGACCCGGGTGCGGAGAAGAGACTGCATGGCAGCTCCTGTTCCCAGGGCCTCCCCGATATCTTCACAGAGGGTGCGGATATAGGTCCCTTTGGAACAGCAGATCCGCATGGTGACCAGCGGAGGCTCTATCTTTTCCACCCGGATCGAGTAGATGGTGATCCGCCTGGGCTTCCTCTCCACCGTGATCCCCTTGCGAGCCATGTCATACAGACGTTTTCCGTTGATCTTGACCGCCGAATACATCGGCGGGACCTGATCGATCTCTCCGACAAAAGAAGCGGCGGCGGACCGGATCCGTTCCTCCGTACTCAGCCGGGAAAGCATCTCATCGTCTTCCATCCTGAAAAGGACATTCCCGCTCATGTCCTGGGTATCAGTCTTTATACCCAGTCTCATCACGGCGACATATTCCTTTTCCCGGTCGGCGATCAGCTCACAGATACGGGTAGCATTGCCCAGGCACATGGGAAGGACGCCCTGAGCGTCCGGATCCAGGGTCCCGGTGTGACCGATCTTTCTCATCCGCAGGATCCCGCGGAGACGGGCGACCGCATCGCTCGAGGTATATCCGGCCTCTTTATAGATCGTCAGCATTCCATGATGCATATTCAACCTTTCTTAAATGTAATGGTTAAAAATGTAATGTATAAATCAGGCCTCCATGGCTTTGAGCTGTTCACCGGCCATTTCGACCATTTTCATCAGGCAGAAAGTGATATCCCGGTCAGTTCCGATCGTACAGCCGCTGGCGCGGATATGACCGCCTCCGCCGTAAACCTCCGCGATCGCCGCTACGTTGACATACTGGTTGGAGCGCAGGCTCACACGCCACTCTCCGGAAGGTCTCTCATGGGCAAAAATTGAGCAGTCCGCCCCGGTCGTGGACACCAGGGCGCTGACGATCCCTTCGACATCTTTCCCGACGCCTCCCAGGGACCTGATGCACTCCTGGTTCAGCCGGCTGACGATACATCGTCCCCCGAGCATACTTTTGCTTTTCATCAGGGCTTTCCCGAGAACCTTCTGCTGGATCCATGTCTTTTCAAAATAGACCTCGCGGACGATCCTGGGGAAGTCAAAGCCGAAACTGATGAGTTTTCCAGCTGTTTCCATGGTCTTTTGCGATGTATTCGAAAAGCGGAAGCAGCCTGTGTCTGTCACCATGCCGGTATAGAGAGCCTGGGCGATCTCCCTGTCCAGTAAGTCCTGATCGATGACCTCATAGACCAGTTCACAGGCACTGCTGGATCCTCCATTAATATAATTGACCATGGCGGAACCGGGATTGCTGATATGGTGGTCTATATTGATCGTTTTTGCGGCTCTGAGAAACATATCCCCGGCTCCCGCGATGCGGTCGCAGGCGGAGTCAAGCACGATAAAGGCATCGTAGCTGTCCACATCGCTGGTAAAATCCGTCTTTACCTTCTCCGCCCCGGGGATATTTCTGTACAGCTCCGGTCTGAGTTCCTCCAGAAAAACGTCTGTCCTGGCCTCCGGCATGGCTTTTTTCAGAAAAAGGGCCATGGCGAGGCAGGCCCCGGCGCAGTCTCCGTCCGGATTCTCATGCCCGCTGATCCCGATCGTACGGCATCCTTTAAGCTCGTCCAGTATCCGCATCCGGTCCTCCGTTCTCTTCAGAACTCTGAGAGGAAGGGATTTCCTCCCCTCTGGCCTCTTCCGCCTGGCGGTCCGCGGCGCGGACCTCGTCGATCCGGCGGGACATCTCCACACCGTAGGCGATGGAATCATCCAGGAGGAACTGCAGCTGAGGAGTGTTGCGCAGGTTGACCCTGTGCGCCAGCTCGCCGCGGATAAAACCGGAGGCGCTCTTTAACCCTTCCATTGTATCCTTCTTTTTTTCCTCATCCCCGTATACACTGATCCAGACCTTGCAGGTCTTGAGATCAGGGGCCACCTCGACAGCGAGAACGCTCGTCATGGAACTGACCCTGGGGTCCTTGATCCCGCCGCTGATGATCTGAGCCAGGACACGGCGGACTTCGTCATTTATTTTTCTGTTCTTTACGCTGTTTTTTCTCATAAATGCGATTATGACCTCTAATCTGTAAATCTATCCATCACTTGCCCGCAAAAAATCATTTGTCCGCAAAAAATCATTTATCCGGGGCTGATCAGCTTTACAGCTTTATCAACATGATTATTTATCAACATGCTTATTTATCAACATGCTTATTTATCAACATGCTTAATCCCGGCCGGGAACCGATTTCCCGGCCGGGATACTGAATGCTTTGATCCAAAAGGTTTGATCCAAAAGGCATTATTCCCTCGGCACTTCAACAAGATCATAGGCCTCGATGATATCGTCGACCTGCATCTTGTCAAAGCCCTCAAAGACGAGACCGCAGTCAAAGCCCTCGCGGACCTCCTTGACGTCGTCCTTAAATCTCTTGAGAGAAGCGAGGTTTCCTTCAAAGATCTGCTCGTCACCCCTGCGGATACGGACTTTGCAGCCGCGGCGGATGACACCGTCGAGGACCATGCAGCCGGCGATATTGCCGACATGGGATGCCTTGAAGAGCATGCGGACTTCGGCATGGCCGATGACACGCTCCTCGTAGACGGGGGCGAGCATGCCCTTGAGGGCTGCTTCGATAGCATCGATCGCCTGGTAGATGACCTTGTAGAGGCGGATGTCGACCCCTTCCTGGTCTGCCATGGACTTGGCCAGCATGTCCGGGCGGACATTGAAGCCGATGATCACGGCATTGGAAGCGGAAGCGAGGGAAACATCGGACTCTGTGATATTGCCGACCGCCGCGTGGATGACCTTGACGACGACCTCCTCGTTGGAGAGCTTGAGCAGGCTCTGACGCAGTGCTTCGACGGAGCCCTGCACATCCGCCTTGAGGATGAGGTTGAATTCCTTGAGCGTCCCTTCCTTCATCTGTGTGAACAGGTCGTCCAGGTTCATGCGCATCCTTGTCTCTTCGATGAGCTCCTCCTTACGCTGGACCTTGTAGGTCTCGGCATAGGATTTGGCTGTCTGCAGATCATTGTGGGCAAGGAATACTTCTCCCGCGCTGGGGACGTCGGACAGACCGAGGATCTCGACAGGATGGGAAGGAGTGGCCTCTTTGACCCTTCTGCCCTTGTCATCGATCATGGCCCTGACCTTGCCGGAGCTTGCGCCCGCGGAAATAAAGTCGCCGATATGCAGCGTGCCCTTCTGGACCAGGACATTGGCCACAGGGCCACGGCCCTTGTCGAGCATGGCTTCCAGAACAAGGCCTCTTGCCTTTCTGTCGGGATTTGCCTTGAGCTCCATGATATCCGCAGTCAGAAGGATCGTCTCCAGCAGGTCTTCGATCCCGTCTCCGGTCTTTGCGGAGACTTCGACGAACTCCGTGGAGCCGCCCCATTCCGTGGGGATCAGCTCATATTCAGTGAGCTGCTGCTTGACACGCTCGGGATTTGCGCCGTCCTTATCGATCTTGTTGACAGCGACCACGATCTCGACACCGGCTGCTTTCGCGTGGTTGATAGCTTCAATCGTCTGCGGCATGACACCGTCATCGGCCGCGACGACCAGAATGGCGATATCGGTGGAATTGGCGCCGCGCATACGCATGGCTGTGAAAGCCTCATGACCGGGTGTATCAAGGAAGGTGATATCCCTTCCGTTGACGGAGACCATGTAAGCGCCGATGGCCTGCGTGATGCCGCCGGCCTCCTTGCTGGTGACGCTTGTGCTGCGGATGGCATCCAGAAGGGAGGTCTTGCCGTGGTCGACATGGCCCATGACACAGACGACGGGCGGACGGGAAACCATCTCGGCCTCGTCCTCTTCCTCTTCGCGGAGCAGCTCTTCGATCACGTCGACCTTCTGCTCTTTCTCGCACAGGATATCGTAGCCAAGCGCGATCTCCTCAGCCTCATCATAACTGACTTCGCTGTTGGGTGTCATGGCCTTGCCCTGCAGGAAGAGCTTCTTGATGATCTCGGCAGCCTGCAGATGCATTCTCTCAGCCAGTTCACGGATGGAGATCTTCTCGGGAACAAAGATAGTCTTGATCTGCTCTTCCGCGGGAGTCTCATCCTTCTTCTCAGGACGGATAAAGCGTCCGCTCTTGTTTCTGCGGCTCTTCTCGTCCTCGTTATAGATCTGATCCTTTCTGGATCTGCGGTCTTTCTCCTGATAATTCTTGCCGCGTCCCTTGTCTGACCTGGAAGCGCCTGTGCCCTGCCCGGGACGTGCTCCGCCATGAGCAGATCCTCCACGGCCGCCCTTGGCGTCCGCGCCCTGGCGGGAACCGCCGCGGGAATCCGTGCCCTGACGGGGAGCTCCGCCGCGTCCGCCTCTGGAGTCGGCACCCTGGCGCTGCTGGCCGCGGTCACCCCGGCCTTCGCCGCCGGAACGGCCTGTGCGCCCGTCAGTTCCCTGACGCTGGCCGCCTCTGGAGCCTTCGCCGCGTCCGCCTCTGGAATCTGAGGCCTGGCGTCCGGAACGGTCGCCGCCGCGCTGCTGTCTGGGGGCACCTTCGGTCCTGCCTGTGCCGGCATTCCTGGCTTCTTTGGTCTCGGAGGACTGCTGAGCCTGTTCCGCCTGCTGCTGTGCAGCAGCCGCTTCTGCCTGAGCGGCAGCTTCCGCTGCCTCTCTTGCCTTCTCGGCCTCTGCCTTTGCTGCCTCCTCGGCTGCCCTTGCAGCAGCTTCCGCTGCCCTGAGAGCCTCAGCCTCAGCTGCTTTTTTAGCTTCCGCTGCTTTTTTGGACGGCTGGACCGGCTTATGGAAATCCACTTCCATCTGAGTCTGGCGGAATGTGGGCTTTACAAGCTTGCGCACGGGCTGAGCCTGGCTTTTGCCGCGGCCAAAGGATCCGCTGTTTCCGGAGCCCTGGCGTCCGCCGCGGCCTGCGCCGTCGCGGTTTCCTGTGCCCCTGTTATCTGCAGAGCCCTGACCTCCGGAGCGCTGCTGGCGTCCTCTGGAGGCATTCGCGTTCCCCGAAGCGCCGGCATTTCCGCCGCCGCTGCGGTTTCCGCCCCTGGATGCGCCCGCGCGTCCTGTACCGCCGGGATTATACGCGCCGGAACCGCTCGAATAAGCGCCCCGCTGGCCGCTCTGGGCAGTTCCGCCGGTCACAATAATGATCTTTTTCTTTTTGACAGGCTTTTTCCCGTTATCTGCAGCCTTGTTATCTGCAGCTTTGTTTTCTGCAGCCTTTTTTCCGTCACTGCCCGCCGCAGGCGTATTGTTTACCTTTTCTTCCTCTTCACCGTGTCTCGCTTCAAACTTGTCAGAAACCAACTTGACTGCGCCCTCCTCAATCTTCATATCCGCTGATTCTGCAGCGACCCCTTTGTTTCTCAAAAACCTGAGGATTTCCCCCTGGCTGATGCCGTACTTTTCTGCCAGTTCACTGATTTTCATTTCCGTCACAGCCTCCTTTCCCCAAGTCTTCGAACAGTCTTTCTATACTTTCCGCAAGTCCGCGGTCCGTTACTGCGACACAGGCTCTGTCCTCTCTCCCGACCGCATGGCCGAGCGTGTCCTTTGAGCCGTAAAAACAGACAGGAATTTTATAAAAACTGCATTTGTCAGTAAACTTTTTGATTGTATTATTCTTAGCGTCCTTCGCAATGATCACAAGCCGGGCCTTCCTGCTCCTGACTGCCTCTTCAGCGCTGAAACCGCCGGAGACAATCTTGCCCGCCCTGGCTGCGATACCAAGGAGCGCCAGGATCCTATCCTGCATTGTCTCCTCCTATCTCTGCCTTCAGGCGGTCACAGGCTTCAGGCCCGATCTGCATATGAAAGGCTCTGGCAAAGCTCTTTCGCTTCAGCGCCTTCTCCAGACAGGCCGGGTCATCACACAGGTAGGCGCCGCGGCCTCCTGCCCTCCCCGTCCTGTCCGCAATGACCTTTCCATCCTGCGTCAGTACGATTCGTACCAGTTCTTTTTTAGGTTTGATTGTACCACAGCCGATGCATGTGCGCATCGGAATCTTCTTCTGCATGTATCTGTCTCCACGTTACCGGCTGCCCGACAACCGGCCTCGAGGTATTTTCTCGTTTCTATATCGTCTTGATCGCTCGTTTCGTGATCATTCGTTTCGTGATCAATCATTTCCTGATCATTTGTTTCATGATCATTTGTTTCATGATCATTCGTTTCATGATCATTCGTTTTTGATCACTCGTTCCTGTTCACTCAAGGGCCAGCTCTTTACACACCGGCAGGATCATTGTCAGCTTTCTCTTCACTGATCACCTGGTCAGAACCGCCGTCGGCGTACTCATCCTCAGAGTTGTCACTGACGGGTGCTTCACCGGCGTACCCGCCTTCAGCGTTCTCATCACCGGACTCTTCACCGGTAAACTCGCCTTCAGCGTTCTCATCGCCGGATTCTTCACCGGTAAACTCGCCTTCAGCGTTCTCATCGCCGGACTCTTCACCGGTAAACTCGCCTTCAGCGTTCTCATCGCCGGACTTTTCACCGGTAAACTCGCCTTCAGCGTTCTCATCGCCGGATTCTTCACCGGCGTACTCGCCGCTGTATTCCTCTTCGTCCTCTTCTTCATCCTCGTCGAGATAATCCTCGTAGCGGAATCCATAGGCATCCTTGGCCTGCGTCTCGCTCTTGATATCGATCTTGTATCCGGTCAGACGGGCGGCAAGTCTCGCGTTCTGTCCCTCCTTGCCGATAGCAAGAGAGAGCTGGAAATCCGGGACGACCACCTTGGCCACTTTTTCCTCCGGATCCGCGAAAACTGCCACGACATTGGCGGGTGAAAGCGCGTTCTGGATGAAATTGCCGGGGTTTTCATCCCAGACAACGATATCGATCTTCTCGCCGCGCAGCTCGTCAACGATATTGTTGACTCTGTTTCCGTTGCTGCCTACACAGGCGCCGATCGGATCGACATTGGGATCATTGGACCGGACCGCGATCTTGGTGCGGCTGCCGGGCTCACGGGCAATGCTCATGATCTCAATGACTCCGTCCTTGACTTCCGCCACTTCCTGTTCAAAGAGCCTTCTCACAAGATCGGGATGTGTGCGGCTGACCAGGATCCTGGGTCCCCGGTTGGTAGTCCGGACCTCGAGGATGAAGACCTTGACCCTGTCTGTAGGGTGCAGGTGTTCGCCGGGAACCTGTTCCTTCTCGTTCAGGATGCCGTCCGCGCTTCCCAGATTCACGCTGATATTGCGGCCGATATTGCGCTGTACGATGCCGGTGACGATGGTCCTCTGCTTCTGGCTGTATTCATCAAAGATAGCGCTGCGCTCTTCCTCTCTGATCTTCTGCAGGATCACATTTTTCGCGATCTGGGTGGCGATCCGACCGAAATCTCTACTGTTGATCTCCACGCTGACGATATCTCCGACCTGTGCTGTCTTCTGAATCTTCGCGGCATCCTCAAGAGAGATCTGTTCCAGACTGTCCTCAACTTCCTCGGGAGTTTCCACGACGGTTTTTTCCGCGCAGCAGGAGTAGGTAAAGGAATCCCGGTCAATATTTACCTTGATGTTCTCTGCCTTGCCGAAATGGCTTTTGCAGGCGGTGATCAAAGCATTCTCAATTGCGGAAAACAGAGTCTCGCTGCTGATTTTCTTCTCTTTTTCGAGGGCGAGGATCGCCTCTTTCAACTCAGTATTCATGCTGTCTCCTTCTATAATTTCCGGTGCCATCAAAAATAAAAAGCGAGTCTTATGGATGCGATCGATGAGCGCTCCAGTGCAAGTCTCAGTCTTTTGTCTTCCCCGTCCTGACGAGATTTTTCTCCCTCTTCCCCGGGGGCCGTACTTTCAACCGACGTCTCTTTATCGTAAGACGTCCCTTCATCTGAAAGACGGTTTTCAGAACTCTCTCCGTCCGCCTTCTTCTTTTTTGCCTTTTTCTTTCCACCCGCTTTTCCTCTGGGAGGAGCAGGCGGCTCTGCCAGGATGATGATCTGTTCAGGATCAAAGGACACCAGTTCACCGGTGATATCCTTCACCCCGGTCTCCGGATCCGGTTTGTAAAGATGGATCTCCACATCCTGTCCGATGCTGTGCTGCAGGTGCCGGTCCTTTGTCAGTGTCCTTCCCAGCCCGGGGCTGGAAACGATCAGGGTATAGGGATCAGAAATAAGGTCGGCACTGTCCAGGGCATCTGACAGGGCCCGGCTGACGGTCTCACAGTCCCCTATCGTCACGCCGCCTTCCTTATCAATATAAACATTAAGGAAATATTCCTGTCCGTCCCTGACATATTCGACATCGTAAATATAAATTCCGAGCGGTTCCGCGATCGGCGCCGCCAGCGCTTCCGCCTCCGCGGCATAGCGGTTTCCTGCGCCGGATTTTTTTCCCTTCATAAAATAATCAGTATCCTTTCCAGTCAATAATGGATAAGGCGTGAACAGATACCCGTGCATGGCTCATTGCTTCGCGCATAAGAAAAGTGGACTTGCAGGTCCACTTCCAAAAATCCAATATTTAATTGACCATCATGACATCCTGCATTGTATATAAAACATTACCATACATATTTTTGAACATACAACGCTTCGACAATAGCACATATTTTTCCAAAATGCAAGCAGTACTTTTGTTTTGGAAAAAGGACCGTTAACGGAAGGCGCGAACCTCTTGTTCACGCACAAAGAGACAGGATCAAATCCTGTCTCTTTGCATCGCAGCTCGTACGGGAATCGAACCCATGATTCTGCCGTGAGAGGGCAGCGTCTTAACCCCTTGACCAACGAGCCATATGATTTTGAGCGGTTCCGCTCAACGCAAGACCTATAATAACAGAACCCGTCTGGTAACGCAAGCTTTTTTTTAAAAAAATATAATTCTTTTTTTTGGCCCTTTTTGCCCTGTTTTCGGGAGACTGCTTTTCTTCTAAAATTAAAATATCAAGAAGGACATTAAAATTACCATAAAGGACCTGTTTTTAAAAGGACATAACCTGTTATCCATCAATTTATCTATCAATCAAAAAATTGCATGAGAATCTGCACATAAAAAAAACAATTTTAAACTGTTATCTGTTTTTTAACAAGATATAATGTTAATTGGACAGTATATTGGCTGTTGCTTTAACAGTCGTCCCATGTATCATCTCTTCGTCGTGGTCTGATGTTATAGTAATGCTTTCGTAACGGTTTTGCCGCCGGATCAAAAGCCATGAGGAGCAGGGGTATGGGGATCTGCATGGGGGTCCGCTGTTCCTTTCCCGGCGGCAGTCTCACAATTAAGGAGGGGCAAATGGCAAGATTCAAAAAAGTCCTGGTCGCAAACCGCGGCGAGATCGCAATGCGTGTCTTCCGTGCGTGCCACGACCTTGGCCTGCAGACAGTCGCAATCTATTCCAATGAGGATACTTACGCGGCTTTCCGTACGGCAGCAGACGAATCCTATCTGATCGGTGAAAATGAGAGCCCGCTGGGCGCTTATCTGGATATTCCCAGGATCATCGAGCTGGCAAGGATGCATGACTGCGATGCTATTCATCCCGGTTACGGCTTTTTGTCCGAGAACGGCGATTTCGCCCGTGCCTGTGAACAGGCCGGCATCAAATTCATCGGTCCCAAGTCCACGATCCTGGACATGATGGGTGACAAGCTCAGCGCCAAGCAGATGGCGATCGACTGCAATGTTCCCACCACTCCCGGTACAAAGGAACCGCTTAAAGACCGTGAAGAAGCCCAGAAGCTGGGTATGGAATTCGGCTTCCCGGTGATCCTCAAGGCTGCCGCCGGCGGCGGCGGACGCGGAATGCGCCGCTGTGACACCGTCGAGGAAGTCGGTATCAACTTCGACCTTGTCAAGGCAGAGGCTCTCAAATCCTTCGGTAACGGGGATATCTTCATGGAGAAATTCCTCGTCAACCCCAAGCATATCGAAGTCCAGGTCCTGGCGGACGAACACGGCAACGTGGCGCACCTGTTTGAGCGTGACTGCTCCCTGCAGCGCCGTTATCAGAAGGTCGTTGAGTTTACTCCCGCTTTCTCTGTTTCTCAGAAAGTCAAGGAAAAACTTTACCGCGACGCGGTCGCGATCACAAAGAGTGTCGGCTATACCAACGCCGGTACACTGGAATTCCTCGTCGACAAGGATGAGAACTACTACTTCATCGAAATGAACCCCCGTATCCAGGTCGAACACACCGTCACTGAGATGGTCACCGGCGTAGACCTGGTCCGTGCCCAGATCCTGGTCGCCGAAGGCGCTCCCCTCTCCGATCCCCGCATCGGCATCGCAAAGCAGTCCGACCTCAAACTCGACGGTTTCGCGATCCAGTGCCGCGTGACGACAGAGGATCCCACCAACAACTTCGCGCCTGACACAGGCCGTATCACCGGCTACCGCGTATCCGGCGGTTTCGGTATTCGTATGGACGAGGCGACAGCCGGCACCGGCGCCACCATCTCCCCGTACTATGATTCCCTGCTGGTCAAGGTCACTTCCTGGGACCGCACCTTCAAGGGTGTCTGCAAAAAGGCGCTCAGGGCTATCCGTGAAGTGCATGTCCGCGGCGTAAAGACCAATATCGCCTTCATCACGAACGTACTCAGGAACGAGACCTTCCAGGAAGGCAAGTGCTACACCAAGTTTATTGACGAGACCCCTTCCCTGTTTGAGATCCAGCAGGGCGAGGACCGCGCCACCAAGATCCTCACGTTCATCGCGGAGCGTTCCATCGCCGAGAACCGCGTGACAAGGATCTACGAAACTCCGAGATTCCCTCCCGTGACCGGAAACCGCAGGATGGGCCTCAAGCAGATGCTCGACTCCAAGGGACCCGAAGAGGTCGCAAAATGGGTCAAGAAGCAGCAGAAGCTCCTCATCACCGACACCACCTGCCGCGACGCGCACCAGTCCCTGCTGGGTACCCGCGTGCGTACACGCGATATCGTCAAGGGCATGGAAGGCACCAGCGAGATCCTCGCCGATGCATTCTCCCTGGAGTGCTGGGGCGGCGCGACCTTCGATGTCTCCTACCGCTTCCTGCATGAGACTCCCTGGGACCGTCTTGACCTCATCCGCGAAAAGGCTCCTAACATCCTTCTGCAGATGCTTCTGCGCGGCTCCAGCGGCGTCGGCTACAGCAACTACCCCGACAACCTGATCCGCGAGTTCATCAAGGAAGCCGCCAGGAGCGGCATCGACGTCTTCCGTGTATTTGATTCCCTCAACTGGGTCAAGGGCATGGAGATCGCGATGGACGAGGTCCTCAACCAGAACAAGATCCTCGAGGCAGCCGTATGTTATACCGGCGACATCCTCGATCCCAAGAACGACAAGTTCACCCTCAAATACTACGTGGATATGGCCAAAGAGCTGGAGCGCCGCGGTGCCCACACGCTCGCCATCAAGGATATGGCAGGTCTTCTCAAGCCCTACGCGGCCAAGAAGCTCATCACCACGCTCAAACAGGAGGTCGGCATCCCGATCCACCTGCACACGCACGATACGTCCGGCAACCAGATCGCCACATATCTGATGGCAGCCGAAGCCGGCGTCGACATCGTCGACTGCGCGATCTCCTCCATGTCCTCCCTGACCTCCAACCCGTCCATGAACGCTCTCGTGGCAGCGCTGCAGGGTCAGCCCAGAGACACAGGCCTTGATCTCGACCAGCTCCAGTACCTCACCGATTACTGGGCAGACGTACGCCTCCGCTACGGCGCTTTCGAGGGCGGCATCAAGAGCCCCGCTACCGATATCTACCGTTATGAGATCCCCGGCGGCCAGTACACCAACCTCAAGCCTCAGGTCGAGAGCATGGGCCTTGGCAACCGTTTCACCGAGGTCAAGGAAAACTACCGCAAAGTCGACCAGATCCTGGGCGGCATCACCAAGGTCACTCCTTCCTCCAAGATGGTCGGCGACCTGGCGATCTTCATGACCCAGAACGACCTGACTCCCGAGAACATCGTCGAAAGGGGCAAAGACCTGGCCTTCCCGGATTCCGTGGTCGACTACTTCTCCGGCATGATGGGCCAGCCGTCATGGGGCTTCCCCAAGGATCTGCAGGAGGTCGTCCTCAAGGGCAAGGAACCCATCACCTGCCGTCCCGGCGAGCTGCTTAAGCCCGTCGACTTCGAACAGCTCAAACGCGAAGTCGCGGCCTTCCAGCCCGACTACAAGTGGCGCTCCGTCCTCTCCTATGCCTTCTATCCGAAGGTATATAAGGACTGGTACAAGAACAGAGAGCACTATGGTCTGCTCATGCGCCTGGGCAGCCACGTCTTCTTCCACGGTCTCTCCGTCGGCGAGACCAACCGCGTCAATATCGCGGACGGCCAGACCCTGGTCATCAAGTACCTTGGACCCGGCGAAGTGGATAAAGACGGTATGCGCACTGTCTCCTTCGAGCTCAACGGCATCCGCCGCGATGTCAAGGTCGCGGATCCTGAAGCCCAGAAGCACATCACCAAGGTGCCTATGGCCGATCCGGAGAACAAGTCCGAAGTCGGCGCTTCCATCCCCGGCGCTGTCGCATCGATCAATGTAAAGGTCGGCGACACTGTCGAAGAAGGCCAGACCGTCATCACGATCGAGGCCATGAAGATGGAGACCGCTACCAGCGCCCGCATGGCCGGTACCATCAAGGAGATCCTCGTCCAGGAAGGCGACACCGTCAAGGGCGGCCAGCTGCTTATGCGGATCGAGTGATCGCATACGGATCCTTCATCAATTTGTTCTCAATATTTTCCGAAGCGTCACCGGACTTATGTCCGGTGACGCAGGAGGAGCCCTGCTCCTCCTTTTTCCCCGGAATACCGAAAAAAACAGCACCGCGACGGTGCTGTTTTTTTCGGCCCTGACAGAGACGGCCAGGGAGATTTTCTATGTATTGTTTATCTTTTTTCCGTGTATTCTTTATCTGTTTTTTGCATTCTTAATCTTAATTGTTTATCTGCCGGCAGCCTTAATATAGGCCTGTACCTCGTCCAATGTCGGCATGACGCAGAGGGCGCCCTTTTTCGTGGTCACGAGGGAAGCGGCGGCATTGGCAAAGGTCAGAAGCTCATGCAGCTTCTCCTCATCAAAGCCGTCGAGACCGTACTTGAGAACATGGTAGAGGGCGCTTGCGCAGAAGGTATCTCCGGCACCGGTGGTCTCGATGGTCGCCGGGTTGAGGAAGCCCTTTTCATAAGCCTGGATGTCCTTGTAGTAGGCCTTGGATCCATCGGGACCGTAGGTCGCAAAGACAAGGGGGATCTTGTACTCATCGATGATCATCTGAATGCCCTTGTCGAGGTCCTCCTCGCCGGTCATGAAGGTGATCTCATTGTCGGAGATCTTGAGGACGTCGCACTGCGAGAGACCCCAGCGGATCTTCTCTTTTGCTTTCTCCTCACTGCTCCAGAGCGGAGGACGGAGATTCGGGTCAAAGGAAATGACGCAGCCGGCTTTTTTCGCGATCTTCACAGCTTCCTTTGTCGCTTTTTCGACATCGTCGTCCGTCATGGAGAGCGTGCCGAAATGGAAGATCCTTGCGCCTTCGATCAGGGCAGCGCTGGCTTTGACTTCGTCCTTTGTCAGCATGATGTCCGCACCGGGCTTGCGATAGAAGGAAAAGTCTCTGTCGCCGTTGGGAAGCTTTTCAACAAAAGCCAGGGTCGTATGGACCTCCTCGTCCATAAAGAGACCCGTCATGTCGATACCTTCACCGCCGGCGCGGGTCTTGAGCATGCGGCCGAACATGTCATTACCGACCTTGCCCAGGAAGGCTGTCTTTTTTCCCGCCTTGGTCAGCATGGCGAGCACATTGCAGGGCGCTCCGCCGGGATTTGCCTCAAAAAGGGGGTTTCCCTGATCACTCAATCCATTCTGCACAAAATCGATCAGAAGTTCACCCAGAGCTGTCACATCATACTTTTTTTCCATACCCGTTATATCCTCCATGTCATTGCAAACAAATGGGACTACATTAAAAACCGCAAATTTATTTTACTACAAATCGTTTCTGAAAAAAACCGGTTTCATCAGTTTTTGAAGCTGTGGATCGGAGCCGGGATCCTGCCCTTGCGGTTGACGAACTCGTCACAGCCAAAGCGGTTGACCGGCATGATGGGAGCATAGCCGAGGAGGCCGCCGAAATCGACCATCTCGCCGACGCCCTTGCCGATGACGGGGATGAGGCGGACGGCTGTCGTCTTCTGGTTGATCATGCCGATCGCCATCTCATCGGCGATGATACCGGCGATCGTAGTCTCTTTTGTATCACCGGGAATTGCGATCATATCGAGACCGACGGAGCATACGCAGGTCATGGCTTCCAGCTTCTCCAGGGTCAGAGACCCGATCTGCGCCGCGTGGATCATACCGCGGTCTTCACTGACCGGAATGAAAGCGCCGGACAGGCCGCCGACATAGGAGGAGGCCATGACACCGCCCTTTTTGACCTGGTCGTTGAGGAGGGCAAGAGCTGCCGTCGTACCGGGCGCGCCCGCGCTCTCGAGGCCCATCTCGCACAGGATATCCGCCACGCTGTCGCCGACAGCCGGTGTAGGCGCCAGGGACAGGTCGATGATGCCAAAAGGGACGCCCAGCCTTCTGGAGGCCTCCCTGGCCACCAGCTGGCCGACGCGGGTCACCTTGAAGGCTGTCTTTTTAACGGTCTCGCACAGGACCTCAAAATCCTCTCCGTGGACTTCTTCCAGGGCACGCTTTACCACACCCGGGCCGCTGACACCGATGTTGAGGATCCGGTCCGCCTCGGTGACCCCGTGGAAGGCACCTGCCATAAAGGGGTTGTCGTCCGGCGCGTTGCAAAAGACGACCAGCTTGGCGCAGCCAAAGGAATCTCTGTCCGCCGTGCGCTCCGCCGTCCTCTTGATGACTCCCCCCATCAGACGCACGGCGTCCATGTCGATGCCGGTCCTGGTGGAGCCGACATTAACGCTGGAGCAGACGACGTCCGTCTGTGAGAGCGCGTCCGGGATCGACTCGATCAGCATACGGTCCGCCTGTGTCATCCCTTTGGAGACCAGAGCGGAATAACCGCCCAGGAAATTGACTCCGACCTCCTTGGCTGCCCGGTCAAGGGTCTTTGCGACCGTGACATAGTCGTCACTGCAGCGGCAGGCACCGCCGCCCGCGATCGCGATCGGAGTGATGGAGATCCGCTTGTTGACGATCGGGATCCCGTACTCCTTTGTGATCTCCTCCCCTGTCTTCACCAGGTTGCAGGCACTCATCGTGATCTTTTCATATATCTTTTCACGAAACCTTGTCAGATCCGAGTCCGCACAGTCCAGCAGGCTGATCCCCATCGTGATCGTTCTCACATCCAGGTTTTCCCGGTCTATCATCGCATTGGTCTCAGCCACTTCCGCAAAATTAATCACTCTTTTATTCCTCCAAATTGAATCCCTCTGAAACTCCCGGTCTGCCGCCCTGTCAATGAGACGGCGCACCAGTGCATCAAGGGGCCTTCCCCGCCTCTGTCCGGTCAGATTTTGTGCGTAACCGGACAGATTCTGTTCGTACCTGATCAGATTCTGTTCGTACCTGGTCAGATTCTGTTCGTACCTGGTCAGATTCTGTTCGTACCCGGTCAGATTCCCGGCCTGTCCGGTCAGATCCTGTGCATCAGGTCAAAGATCTCCTCTTTCTGACAGCGGATCTGGACACCGATCTTTTCCTCGCCCAGTGTTGCCAGCTCATCCGCCATGACTCCGAAAGGCTTCTCCGGCTCGGTCACATCGATGATCATCATCATATTAAAATAACCGTTGACAATGGTCTGGGAAATATCCAGGATATTGATCTTGTTTTCCGCCAGGTACGTACAGACGGGCGCAATAATGCCGATCGTGTCCTTCCCGACTACTGTAATAATCGCTCTTTTCATAATAGCTGGTCTCCTTCTTCCTGATGGTTCTGATCAATGCGCACGTCTGTTACAGTACTTTACCAATAGTACTGTACAAGCAGTACTTTAATTTCGGCGCTTTGCTGTTTGCATTTTACTGTTTCTTCGGCATATATCCCATTTTCTGCAGAGCCTCGTCCACCTGGCTGCAGGAAACCGCGAGGTCGCCGCTGTTGTCGATCACAACATCCGCGTTTTTCCGGTAGATATCCTCGCTGAGCTGGCTCTTCATAATGTTGTCGATCTTTTCATCGCTGTAGCCGCGCGACGCGCGCAGGCGCCTGCGGCGCTCGTCGGCATTGCAGTAGATGTACCAGAGGGAATCCATGTCGGCCGTGTAGCCCGCCTCGATGAGGAGCGCTGCCTCCAGGACAAAAAAGTCGATCCTGCCGGCTTCACACTCTTTTTTGTACTCATCCAGCGCATAGATTTTTACCGCAGGGTGCACCATCTGGTTGACTCTCTCCCGGAGTGCCGGGTTCGAAAAAATCCGGCGCGCCATTTCAGGGTTATTGATCTGCCCGTCAGGATGAGTGATCGGCTCCGTGCCCGGATATTCCTCTAAAAGAGCGATCAGGTCTTCATAGATCCCGCCGCCCGGTGCTTCAAGAGCGCGGGCCGCATCATCGGCCATCAGGATCCGACAGTTATAAGTTGTCTGCAGATAGCGGAGGATCTCCGATTTTCCGGATCCCACTCCGCCGGTCACACCGATCAGTTTCATAATAAAATCCTTTCGCTAATATAATCCCTGCGCAATTAATCCCGCATGCTGATTTAATCCCGCACGCTGATTTAATCCCGCATGCTGACTTAATCCCGCACGCTGATTTAATCCCGCATGCTGATTTAGTCCCTTACGCTAATATAATCCTGTACGCAGAATGCAGCTGCGTTGTAATCAGTCAGTGCTTTTACAACTCCACGAGACCCGACGGGACATCGCGTTCCGCCACCCGGATGGGGAGCTCCTCGGCGCGGTACCCTGCTTCCGAGAACATGAGCTCTACGCGGACAGTCTCAAAAGCAAGCTCCGGGATGTTGTTTTCTTTGCTCAGATGTCCCAGGAAAATCCCCTTCAGATGGCTGTTGAGCACCCGGCTGAGCAGCTGCCCGCTCGCGGCGTTTGACAGGTGGCCGCGGTTACCCAGGATGCGCTGTTTGAGGGAATAAGGATAATGCCCGACCTGCAGCATGTTGATATCGTGGTTGGATTCCAGAAGAAGGACGTCCGAGTCCTGCAGGCAGGCCTGGGTATAGTCTGTATAGCAGCCCAGGTCTGTGCAGATGCAGGCTTTCTTGCTGCCTTCATAAACCCGGTAGCCCACTGGCTCCGCCGCGTCGTGGGAAATCGTCATGGGGTCGATCTTGAGATCTCCCACACTGACCGGCTCATCGGCGCGGATACAGATAAACCGGTCCGGATCGATATCCCGGTATTTCGGCATCCTGGCCAGGGCTCTGATCGTCCCCTTCGTCGCGTAGATCGGCATCTGCGAATATTTGGCGATCACCGGCAGCCCCATGATATGGTCCGAGTGTTCATGGGTCAGAAAGATGCCGTCGATGTCCTTGAAATCCAGTCCGATGTCATGAAGAGCCTGCCCGGTCCTCTTCCTGCTGATGCCCACATCCATCAGCAGATGGGTCCTGTCCGAACCCACATAGATACAATTGCCGCTGCTTCCGCTGGCAATACTTTCAAATCGCATGTTTTTTGTTACTCCCTGCAGCCGTCATCGACTGCTCTGTTTTTTTGTTACTCCCTGCAGCCGTCATCGACTGCTCTCTTTTTATTTTGCCATATACCAGTCCGCTCCGCTGTGCACATCTGTCTCGAGACGTACGGACAGGTCTGCCGCATGTTCCATCTCCTCTTCAAGGATGCGGCGGACCGTCTCCTCTTCCCCGGGGGCGGTCTCGATCAGCAATTCGTCATGGATCTGGAGGATCAGCCTGGACTGCAGTTTCTCCCTCTCAAGCCTCTCCCACACCCGGATCATGGCTATTTTCATGATGTCCGCCGCGGAACCCTGGATGGGTGAATTCATGGCGACCCTCTCCCCGAAAGACCGCTGCATGAAGTTGCTGGAGGAGAGCTCCGGAACGGGGCGCCGCCGGCCGTACATGGTGATCGCGTATCCTTCTTTTTTTGCGGAGGAGACAAGTCCGTCCAGGAAGATCTTGATTCCCGGATAGGTCTTGAAATAGGCTTTTATGTATTCCGCCGCCTCCGCCCTGGAAATGGAAAGTCCCTGGGAGAGTCCGAAAGAGCTGATGCCGTACACGATCCCGAAATTGACCGCCTTGGCATTTCTTCGCTGGAGCGGGGTCACCTCATCGATAGGAGTATGGAAGACCTTGGAGGCTGTGATCCGGTGGATATCTTCATTTTCCCGGTAAGCTTCAATGAGCCCGGGATCCCCCGACATATGAGCGAGGATCCTCAGCTCGATCTGGGAATAATCAGCATCTGTAAAGGTATAACCCTCACGGGGGATAAAAGCTTTGCGAATCTGCCTGCCCAGGTCTGTCTTCATGGGGATATTCTGGAGATTGGGGTCTGTCGAGCTGATGCGCCCTGTGGCTGTGATCGTCTGCCTCAGGGTCGTGTGGATCCGGCGGTCATCCGCCACATAGGCCATCAGGCCGTCCGCGTAGGTCGAGCGGAGTTTGGTCAGGCCTCTGTATTCCAGAATATCATTGACGACAGGATAGTCCGGCGCGAGTTTTTCGAGGACCCCCGCTGCCGTAGAATACCCTGTTTTTGTCTTTTTTCCGCCCGGCAGGCCCATTTTTTCAAATAGCACCTCGCCGAGCTGTTTGGGGGAGGCGATGTTGAAGGTCTCTCCCGTCTCGCGGTAGATCTGCTGCTCCAGCTCATCGATCCGGCCTCCGAGGCTGTCACTGTAGGCCTTGAGCGCCTCAGGCTGGATGCGGATACCGAGGCTTTCCATATCCGAGAGGATGAAGGTCAGGGGGCGTTCGATCTGCGTGTAAAGCTCCCACATCCCGCTGTCCTGCAGTTTACTGCGGACAAGCGGCGCAGCCTGTCTGATGGCGTCCGCAGCACGGCAGGCATAGCTTATGACCGCGCCAGGCTCCTCGCCGAATGCCCGGGCCCAGGTCTTTTTGCCAAAAAGGCTCTTTGCGCCCTGAAGGCTGATACCCAGATACTCACTCGCCACATCTTCAATCTCATAATCGCTCTTGAGCGGATTGACCAGATAACTGCCTACCAGCAGGTCCAGGATCCCCTCCATGCGGATCCCTTCGGAGAACTCCGCCTCAGCGTCGATCCCCCACAGGAACATATGGCCTTTCTGGCCGAAAACCGCGAGCATTGAACCCGTGTTTTCCTTTGATTCAGAAGCTGCGCTGCTTTCCTTTAAATCAGAAGCTGCACTGGTCTCCCTTGAATCAGAAGCCGTGCTGCTCTCCCTGACTGCGGTCCTGAGTTCCTTTAAAAAGGAGAGAACTGCCGCATTGTTCTCACCGGCACCGTCTGTCCGGATAAACCAGTTCCCGTCCGCGCTCTTTGCGCCGGCAGGTGAAGATGAGATCCCGACACCGGTCAGGACAGCCGGGCTTTCCATCCCGTAACCCGGGAAGTCCAGGACCGGCCACACACCGATGACCATTTCCTGACCGCTCCGGATCTCGGAGAGCAGGGTGTCTTTCATCTGAGCAAGGGCTTTCTCCTCAACGATCTCAAGGGGCTCAAACCCGCCGGCTGTCTCTTCCACGACATCCCTGTCAAAGCGGGGCAGGATATTTTTGAAGCCCAGTTCTGTGCACAGCTCAAAGGCTTCTTTCGTATAGTACCCGCCTGCAGCGGCTTTCTCCATATCCAGCTCCACATCGCAGTCCGTCTTGATGGCAGCCAGGAACAGGCTCATACGGGCCTTATCTTCATTTTCAGCAAGAGTTTTGTGCAGAGCAGGCTTTTTGACCTCATCCAGATGCTCATAGACGCCGTCCACTGAGCCAAACTCCCGGATCAGCTGGGTCGCTGTCTTCTCTCCCACCTTGGGAACACCGGGAATGTTGTCCGAAGCGTCTCCCATCAGAGCCTTGACCTCGATAAACTGCAGAGGAGTGACTCCGTAGGTCTCCAGGACCTGCGCCTCCCTGAAATCATCGATCACCGTCTGCCCCTTGCGGGTGCGGGGGATCCGGATACAGATCCGGTCCGTCGCGATCTGTAGAAGGTCCCGGTCGCCGGATAAAAGGACGACATCCATATCCACGGCCTGCGCCTTTTTCGCGAGAGTGCCCAGAATGTCATCAGCCTCCAGCCCGGCCTGCTCGCAGATGGGGATCCCCATAGCTGTGAGCATTTTTTTCATCAGGGGAACCTGTTCCCGGAGCTCCTCCGGCATGGATTTGCGTGTCCCCTTGTATTCGGCATAAGCCTCATGGCGGAAGGTCGGCGCATGGACATCAAAAGCCACGGTCAGATAATCCGGCTGCAGCTCATCGATCTGGCTGAAAAGAATATTCAAAAAGCCGTATACGGCACCCGTGTGGACACCCTTCGCATTCGTCAGATCCGGCATTCCGTAAAACGCGCGGTTCAGAATACTGTGCCCGTCGACCAGCAGCAGCTTTTTTCCGGCAGACGACCCGCCTGCTCCTGTTATAGTGTTCATGATGGTTTCTTCCTTTATATCAAATATCTCAAAAATACTTTTATCTCAAAAAAATCGAATCAAAATATCTCAAAAAATAACTCAAAAATCCTCAAAATTATCTCAAAAATACCTTGAAAATACCTCGGAAATCAGGTCTCTATCTCAGAAAAATAAAAACCGTCATAAGCACCAGAAGTATCGTGAGAATCTCCAGCGTATAGGCGGTATAACCCAGACGGGAGCGGAAAACCATACTGCTCCTTTCTTTCTCAACGAGAGCAGGAAGATCTCTGGAGAGGTTGATCACTTCTTTTTCCTTCCTGTGATCAAAAGCCCTGCTGACCAGATACTGGATCTCCACCTCCTCCCGGCAGTTCTCACATTTATCATAATGCTCGAGAAACTCCCGCAGAGAATCATCCTCCAGCGTTCCCGAGAGAAAAGAACTGATCATGCCCGAAAAAGTTTTGCAAGTCATGTTCCCATCTTCCTTTCCATGCTGCCCAATACCCGGCTCCCCGCCGCACATATCCTACAATATATTATCATAAAACAGCATAGTATGAAAAGCCCGGGCGAAAGGGATAAGGGCGGGATAAGGGCGGAGCAAAGGAGGGCAGCCTCCCCGTCCTGTCTTCCCGCCCGCAAAAAATTGTTTGGACTTTTTGCAACATCATGGTATAATCGTTAAATCAAATGCATCCGTGTATACAATAAGTCCGATGAGCTGTATAGCTGCTCCGGGCCTTTCGTTATAGATCGTTACCTGTAAACAATAGTATTTCCTTTTGAAAGGAGCAGTATGCGCGTATTTAAAACCGCCCGCTTTAACGATGACAGTATTCTTGCCCGCTATTTCGGACGTTCGTCAAATTATACAGATATCCCGAACAATCTGTTTAATGAATATAATGTAAAGAAGGGACTGCGAAACGACGACGGAACCGGCGTCCGGATCGGGCTCACCAAGATCTCGGATGTCATCGGTTATACCATGGATGAGAATTACCATGTCATTCCCTGTGAAGGCGATCTGCTCTTCCGCGGATATTCGATCCGCGACCTGATCAAGAACCGCCAGAAAAATTTCGGGTTTGAGGAGACCTGTTTCCTGCTTCTTTTCGGTTATCTGCCGGACAGAGAGGAGTTCGAGAATTTCAAGACCTGTCTCTCTCTCCGCTACGATCTGCCCGAGAGCTTCCTTGCGAATGAGCTGCTGCTCAAGCCCGCCCGCAACCTGATGAACAAGCTCCAGTCCGCTGTTCTCTCCCTCTACAACTATGATGATAATCCGGATGAGACAGACGTCTATCAGAATCTCCTCAAGGGGATCAATCTGATCGCAAAGTTCCCTGCCCTGGGCTGCTATGCCTACTATACAAAGGTCCATTCCTTCGACCGGAGCTCCCTGATCATCCATTATCCCCGCCCCGAGTATTCCATGGCGGAAAATATCCTGTATATGCTCCGTCCCGACGGCTCTTTCACAAACATGGAGGCGAACCTGCTTGACGCGATCCTTCTGATCCACGCGGATCACGGCGGCGGTAACAACTCCACCTTCACAAACGTCGTTGTGGGATCCACCGGGACAGACCTCTATTCCGCCCTCAGTGCTTCAATCGGCTCACTCAAGGGACCCAAGCATGGCGGTGCGAATATCTCGGTGGCACGCATGATGCGCCAGGTCATCGCGGATACGGATTACACGGCGAACAAGGACCAGCTCAAGTCCATCGTCGAGCGGATCCTGGATAAGGACTACTATGACTACAGCGGCCTGATCTATGGCTTCGGCCACGCTGTCTATACCATGACCGATCCCCGTGCGGAGATATTGCGAAAGCTGTGCCGCGGGCTCGCGGAAAAGCAGGGCTGCATGTACAAATTTACCTTCTACAAACTGTTTGAGGATGTTGTCAAGGAGGTCATCATGGAGCGCAGGGGAACAATGATCCCCACCAATGTCGACTTCTATTCCGGCCTGGCTTATCATATGCTGGGAATTCCGGAAGAACTGTTCACCCCTCTGTTTGCCACGGCGCGTGTCGCCGGCTGGGTCGCCCATAACCTGGAGAACAAGCTCTATGACGGCCGTATCATGCGTCCTGCCACCAAATATGTCGGCGAGACCATGGAATTTGTTCCCATGAGTGAGCGCAGGTAACTGACTTCGGAAAAACAATTTAAAATCTTTTAAAAAAGAGCTGCCTGGCAATGGGCAGCTCTTTTTATAAAATTGTTATTGTTAATTTTTATAAAAATGATTGTTTCAATTAAAACTGGTCTGATTCCGTTATGGCTGTTTTTATGGCTGTTTTAATCTCGTAAAAACCGGTCCATAACCGGCAGATCATCACAGGAGCTCTTCTACCTTGTCCGGTTTCTGCTCAAATTTCTCTGCGATGTCAGAAGCTGCTTCCGCCGCCGCTTCCTTCACGTCCCCGGCAGTCTCTGTCGCTGCTTCTGCTGCCGCCGCTTCTGCTTCTCCTGCCGCTTCCGCCACAGTCTCTGCAGCTTCCTCTGCTGCTTTCGTCTCCGCCGCGACAGCCGCCTCGTCAGCCGCCTTTTCGACCTCGGCAGCTGCCTCTACGGCCGCGTCCACAGTCTCAGCCGCAGCTTCCTGAGCCGCTTCAGCCATGTCCTCTTTTACTTCTTCTTCAGCAAGCTCATCGGCAACCGCTTCGTCGACTGCCTCGGCTTCTGCTTCATCGAGCTCTTCGCCGACTTCTTCGAAGTCCTCGTCGTCCAGATCTTCATCGTCCAGATCTTCATCAGACTCCTTCAGAATATCCTTTACCTTGACGGCGCCGTCCGCGAATACATCCTTGACCTTTCCGGCAGTCTCTCCGACAACCTCAAGTACTGTCTCACCCTTGGGTCCGATCGCCTGCTTGATGCGGGTGTAAGCCTGAGTAGATCCGTTCTTTATTGTCGTATAGGTCCTGGAGGCAACAGCCTTCACTCTTGATGCGGCCTCTTCCGCTTTTACAGCTTCTGCCTCATCCTCCTGCTCATCCGCAGGTTCCTCTTCAGAAGCATCGTCTTCGGAAGCGTCTTCTTCCTCATCCCCAACTTCCTCAAAATCATCATCAAAGAGATCATCATCTTCGTCACAGACGGATTCTTTTACATTCTCTTCCAGATAATAGTAGACAGTCGCAGCCGCTACACCCAGTACAGTACATCCAAATAACAGTCTTCCTAATCTGCTCATTTTTGTCCTCCATCGAACATTCAACGATCCAGGTTTGCAGTACCATATTGATCAGATCCCAGCCACAGGCCCGAAAGAGAGATCGGATACAGTGTTGCGGCAAGTCTCTTTAATAATACTACTCTATTTCCCCGGAAAATAAAAGAATAAAATGACATGAACAAACAGGGATTGATCGTATGTTTTCCCTTTTCCGCCCTCTTTTTATCTATTCTCATTTTTCAAGGCAATTCCTGAGATCATCTGCTTCTCGGGCGGGGCCCAGCCGTCCCTCCGGTAGGATGCGAAGCCATCGTTTTCATAAGTGCAGATCCCAGTGTCATACATATTTTCCGGCTTTACTCCCAGACGAAGCAGGTCTGTTCTGACCGCCCCCTTGACATCCAGATGATATTTGTCTTTTCCCTTTGGCCGGAAAAAAATCCTCCGTTCGTCAGCAGAAAACCGTTTTGAGAAATCCTCTAAAAGCTCTGGCCCCACTTCGTAACAGTTTCCGCAAACGCAGGGTCCAAAGGCGGCGATCACCTGCCCCGGGTCTGTTCCGAACAGTTTTTCCATCGCGCAGACTGTATTGACCGAAATGCCGCTGCAGGTCCCGCGCCAGCCGCTGTGCGCCATGGCTATGACCCGTCCGGCCGGATCATATAAAAACACTGGAATACAGTCCGCTGTGCGCAGGCAGAGCAGGATCTCCGGAATATCGGTGATCACACTGTCATATCCTCCGGGCGGCTTGACCGACCAGGTCTCGTCCGTATAAACAAACCTTCCCTCAGGATCCTGCTCTGTCACGACACAAACACTGCCTGAGTGCGCTTCTTTCGCGAACAGCATCCTCCGCAGAGGCATATTCATAAAGGCACTGAACTCTTCCACGTCGGGAGGAACATCCCTGCCGTCACATTGATGGATATCTTTTTTGCCCGTAAAAACAGTCCGGACAGGGTAATGATCATCGAAAAAAGGAATGGATCTCATAGTCTGATGTCTCCGATTCTAAGCTTTCTTTTACAATTAAGGATCATACAGCATACTGGTCATTACAGAATACTGATCAGGGCTTCTGTCTCCTCAGGGGTCGTGCCCCAGTCTGTCACCAGACGGATCACGGTGTGGGAATCATCGTACTTTTCCCAGAAGCTGTATTCCACTTTTCGGCCGAATTCTTCCAGTCTGCTGTTCTCCATGATGATAAACAGCTGGTTTGTCGGGGACTCCTGCCACAGCCGGTAGCCTTTCCGGACAAGGGCAGCCTGAATGCGGCCTGCCGCCTCAATGGCGGTCTTCCCGATCTCCATATACAGATCATCAGTAAAGAGTGTGTCGAACTGAATGCCGAGAAGCCTCCCCTTGGCGAGAAGAGCGCCATGCTGCTTTACGAGCGTAAAAAATGCCGGGATCCGCTGCGGATCCGGGATCACCACAGCTTCGCCGAACAGAGCCCCGCATTTGGTGCCTCCTATGTAAAACGCATCGCATAAGGCTGCGAGGTCGGAAAGCGTGACCGTATTTTCCGGACAGGCAAGCGCATAGGCAAGCCTGGCTCCGTCAATATAGAGAGCCATGTGATACTTGTCGCATACCCTTCGAAACTGTACCAGCTCCTCCCGGGAGTACAGGGTCCCGTACTCTGTCGGCTGGGACAGATAGACCATGCCCGGCATGACCATATGCTCATGGTTGGCATCCTGATAGAAATCTTTTACATAGAGCTCCACTTCCTCCGGAAAGATCTTCCCCCGGGTTGAAGGCAGAGTCAGGACCTTGTGCCCGCCCGCTTCAATGGCACCGGCTTCGTGCACGCTGATATGCCCTGTCTGCGCCGCGATCACTCCCTGCCAGGGACGCAGGAAAGCGTCGATCACGACTGCATTGGTCTGCGTACCGCCCACCAGAAACTGCACCATGGCATTTTCGCATCCGCAGGCTTTTCTGATTTTTGCCCTTGCCGACTCGGATATCTCATCCACCCCGTATCCGATGGTCGCCATCCTGTTTGTCTCCACCATCCTGTTTAAAATGGATGGATGCGCTCCCTTCATATAGTCGCATTCAAAGTATAGTTTCTGCTCTGCCATTCTTTTCCCGATATTTCCTTTCTGTATTTCTTCCCGATCTGTCCCGGTCAATCTGTCCTGGTCAATCTGTCCCGGTGATTCTCTTCCTGAACCGATCCCGGTGATTCTCTTCCCGGCCTGGTCATGGTGATCCTCTTACCGGACTGCCTTAAACAGCCTCCTGCCTTCCCTCACTGGTTCCGCACCACGGCAGTCTCACCACGGCAGTCCGTCATCCGCACTTTCCCAGCCTTCCCCCATGAAGGAATCATAGGCATCTGAGGCTGCCGGATCTGACCAGCCTCCCTGTGAGTCTGTATAGTCGGCAGGAATACTGGACACCAGAGAGGCAAAGCCGGGATCTTCTTCAACCCTGCCTCTGCCAGAGGATCCGGATTTCTGTCCAAAGCCGTTCCCCCGGGTGGTTCCGGAATTGTTCTTAAACCCGTCCCTGCCGGAGAATCCGGATTTCTGTCCAAAACCGCTTCCCCGGATGGATCTGGCATTGTCTTCCAGTCCGCTCCTGCCGGAAAAAGCCTGGTTCTCTCCTTCTCCATTCCTCGGCGAAGCTGCAGCTTCCTGCATCTTCTTTTCTGCCGGTCCTGTCTGCTGCAGCGCTTTCTGCTTTTCGCTTAAAGCCGACTTGTTTTTCTCTCTCCGGTTCCTTGCCCGGATTTCAGCAGTTTCCGTGAGGATCCGGCGCAGGTTATCTACAATGAACTGTTGGGCGTTTTGGTTGTAATAGACCCTGTAATATTCATTGGGAAAAGCCCCGGCCTTCTCCGCGTACAGGCCGAGATCGATTCCTTTTTCTGTGGGAACAGAATTTTCCTTGCCGGTCTCCTTGAACATCCGCTTTTCCAGATATCCGTTCTCCCTGAGCCAGTCCGTCACCATCGTCGCCTGGATCGTCATGGACTGATCCTCAGGAAGCAGCCCTGTGACCTGTTTTAAAAAATAAGAGATCTGCTGATCCTGCTCATATTTAAAACCGCTCAGCACCTCATAGGGAAAGATCTCGGCAATAGAAGGTTTCCGCGCGGCAGAACTCTTCTGAACAAGGCCCACTGTCCCTCCGGCGCTGCGCACATCGGTCAGGATCTCTTCTACAAATTTCAGGCATCTGTTCACATTGACATTGGTCAGAACTTCATTTTCAGGCGCCGGCCTGTTGTTGACCGGATTGCGTCCCTCCGCCATGCGTCTGATATACTGGATCGCAATATCCAATCTCCTGCTATCGTATGTTCCCATTTTCTGTTCCTTTTTATCCAGAGTGATTTCTGTCCAGTGTATTTTCTATTCAGTACGTTTCTATCGTTTCTATCCAGCATGATTCAGCTGAGCATCTCTGCCAGATCCGGGAACATCTCCACGCTTCTCTTCAGGATCCCGTTCATATAGGCAATGGCTGTGCCGTAATTAGTCACGGGCACATTCTGGACCCTGGCGCGGCCGATACGGTTTTGCATCTCACGTTCGTTGAGCATGCAGCCTCCGCAGTGAATGACCAGTGCAAAAGGAGTCAGGTCCTCCGGGAATCCTGTCCCTGACGCTGTCTCGATCAGGATGTCTTTTCCGGTGCGGGTGCGGAGCCAGCGGGGGATCTTGACCGTCCCGATGTCGTCGCACTGGCGGTGATGGGTGCATCCCTCCGCGATGAGGACCCTGTCTCCATCCTGCAGATGGTCGATCTGGGCGGCTCCCTTCACTGCAGTTGACAAAAAGCCCTTGTAGCGGGCCATCAGGATGGAAAAAGAAGTCAGCGGCACCTCTTCCGGAACGTCTTCCTGAACCCTGGCAAAGACCTGAGAGTCGGTAATGACCATCGCCGGCGGCTTCCGCATACTCTCCAGCGTCGCTTTTACATTGTCCTCCTGTATGCAGACCGCGGTACAACGGGCGTCCAGAAGATCACGGATCACCTGCTGCTGCGGAAGGATGAGCCTTCCCTTGGGAGCTGCTTTGTCAATGGGAATAACCAGGATGACCTGGTCTCCTTTTGTAAGAAGGTCTGAGACCAGCTTCCTCTCTTCCCCCTGCTCCGCCTTCCAGGCGCGGTAGAGTTCTCCGATTTTTTCCTTGAGGGCATAGATCCCCTCCCCGGTCAACGCGCTGACCCGGATCGAACAGGTCTTCAGCCCTGCTGAAGCAGTGTTCTCCTCCTCTTTTTCCCCGGCCTTCTTTCCAGCCAGGTCGGATTTGTTCCAGGCAAGGACATAAGGGATCTTTCTCTCTTTAAAAAGCCCCACCAGCTCCTCGTCACAGGCGCACCGGCCCCGCTGGCTGTCGATCACAAGAACTGCAATATCGGTCTGAGCCAGGATCTGTCGTGTTTTCTTTACCCGCAGCTCACCCAGGGCTCCTTCGTCATCAAATCCCGGTGTGTCGATAATGACTACAGGCCCCAACGGGAGGAGCTCCATCGCTTTTTTGACCGGATCGGTCGTAGTGCCCTCCACCTGGGAGACCACCGCCAGATCCTGGCCGGTGACAGCATTGACCACACTGGATTTTCCAGCGTTCCTCCGGCCGAAAAAACCGATATGGATCCGTTCTCCCGAAGGAGTATCATTCAGACTCATTTTTTATTCTCCATTCCAGCCCGCTGTATTTCAGCCCACCGCTATTCCGCTCAGACGGCTTCATTTACGACTGATTTCTATAAGGCGGGTGAGACACTGGGGTTCTTCCGCAAACAGCAGTGTTTTGCAGTTATCTTTCCCAGAATTAGTGATTCCTGATGATAAAGTCACTACCAGATGCGGAAGAGCCGACACTGGTTTACAGAGTCAGAGATTATGATTTTTAATCGCCGATCCCGTTTGTCAGGGTCCCGATTCCCTCGATCGCGCAGGTGACCGTATCGCCCTTTTTCAAGAACCTGGGCGGGTCAAAGCCCATACCGACACCTTTGGGTGTTCCGGTCGAGATGATCGTCCCCGCGCGCAGCGTCATGCCGGCGCTCAGTTCGGAGATGATGCGGTCCAGACCGAAGATTAGCATATCTGTTGTACTGTTCTGGCGCAGCTCTCCGTTCACCGTACTGCTGATCCTGAGCTTCGGCGGGTAGGAGAACTCGTCCGCTGTCACGATGCAGGGGCCCATGGGCGTATAACCGTCGAGGCTCTTGCCCAGATACCACTGGGTGTGCCGGGTCTGGAGATTGCGGGCGGAAACATCGTTCAGGATCGTATATCCGAAAATGCAGCCGGGCACTTCCTCCGGAGCCACACCCTTGATGTCCCTGCCGATAATGACCGCCAGCTCCGCCTCATAGTCAAGGGAGTCGACCAGTCCCTCGTAGGCAGGTATGGGGTCCCCGTCTCCGGGCGATCTGAAGACACGTTTGGAGAAATAGACTGGGTACCGGTCTTTTGAAGTAAAAGCTTCGCTGGAATAAGCGGCTGCCTCCTCCGCGTGTTCAGTATAATTGAGTCCAAGGCAGATCACATCCTGCAGGGGGCAGGGGATCGGCGACAGGATCCTGGCATCATCCCCGACCCGGAGCGTGGGATCCTCTCCCTCAGGACCTGAAGAGCCTGGATCACGGTTGACAAAGATCTCCAGGGCCGCAGCGATCTTCCCAAGCTCCTGCAGTATCTCCGGTGTCGACTCCGCGATCAGAGTATTCATGTCCGGAAAAGAAAAAGCTGTCCTGGCAAGGGGGAGGATCCGTGTCCCATCCGCAGACATAAGTCCCACTTCCTCCATTACCTGCAGCTGTACCGGCCTGATCACGCTGCCGTCCTGCGAACTCACGGGAGTACCGTATTCCAGAACCGGATTGACTGCGTCCGCACCGGCGCCATTTTTAATCACCCTCTGAAACGTGACAAATCTCATTTTTCCTGGAGGCCCGGCAATGCCGCCCCACTCCTCCTTTCTCCTTTGAAAGAGAGGCTGATCCCTCTCCTGCTGATGCCCTTCTGACGACTTCTGATACTCTTCTATTGTATCCTGATGCTCTTCTGATTCTTTCTGAAACTTTTCTGATTCTTTCCGAAACTCTTCTGATTCTTTCTGAGACTTTTCTGATTCTCTTCTGATGCTTTAATTAACGCATTATAAACGCATTTTTTTAATGATACACCAGAATCAGATTCATGGAAACCACAAGGTTCTGTGTAAGGGTTTATACTTTATCGCTTTATACTTTTTTATACTTTTTATACTTTATCCGTTGGATTCAGGACTCTCCCCGCGATGCCGCAGGCGGCAGATCAGCTGTGTCATGGTCCCCATCGGGCAGAAGCTGCACCATGTTCTCGGTTTGAACAGAACCATCAGGATCAGTCCGATCAGCGCTGATGTAAGCATGAGGCTGTAAAAGCCGAAAGCGTACTGCGCAGCCCAGTCCGGCGCGCTCCCGGCTGTATAGGCCCATCCCCACGGCACGCGGAATGTCCAGAACAGTTTGATGGATTGTCTGAGTGTTGCGCCGCCAAATACTCTCCATGTCTGATAAACAATATTCCCGAACATGGTCAGGAAGAAAATAAGGAATCCATAGCGAAAAGCCTTTGAGGGCATCCATGCCGGCGTCGGTTTATTCCGGCACAGGCTGAACCGCTGCCTGGGCATTTCCCCTTTTCCACCCTTCTCCTTCCATTTTTTCACTCTCGACTTGTGGATCTGCTGCGGGATCTGCGGGATAACTGTCAACAGCTGGCTCCTTCCGCACATATGGTTGCAGAAAAACTTGTTGCCTCCGAATATGGCAAAAAGAAGAGGAACCATAAAGTCAAACATACCGAGCCAGGCAAACAGAATGTTAAAAAAGCCCAGGACAAAATACACAATGGTCCAGATCCAGAAATAGTCATACCAATGCTTCTGTTTATTCATTAATCAAACCTTTCGTTATGGTGATAATGGTAATGCTGCCGGCAGGACACACTTTCTCACACCGCCCGCAGCCGATACAGAGACTGCGGTCCACAACAGCATAACAGCCCTTCCACACAGAGATCGCTTCTTTCGGACAGTCATGGGTACATGCACCGCAGGAAACACATCGGTATTGGTCTACTTCGGCATATCGTTTTGCTGCCATCCAAATACTCCTTATTCCTTTTTAACAAATTTCTAATTAATAGTTGGAACCTTTTTTGTTCTTAAACCGGTTTACTTATCAATACAATCTGTCCTGATTTTTCCGCGTTTTTACAGACAGTCCCTCTTTCCCGGGGATCACATTCGTTGTGTCTGATTTTTTCCGCGTTTCTGCACCCAGTCCTGCAATATCCATACTCATCAGATCCGGGATCTCATCGAGGAAGATCCGCCCGGAAAACGCGAGGTGAGGAAGGCGGATCAGGCCGCAGCCCTCTGGCAGTACGTCGCCATAGCAGGGATCCGCGACGACTTTCAATGCACAGCCGTTTTCCATCAGATGCTCCAGGGCAGCCTGGATCTCCTCCTCCCCGCCCAGGGGAGAGTCCGTATCTCCCAGAAAAGCAGCTGCTCCCTCCGTCGCGCCAAAAACATATGTCCTGCTCCCGGTCAAAGCGGCTGTCTGCGCTGCCAGAGACGACATGATGACAGGCTCTCCAATGAAGCAATATACAGATTCTTCCTTCTTTTCTGCGGATGTTTCTGCAAAGCCCATTTCAGCAGACATCCGGCATCCGGTGATCTCCGTCCGCTGCCGGAAAGGATACTGGCTCTGTCCAGTCTGTACGGCCCTGCGCACCGCTTCAAAAAACAGTTTTTCCACTCCCCGGGCAGGTATACCTGCCACGAAAGGAATACCGTATTTTTTATACATATACTCTGCGGCAGGAAAACCAACGGAAGACAGGAGGATATTCACATCTGCCTGAGAACTGACCGAGATCTGTTCCAGCAGACTATGCCGGGAATTCACTGCAGCTTCCAAGTTACCGTCCACCGGGCGGCTGTCTTCATTCCTGAGCTGATCGTCCTCCCAGATATTGAGTCTAACCTCTTCCCTGAGCGGATTGTCCTCTCCCGAATTGAGGTCGTCTTCCTCCACATTGCACTTATCTTCATTCCCCGGCCTGCAGGCCATTGCCCAGCAGGAAAGGATGTCCGCACCGGCCTCGGAAAATTTTGAATAGAGACTGGGCAAGGTAGATGGATTCGTAAAATCCAGCGGAGTCACCCCCAGGAGATTGCAGGTGATCCGATGTGCTTTCATAGGTTTCATGGATTTCATGAATTCCGCGGATGCACTAAGTCCAGGATCCTGCTCTGTTTCCTGCCTTCCAGGTGCAGTAAAACGCTCGGCGACGCGCAGCAGCGCGAGGCCGGCTCCGTGGACGTAATCGTGCATCCCGTTTGTAGAAATATAAAAGGACGGGATGCCCGTTTCCTGCTCAACTGCGCGGCAGACCGCCTCAAAATCCATTCCTGTGATGTAGGGGATCGGCGAATTCGCGACCGCTATAAACTCCGGCGAGTAAATACGGGCCGCCTCTGCAATATCATGGATCAGACGGTCATCACTTCCCATGATGGCATCCATCTCGTCCAGCCCGGAAAGAAAGATCAGGCTGTCGTGATCATACCAGCGAATTTCATCATGCGTATTATAGGTCGAATTACAGCCGGAGGGATCATGCATGACGACCATGCCTCCCAGTTCAAAAAGCGCGCTGCAGACGCCGGAGACGTCACCGGTATAAACCGGTATTTTTCTGAAAACCTGTCGCATATTTTTTCACCCTGTTGTCTCGGTTCTAAATTTACTCTTCATCATTTATTCTTCATCATTTATTCTTCATCACGCGTATCCCATGACTTCAGTCGTGGGATACGCGCGCAAAAAAGGAAACTTGCTTCATCCCGCTATCGATCACAGCACACAGGTGCACCCGAAGCCCTTGCGGGGCACCAGCTTCCGGGTATCTTTTTCATGTAAGAAAGCATCCTCCATCTGCGCAGCCAGCTTCTCGATCCCGGTAAAGCCCCAGAGTCCTCCGCATTCCACAAGATTGACGAAATGGGCAGTGCCGCCGAACCAGGCCGCCTTGGGTCCGATCGCCAGCATATGTCCCTCATTTTCTCTTTTGTGCAGGACACGCATCCCGGGGTGGACCGTCGCATTGAGGATCAGGTCCGGAAACCTGTCCCTGAGCCAGTCAAAGTCATCCTTTTCCTCCTGTGCCACGGCGTCCAGGTAGACGCGGGTCACATGGAATCCGCTCTCCAGAAGGAGCCTGGCCAGACTCAGCGGACGGGGTGTCGCAAAGTGGTCGATGGTCATCTCTGTGTCACCGATCAGCGACAGGACACGGGCAAGTGCCTCACGGGATCTCCTGAACGGCTCCTTTCCATCCTCAAGCCGTATGCTTCCTGATCGCATATCCCCTGATCGTGCGCATTCTGGCCGTATACCCGCCAGCACCTCCCTGAGGGCTGCCAGTTCCGCATTGATCTCCTCTTCCCCGCAGGCAGGGGGCAGATAGAGAAAGAGCCTGCCCAGACGCTTTGCCAGCTGCATGACGCCGTGGATCCCGGACGGGCTGCGCGTGATAAAAAGGTCTGCAGCGCCCATCCGCAGATAATCGTCATAGGTCTTGCAGTCCTGAAGCTGAAATAAGGTAAACCCCGCTTCCCGGATGGCCAGCGAAAGCTCGCTCTCAGGATCGAGCGGCTGGTTGTCTCCGAGATCACAGACGATCCTCCGTTCCGGCGGCAAAGGCCGGATCGGACGGAACATGGACTCCTTCAGTTTCTGTTCCGGCGAGAGGCCGCTCCTTCTCATGACCGGATCCATCCAGCACCGCATGAAATCTATGTCGGGAAACTGTTTTTCCAGAGAACTGTAGACATAGGCGGCATCCGTCCCCACAAAATGGTGGAGACAGACGAGAAAGACCGCCACCGCTCTCGGACGGTAGGGCAGGCGCCGGATCGCATCCGCCACCCCCTCAATCGTGACTGTCTCCAGACTTCCCTCATAGAGGTCTTCTTCCTCCAGAAGTACACAGGAAAAACGGTCTGCCGCATCCATTTCCGCCGCTGTCAGGACGACACCCCGCATGCAGTTGTCCGCGCAGACATAAATCTGATGGCATTCGGGCACCTGCATACCCACATGGACGATGTTCCAGGCTCCGTGAACGGGAGCGTTGAATTCCAGTCCCCTGGCAAAGGGTTCCGGAAAAGAAGCATCACGGATCCGGACAGCCGCTCCGACATCCTCCGCCGAAGCACAGCCCCTTTTTCCCGATGTAAGAGTGGCCGGACAATCCCCCCGGCGATCCTGTTCCTGCGGCAATATTCTCTGAAGCATATCTACACCCCTGGCATACTTTTTAATTCTGTTCTGCAAACGTCAGGTACTTTTTTACATTCCGGTCTGCTTTCATGTCATAAGTTTCCCTTTTTGCACGTATCCCATGTCTGAAGACACGGGTATTACACGATGAAGCGAATAACCTTTTTTGCGCGCATATCCCACGAATGAAGTCACGGGTGTTGCGCAATGAAGAATAAAAACAGTCCTGTCAGGTTAATTCTAAAAAAACGCTCCACCTCTGAAGAAGTGAAGCGCCGCTGAGTTTTGTCTTATGAGAAGAGCATCAAAGTAAAAAGAGCAGTGAAACCAAAAGGGTACTGTACCCTTACGTGCCTGTTCCATATGCTGACGCCACAGCCTTCCTCTTCACCTGGCTGCAGCAATCTGATCATTCCGTCTGGACAATCTGGATGTTATTTGTTTGCACCGGCCTCTTTCGACCCGGGTGTGCCTTTTTTATTGGCGGAAGAGAAAAAGTCCGCAAACCCGGACACGCCTTTTATGGCAGACTCCAGAGCAGAGACTCCTCCGGTCACCTGATTCATCGCATCATCATTCAACATATTCGGATTTTTAAGATCCGCCTTAAGTCCTTTTCCTTTTTCCAGAGTATTTTCCATTGCATTACCCCCCTTTCTTAGCATCGATCCAGGGAAAGCTTGTTTTTTATTGTTGTTCTTTGTACTTGTTTTGTACTAACTTTATCATACTATTTTTTTCCATCTTAATCAATTCTAACAGCCGGATAATTCACCGCGAATTCACTGTAAGTTCACCATTCAACGGGTAAATTCCGTAAAAGGACTGTTTCCCGCGGTCCAGGACCGGGATCACCTGACAATCCTCCCGGCAATCCGGCGGTACTCCTCCGCGATCTCCGACTGCGGAAAGGCCTGGAGCAGGCATTGTCCGCGTTCCTCTGCCTCCGGGACAAGGGAGCTGCGGGAAAGCGCGCCGATCACCTGTGTTCCGAATCCTGCTGCCAGGGCTTCTGCTTTTTCTTGTTCATCGGGCACGTCCCGACGGTTGAGGATCAGGCCGCCCAGACGGGCATAGCCGCGCCCCTGAAAGTGTTCGAGGGCGAGGGCGATATTGGCGGCGGCGTACAGCGCCATGCTTTCGCCGGAAGTGAGGATGTAGACATAGTCCGCGACGCCGCTCCGCATGGGGCTGGCAAAGCCGCCGCAGACGACGTCCCCCAGGACATCATAAAGCACGACATCCGGTTTATAGGACTCATAGATTCCCATCTGCTCCAGCTTTTCAAGCGCTGTGATCACTGCCCTGCCGGCACATCCCTGCCCGGGAAGCGGACCTCCCGTCTCCACACACAGTACACCGGCATAACCGGTTTTGACCACGTCCTCAAGAGAAAAAGGCTCGCGCGCGCGGATATAATCCATTACAGTCAGTCGGGCGCCCTCCCGGAGGCCCCTGATCATCGCAGATATCTCTTGCGCAGGATCCGGAATATCGGAGCTCTCTGCAGACAGATCCCGAGACAGTTCATTTTCTTTATTCTTTTCCCGGACTTCCAGAGTGCTGTTGCCTGATAAAGAGAAGTCCGGACGCAGAAGACGGGTAGAATCCGCCTTGGGATCACACCCGATCTGCAGTACCTTAACTCCGCGTCGGGCCAGAGCGACAGACAGATTGGTGACTGTCGTGGACTTACCAATACCTCCTTTGCCGTAAAACGCGATTTTGATCATGGGCTGTTTTTCTCCCTTACGATTTCAGAGAAATCCATTTTCAGGACAATTCTTTCTTTTTCAGGATAATGATTCCTTCTTCAGGATAATGATTTCTTCTTCAGAATAATGATTTCTTTTCAGGATTATGATTCCTTTTTCAGGACAATGTCTCCAGCATCTGGGCGGGATTATTGGCGGCTTTTACCTTGTCGAAGGCCTTGATGATGATTCCGTTCTCATCGATCAGATAGGTTGTACGGAGCACTCCCATGGAAACCTTGCCGTAGTTCTTTTTCTCTTTCCAGACATCATAGGCCTGGATCACTTCTTTTTCCGTATCGGACAGGAGGGTAAAGGGCAGCCCGTATTTTTCCTCGAACTTCTTGTGCGAGGCCACGCTGTCCTTGCTCACACCCAGGACGACCGCGCCCTTTTCTCTGAACTGGGGATACAGCTCGCCAAAGGCACAGGCCTGTTTTGTACAGCCGGCAGTCATGTCCTTAGGATAAAAATACAGGATCACTTTCTGGCCCAGGTAATCCGAGAGGCTTCTCATCTCGCCATTCTGGTCGGGCAGGGTAAATTCAGGTGCCCTGGTTCCGATTTCCAACATATTCTGCAACCTCCTTTTTTCATTCCTTTTGTCCGTTTATTCCTTATCCGTCAGTAACAGTCTCCTGCTTCGGGATTGCAGCCGTAATGATCACACCGCAGGCACCTGCCGGCTTCGCGCATGGCTTCCTCCGGGGTCATCGGGATCTCGACCTCATCAAAATTTTCTCTCCTCTCAAAGGGGTCTTTTTCTTCGACCTCAGCCCTGCCGGTGGGAACCCAGCGGTCAGGCATGGCGGGCGGGACCTGCACATCGCAGTTTATCTTGTGATGATAGCCGAGATATTCGTCGATATTGAATGCGGCGACCTGTCCTGCCGCGATGGCATTGATGGCGGTGGAGGGGCCTGTCACACAGTCCCCGCCGGCAAATACGCCGTCCCATCCCCGGACGATACAGGCTTCATCGGCATCGATCCTGCCTCCCTCCACCGGAATCCCCGCGTTTGCGAAGGGCTCGACATCGCTGCGCTGGCCCACTCCGAGGATCAGCACATCACATTTAAAACGATAGGGGTAGCGGCTTGAATGTTCTGTCGTCATCATCCCGAACCGGTTGTATTCACCCGCGATCTGGGGCTGCAGCCACACAGCGCAGACCTTTCCGCTCTCCTTTTCCGTCTCGATATTCATAAAAGAAAGCATTGTCCTGAAGCGGACACCCTCCTGCATGGCGCTTTCCAGTTCGCCGGGCAGCGCAGTCACATCATCGCGCTTCCGGGTAAAGACATGGATCGTAGCGGCTCCCAGACGGACCGCCGTGCGGGCGGCGTCCATAGCCACATTGCCGCCTCCGATCAGGACGACCTTTTTATCCTTCAGATCCATGGGATGTCCCGAGGCCGCTGCCTGCAGGAAATCCGCAGCCGGGATCACATTTTCCGCATCGGCATTTTCCATGGGCACGCGGTTTCCAATCTGTGCCCCCAGCCCCAGATAGACGGCGTCATAATCCCTCCGCAGGTCCGCAAAAGAGACGTCCCTCCCGATCTTCACACCGCAGCGCAGTTCGATATCACCGGCCGACAGGATGGCCCTGATATCTCTGTCCAGCCTGTCTTTCGGGAGGCGATAGGCGGGGATCCCGTAGCGAAGCATGCCGCCCGGCTTTTCGTGCTCCTCAAAAACCACAGCCTTGTGGCCCATCAGGGCCAGAAACCAGGCCGCCGTGAGACCTGCGGGACCGCTCCCGACGACGGCAATCTTTTTACCGGTGGAAACATTGGGCCGCGGAGCAGGAACCTCATCCGCATTCACCATGTCCACAACATATTTTTTGAGTCCACGTATGTTGAGCGGAGCATCGATGATCCTGCGGCGGCATTTCTGCTCACAGGGATGCTCGCAGATCATCGCACAGGCCGTCGGAAATGGATTCCTGTTCCTGATCAGGCTCACAGCTCCGGCATAATCTCCCCTGGCGATCAGCGCGATATAGCCGGGCACATCGACTTGCGCGGGACAGAGGATCCTGCATGGGACCGCCTGCGTGGTATTTTCCACACAGTGCCTGTGATAGATGTGGCTGTCATATTCGTCAGGAAACTCCTTCATGCTGTCCAGCACAAGAAGGGCCGCCGCCACACCCACAACACAGTCCGCTGTTCTGGCGATAAACATGCACAGATCTCTGAGCTGGTCTATCGTCTCCGGTGTGCCGTCTCCTTCGATGATCCCGCGCAGCAGCCGGTCCGCCTCTGTCAGACCGTTCCGGCAGGGAACACATTTGCCGCAGGACTGGTTCATGGCAATCTGGAGCAGAGACCGGTACAGGACAAGAGGACATACTCCCAGAGGATACGAATTCATCCGCGAACGGAATTTCCGCATGGCCACATCAACCCTCTGGTTCATATTGCCCTTAACAGCCAGTTTTCTCATAAACAGAATCCTTTCGCTTACTGCCGGTCTGCCGAAAGCGGACTAAGGTATAGTCCCCCGGTCCGCGTCAGTCTTTCGCAGTCATCTTTTCCAGGGTAACGGCGCAGACCTTGTACTCCGGGATCCTGGCGTATTCGTCAAAGACGGAATTGGTGATCCGGTTGACGGGAGCATCCGGGAAGTGGAAGGGCATCCAGGTCTCTCCCTCGGAGACCTTATTCCCTACTCTGGCGGGAACTTCAATGGCGCCGCGTCTGCTCCGCACGATGATCCTCTCGCCGTTTTCGATCCCGAGTCTTTCGGCATCCTTCTCATTCATCTCGATAAAGCCCTCGCCGGAGATGCGGCGCAGGCCGGCGGACCGCATGGTCATGCTGCCCGCGTTGTAGTGGTAGAGGATGCGGCCGGTGGAGAGGATGAAGGGATATTCTTCATCCGGCAGCTCCGCCGCAGGGGTGTAGGGTGCCGGGAAGAGAAGGGCCTTTCCTCTTGCTGGGCCGCCGACGTGCATGATCGGGGTCCCGGGATGGTCTTTTTCCGGGCAGGGCCATTGGAGGCTCTCTCCTGCGTCCAGGCGGGCATGGGAAATGCCGTGGAAGCTGGGAGTGAGGGCGGCGATCTCGTCCATGACTTCCGCTGAAGTCACCCGCTTCTGGGGATAGCCCATGGCGTTCATGAGGTCGGTGATGATGTCGATATCGTTCCTCATGTCGCCGGGTACAGTGACCGCCTTGCGGATTCGCTGCACTCGCCGCTCGGTATTGGTGAAGGTACCCTCTTTTTCCGCATAGCTGACGGCAGGCAGGATGACATCGGCATACTCCGCCGTCTTTGTCATAAACAGGTCCTGGATCACCAGGAAATCGAGGCTCTCGAGGGCTTTTTCCACATGGGTGGTATCGGGATCGGAGACAATGGGATCCTCTCCGCAGATATAGAGACCCTTTATCTTTCCGGCGATGGCCGCGGGGAAGACCTCTGTGGCCTTGAGGCCGGGTTTGGGGTTGAGCTTCACGCCCCAGGCCTTCTCGAATTTTTCCCTGACGGCATCGTTGTCCACTTTCTGGTAGCCGGTGTAGTCCGTGGGCAGGGCGCCCATGTCGCAGGCACCCTGGACGTTGTTCTGTCCCCGGAGGGGATTTACCCCGCAGCCGCTCCTGCCCAGCTTGCCCGTGACAAGAGCAAGATTGGAGAGGCTCATGACGCCCTCGGTACCAGTAGTGTGTTCCGTCACGCCCAGGCAGTAGATGATGGGCGCCTTGTCCGCCCTCGCGTACATCCGGGCGGCTTCCCGCAGACAGTCCGGATCGATATGGCAGATCTCTCCCACCTTTTCAGGGGTGTAGTCCCTGACCAGTTCCTTAAGAGCCTCGAAGTTCTCCGTGTATCCGGAAATATATTCTTTGTCCTCGAGACCCTCTTCCAGGATCACATGGATCAGGCCGTTGACCAGGGGGACATTGGTGCCCGGGCGGAGCTTCAGATGGATGTCCGCCTTTTCCGCCAGGGAAATATCGCGGGGGTCAGCGACGATGAGGCGGGTGCCCTTCTCCACAGCCTGACGGATCTGCATGCCCACCACAGGGTGTGCTTCTTCAGGATTGGAGCCGATCAGGAAAATGCAGTCCACGTCGTGGGTGATGTCGTAGATGGGGTTGGTCATCGCGCCCGACCCCAGCGTTTTGGCAAGGCCGGCCACAGTCGCGGAGTGGCATACGCGGGCGCAGTTGTCTGTGTTGTTATTGCCAAAACAGGTCCTGACCATCTTCTGGACCATGTAGATATCTTCGTTGGCAGAGCGCGAGCAGGCAAAGCCAGCCAGCGACTCGTCTCCGTACTGCCTGCGGATGTCCATGAAAGCGCCGGCCGCATAGTTAATGGCCTCATCCCAGGAAGCGGGCTCGAATTTGCCGGTCTCCCTGTTTTTGATCAGAGGTGTGCGCAGACGGTTGTCGGAGTGGACAAAATCGAAGCTGCCGGACCGGCCCTTGACACACATAAGGAAATGGTTGGAGGGACCATCGGCAGATTCCACACTGACGATCCGGTCTCCCTTTACTACCAGATCCATCTGGCAGCCGGTTGCGCAGTGGGGGCAGGTCGTGCGGACCTTCTTCACTTCCCATTCCCTGTAGCCATACCTGCGCTTGAGCGTCAATGCGCCTGTGGGACAGGCCTGGGCACAGTTGCCGCAGCTCTCGCAGCCGGTGTCCTCCCAGCCGGGCCCGAAGGGGGCCTCGACCATATGCCGGGTGCCCGAACGCCCGCTGGACAGGGTGCCGTTGACAGCCGCCCTGTGGCAGACACTGATGCATCGCTGACAGTGGATACATTTTCCCGGTTCGTAGGAAAGATAGGGGTGATCATTGAGAAGGGGGAGCTTTTTCTCCATCTCCATCCGGGAGCCCTCAAAACCAGCCTCCCGGACATCATAGGCATTGCACAGCTCCTGCAGGCGGCAGACGCCGTTGCCCGGACAGCTCATGCAGTCCACGTTGTGATTGGCCAGAATGAGGCGGAGCATGGTGCGGCGGAAAGAGGTCAGGGTATCCGACTCCGTGCGGATCTCCATTCCCTCTGTGACCTTTGTCCGGCAGGCCGCCAGCATCGAATTCAGTCCTTCCGCCTCTACCATGCAGAGACGGCAGGAACCGATCTCGTTGATCCCGGGCATGTAGCATAAAGTGGGAATGTCGATGCCCTCCGCTCTGGCTGCTTCCAGGATCGTCGCGCCCTCCTTCGCCGTGATCTGCCTTCCGTTGATCGTCAGACATACCCTGCCGGGAACTTTCTGCTGATTTTTATCCATTTCTTCAGCCGCAGGCTGTACTTTTTCCATTTTTTCCATACCCATCAGTAACAACCTCCTACCATAGATCCGCAGCCGAAATGATCACACCTCAGGCACCTGCCGGCCTCACGCATCGCTTCCTCCGGCGTCATCGGGACTTCAACCTCATCAAAATTCTCTTTCCGTTCAAATGGATCCAGCTCCGCGATCTCCGCCCGCGCTGTGGGAATGTGGTCGACAGACACGGCAGGAGGAATCTGGATATCACATTTGATTTTGTGGTGGTATCCGAGATATTCATCGATATTGTAGGCGGCAGCCTGCCCCGCCGCGATCGCTTTGATAGCGGTAGCGGGACCTGTCACACAGTCGCCTCCGGCAAAAACGCCGTCCCAGCCCTCGATCATACAGGCCTCGTCCGCTTTGATCCTGCCCTTGCTGACAGGAATTCCTGCCGCGGCAAAGTGTCCGGTATCTGTATGCTGACCGACACACAGGATCAGGACATCGCATTTAAACCTCTGCGGAGGTGCACTGGAAGGCTCCGTCGTGATCATGCCTTCTTTATCAAACCCCTTGGCGATCATGGGCTGCATCCACACGGCGCGCAGTTCATTGGTCTCTTTATCTGTCTCTATCTTCTGAAATGCAAGCAGGGTCCTGAACCGGACACCTTCCTGCATGGCGCTCTCCAGTTCATTGGACAGGGCTCTGAACCTTCTGCGGGCAAGCACATGGGTCGTCAGAGCTCCCAGACGGATGGCCGTGCGGGCGGCGTCCATGGCCACGTTGCCTCCGCCGATCAGGACGACCCGTTTTCCCTCCAGGTCCATCGGATGTCCTTCTTCCACATCCCGCAGGAAATCCGAGGCAGGGATCACATTTTCCACCTTGATATTTCCCATGGGGATACGGTTTCCGATCTGGGCTCCCAGTCCCAGGTAGACGGCATCATATTTCTGCCTTATTTCTTCAAAAGAAATGTCCTTCCCGATCCGGGTATTGCAGCGAAGCTCAATATCTCCCGCAGACAGGATCCCCCGTATATCACTGTCCAGCCGCTCCCTGGGGAGCCGGTAGGCAGGGATTCCGTAGCGGAGCATTCCGCCGGGCTTTTCATGCTCTTCAAAGACCACGACGCGGTGGCCCATCAGGCCCAGAAACCAGGCGGCCGTCAGACCGGCAGGCCCGGCGCCGACAACAGCGATCTTCTTTCCTGTCGGGACATTGGCCTCCGGGGCCGGAAGCTTGTCCGCGGGAGCCATATCCACCGCGTATTTTTTTAATCCGCGGATATTGACCGGATCATCTATGATCATACGCCGGCATTTTTCCTCACAGGGATGTTCACAGACCATGGCACAGGCTGTAGGGAAAGGATTCTTGTCGCGGATCAGGTTCACAGCTCCCGCAAAATCCTTCCTGCCGATCAGGGCAATATATCCGGGAACATCGACATGGGCGGGACAGAGTGTCCTGCAGGGTATAGTCTGGCTGGTATTTTCCATGCAGCGCCTGTCGCGGATGTGGCTTTCGTATTCATCCGCGAACTCCCGCATGCTCTCCAGGACCAGGTCCGCCGCTGCCGTTCCCACCGCGCAGTCCGAGGTTTTCCGGATCATCACGCACAGATCGTACAGCTCCTGCATCGTGGCGGAATTTCCCTCTCCCTCAATGATCCTGCGCATCAGCCGGTCCGCTTCCAGCAGTCCGTCCCGGCAGGGGACACATTTCCCGCAGGACTGATTCATGGAGATCTGAAGCAGGGACCGGTACAGCACAAGCGGACACATCCCCGGCGGATAAGCGCTCAGCCGGGAGCGGAATCTCCGCAGGACCGTATCCATCCTCTCGTTCATATTGCCTTCTGCAGCAAGTATTTTCATAACACCTTTCCTTATTTGAGTTTTGATTAATTTGTGTTCTGTTTAATTTGTGTTCTGATGATTTTGCGTTTGGATAAAATTGTTGTTTTGATAAAATTGTTGTTTTGATAAAATTGTGTCTTGATAAAATTGTGTCTTGATAAATCCGGATTTTAATAAGTCCGGGAATCCGGATAACCGTTCCGGAACGCCATGAACCCTGCGGGCTCAGGTCAGCTGTCCGAAGGACCAGAACCTACAAAGGACCGGAAGCAGGACTGGAACTTACAAAGGACCGGAACTGACAACCTTCGAATAGGCGGTCTTCGCACTGACACCCTTCAGGCGGCCGATCTTGCCGGAAAGAGCAGTGATCTCCTGCTCCGGCGCGTCAACAGCCACACTGATGATATTGATTCCCTTTTCCCGGTAGGGAATTCCCATCCTGCCGATGATGTACTGCCGGTAGTTGTGCAGTATGCCGTTAACACCCTCGGCGGACTCGGAATTTTCAATGATGATGGCGATAACTGCTACTCGAGTAGACATAGTTCAAGTTCCTTTCATTCCAATATACACAATACCAAAAGGACACACAAGGCGGTCACGTAAAAATGCACAATCTCCCGGGACAGAGCCCGGCAGGGAGACAGCTTCCTGAAAGGAGAAGGGGAAGGTTCTTTGTCTCCTTCAGGAAGGAGATAAAGAACCTTCCCCTGTCTCCGTACCCTGTCTTCGTCCCCTGTCCCTTTTGTCAACAGATCCTCGGGAGGAGTTCGTTTCCTGGCTGGGGAAGGATCGTCTGCGCTCCGATCTCGGTATTGATGACGACCCGTCCCGGATGATCGCTGGTGACAGTGCCGATGCAGGCCGCTCCTTCTGTGTAAGGACTGGTCCTGAGGGTTTCCAGAATGCAGTCTTTTTTTTCCGGAGGGGCGATAATGACCAGACGTCCCTCACAGGCGAGGTAAAGGGGCTCGAGTCCAAGCATGCCGCAGACACCGCGCACTCCGGGATCCACAGGGATCTTTTCCGCTTCAAGGGAAAATCCGACGCTGCTCTGGCCGGCGATCTCGTAGAGCACTGTACCGACGCCGCCCCGCGTGGCATCACGGATAACATGGGTATCTGGAGCCGCTGTCAAAACATTCTGTACTGCCTTCCAGAGAGGCGCGCAGTCACTGGTTACATCTGCTTCTATCCCGAAATCGTCCCGGGCGAGCAGGATCGTGCAGCCATGTCTGCCGACGTCGCCGGTGACGATGACGCAGTCTCCCGGCTTTGCGAGAGCGCCGCCCGTCTTCACACCGTCCATGATGCGTCCAATGGCCGTCGTAGTGATGAAGACACCGTCAACCTGCCCTTTTCCCGCGACCTTGGTATCCCCGGCTACGATCTTCACACCGGTTTCCGCGGCAGTCTTTTCCATCGTTGCGGCGATCTCCTCCAGCTTCGCCATCGGAAACCCCTCCTCGATCACGAACGCGCAGGTCATATAAAGCGGCTGCGCCCCCATGCAGGCCAGGTCGTTGACCGTCCCGCAGATCGACAGCTTGCCGATATTTCCGCCCGGAAAAAAAGCGGGAGAAACAATAAAGCCGTCTGTGGACATGGCCAGCCGCCCTGCCGGGATCTCCAGCACAGCTGCGTCATCCGGTGTAAAAAGAGGGTTCTCAAAATGCGCGCGGAATACCTTTTCAATCAATTCTGAAGTCTGTTTTCCGCCCGCCCCGTGCGCGAGCGTGACTGTATCATGAATCATATTCACCTCCATGTAGTGAAAAAGTGAAAGCAGTTCTATGTACCCAAAAGAGGATCCGGTTCCCGGTGCCTTTTTAGTAATAATGATCGAAACAGCATCTCAGGCTTTTCATAACAGTCTCAGGCCTTTCCATACAGATAAAAAGCAGAGCAGGCTCCTTCCCCGGACACCATGCAGGCGCCGACCGGGTGCTCCGGTGTACAGCCTGTTCCGAACACCCTGCAGTCGGAAGGCAGGCATTTGCCCTGGAGGACTTCCCCGCAGCGGCAGGCAGGATTTTCCCGTCCCTCGATCTGCGGCAGGCCGAATTTATGCCGGGCATCGTAGTCCGCATATTGCGGGCGGAGCTGCAGACCGGACATCTGCAGGACACCGATCCCCCTCCAGCGGGCATCACAGGGTTCCATCATCTCTTCCACCAGACGCTGCGCCCGGGGCGAACCCTCCCGGCGCACAACACGGGGATAACAGTTTTCAAAAAACGGCTCCCCCTTTTGTATATTCTTTACGATCACGGCGATGGCGGTCAAAAGTTCCTTTGCTGTAAAGCCCGCCACTACCCCGCTCGTTCCCTCCGCCGCCAGCTCCTCGCAGACGGCAGTCCCGGTGATCGCATGGACATGGCCCGGATATAAGAAGGCATCTGTGCTGTCCTTCATCGCTGCGTACGCTGCCGGCATGGTCTTATTCGCTGTCAGGATGGAAAAATTCGTAAGTCCCTCCTCCACAGCCTGCTTCACCGCCAGACAGACCGAAGGTGTCGTCGTCTCAAATCCAACAGATAAAAAGACAACCTGCTCCTGCGGATGCTCCTTCGCGTAAGCGACCGCGTCCTGCGGCGCGTAGACGACCTGAATGCGGGCGCCTGCGGCGCGGGCCGCAGCGAGGGAGGCAGGAAAAAGAGGGGGGCCTGCTGTCCCTTTGTTCTCCTTTTCGAATGAAGGAGCGTCTGCCGTCTTTCCTTCCTCTTTTACTCCGGATTTTGCTGATCCCGGTACCCTGACCAGATCTCCAAATGTGCAGATCGTGGCATTTTTTTCCATGGCAAGCAGGACGGCCTCATCGATAAAGCTGACCGGCGTCACACAGACCGGACATCCGGGTCCTGAGATCAGATGGATCGAAGGAGGAAGGATCTGTCGGATCCCGAGCCGGAAAATCTCGTGCGTATGTGTCCCGCAGACCTCCATGATCCGGATCTCCCTGCCGTCATATTGGTCTATGATCTCCCTCGCCCTGGAGATAACACTATCCTTTTTTACATTAGAATCACTCATGATCACCTCAAAAAAGCTAGAGATTCCCGCCCGGATAAGTGAGTCATCCGGCGCAGAAAAGCAATTGTAAAGCACGGAAGTTTTTATGGACAGGACCTGATCAGAACAGGGCGTCCAGTACCGCCTCTGCCTCTTCTTCCTCCTCCTGCGTGATCTTTGCGATCGCCGCACCTGCATGAACCATGACATAGTCTCCCGGCATCAGATCTTCCAGAAGCTGCGCAGAAACCTCCCTCCGGGCGCCGGACGCGTCCACCAGGGCGGTCCCGTCCTTCTGCAGACGCACTACTCTTGCCGATAATCCCACACACATTTTTGTATCCTCCTGATATGTTTCAGATCGTTATGTTTTACATTGTCTTAAGCATAATAAAACCCGTTCCGGGGATTTTTATGCTTCCTGCTCTTTTATTCTTCTGATCCTGCCATAAATCTGCCTGCCAGCGCCTGGCCCAGCGCGATCCCTCCGTCATTGGGAGGGACCAGATGATGGATCAGTACCTCAAGACCATCCTTCCTCAATCTGTCCTCCACCAGAGACAGCAGCAGGCGGTTCTGGAAACAGCCGCCTGTAAGTGCCGCAGTCCTGATCCCGGTCTCCCCGGAAATCCTGATACAGGCTTCCACGATCAGGTCTGCAAGCCCCTCATGGAAATCATAGGCGAGCTTTTCAGGATCCTCTCCAAGAAGCCTCCTGCTCATCAGAGAGGCAAATAACCGGCTGGTTGCCATATAGCGGAGGGGAATCTCCTGCGATCCATTTTGCTGCGAACAGTAACCGGTTCCGTGACAGCCTGCTTTTTGCGCATACCGCTCCGCGGCAAATTCAAGCTCAATGGAGGCCTCGCCCTCATAAGTGGACTCCCGGCATATGCCCAGCATGGCGCTGACCGCGTCAAAGAGGCGGCCTGCGCTGGTAGAAGGTACTGCCTGGATCTTTCGTTCCGCCATCATGCGCTGTACTTTCGCATTCTGCGAATCGCAGATGGACAGCTGGTCAAGGATCCTGAAATAAGCGTCAGCCGCAGCCTCCGGATTATCCTGCTGTTTTTTACAGATGGACCAGATCATGGACGCAGCGATCCGCCATCCCTGACGGGGGGCGCTGTCCCCGCCGATCTGCAGGAAGGGCTCTATGGCAGCGGCCCTGGAAAATCCATGGCAGTCCGCAAGCAGGATCTCGCCGCCCCAGATCGTCCCGTCTGTTCCATACCCCGTGCCATCGAAGGACACGCCGATCACCCGGTCTGTGCGGTCATTTTCCGCCAGGCAGGACAGGACGTGGGCGTAGTGATGCTGGATGCGGTACAGCGGTATTCCTTTTCGCGCGGCCATCTCTTCCGCCACAGCCGTGGAATTGTATTTCGGATGAAGGTCGCAGATAATGGCCGACGGAGAGACTTACAGGAGGTTCTCCATGCGCGCCACAGTCTCCTCCAGAGCCCGCACAGTGCGCAGATCCTCGAGATCCCCCACATAAGGTGAGAGGTAAAACAGATTTCCCGATGTAATGCAGAAAGTGTTTTTCAGCTCACCTCCGATCGCCAGGATAGAAGTTTTTCCTGCATCCGCTTTCTTTTTTTCAAAAAACAGTTTCTCCTCCGACATCAGCACCGGCAGGGGTGCATAGCCGCGCGACCGGCGGATCATGTAGGGATGACCGCGGTGAAAATCCATCACCGTATCGTCGGCCCGGATCCGGATCAGGCGGTCATGACTCAGGATACAGTCACAGAAATCAGACAGCTCCGCCAGCACATCCGCATCGTCTCTGCAGATCGGCGCTCCGGAGACATTTCCGCTGGTCATGATCAGACAGTCCGGCATGGAGAGTCCGTCATCATATCGGAAAAGCAGCATGTGGAGCGGTGTATAGGGCAGCATGATGCCGACTTTGGGGTTCCCCGGCGCGACAGAGGGAGCAAGCAGGCTTCCCACTGTATCGTCCGCTGATGCAGAATCAAAGATGTCCGCCCCGGAAACCGCCTTTCTTTCAATAAATCCGGCTTTAATCTCTGCTTTAATTCCTGCTTTTTCCTCTTTATCAGAATCTGTTTTTCTGTCAAGCAGCAGGATCGGCTTCTGGTGGCCGGTCAGGATCTGTCTCTGTTCCTCATTCAGGAGGCATTCCCTGAGGACCGTCTTCTCATCCCGCATCATGACCGCAAAGGGCTTCGCGGGGCGGCGCTTTCGCAGACGGAGGCTGTGGACAGCCTCCTCATCAGTGGCATCACAGCACAGATGAAAACCGCCGATTCCCTTGACTGCGACGATCCCGCCGTCAAGAATGGCTCTGCGCGCAGCTGTAATGGCATCCCTGCCCCGGAGGGTGTCAGTACTATTATTTCTATTTCCAGTACTTTTTTTTGAAGGGAGCAGATAAACCTGTGGTCCACAGTCATTGCAGCAGACAGGCTGGGCATCATATCTGCGTGAAGCCGGGTTATGATATTCCTCCGCGCAGGTCCTGCACATGGGAAACATTTTCATACTGGTCCGTTCCCGGTCGTAAGGAAGTAGGTCCAGGATCGTCAGCCTCGGTCCGCAGCAGGTGCAGTTTATAAAGGGATGCAGATATCTGCGGTTTCCGGGGTCATACAGTTCCTGCGCACATTCGTCGCAGATTGCAATGTCAGGAGAAATATAAATCTCACCGTCTGTCTTCTCACTGACCACGATCCTGAAATCATCATACACAGTCGTCTCTTCCAGCGGCTTCTCATCTATTTTCAGAATCGCTGCTCTTTTGGGCGGCTGTTCCTGCAGCAGGGTGCGGAAACTGCTGATCCGGCCGGGATCACCCTGTGCAATGATCTCCACGTAAGGTCCTTTGTTGCACACGCTGCCGCTGATCCCTGCGACAGCAGCATGTCTGTCCACTGTCGGGCGGAAGCCTACACCCTGCACGATCCCGTATACACGAAAACGCACCGTCATTCTGTTCGTCACTCTCGGGATCCTTTCTTTTAAAACTGTTAAATTAAATTCTATTAAAATAAAAAGCTGTTAAAAATTCACCTATGACAAATCCCCTGAGACCGCGAAATGCGGCAGAGGGATCAATTTAACCCGCAGACCTGCCAGGACAGGTTCCAGCGCCCTGTCGGCGATCACGCAGTCAAAGCCTCTTTCGAGGACCAGTTTATACAGGTCCGCTTCCTCCCTGAGGACAGAATCCTCCCCGCGGAGTAGATCTTTATTCATCATAAAAAAGCCCGCAGTCACTGCATAAATCCCCGCCTCCTCCAGACGCCGCCTGATTCTGTCTGCCAGGACCTGCTGATGTACGACCAGCACTTTTCCCATGCCGTCCGAAATATTGTCTCCATTGGATCGGTCGGACAGTTTTTTAAAAATAATCTCCATCAGGGCTTCCCCGCCGGGAATACCATATTCCCAGGGAGTTCCGTATTCTTTTTCCAGCCAGACAGCTGCAGCCGCCCCGGCCGGAGAAACGACCAGGTTTTTTTCAGCCTTTCTTATGTCTTTCAGAGCCTCTATGTCTGTTCCTGCTCCGCAGCAGAGGATCTCATCAAAGCCCTGGTCCCGGAGTCTGCTTTTTAGTTCGTCCGCAGTGAGGATCCCGGCAAAATCCAGGGGAGTAAAACCCCAGACTCCGATGATCCGTGAGGGGACGGACTGCTGTCGGACAAAACCGCTTTCCGCCCGGACCAGCCCGTTTGCTCCATCCTTTCTTCTGCAGAACTTCTTCAACAGGGCTAGATATGTTTTTTCAATCCCCCTGTCATAATATTCCATACCGTCTGTATTGATCCCTAGGACAGGGAGTCCCGTCTTCTTTTCTGCCATCCTGCATAAAGCGCGGTAATCTGTTCCGATCACGGCAGGAACAGGTGTCCCGATGACTGCGGCAAAACGCGCCGGCGTCTGCTGGGCGGCTTCGGCGAGCTTTTCCACCAGCCGGTCATCACGGCCCAGGATGGCGTCCATGTCCCTCAGGCCGGCGCTGAAAACAGCGCTCCGCTCTTTAAACCAGCGGGGTTCATCAAATCCGCAGATATTACCGGTACAGCCGCCCGCATCACAGACTACGCTGATTCCGCCCATATCGTAAAGTACAGAGACCGCACCGGACTGGTCCGGAGCAAAGGGGGTAGTAAAACGCCGGAAACCGCGGATCCGCTTTTCCGTTCTTTCCCCCATTTCCGGTCTCTCTGCTCTTTCCGGTTTCTCCGCTCTTTCCGGTTTCTCCACCCTTTCCGGTCTCTCCGCTCTTTCTGTTTTTTCCGCCTTTTCTTCTGTACCGGGGGCAGCACGATCTTCCTGGACAGTCCGGCTGACGCCGTCTTTTTCTCCGAGGGTAATCTCCGGTGAAAAACCGCCGCGGCTGCCGGTCCTCATGGCTTCGCCGAGGGCGTTGAAAAGGGCGGTCACTGCTCCGTATCCGAAAGGCTGCACATCCGAGATCCACTGCACGTTCGGCAGTTCAGGATGGTACCAGCCGGCATCGCGGCCGATGGTGATCGTGACAGCGGGATCCTTTTTCCCGGTTTCTCTCTTTCCAGGGTCTTCCTTTCCGGAGTCTTTCTTTAATGGAGCCTTCTTCCCGTAGTCTTTCTTTCCGTCATCCCCTTCCGGATCATTCAGGCTGGCGGCATAATGCTCTCTGTAATGCAGCATGGCGGGATGCAGGTTTGAATAGATCCGCGTCTGCGGACTCAGGGCAGCAAGCACCCTGATCCAGACAAAGCTGTCCGCATTCACCGTCCCGAAGATCTCACGCACAGCAAAGCCCTCGCGTACCAGAGCGCAGGCCAGCTCAAAGGGATTTCCGTTCATACCCTCCCCGACAGAAAAGACAGCGTCCGGAAAAGCATCGCGGAAGGAAGCCACCGCGGATTCGGCTTCGTTTTTCCATTTCTGATCGTCAAAAGCCGTCTGCAGAACCTGACCCAGCGCTGCATACTGCGCCCCGATCCTGTCGATCTGGTAAAATCTGGCCAGTTCGATGAAGGGGATGCCGAGTCGTTTCTGGAGGTCATAGGCCGCCGGCCGCGCCTCAGGGTTCAGGACGAGGTTGAAATTTGCCTCTGCCATCTCCTGAAAACTATCATAATCCCTGCAGGCCCCGATCTGGCGGACTGTCCGCACACCAGCCTGCGACAGGACCGCGGGAAGTTCACTTCCTTCTGAAAGCGGGGCAAAAAAGCCCAGCAGGTTCACTGCCGAGGGTCTCTTTTTCCGAGGTTCCAGCAGCTCATAGATCGACTGACGCACATGTACCATGGGAGGCTTTCTGCCCTCCCGGGTCAGTGCGTACATATAACAGGGCCGGACACGCACGCCGGGGACTTTATCCTGCGCCCGCCTGCAAACGCGCTCCATGTCCGTACCCAGCAGGGCATCCACACAGGTGATGCAGATCATGACCACCCGGGGGCGTTTTCCCTTTTCCTCCAGGCCGCGGCACAGACCGCTGACCGCGTCCGGGATCTTTTTCAGATGCCTTCCCGTGACCAGATCTGTCTCATCCATAGTCAGGTAAAAAAAACGGTCTTCATAACCGGGCATGCGGCTGATGGCGGAGGTGTTGCGGCCGCAGCAGCCGGGGGAGACGATCAGCATGACCGAGCCCGGGACGGCAAGTCCCGCCCTTTTCACCCCGTATCCCTCTGCGCCAGGAGAATTGAAAGCCAGCGTCGCGGGCGAACTATAGATCAGATGCGTAGAGGAGTTCAATTCCTTCGGGATATCCCCGCTCCCCCTGGCCGCGAGCTGCGCGGCGGTATAATAGACCGATTCCATAATGGATTCCATAATGATTTCCTGATTCAGGACTCGTTTGTAACTGTCCCTTTATCCTTATGCGCCAGAAGCTGTGCCGGCTGCGGAAATACTGCCGGTTTCACATCAGCTTCTGAACCGGCTGTGTTAAAAGCGCAGATTTTGCACATCAGCTTCTGTGCCGGCTTCAGAGATGCCGCAGATGTTTACATCATCAGCTTCTGTGCCAGCTCTATAAATGTCCGGCTCACCGGCAGCGTCGGATCCCCCTCCACAGTCGTCATGCCGAGGTCCTCAAAACGGGTGATCTCATCGCTGCGGGGAATCTCCCCGACGATCTCCAGCCCTCTCTTATCCGCGAAAGCGCGGACCTTTTCGTCCTCTCCCACTACGTTGCGGTGGTTCAGAATGATCCCGCGGATGCGGGCATAGCTCCTGTCCTCAAAGTTCTCCACTGCGCTCGCGATGTTGTTTGCTGCATAGAGCGCCATTTTTTCACCGGAAGTGACTATGAGCACGTGTTCAGCATATCCTTCCCGTATCGGTGCCGCAAACCCGCCGCAGACGACATCCCCCAGGACATCATACAGAACCACATCCGGTTTCCAGGTCTCGAACAGCTCCAGATCCTCCAGAAGCTGGAAAGTAGCGATAATGCCGCGTCCGGCACAGCCCAGACCGGGAGTCGGACCGCCGGTCTCGATGCACAGGACACCCCCGAACCCGACCTTTGCGATCTCCTCGATCGACTCCGGCTCCTCATCCTCTTCGCGCAGATAATTCATCACAGGCCGCAGCGGTCTGCCGCCCAGCAGGTTGATCGTAGAGTCCGCCTTGGGATCGCATCCGATCTGGATCACCCGTTTTCCCAGCGTGGCAAAAGCTGCCGCCAGATGACTGGTCACGGTGGATTTACCGATGCCGCCCTTGCCGTAAATGGCTATTTTAAGCATGAAAAAAGCTCCTTCCCGCGTTTTACGCACAGAAGGAGCCCAAAATCCCGTTTTAACCCATGGCTATGTTCATCCGCAAATACATACTGAATAAAATAGACTAAACAGATTTTACTGCAGTACCAATATACTATAAGTGAAAAATACTATATTAAGTAAAGGACACTATAAGTATGTAAATAAAAGTATGCAGATAAGCATGTGCATACGCATGGTGTGTGCATGCCTGCAGCGAATGAATATGTATGGAAACTGGTTGAGGATCAGCTCTTCCGGGTCGAAACGCGTGCTTCCCGTCAGAAGTATCATCTACTTATTTTATGATATTCGACTGTAATTTGTCTGCTATTATTTATTTCCTGATCTCTACAGCAGTTCTGGCAGCGAGTTTTGCGTTGTTGATGAGGGAGGCCTTCTGGGACTCAACACTTTCCGACCCCAGAGATTCTTTGATACGCCCCATGATATATCTGGCTGCCGCCTTGCCGCGCACACTGATCTTACGAGCATCGCTCAGAGCCGCGTCTACAGCATCTTTCATCTTGACAGGATCAAGTTCAAAATCCTTCGGAACCGGGTTGACGACAAGAACACCGCCGTCGATGCCCATTTTAGCCTTGATCTTCATGACTTCCGCAAGCTCATGCGGAGTATTCATGCGGTAGGTAAGGTGGTAAACGCTGTCGCGCAGCATGTACTGCGGCATATGATCCGTCTTGTAGCCGATGATCGGGACACCTGCTGTCTCCAGATATTCCATCGTGAGATTGAGATCCAGGAAAGGTTTGGTTCCGGAACAGATAACCATCACAGGATTTTTGGCCAGAGACGTGAGGTCAGTGGAAATATCCCAGGTCTTCGAAGAGCCGATCTGAGCGCCGCCGATACCGCTCCCGCAGGCCACATAGAGACCGACCATGGAGGCAACCTCCACTGCCGCCGCTATGGTCAGGACAGCGTCCGCCTTCATCGCCAGCAGAATCGGAATGTCACGCGCTGAAGCTTTTAAAACAGATCCCCGTTTCGTCTCCAGGTAACGGATCTCTTCGTCTGTCAGACCCACATGGATCTGTCCCTGGATGATAGCTGCAAACGCGGGCGTTGCACCATATTCACGGATCGTATTGCGCATGCGGAAAGCGAACTCGGCAATGCCGGGATAGATCATGCCGCCAAAAGTGGCTGCACTCTCTATGACCACGACAGGACCGCCCTCCTGAATCGCCTTTTCAACTTCCTCCGAGAAAACAATAAACTGAGTGGGGAGCTCATTCTTCTCCGCCTCGTCAAATTCATCCTCCGTAGCGGAAGCCTCCTCATGAATCGTGGAAAACAAATCGACAAAATCCATCCAGGAATCAATATCATAATGGAGATCCGGCGTCGCTACCAGTTCTCCGTTATCGGAAAAAATGTAGCTGGTAGAGGGCTCATACTCCTCTTCCATATCCCCATTTTCTCCGCTCTCCTCAGCCGCCCAGCCGGGATCGACCGTCCGTTCAGTTTCGACGCCCAGCCATCCATTTGCAAAAATGCAGAGTCCGGAGACCTCATCCCGGCTCCCTGCCATTGCGCTCCTCAGGACAGGGATTACATGATCCTCGACTTCAAAAAAGTGAGCGATGTTTTCTGCGGCATCTTCCGGTGTGAGCCCCATTTTTTCTATGTGATCGGTGGTGATGCCGAGAGTCACACCGCTCAGGACCACATACTCCCCGGTATCCCTCATGCGAAGGAGCTCCGCGAAAAAGGCCCGGTCGCGCAGAAGCGTAAGCAGCATATCACCCGGAATATAATCCTCCGAGGAATCCCCGTTCAGCCATCCCGCGTACTCCTCCTGCGTGTCCACAGATGCCATCCGCAGGAGTTCATCCGCGCTGAAAGGCTGTTCCATCGCATCGATCCTGTAAAACCTGTTATAAAAATCTGAAGATATCTTTCCCATAATGCCCCCGTAATTCACCTGTTCTGCATCGTCCTTTTCCTGTGCAAATCGCACAAAAATACCAGACGAATTAACCTATTACTCAGCACAAGAACAGTATACTTGTTTTTGAGAAGTTTGACAATCCAAATGTCAGTCACCCTGGCACCACTTTCTCAGCACGTTACTGTCCACGCCCCCTCGAAGGGCGTGGACATGTAACGCTTGCGCGCGGTGATTCCAATACGCTTCGCGTGCACCGCGCGCCGTTGAACTCGGGTTTTTCGCGAAAAAGCCGCGAAAAACGCCTCGAGTTTCGAGCCGGTCTGTACTGTAACCTCAGCACCACTTTCTCAGAGGTTCTAAATAGTTCCTCAGTGGTTCCTCCAGGTTTCTCAGCGGTTTCTCCGCTTTTCTCTGTGGTTTCTCCGCGTTTCTCTGTGGTTCCTCCGGGTTTTTCAGTGGTTTCTCAGGGTTCGACAGTCTCAGGTTCAGATCTTGTTCTCCCAGGTGTAGATACTTCCGCTCAGTATTCAGCCTGTCCTATCCCTGCCAGCCCATCTCATCCGAGTCCAGCACGATCGTAAAAGGACCGTCATTTATCAGAGATACTTTCATCAGAGCGCCGAACTCTCCTGTCTCGACCTTCGTCCCGCCCTCACGGCACTTGTCTACGATATACCCGAAGAGGGGCTCTGCCATCTCCGGCAGCCCGGCTTCAATAAAGGAGGGCCTGTTTCCCTTTTTACAGTTTGCATAGAGGGTAAACTGGGAGACCATCAGGAGACTCCCGCCCACTGAGGCGAGATCCAGATTAGTCTTGCCGTTTTCATCCTCAAAAATCCGAAGCTTTTTCATCTTCGTGACCATACGGTCTGCAATCTGCCTGGTGTCCTTTGCTCCGATCCCCACCAGGACCAGCAGCCCCTGTCCAATCTCTCCGGAAATATATCCTCCGCCTTCCGGGACAGTGCCGTCTGCGCGTTCAGCGATCAATACGCTGGCCTTTTCCACTACCTGGATCACAAATCTCATTGCCTATCCTCCGCTGTCTCCGAATTAAATGCAGCACTCCCATTCTACCATGGACCGGTGTTTATTTACAGTTCGCGGCACAAAAAGCTCGTAACTTACCACTTCACGGCTGAAAGCCCATGAAAGCTCATACCCCTGTTAATCCCCCGATCATTTTCCCATTACTATGCCAGTACTGCACTACTTACAGCATTTTACACCAATTCTGATACCATTAAAAAGCCAGTTCTGATACCATTAAAAAGCCAGAAGGCGCATATCAAACCGGGCGTCTTCTGGCTTTTTACCTTCTCAAACTATCGAAAACGAGTAAATAACTATATCACAACAAAGTAAGCTGTGGTATGCACCGGCATGGCCGGCGTGAATCTCAATTAACATCAAGCCTCATGCCATCTACTTCCACATAATATGGCTCCCATACACGAATCAGGTCCGCGCCCGCAGGTGTGCGGCTGTGCTGGTATCCAATCAGCCCTGTGTCCGTTTTCCAGATAATATCGGTGCAGTCGCGGGATTCCAGGTCTTTGCCTGGTATATTGTATGCTCTGTAAATCACAATATCTTTATGGGCCTGTATATTCCCGGAGTATTTTTCAATGGACCGGTGATCACCCTCTGCGGAAGGTTCGAGCGGGTCCGGATGCTCTGTTTCACTGTATACCAGCTCGGCATTTTCCGGCAGGGTCCCCTCTTTCAAAAGAAGAGCCCTCTCTTCTTCCTTCATCTCCGGCAGCATCCAGATTCCCTCTTCTGTCTCCCAGAAACAGAGGGAAAGCTGATTATATTTGAACTCGACTTCTTCTTCCCTGGCTTTTTCATCCGGAATGACATATGAATATCCGGCTGAGAACAGGTTTCCGCCTTCTCCGTGCGCGGTCAGTTCTGTTGACCACTCCACTGTACCGCCATTACCCAGTTCATCGGTAAAATCAAGTTTTCTAAGGATATGGCTGGAGAGCATTCCGGAAAAGCGGTCATTCATTTCCGTGCTGTAGAGTTCGTTCTGCTCCGCAAAATGGATAGACGCAGCCTCCAGCTTATCGGGAGCGCCTTTTCCCAGCCATTCGGAATACTGATCAGTGTCATGTACAGGGACCGTATTCGTCCTCATAATCTCCTGGGCACCGGGAAGGTATTTATCGATCGCATATCCAAGGAAAATACGTTCCACATCTGTGTCCATCAGGGGAGTCGTTCCAAAGGATTCCAGTTTCCCGCGGATCGTTCTCCCGGCTTCGTTAAAATAATTGCCCGACGTCCTGTCAATATAGGTTTCTCCTTCTTCCAGGAAATGGCTTCCGTCATATTTTACTGTGAGAATGGTCCGTATCCTTCCGGTTGCCTGCATTCCGAATCCTGCGCTGTCAATACCGATGCAGGGACCGTCCTTGTCATAGGAAAAGACACTGGTATATCCGGGTCCCTGTTCTGCAGCATAGATTTTGGATTCCCTGTCGTACTGCTTTGCCGATGCGTCATATGAATCCGCCGGAAAAATCTCCTGTCCCTCTACGACCTCATACATGGTAAGCCTGAGCGTCGAATCCTCTTTGACAGAGACAACCAGGAGTTCATCAGTCCCGTCCTGATCATAGTCATCGATTCTGAAAGCCGCGTCAGAAGCAGGTATTTCTGTCGTGTCATACCCCTGCCGGCTGCTGAATTCCTCTTTCTTCACATCCCAAAGATATCCGGTATATGTCTTTCCGTAAAGATTATCCAGCCCGCCCGCGTACTCTTCCAGGAGCCGGCGGACAGGGTCTGTTTCCGCGGCTCCTGCCGCGGTTTCACTCTGAGAGGCCGCTTCCTCGGTATTTCCCGCTGTTTCGTTCTGAGAGGCCTCTGCTGCAGTATTTCCGTTTGGTGCCGCAGCCGCAAATACGGGAAAAGCAGGCAGAACGGAAGCCGCACAAATCGTACCTGCAGTTAATACAGCCGAAAAAACAGACAGGGCAGCGGCAAGTGCTTTTTTCTTTTTCATCATATTCCTCCTCTGTACCATCAGCGGATCGGGTTTTCGTTTCTTCCGCTTACAAGAATGCCCGGTCCGGACAATGTCGTTCATTTTACCAGAAGCCCCATTCCCGGTGCCGGAAGGACTTCCGCAAGCAGACAAAATCCCCCGACAGGATCAGGGCTGCAGTCAGTACAGCAGCTGTGGCATGCAGCTTACACAGTCTTTGTTTTTCCGTTATAATCCAGAAACCGCATAACTACGCGGAAAATCCTGCATGTACTGCAGTTTTTACTGCACCATTTGATTATACTTTCTGATTTCTGTCTGACTCACATCTCAAACCAGATGCCCGCCGCCTTCCTCGATCTCTTTGAAGGCCGCAATAGTTTCCTTGTTGGGAGTCTCCGACACACCATCAAAAACGCCCTGCAAATACGCAAGAACCAATTCAATTTTGTATTCAGGAATCTGATCTATTAAATGCTTAGCCTTTTCTCTGTCACTCATGTTTCTTACCCTCCACGGGACTATCCCCGTCCCGGCTAGTCATATAGCGCAATCTCATTGTAACATAAACCAGCTTCTATGGACAGCTCCTGACGAAAAAGCCCGCTGCTACACCAATTACTACACCAATTATCTAATGTCCAATAAGACGGACTGAATGAGACCCCGGACAATATCAGCTAACACCAAAAAGGGGACGAAAACCGCATAAAATAAGGCTTTCCGGGCAAAAAGAAAAGCACCTGTCAACGCGTGACAGGTGCTTATAAAACCAAACAGGGGAAGAGGGATTCGAACCCCCATGAACGGTTTTGGAGACCGTGATACTGCCATTGTATGATTCCCCTATATGTGCCGCTCTGGCGGCATCAGCTGTTTTCCCTCAGCCGACTTTGCCATTTTAGCATAACAGCGACACAGTTTCAACAGTTTTTTTCATCTTCTTACAGAAAGTTTTTGTGCTTTTTGTAAAAGAAGACGCGGCAGGTTTTTGTTACAGAGGAGGTATGCAGGGATATCCCGGTTCTGCCAGGCATAAAAAGCCCCCGGATCCACTCCGAATCTTTTTGTGTTCTTCGGAGCTGTTTAAAGTATGCTGTTTCTACTTATCCCCTGATTTTTAAATATTGAAAACTCCCGTCGATACCAGGAATAGAATAAACATGATGACCGGCACTGCGAAACGGATCATAAGGGAATAACAGCGTTTCATAGAGAAAGGTTTTCCCCCATACTCCACTTCTTCTACGATCCACCCAGGTCCCACGACCCATCCGATCAGGAGAGCCGCGAGTAGGGAGATAAAGGGCATCATAACACTGTTGCTGATATAGTCCATCAGATCCAGGAGCTGGCCGATGCTTCCGTTGGGGAGCGGCAGTTCCAGATAAAAAAGGCTGTATCCGAGAGAAATGATGACTGATGCCGCTGTATAGATCAGTGTCAGGACTATTGTCGTAGGGTGTCTTTTCGTGTGAAAGACCTGCATACAGTTGGCCGTGATCGTCTCAAGCACGGAGACGCAGCTGGTGAGCGCCGCGAAAGCCGCCATGAGGAAAAAGGCCAGTCCGACAAAGCGTCCAATGCCATACATGGATTCAAACACCTTGGGAAGGGAAACAAACATCAGGCTCGGGCCTGCCTTCATGCCCTCGATTCCTTCAAAAACATAGATGGTCGGAATGATCATCATTCCCGCGAGCAGAGCCACTCCCACATCAAAGCCTTCAATCTGATGAACAGATGTAACGATATCCACATCCTTGTTGATATAGGAGCCATAGGTGATCATGATTCCCATGGACACACTGAGGGAAAAGAAAATCTGGCTCATGGCGTCCAGCAGAACCTGAAGGAAGCGGGAAACAGTCAGTCCCGTGAGGTCAGGCATCAGATAAACACTAAGACCCTGCAGACCCGTCCTCGTAACGCCTTCAGCGTCCGTGCTCTTAAGGGTCAGGGCAAAAACCGCAATGGCAATGATCATTACTAAAAGAGCGGGCATCAGAATAGCTGAACATTTCTCAATCCCGTCCCTCACCCCGTTAAAAACGACCACTGCCGTGATCAACATGAAGATACAGGCGTAGACCGAGGCTTCGACAGGAGAAGTGATAAAAGCCGTAAAGTAATCATCGGAAGCGGCAGCCCTGCCCTGTCCGGTCAGAAAGACCACAATGTATTTGACGATCCATCCTCCGATGACCGCATAATAGGTCATGATGATGACCGGGACAAGGAAGGTGAGGATCCCGAGGAATCCCCATTTCGGGTGTATTTTATTATAGGCATGAACAGAACTCGTCTCTGTCTTTCGCCCCGTAGCAATATCTGAGATCAGAAGGGTAAAGCCGAATGTAAAGGTCAGGATGAGGTAAATCAGGATAAACAGCCCGCCGCCGTCCTTCGCCGCCAGATAAGGGAAACGCCACAGGTTCCCTACACCGACAGCGCTTCCGGCAGATGCCATAACAAACCCCAGCTGTCCGGTGAAACCGCCTTCGCCCCGGTTGTGCGTTTTTTTCTTCATAAACACTATCCCTCTGTCCTTCCGTGTCGCTGCAGCTTTTTCCTGTCAGCATACATTAATATCATCGTCCGCTTTCCTCAGGCAGGAAGCGGTTCAGCAGGATCCCGACCACAGCGGACAGGGACATGCCATTGATCTCATCGTCCGCTTTCCTCAGGCAGGAAGCGGTTCAGCAGGATCCCGACCACAGCGGACAGGGACATGCCCTTGATCTCATCGTCCGCTTTCCTCAGGCAGGAAGCGGTTCAGCAGGATCCCGACCACAGCGGCCAGGGACATGCCGGAAATCGTCAGGGACAGATCCCCGTTAACGATTGAAATAGCCGCGCCGCCAAGGGCCAGGACCAGCATGGAGGAGGCTACAATGATGTTTTTGGACTCATCGAAATTGACCTGGTTCTTGATCAGGACCTTCAGTCCATTGACCGCGATAAAGCCGTAGAGCAGCAGGGAGACTCCGCCGAGCACGGCATTGGGAATCGTGGAGACAAGAGCCGTAAATTTTCCAAAGAATCCGACGATAATAGCAAAAACTGCGGCGAGCCTGATGACCTTGACACTGGCCACCCTGGTCATACCGACAACAGCTGTGTTCTCCCCGTAGGTCGTATTCGCCGGGCCTCCGATCAGCCCCGCCACAAAGGTCGCGATCCCGTCACCCAGCATCGTTCTGTGCAGACCGGGGTCTTCGATCAGGTTTCTACCTATTATATTGCTCAAAGATGTATGATCGCCGATGTGCTCACACATGGTGACAAGCGCGATCGGGGCGATAGTGATCAGGGCTGTGAAATCCGGTGTGTAATCCCTGAAGATGATCTTAAACTGCGGCACCGCAAACCAGCTCGCCTCATAAACTGCTGTAAAGTCCACGAGACCGAACACAACAGCCACAATGTAACCCACAGTGATCCCCACCAGGAAGGGAATGATCTTCAAAAAGCCGCGGGCGGCAGTCATCACAACCGCTGTGACGATGAAGGAGACAAGTGCCACGATGACAACCCTGATCTCCATCTGTGTTCCCCCGGTAAGTCCGATCTGGCTGACCGCTGAAGGGGCAAGGCCCAGGCCTATGATCATGATCATAGGGCCGATCACTACAGGAGGCAGAAGGTCTTCAAGCCATTTCTCTCCGACTGCCCTGATGATAAAAGAAACGACCACATAGATCAGGCCGACTGCCATGATCCCGGTCATGGCTCCCCCGAGGCCGGATTTCATATAAGCGGCAGCTACAGGAACAATAAACGCAAAAGAGCTGCCAAGATATACCGGAGACTTCGCTCCCGTGCAGAGAATATAAATCAGGGTACCGATCCCGGAAGAAACGAGGGCCACAGGAATCGTGAGCACCTCTTCCCCTGCCTGGGCATTTACAAGGATAGGGACCAGGATCGTCGCGCCGAACATCGCGAACAGATGCTGGTAAGCAAGAACTAATGCTTCTCCTATAGGCGGCATTTCATCAATGTCGTAAGTCATTTTTTTATCAGTCATAAAAAATGCTCCTCCCGAAAACAGTTGTTTTCTCTTTTTATAAAAATTCTCTTAAATAATCTGTAGCATCATACACTATTTGCGGAAGGCAATCAAGACATTGTTTTCGTGTTCCGGACACCTGAAACGCTTCAAAATGGCACATTATACAGAGCAATCAGGCAGTCATCGCAGGCAGCCTCCTTCACGCACGTTCCTCAGGCAGTCACCGCAGGCAGCCTTCTTCAGGCACTTTCCTCAGACAGCTTTCGCAGGCAGTCACCTCTGCATTTTCATAAGCCGCTCTTTGAGCAGGGTATTCCGCCTGTGCACAGTGACGTTGTGGACGGCATAGGCAAGGGCCTTCTTAGTCCCGACTATGACCAGGATCTTTTTTGCCCTTGTGACCCCGGTATAGATGAGGTTTCGCTGCAGCATGATATAGTGGTTCATGAGGACCGGCATCACGACAATGGGATATTCCGACCCCTGTGATTTATGGATCGTCGCGGCATAGGCCAGGACCAGTTCATCCAGCTCAGAGACCTCATAGGTGACCAGGCGGCCGTCAAAGTCCGCCATGAGGGATCCCTCCTCCTGATTCACAGATTCGATCACACCGATATCGCCGTTAAACACTTCCTTATCGTAATTGTTCCTGATCTGCATGACCTTGTCCTGCGGTTTGAACAGGTATCCGCCCCTCCTGAGCCCCATGTTTCCCGGATTAATGGCTTCCTGGAGCGCCTGATTCAGATTGACAGCCCCCACGGCGCCGCGCTGCATCGGGGTCAGGACCTGGATCTCCCGGGCCGGCGTCCTGTAATACCGGGCCAGCCTGTTTTTTACCAGATCCACGATCTGCCTTGCAGCTTCCCTGGAAAGCGCCGCGGTATCCCCCTCCGGAATGCCGGCTTTCCAGGCTTCTTTCTCCATATCAATAAAGAAAAAATCGCTCTGCCTGCCGTTTGAAATATCCGGCATTTTCCCGCTGTTGATCCTGTGGGCGTTCATGATGATCCGGCTGGCCTGGGCCTGCCGGAAGATCCTTGTCAGGCGCACCACCGGAAAGCAGCCGGAATCAATGATGTCCCGCAGGACATTTCCCGGGCCTACACTCGGCAGCTGGTCGATATCCCCGACCAGGATCAGGGTCATCGTATCCGGAACTGCCTTGAGAAGATTATACATGAGCATGATGTCGATCATGGAACACTCATCCACGATCAGGACATCCCCCCTGAGGGGATTCTCTTCGTTTTTCTGATAACCTTCCGGCGGCTTGGCTTCCAACAGCCGGTGGATGGTTTTGGCCTCGATTCCCGCCGCCTCGGAGAGACGCTTTGCCGCCCTTCCGGTCGGAGCAGCCAGGAGGATCCTGGCGCCGGCTTCGCGGAAAGCCGTGATCATCCCCAGCGTAGTCGTCGTTTTTCCCGTGCCCGGCCCGCCGGTAAGGACCAGCACCTTGCTGGTCACAGCAGTCAGGATCGCCTGCATCTGGATCTGGTCATACTGCATCCCTGTTTTTTTCCGGATGCGGTCCGCAAGCCCCTCCGGATCCACCTGAATCTGGCCGCTCCCGATCCCGATCTCGTGCAGGCGCCTCGCCGTACCCGATTCCGAGAAATAAAAAGGAGGCAGATAAATGGCTTTTTCCGGTCCGGTTCCGGGACTTTTTTCTGAAGCTTTATTATTTTTTTCTGTCCCGCTCCCTGACAGCAGATCTTCTTTCACCGGAATATCTTCTATAATGACGTCCTTAGCCCGGATCATTTCGTCCAGAGTCATGGACAGAATACTGTCTTCGACAGACAAGAGCTCAGTTCCCGTCTTCAGGAGCAGATCCCGGGTCGCATAGCAGTGCCCGCCCTCCGAGAGCCGGTTCAGCGTGTAAAGGATGCCGCTCCGCAGCCGGACGTATTTTTCATGCCCGAACCCCAGTTTTTCCGCGATCCTGTCCGCTGTCCTGAAGCCGATCCCCCAGATATCATCGGCGAGACGATAGGGATTCTCCTGCACGGTCCGGATACTTTCGTTTCCATAAGTCTTGTAGATTTTGGTCGCATGCGCGGTGCTGACATCATGGCCCTGCAAAAAGACCATGATGTTTTTGATCTCTTTCTGCTCCTCCCAGCTTTTTTTGATCCGGTCCACGCGGAGCCGGCCGATCCCGTCTACCTCCAGCAGCTTCTCCGGATCCTCTTCGATCACAGTCAGCGTATCTTTTCCGAATCTCTGGACGATCCGCCTGGCATACTTCGGACCGACCCCTTTTACAAGGCCGCTGCCGAGATACTTTTCAATGCCATAAACTGTCGCCGGCAGCGCTTCCTCAAATGTCTCCATCTGAAACTGCCTGCCATATTTCCCGTCGACCCGCCAGCTTCCCCCGAGAGACAACACACTGCCGACATGGACATCGGGCATAGAGCCTACAACTGTCACCAGCTCCTTAAACCCCTTCGCCCGGCATTTGATCACAGAATAGCCGTTCATGGCATTCTGGTAAGTGATCCTTTCCACAATACATCTGAGATGCTCCATGCTATGTTAACTGCCTTTCCCTTTCCTTCTCTGTATCGCTTCACATATATTAACATAATCTGATCGTAAATAAGCATAAAAAAACACACAGGCACAGGGAGCTTCCGCTATCCCGTGTCTATGTGCGGTACATAAAATTCAGGTTAAATTTCAGAATAAATTTCAGGCATAAAAAAATGGAGACGACGGGATTCGAACCCGCGACCTCAGCGTTGCGAACGCTGCGCTCTCCCAACTGAGCTACGTCCCCGAATATTGTCCGGGCCTGATCACCGGTCCGGACAATGATGTTGTTTTTTCCGACTTGACTATTATAGCACCTTTTTTTTAAAAGGGAAGAGGAAATTTATTTTTTTATTTGCTGTCGTTTAATTTTCTGTTTCCCGCTGTTTTTCCAGGTTTGCTGTGTTTTCAAGCCATGTTTTTCCAGGTATTTGTTTACCTGGTTCTTCCCGGTAGCTTCCGGGTCAGCCCTTATTCTCCTTTACCTCTTATTTCTAAGGAAGGAAGGGATCACAAGTTCCTTCTGCTGGGCATTGCCTGCGCCGGGACGGCCATAGGGAGAAGGGTTGCGGCTGAGCTGCTCCTCAAAACCTTTCTTCAGGCCTCTGCCGTAAGGGCTGGAGCCCTTAGCCGCACTGCCGAAAATAGTATTGGGAGAGAACATATCCTTGTTGCCGATTCCGGTGGCAATAACGGTAACATCACAGGCATCCGTGTTGCTGTCATCATACATGGCGCCAAAGATGATGTTGACATCTTCACCGGCCTGTTCCTGAACATAGCTTGCTGCATCAGAAGCGTCTGCCAGGGAAATATCTCCGGAGATATTGATGATGACATCCGTCGCTCCGTTTACAGTCGTCTCGAGCAGAGGGCTCTCAACTGCCATACGGACAGCATCGGTAGCCTTGGTTTCTCCCTTGCCATAGCCGATTCCGATATGCGCCACGCCCTTGTCGCGCATGACGGTCTGGACATCCGCAAAGTCGAGGTTGATGATCGCGGGCACGTTGATCAGGTCTGTGATTCCCTGTACAGCCTGCTGCAGGACCTCATCAGCCTTCTTGAGCGCTTCGGGAAGTGTCGTCCTGCGGTCCATGATCTCCAGCAGTTTGTCATTGGGGATCACGATCAGGGTATCCACGTTTTCCTTAATATTCTCGATACCGGCCTGCGCGCGGGACATGCGGCTTCTCGCCTCAAAGCTGAAAGGCTTTGTCACGACGCCGACTGTAAGGATGCCCTGCTCCTTGGCGAGCTTGGCAACGATAGGTGCAGCTCCGGTTCCTGTTCCGCCGCCCATACCGCAGGTAACAAAAACCATATCGGCGCCCTTGATCGCGTTTGCGATCTCGTCAGCGCTCTCTTCCGCAGCCTTCATACCTACCTCGGGATTTGCACCGGCACCCAGGCCCTTTGTCAACTTTTCTCCTATCTGAAGCAGCTTGGGGGCTCTGCAGAGCTGCAGGGCCTGGACATCTGTGTTAACGCCTATGAACTCAACGCCTGTAATGTCCACATCCACCATTCTGTTTACTGCATTGTTCCCAGCTCCGCCAACACCGACAACGATAATCTTGCAAGCTGTCTCAGTATCATTTGTTTTAATCTCGAGCACGGTGACTCCCTCCTTCAAAATCCTTTTTTCTTTATAAAAGCAAATATCCTACGATATTTTTAAAGCCAAACCTATCATACAATCTGGTCATCAAATAATCAATCCTGTTTTTGAACGAATATAAAGTGTCCGCAGAAATTTGACTATTAAGGTCAAAAATCCGCATTCGTTTCCAAATGCGGATTTTTCAGCCAATTTCAGGCTCTGGCTCTGTATTCAACTGTAACTTTTCTGTCAGTTCCGTCAATCCTCAGACACTTTTTTCTTTTCAGTGTCTTACTCTCCGGCCTTCTTTTCAGGAACAGCCTGCTTTTCTGAAGTGGTTTTCTCTGCGGCAGCAGTCTTTTCCGCCGCAGTTTTTTCTGCCGCAGTTTTCTTCTCCGGGGTCTTCTCTTCTGAAGACGCTTTCTCAGCTGCTGCTTTCTTCTCGACTGCCGCTTTATTTTCGGCTGCTGCCGTCTTCTCGGCCGCTGCTTTCTTCTCAGCCGCCGCTTTATTTTCGGTTGCTGCTTTCTCTCCTGAGGCTTTTGCAGATCCGGTTTCTTCTTTCATTTCCTGCTTGCCGGTTTCAGTCTTTTCTATCTTTTCTGCTTTTTCGGCTTTTTCTGCTTTTCCGGCATCTCCGGACTTCTCAGCTTTTTCGACCTTCTCTGTCTTCTCAGTCTTTCCAGCTTTCTCTGCTTCTTCGGCTTTCCCGGCCTTCTCAGCCTTTTCCGCTTTTCCGGCTTCCCCGGCCTTCTCAGCCTTTTCCGCTTTTTCAGCTTTCCCTGCTTTCTCAGTCTTTGATTCTTCCTCTTCTTCCTGGGCAGCAGGTTTTACCTGTTCGACTTTCTCGTCGCCATTGGCTTTGACAGCTTCGACAGCCGCCTCAGCGCGGGTGACCTCCGGTCTGATGAACGGATAAAGAACAATGTTTTCTCCATTATAATTATAGCCGGTCATTGAAATGATCCCGCTCCTGCCTTCCAGATAAGGGACGATCTGATGAAGCTTGAACATTTTCTGGTCATATCCGCCTTTGCCGGCACGGACTTTTACGTTTCCAAATGAGGCAGTCAGACTGTTTTTTTCATCAATGTCAATGGAATCAGCATGGATCCCGTATTTGTCAAGGGCGCTCAGGAGTTCGAGGGCAAGACTCATACCTTTCTGGTTCTCCGCCTGGATCTGCTCTCCCATGACTGGATTTGTAAGTGTCACCCCGGTGATCATGGTCGTGTTTTCTGCCGTCCTGCCGGAAACAGTCTGTATCATACCGTCCCTGGAGATGTAAACATTCCTTCCATTGTGAAAAATACTGGCTGCAATCTCCTTTTCTTTGATATTGACTCGAACAGTCGATGCATTGACCAGGTCAATATCAATCTGGTCAATGAAAGGAATGTCCGTCACAGTCCTGTGATGGTATTTGAGAGCCATAACAAAGGTATTGTCTCCCAGTCTTCCTCTGGTGATAAAGGATTCAATCTGTTCCTGGCTGTACTTGGTATTTCCATAAATCACGGTTTTCTTCAGGTTGAAGACCATGAGGATCACAGAAAGTGCAATGGCTGCCAGAGCCAGAAGGCTGAGCAGACATCCTCTCAGTGTTATTTTCCCGAGCAGGTCAAGAAGCCCCTGTAAGGGGAATACCGGTGCCTGTACAACATCCCGAATCTTTTTTCCTTTTACGATCTCCCTTTCAGCAAGTGGAATATTCTGTTTTCCCAGTAGTTTTGCAGGTGCAGGGTTGATCCGGTTGATCTGGTACAGGGGGACTGCCGATACCGCTGAGTTTCCTGAAAATCCCAGGTTATCATACATATCCCTCAGCTCATCGCGAGAGTCCTGTTTTCCGGTCCTGCCGTTCTGAATGGATACTCTGTTTCTCATAGTTCTCATACCCCGTTTGCCGTCTATTTCTATTGTTGTTTAATCCTCTTGTTGTTTAATCCTATTGTTGTTTATTCTTTTGTTGTTTTTATTGTGTTAGCTGTCTGGAATCGTTATAGGCCGACAGCCTCCGTCAGGTCAGTCAGCAGACTCCGTCAGCCCGTCCCGTCACCCTGTCCTGTCAGCCCCATGTCAGTCAGGTCTGTCAGCAGACCCGGTCAGTTCGTTCCAGTTTGTTCCAGTTCGTGTTCTGTCTTAAGACACAGTCATAAGGCAGTCAGACCGACATCAGCCTGCGGCTTCCGTCGCTTCAATCTCAGCTATGCGGGTCCTTCTCGCCACGCTCATTACCATTCCAATCTCCGCCAGCAGCAAAAACAGAGAGGATCCGCCATAGCTGATGAAGGGAAGGGTGACACCCGTGTTGGGGATCGTATTGGTGACGACCGCGATATTCAGGACGACCTGCACCGCAATGTGGGTGACGACTCCTGTGACGATCAAAGCACCGTACAGGTCCTGCGCATTGCCGGCTACCAGCATGAATCTCCAGATCAGGAGGATAAAGAGGACCATGATACTGATTGCTCCGAAGAATCCCAGTTCCTCGCAGATAATGGAAAAGATCATGTCGTTCTGGGCTTCAGGCACTACAATCTTCTGCATGCTCTGGCCAAGGCCTTTCCCAAAGATTCCTCCGGAGCCTATGGCATAAAGAGCCTGAAGGGTCTGGTATCCTGTGTCGCCCGCGTAGGACTGAGGGTCGAGCCAGACAAGAACACGGTCACTGCGGAAGCCCATTTTGGCCGGATCTGCCATGCGGACGATATAAGTCACGCCCGCTATACAGCCCACGACACCTGCCACCGCCAAAGCTACGAATCTCTTATAATCCGGGCAGGCCACAAAAATCATGCCGAAGGCGATGGCAAGGATGATCAGAGCGGAACTCAGATTGTTCGTCAGTTTCCACAGAAGGATCGCTATGATCACTGCCGGTACCATCGGAAGCAGGAATCCCCATATAGTCTGCAGGCGTCTTCGCCCTATGATTTCGATCAGGAAGGCTGTAAAAATGATGATCGCCACTTTTGCCGCTTCAGAAGGCTGGAAGGATATCTTGGATCCGAAATGCAGCCATCTCCTGGCTCCGTTGACCGGGTCTTCTCTCAGGGTCAGCAGGATCAGACCGATTGCGACGAGGAAAGCGGGAATCGACAGGAATCTCCAGAATCTGTATGGAATGACCGTGATCAGTCCCATGAGCACCAGTCCGCCGGCTGTAAAGGCAAGCTGGCGCTTCAGATAATATCCCGAGTCTTCATAATCAATCAAAGCCCTGTAGGACGTCGTCGAATACAGGAGAACGAGACCGAAAGCAAGCAGGAACAAAACGATAAAGAGCAGACTATAGTCGTTGAAATTCTGTTTCAGTCCCTGTAAAGCCCTGTCTTTTTTTGAAGTGTTGTTTTTCATAACATCTTTTTTTATTTAAATATCCATTATTTGGAATATCGTTTAGTTTCAGAAATTTTAATGTTTAAAAATACCTTCTGGATTTAAATATCGGTATTTTATGATCCTCTATTCGATTCAGGTATTTTTTAAATACCGGTATTCCCTGTAAAGGCTGCAGTTTCTGACATTCCAGGTCACAGATTTCTGACATATTCTTTGAACTGGTCTCCCCTCACCTCATAGTTGGGGAACATCCCCCAGCTTGCACAGGCAGGCGAGAGCAGCACTTCGTCACCGGGCTCAGCCAGCGATGTACATGTCTCCAGGCACTCCTGGAAGGTCTCGCACATGATGATCTGGTCAAAACCATGCTTTCTGGCGCAGGCGGCTATATCCTCCCGGGTCTGTCCGATCAGAACCAGCTTTTTGACTTTGCCGTCAAAGGCCTCGATCCAGTCGTCATAGCTGTTCTTTTTGTCATATCCTCCGCCGATCAGTATGGTCGGTCCCTTCATTGCGCGGATCCCCTGGATCGCTGCGTCCGGATTGGTTGCTTTGGAGTCGTTGTAGTATCTGACTCCCCTTTTCTCCCCGGAGAACTCAATACGGTGAGGGACGGGCGGGAATTCCCGGACCACTGAGAGAATGGTCTGCATCGGGACGCCGGCAGAACTGGTCATTGCGATGGCTGCCATGACGTTCTCTGCATTGCAGACACCGACGAGCTGTGTTTCGTTTACATTTATCAGTCTGCGGGCGGCTTTTCCTCTTTCTGCGAAAAAGATCTCGTCTCCATCGAGATAATATCCTTCAGGCAGGGTGCTCTTAGACGAAAACCATACGACCCTGGCCGGGCACAGGTGCTCTCCGAAGGGACGCAGATAAGGGTCGTCGTAATTGAGTATGCAGAAATCCTCACCCGTCTGGTTTTTCGCGATCCTCTCTTTGATCGCCGCGTAGTTTAACATTGTATAATGCCGGTTCAGATGATCAGGCGTAATATTCAGGATAGCACTGACATGCGGACGGAAAGTATCTGCCGCTTCCAGCTGGAAAGAGCTGATCTCGCCGACTGTCCAGGAATCCTGGTCTGTCTCTGTCGCAGCTGCCGCGTAGGAGCGGCCGATATTTCCGACGACAAAGACCTTGGGGGTGCTGTCATCGGATTTTCCGCTTCCGCCATCTCCGCTACAGTTCTTTGAGCCTGATTCCTCACTGCATTCAGCGTTTTTTCCCGCAGCTGCCGCCTTCATGATTTCCCCGACCAGAGTTGTCGTCGTGGTTTTCCCGTTTGTCCCTGTGATCGCCAGGACAGTTCCCTTTTCAAAGCGCCAGCCCAGTTCGATCTCGGACAGGACAGGCACTCCGGCTTCCTTCATTCTGATGAGCAGGGGGGAATCCAGAGGAACAGCGGGGCTCGGGATCACAAGCTCCGGTATCATTTCTTCAGGGAAGTCTCCGATCAGGATCTCGATCGAGGCTGTCTCCTCTTCTGTCAGCGTTTCCTGAAACTTCTTTTTGATCGTTTCCCGGTCTGCTTTTTCATTCTGCTCCAGAAGAAGCACATGAGCTCCTTTTTTGACCAGAAGTTCCGCTGAGCCGATGCCGCTGAGCCCTGTACCGATCACAAGAACCTTTTTATCCTTTAAGTCCATTTTTTTCTCCCTGTCAAAGTGTCCCCGACACACAGATCATATTTTTATCTTCAAATCAGGAACTCTTATCTTCAAGACTCGCTCGCGAGTCTTGCGCTCATGCGCAGCATGGGTTCGCGCCTGCGGGTTTCCCTTTCTGCGCATGTATCCCACGTCTGAAGACACGGGTATTACGCGATGAAGAATAAAACCTTTCTGCTGCACAGGTTATCTTTCCTTTTTATGTTTCCATCAGAAAGCACTCCTCGTCAGGTATGCTGACCGTACCCAGGCCGTGAAGGCTTTACAGACAGGCTGGTGTTCTTCTCTGTCTGTTTTTGATAAAGCGCCTTGTTAAAGTCTTGTTAAAGTCTTGCTAAAGGGCAAGGATGGCAACCGCCCCCAGGACTGCTGTGACGATCGTAAATACAGCCACAACCCGCACTTCCGACCAGCCTCCCATCTCAAAATGATGGTGGATGGGCGCCATCCGGAAAAAGCGTTTTCCTCCGGTATGCCTGAACCAGAGCACCTGAATGATCACGGAAATGACTTCGATGGCATAAATAAAACCTACGATCGGAATAAAGAGAGGGAGCTGGAGCATATAGGCCATTCCGGTGACGAAACCTCCCAGCGCCAGAGACCCGGTATCTCCCATAAATACCTTGGCCGGATAGGCGTTATACAGCAGAAATCCCATCAGGGCTCCGATCATTGCCGTACCGGCGAGGATCACTCCGGAGGCTGCAGCCGCGGCGGCAATGACAAAAAAGACCGCGACGGCTATCGTCACGCAGCTCGCGAGCCCGTCCACTCCGTCGGTAAAATTCGTCCCGTTGACTGTGGCCACAGCGATAAACACCATGATCGGAATATTCAAAAAGCCAAAATTGAGAACTTTTCCGGTCATAAACGGAATCTTCATGGTGAGGGGCACATAGTGGATCTTCTGTACATAAAAGGCAAACAAAAGAGAGACCAGCACCTGCAGCAGAAACTTCTGCCAGGCGAGCAGGCCGTCCGATCTTTTTTTCACTACTTTGATATAATCATCGGCAAAGCCGATCAGTCCGAAGCCGATCGTGAGGATAAGGACCGGGATCGTGTTTCTTTGCCCCCGGAAGGGGAGAAAACAGGCCAGTGTCACTCCGAGCAGGATCATCAGCCCTCCCATGTTCGGAGTTCCTGTCTTTTTTAAATGGCTTTGAGGGCCGTCGCTGCGTTCCGTCTGTCCCGCCTTCAGCCTCCTGAGAAAGGGGATCAGGTATCTCCCCGATACGGCACTCACCAGAAAGCCGACGAGAAATGTCGTCACAGCTGCAGTCAAATCAACATCCAGATGCATTTGTTTCCAAGTCCTTTCCCTTTTTCCGCAGGTTTTTGCAGTTAAAGGATTTGTCCGTTCCGCAGTTTATTTGCGCTTCAGAACATTTACAGTTCCGCATTTTACTTATCTTTTGTCCGGTCATTTTTCCGGTCATTTGTGTCATACAGGCCCTGTTTCTCGAGCTCGATCCGCTCCGCATCTGTCAGAGGCTCTGTCATGTAGATATTCATGTAGGGAAGCACTTCTGTCAGAATCTTTCTGGCAGTAGCGCTCGCCCAGAGGGATTCGTCCTGATTTTTCTTGTTCATGCGGTCCAGGACCACGTAGATGGCGATCCTGGGGTTTTCAGCAGGCGCGAACCCCAGGAAGGAGACGATATACTGCCCGTTTTCACGGGGAAGGGTCTCTGCGGTTCCTGTCTTGCCACCGACCCTGTAGCCCGCCGGCCTGGCCTGGGGGCCCGTTCCGTTCTCTCCCTCGACGACCCGGATGCAGTATTTGCGGATCATCGCGCTGGTTTCTTCAGACACTGTCTTTTTCAGAAGGCGGGGGGAATTGGTAAGGACCGTCGATCCTCCCGCGCTCGTGATCCTGTCGACGATATGAGGCTGGTAATAGCTGCCTCCGTTGATCAGGGAGCAGAAACCGGAGATCATCTGGATCATCGTGCATTCAAAGTTCTGACCAAAAGAATTGGAGGCGAGGTCGACATCCGACATCTGGTCCGATGTATACAAAAACTCATTCGTCCTCGATTCTCTGGCGAGGTCGACATTGGTCTTAAGGCCGAAGTTAAATACATTCTGATATTTGCAGAAGATGTCCGCGCCGATCTTTTCTGCCTCCTGCATGAGCGCCACGTTGCAGGACCTCTCAATCGCGCCGCCGGGATCCAGGATCCCGTCGCCCGCCACGTGTACGCATCGTATGTAGGTATCTCCGACCTGAAGATAACCGTTGCATTCATATTTGTCGGTCGGTTTTATCTTTCCTGTCTCAAGCCCTGTGGCTGTGGTAAATGGCTTTGCCGTCGATCCCGGTTCAAAATGGGAACTTATGCAGTAGTTACTCCACAGGGTACTCAGGTACTTGGATTTATCGGCATCAGACAGGGCCTGGGTGTCAGCCTCCGACATATAACTGCTGATCGGATTGTAATTTTCATCCAGCTTGGGCATACCTGCGACTGCGGAAATGTTATAGGGGTCGCTCAGGTCAAAACCAGGAGAACTGGCCATGGCCAGGATCCCGCCGGTATTGACATCCATAATGATGCAGGCGCCGTTATTGAAGCCGTTTCCTTTGTGCCTTCTGTTTCTGAACTCCTCATTTAATTCATTGAGGTATTTCTCGCAGATACTCTGAATATTGGCATCCAGGGTCAGGACGAGGTTGTTGCCGTCCTTGGGCTGGATCGTGGTCTGTTCCATATTCAGGGATTCATCCAGATATCCGTAGGACCGTCCGGGGACTCCCTTGAGGGTCTCCTCATAATATTCTTCCAGACCGTACGCTCCGGTATTGTCTCCCACTGTAAACCCGATCACATCTGCGGCAAGAGTTTTGCAGGGATAAGTGCGGATATAGCTCTCTTCAAACCAGATTCCCTTGATATTGCTGTATACCAGTTTGACCTCTGTCTTTTTCGGCGTCTTTTGACCGGCCTGTCCGCTTTCCCCGTCCCGGCTGTCTTTATTATCTTCTTCTGCTTTCTCAAGAGCTTTCTTTTCCTTTTCGATGCCCTTTTCCACTTCCTCGTCAAAGTCCCTCTTGTCCTGATAGGGCAGATTTTTTCTCGCGATGTAATACTGCGAGTCAGGATGTTCGGTTATATAGGCGAGCAGTTTTTCCCTGTCGATCCCCAGCCGCTCGGCAGCGTCAAGAGAGGGTTCCAGATAATCATCCTCTTCAAGCATCTGCTTGGCATCTATGATCACATTGTAGACCAGCTGACTGTCCGCCAGGACAGTGCCGCTGCTGTCCATGATCTTTCCCCTTTTACAGGGAAGAGTCTTGTTATTGTAAGCCTGCTGGGAAAGTACCTGCATGGTATACGAGCGGCCATTGTCCCTCTGAATGAGATAAAGACGGATCCCCAGCGCAAAAAAAGCTGTCAGGATGATCAGAAACAGGACCACCAGCCTTTTTTTCATGCTGATCGTAAAACGTTTTGGTCCTTTCCTTATGCCGCGTCCCGTCCGCTTAACCTGATTACTGTTCAAAGTTTCTTACCTCTCTGACCGCGGTCATTGTCCGCCGGCTTCCATCACCTGGTGCACAGTGTCCTCCTCCTCGGTGGAATAGATCACGACCTGGTCCCTGTTGGCATATTTCATACCGAGTTCATGGATAGCCCGCTCGCGCACTTCATCCAGGCTGATGCTGTCATTGATCTCATTGTAGGCCGCATCGTTTTCCGCCCTGATCTGGGTCAGCTCTTCCTCCATCTCGGCAATTTCCTGGGAGGTGCGCTTGACTTCCGCCTGGATCGTAATGTAGTAGATCAGCAGGGTCGTGATCAGGGCAATGATCCCCAGCATGAACACAACAGTCCCCAGGCTCATGACCGAGCCTCTCACCAGGCTGCTGCCGCTGGTATTCCTGTCCGGTCCGCTCTCCTCTGATCCCGGGCCGGCTGCGTTTCTTACTCCTGACAGACGGCGTCCTGCCCGGTAAGAGTTCTGTGCAGGAACAGCCGGGGTCTTACTCCACCCGGGCTGTCTTTTCTGTTTTTCAAAAGAGGAATCCCTGTTCCCGTCCAGTGTTCTTACCATCTCACTGCCTCTCAATGTACTGCGTTTTTATCGTCTTTTAATACACAACTATTTTCGCTTCTAAGATAGCCTGTACTTTTATTGCTTCTCAAATATCCTGAGCTTTGCGCTTGCAGATCTCCTGTTCTGAGCCAGTTCTTCCTTTCCGGGAAGGATCGGCTTTCTGGTGATCACTCTGCCTTTTGAAACGCGCCCGCATACACAGACGGGAAACTCCGGCGGACATATACAGGGCTTTTCATTCCTGCGGAAAGCATTTTTGACGATCCGGTCCTCCAGTGAATGGAAGGTGATGATGCAGAGCCTTCCGCCGGGCTTTAGCATATCGATCATAGTATCCAGCGTGTCCTCCAGCACCTCCAGCTCTCTGTTGCAGGCGATCCGGACAGCCTGAAATGTCCTCTTGCAGGGATTGCCTCCCCTCTCCCGCATTTTCATCGGGATGGATCTCTCCACGATCTGAGCCAGTCTGCCGGTCGTCTCGATAGGGGCGATCTCTCTCTCCTTTACGATATTCGCGGCAATTTTCGCCGCGCATTTCTCTTCTCCGTAATCCCTGAGGATCCTTGTCAGCTCCTGGGCGCTGTAGGTATTGACGATATCCCTCGCGCTGAAATCCGCAGTCCGGTCCATGCGCATATCCAGAGGCGCGTCCGTCCTGTAGGAGAACCCCCTCTCGGGATTATCCAGCTGATAGGAAGAGACCCCCAGATCCAGAAGGATCCCGTCTACTGTCCCGGAAATTTTGTCCTGGCCTTCTTCTCTCTGAACGACAGAAAACGCAGTTTCCTCCAGAAAGCTGCGGACCGCGTTTTCCATGTTCTCATAATTATCGTGGACCAGGCGCACTCTGTCTGAATAGACGAACAGCCTTTCTCCGGCTGCCGACAGTGCTTCTTCATCCTGGTCGATCCCGATCAGAACTCCTCCCTGAGTGAGACGCTTTGCTATTTCAAAAGAATGCCCGCCTCCGCCCAGTGTGCCGTCAATATATAAACCATCCGGCCGGATATTGAGACCGTCGATGCACTCCTGAAGAAGCACTGATGTATGTTTAAATTCCATTTGTGATCTCTCTGTAAAAAAACTGCGTCCAGTATCTGAAAAACGGTTTAAAACCCGGTCTGGAACCCGAATGGGAACATGTTCTGAACCCCAATCTGAAAACTGGTCCGGGACCTGGTCCGAAACCTGACAGGACCCGTTTAAATCTCAAATCCGTTTCCCAGAAGCTCTTCTGCGATCTCATTCATATCATCGCTGAAGGCCTCCGCTTCATAGGTGGCAGGATCCCAGATCTCGATCCTGGCTCCCACGCCCATCAGGATCACATCCTTTGTGATATGGGCATGATCGCGCAGATTCTGTGTCAACAGAACTCTGCCCTGTTTGTCCGGTTCCACCTCTGAGGCTCCTGATAAAAAGAACCTGACCAGTTCACGCTGCTTTCGGGTATTGTAAGGAAGCCCGGAGAGCTTTTGTACAAACCGCTCCCAGGCTGCCATGTCGTAGATGCAGAGACAGTGATCAAGACTCTTTGTGATCACAAATCTCTCTCCCAGCGCTTCTCTGAATTTGGAAGGAATGATCATCCTCCCCTTTGTGTCGAGAGAATGATCATAGGAACCCATGAACATCCGCCACTTTCCTCCACTTTTACCCACTTTATGTAATAATACCAACTTAAACAGGATATTTCAATACTTGGCAGGGGTTTTTATCCTGATCGTTAATTTCAGATCGTATTTGCGGGTTGTATTTGCGGATCTTTTTGTCCGGTCATTTTGTCAGATATTTTTCCTGTATTTCACATTTTTACAGAGCGCCGTGGATGCATTCTCCTTTCACAGGTTCTGATGGCGGGCATTCAAACGAACTGTTCTCTTTTGCTCATTTCACGAAAAAGCGGCCTGAAAAACAGTACAGGACTGCTCTTCAGGCCGCTTTACAGGCTTATTATTATTGTTTTTTTAAACTGTCTTGATCTCTTTTATTTCCTTTTTTCGCATTCTTCCTATGATCACTGCGGCTGTGGAACAGACTGCCAGCACAAGGCCTACGACCATGGACACAGGGATCTTCGTCCCGGGCAGGTAGAGCTGGTCGGTCCGGATATATTCGATGGCGGCGCGGCCGACACCGTAGGCCGCGAGATAGATCAGGAACAGCTCACCGTCAAATTTCTTTTTGCGCATGTACAAAAACAGCAGCAGACAGATCATGAGGTTCCACATGCCCTCGTACAGGAAAGTGGGATGGACCTGGATATAGTTGGTGCCTTCTGTCATATGTGCGGCGATGGATTCGCTGATGTCAGATGCCCGCACCATAGCGACAGGCAGGCGCATCGCCAGCAGACTGTCTGTATACTCTCCAAACACTTCTCTGTTAAAAAAGTTACCCCATCGCCCGATCACCTGGCCGATCAGAAGACCGAACACGATCGTATCGAGATACAGGGGAGCGCTGACCTTTTTCTTCCGGCAATAGATAAAGATCGTGACCACGCACAGGAAGATTCCGCCGTAGATCGCGAGTCCTCCCGCGCGCAGATTAAAGATCTGGAGGAGATTGTCCTTATAAAACTCCCACATGAAGATCACATAGTAGATCCTGGCGCCGGCGATCGCCGAGATCACGATCCATACAAAGGAATCCCAGTACAGATCAGGATCCTGCCCTGTCTTTTTTCCGACATGGGCCGAGATCGAAATGCCGATCAGCATCGCTGAAGCGACCAGGATGCCATAGATGGCGATCCCGAAGTTCCCCACCATTATCGTTTTAGGGACATTTTGCAGATAGATTCCCAGGTGGGGAAACGCGATGTCCATATCTCCCATCATTTGTTCCATATTAATCGCTGCCCTTGCCACTAAACATTAAATCTGAACAGGATGACATCTCCATCCTTGACGACATATTCCTTGCCTTCCATGCCGACCAGGCCCTTTTCACGGGCAGCGGCGAGGGAACCAAGTTCGAGCAGGGTCTTGTAGTTGACAACTTCTGCCTTGATGAAGCCTCTCTCGAAATCGCTGTGGATCTTTCCGGCAGCCTGAGGAGCTTTGGTCCCGATCTTGATGGTCCAGGCACGGGTCTCATCCTCTCCCGCTGTGAGGAAGCTCATGAGACCCAGGGTCCTGTAGCTTGCACGGACAAGCTTGTCAAGACCTGCTTCTTCCACTCCCAGATCCTCCAGGAACAGGGCTTTCTCATCGTCGTCAAGCTCAGCGATCTCCGATTCGATGCTCGCGCAAATGACGAAGACTTCGCTCCCTGTCTGCGCCGCGTATTCGCGCACCTTCTGAACACCCTCATTGTCCGCCCCGTCATTTGCCAGATCATCCTCCGCAACATTGGCGGCATAGATCACAGGCTTGTCCGTGAGCAGGTTATAGGTCTGGAGCCACTTTTCCTCATCCTCGGACAGGTCTGAATCAGCTGCTCCGGTCCCGGCTCCGCCGTGGCCGGACAGAAGGGAGGCCGGCTTTCCGCTCTCGAGATGGTCTCTCACCTTTTTCAGGAATTCCATCTCCTTCCCGGCTTCCTTATCCATCTTGGCTGTGCGCGCCACCTTGGAGATCCTGCGCTCCAGTACCTCGAGGTCTGCAAAGACCAGCTCCAGGTTGATCGTTTCTATATCGCGCAAGGGGTCCACACTGCCGTCCACATGGATCACGTTCTCATCCTCGAAACACCGGACCACATGGACAATGGCGTCCACCTCACGAATATTGGCCAGGAACTGGTTGCCCAGGCCCTCTCCCTTGGAGGCACCCTTGACCAGACCCGCGATATCGACGAATTCAATAACAGCAGGGGTCACCTTTTTGGAGTGATACATCTCTCCGAGAAGCCTGATCCGCTCGTCCGGGACAGCGACCACACCTACATTGGGATCGATCGTGCAAAAGGGGTAATTAGCCGCCTCAGCGCCGGCTTTTGTAAGTGCGTTAAACAGGGTGCTCTTGCCTACGTTCGGAAGGCCAACGATTCCTAATTTCATATTTACATCTATCTCCTTGTTTATTCTCCGGTATTGACTTTTCCAAAAGCCGCAAGCAGCTCCGCCCAGGAAGCTCTGGTCTGGGAGTCTTCAAGCTGCATCTCCATTTCTTTAGCAACGCCGGCATCTTCAAAGAGACCGCGGGCTCCCTTCCAATTGGAGAGGCAGGAATCGACCAGTGAGATCACACCGGGATAATTGATACTGAAAGCATCCTGCTCCTGCTTTTTCAGGCTCTTCCATGCGGCTTCAAGATTCTGCTCAAGCTCCTCTTCTGCCACATTCATAATGTCATAAGTTCCTGCAAAACCGAATGCCCTGCAGGCCGCAATGGCTTCTTTGAGGGAAGTCCCGCTGACACCCTGTCCGTAACTGCTGATGACACGGAAAAAGCCGTCTGCGAGGTCTTCCGCGGAAGGAGCCTCGGAATAGAAGGAAACTCTCTCAAAGGCCATATCCTGAGCAGCATCTTCCTTCTTGTCATTCCACAGGAGCTTCCCGTCCTTATCGATCGTGAACTCAGCCGCGCCGTCTGAATAGATGACTTCTGCAGTTTCAGTCGCGCCCTCCGCCCCGAATACAATATCCGTTCTGATACCTGTTCCGGGATCTGAGAGGACTTTCCCTTCTTTGTCCAGTGTGCAGGTATAGTCCCATCTGCACACTTCATTGTAACTGGAGCCCCAGACGATACCGACTTTATAAACGTCTCCTGCGGGTGTCTCCGGTTTGGCGGGAGTCTCTGCTGCCGCTTCAGTACCGGCAGTGCCGGAAGCTTCTTTGTTTTCTTCCGCCGCAGATGCGCCTGTCCCGCCTGCTTTGGCCGGCTCTTCTGCTGCAGGCGCTCCTGTCTCTGCCGTTTTGGCCGGCTCTTCAGATGCAGGCACTCCTGTCTTAACCGGATTGACCGGCTCTGCTGCTGCCGAGGGTGCTCCTGTTTCCGCCAATACAGAAGACTCTTCTTTGGCTGCAGGAGCCGCTGCACTCTCTGCCTCAGGGGTTTTAGCACTTTCCACAGCTGCGTCTTCTGTCACACCTGCTGCCGCCTTGTCCGCTTCTGCCGCCGCTTTCCTTGCGGGGTCAGCCTCGTCTTCTCCTTTTTCTAAAAGGATCTCAACGGTCGCTCTGCCGCAGACCCATGTGCCGATGAAAGGACTTTCTTCCTCCGCTTCCCCGGGAAGCTCCGGAGCTGCTGTCTCCGCAGCGGGAACAGCCGTCGCCCCCGTAGCAGAATGTACTGAAGTCTGTTCATCCTTTGTTTCCGACCCGGCATCCATCTGAATCTCTAAATTATAGTAAACGACAAAATTAACTTTACTTAAAGCTGCACAGAGACTTAAGCTGCTCATTTGGAACAGCCCAAACTTCGAATGCATTATCAACGGT
>NZ_FNFZ01000012.1 GCF_900101015.1 Sarcina sp. DSM 11001 | reverse complement strand
CCTCCTCCTGACACCAGTCCAGGGCGTATTGGATGGAGAAAGTGGCTATGCCCTCTTTCTCCATGGATAGCAATAAACTATCGTAGCAATCCTTGCTCATCCTTATGGCTCTTGGACCATACCTGTACTTTTCAATAGTTTTAATTACAATGGACGCATTCTTTTTTAAATGTATCATGCCGGTCTCCTTTCAAAATGAAATGGCGTTATACCGACATAGTACAGTTTAAATTGGTTTTATACGAACTTTTTCATGAGCCTACGCTGGCAGGAACTGTAATTCTTACGTGGAAGTTCGTATAAAAGCAGGGTTCGCATAAACAGGCCCACCGCATGGTATAGATTCGAAGAATATCCTCCAGAGAGCAACGCATATCGGTACACACAAAACATACCCACTGCTTTTTGTTGTTCCTGTTGCGGGCATATACAAGCTTTGCCGGAATGGAGTTTCCGCCCTGATCGGAGACTTTTACATTCACACAGAGAAGATATTTCGAGCATCCGGGACGCTTCCTGAAGCGGCTGTAGATCTCCTTTACGTCAAGGCTTTCACAGCGTCGTCTGTCGGATCAAGGACAGTATATCTGGTCTTATTTTTCTTGATCATCGCTATGACATCGGCACCGATATCTTTAAGAACGACAAGCTGGGTCGGGTTTGAAAACCATGTATCAAACAGGACGTAGTCAAACGGGATCCCTACCTTTTGCGCTTCCTGGACCATGGACTGGACAACTACTGTTCCCTTCTCCTTTGCCATGGCGCGGCGCTTTCCACGCAGTGTGCGTCTGTCTGCATGTTCATCCTTTCCGACCATCAGATGCTTTTTCCGTGTTGTCAGAAGGCTCTGAAGGAAGGGAATATAGGTTTCCCCATTTGACCATGCACCGGTCATCATGCGGAAACCGAGCCTCATTTTATTGTCGTTATGATCGAAGACTTTTGCGCACAGATCCGTTCCTTTACCGCCTGTGCGGCGGTACAGGGAATCATCAAAGATCAGGCTGTTCACGTGATCTTTGCCGGTCCGTGATTCGATATCCAGGATAACATTCTTTGCTGTCTCAAGCTGGAGGCGTTCCCAGTTAGCCTTCTTATTAAGGTCAAAGCGATAGAACGTGTCTTTGCTGTAATCACTGAAGAATGTACCTGTCTTGAACATGAGATAAGGGCTTGCCGCAGTATGAAAGCAGGCAAGGATCTTATCGGTAAGAAGCTTTTTAGCACTGACACACCTGGGAAGCACTTTTGAAGTTTCGACATCCCCGATCAGACGAAGAATGGGGTTATCGGCGTACTCGTAATCTCTCTTCTCGGTGAAAGAATCGACTATCTTACGGATACTGCATCTGCGAAGGAGGTCGCAGTCTATGTACTTGTTGATAAAACCGTTGATGCCGTCCAACAGCTGTTTGCTATTATCAAAGATTTCTGCTATGCTATTCATGGTGTAAGCCTCTTGGATATGCATGGTTTTGTCGTTATTACCATTTTAGCATACCGCTACGGCTTGCACCTTTTTTGTTGTAAGTATTCCCTTTATTTATAAGGGTTTGAGCGCAGTCTCAGACTGCGAAGTATGAGTTACTAATAGCACTCCAAAACCACTCATTACAGTTTCAAATCATTGTTTTTTTCTACACAAGTTAAGAATGGATTTAATATGAACAATCAAATTTGGATTATATCGGCATATGATAAACTCCATCTTTCCACCACAAGAATCTAGGGCGCTCTTATAATATGAAATGCAATCTTCTCTATCCACTGCACATGCTGCTTCTTTGCATTTTTGAATATACTGTCTTTTAACGTTGATATTTGCTGAACTTTCTTCTATTTTCTTTATCACCTGTGTGATAGCAACTTTAATTCTTTTTACACCCACCTCCGGGAAAGTGCTTTTTATTCTATGATAAATATAAATATTGTTATTTAATAAATCTAAGCATTTTTCATTTATATCACCTGAGACTACATTTCCCACTCTATTAATGACATAATTATAGTAATTATCTACAACAACAACTGCAGACTGACATTTTTTCAGAGCTTCTAGCAAATAGACGGTATCTTCTCCGTAAACCAAATTTTCATGGAAAAAAATATCAACTAATACATCTCTTTTGAATATTTTGTTCCAAAGAACTCCACTTTTAGAAAATATCTTGTAGAAAATATCTTTCCCATATAGAACCGTACCATTGGACAATGCTTTCCAATTATTCACTTCTTCTATATGGGCAACCTTATCGCCATCCAAATAAACGCGTTTCTCATTAAAAACAGCAAAATCAGAACCTGATTCTTCAAGGAAACATAGAATCTTCTCAAACATATTTGGTTCAATCCAATCATCGGCGTCTACAAAGGAAATATATTCGCCTGAACATTTTTTTAACCCTTCGTTCCTCGCAGAAGATACTCCACCATTTGCTTTATGAATGACTAGAATGCGTTTATCTTTAGATGCGAACATATCGCAAATTACGCCAGATTTATCTACTGACCCGTCATCTATTAAAATGAGTTCAATATCTGTATATGTTTGACCTAGAATGCTTTCTATGCATCGAGGCAAGTATTTTTCAACATTATATACTGGCACAATCACCGATATCATTGCAAGTTTCCTTTCTGTCACGGTTACACTTTTTTTGTACATCCATTATTTTATTAAGCCCTTCTGTTATAGTTATTGAAGGGTTCCATCCAGTAAAGCTTTAGTCGCTTTACTATAGCCTGTGAATATTCCATTTCGAAAAACCACTGAAACCGATGAAGTTGGTCACTTACTCCGCATGAATTTATCAGTGATTCCATCGAAATTGGCCTCCCATTGCAGGATGATTGTACATTGACAACTGAACAAATGAAATGGTATCCAAATCTTGCTTTTCTATGCACTGGAGAATAGGGCAACGGTGGAGGCCGCCCCGAATACCAATGCAGAATTTACAAAGGAAAGTGATGCCAGTGGGTGTCTCTTTTTTTATTCTCATTCAAAACAGTACTTTCCTATGGAATACACAAAGCAGAAAACCCCGGGGCTGGGCAGAGCACAGTGAGCCAAAGGTGCCTCTACTGAATTGTTCTCTTTCTTTTGAGCAAAGAATTATCAAAAGAAACGATGATCTTGTGTGAATCACCGCAGAGCGATCACGGATGCATCCGCTGTTATTATATTAGTTACTTGTCCATCCAAGATCAGTAAACTGAGAACAGAGGATGTAATTTTTCTAGTATTCCAACAATGACAACTGTGATCATTCTTCGGAACACTTTCTTTCCAATTGATTTTTCATAATTGGTCTCTTTCTATCCAGTCTATAATATGATGTTGGGGTCAAAAGCCCCCAGTTTTGTTGCTTAGCACATTGCTAAGCGGCTATTAGCAACCACCTTGAAAACTGAATATAGATTATGTATAAAACCGTCTTCGTGGTATACTGTAAGTATCAACGAAGCGAGGTAAGCACTATGTCATTCCGCAAGAATCCAGCCCAGCAGATGTCTCTTTTTGACAGTACATATAACCTCACAGAGCGTGAGAAAAAAGCACTTGAAAGAAGCTGGGCGAAAGTATTTTCAGAAGACGTCTTTCCATACATTGACGAGGAACGTTTCTCAATCCTTTATTCCGATAAGGGATCCAGACCGAACACGCCGGTCAATGTGATCGTTGGAGCCGAGATCATCAAAATGCTTTTTGATTATTCGGATGACGAAATGGTCGATAACCTGATGCTTGATCCCCGATTTCAGCTGGCACTCCATACCACAAGTTTTGAAGAACAGCCACTCAGTGACAAAAGCCTTTCCAGGTTCCGTCGCAGGTGTTATGACTACGAACAGACCCATGGAGTTGACCTGTATCATGATTGTGTGACCGGCCTTGCCGAAGCAAGTGCACGGATGATGGGTATAGACAAGCGGATCCGCCGGATGGATTCCCTCATGGTGGAAGCCAACATCCGGAAGCTGAGCCGCATGGAACTAATCTATACCTGTATCGCCAAACTGATCCGTTACCTTCATAAGAACGGTCATGATGACATGATCGGGTATATGGAACATTACTATGATCCCAATGATCTCAACCGTGTCATCTACCACAGCCGCAGCACTGATGTCGACAAAAGGATCGCCGTCCTTCTCAAGGATGCGGACCTCCTTCTGGAAAAATGCGGCAATGACTTCGAAGAGATCACTGAATATCAGCTTTTTGTCCGCTGCCTGAGCGAGCAGACGATCGTGGAAGCCGGGAAAAGGCGCCTCCGTACAAAAGAAGATGGCGGAATGAATTCCTCGATCATGCAGAACCCGTCTGATCCCGATGCAACATACCGGGAGAAAGCAGGGAAAAAGCATCGGGGCTATGCAGCAAATGTTGAGGAATCTGTCGGGAAAAACGGTTCTGTTGTCACAGACTATCAGTTTGATTCAAACAACAAGAGCGACAGCGGATTTTTCCAGGAGCACATTGAAAAGATCGGGCCTCAGGAAGAGAAAACCATCATTTCAACAGATGGAGCATACAGTGGTGAAGAAAACACCAGTCTTGCCGCCAAAAACAATATCGATCTGGTGACAACAGACCTGACCGGAAAAGATGTAGATCCGGTCATGGGTGCATTCGAACTTAATGAAGACGGTACCAGAGTCCTTCACTGCCCAAGAGGGTATGAGCCAAAATCCAACTGGTACAATAAGGCGACCGGTATTATCAATGTTTCATTCGAAAGAGATAAATGTGCGGACTGTCCGTTTGCAATGCACTGCAGGCCGAAGATCTTTAAAAGGGTAAGCAAACTTACTGTTTCCCGCAAGATGGTGAACCGTGCACATGCGCAGGCCAGAATGAATACCGAACAGTTTAAGCTCCTTGCCAGGATCAGGAATGGCGTGGAAACAGTTCCTTCAGCGTTGAAGAATATCTACGATGTTAACCACATGCCTGTCCGGGGGAAGATCCCCTGTAAGCACTTCTTCGGAAGCAAGATAGCGGCACTGAACTTCAGAAAACTCCTCCGGTTCCGGCAGGGGACGGGTCACTATGGCCAAAACCCGCTGCTTGTCTGAATAAAGGTAGGAGATATCCTGACCATCCAGTGGGAAACACATCCATTTTCATTTCTACATGCGAATCCATACGCGATCTATATTCAGTTTTCAAGGTTTTTGGAAAAAAGGCGTTTCACGCCTGAGGGTTTTGACCCTTACATCATAATATGTCCTTAAGAATACGTATCGTTCTTTCCATTCCTAAATTAATATCATATTTGGGCTTCCAACCAAGTGTCTGAAGCTTGTGACCATCTAACCGTGCTTTAGTAGCGGTGCTATAACCGGCAGCTTCAACTGCATCAGGGATTTCAAACATCACTTTTTTGCCACTAATCCCTGCGATGATCGTTGCAAGATCTTTAAGCATAATGTCACTATGCTCTTCTGCGATGTTATAAGCTTCTCCATTCTCCCCCTTTAGCAAAATAGTCAGGAGACCAGCAACGGCATCAGCAACATATGTATAGCTATATAACTGCGTTCCAGCTGATTTCAAAACGATGTTCTCACCAGAAATCCCCTTTTTTATAAACTGACTTATTGCCTTCGTATCGGACATTAGCATTGTTGGACCATAAGAACGGGTAGGCCTCGGTATAACAACATCCAAACCTTTCTGAGCTTTATATGCCTGACATAGAGCCTCACCGCAACGCTTACTTTCCGGATATCCAGCTCTCATTGTGTTGGAATTTATATAGCCACAATAGTTCTCGTCAAAGAACTCCACGTCCCCACGGTTTTCGCCATATATTTCGTTTGAAGATGCAAATGCAAAACGGGTAGCATAATGCTTTACGGCAAAATCAAGAAGATTCTGAACACCGATAATATTCGTAGTTATCGTACCGATAGGATCGGTTGAATACTGCATGGGGTGAGTATTAGATGCAAGATGAAGGATATAATCAACTGTACCCAGGTCACTCCGTTCAAACGGCAACTTCACATCATAAGGAATAAAGATGAAATGTGAATCATCTGCATACTTGCTGAACCGTGTCTTTGCTTTTTCTTCATTGCGACCTAGAGCATATACGGTACAATTTAAACCATCGGCAATATTCTTTTCGAGAAGGACATCAACAAGAAAACTGCCAATCATTCCCGTAGCACCGGAAAGCATGATGCTTTTGCCTTTGAGCTTTTCCCAAGGAAGAGGTAATGATCCTACATAGTGGATATCTTCCATGTACAGTCCATTATTATATAGATTCATGAATAACCCCTTATTTCAGCCAATTATCTTTATCTGATTTGAGATATGCCTTAAACATCTCTAAATCGTCTTTAGTTGTCAACTTGATATTTTTATCTGAACCGGCTGCAAAGAACAGCCTTACTCCTAACTCAACCATCATGGTGTTTGTATAATGAGAACCGTAAATGCCTATCTCTTTCTCATAAGCTTCCTGATACTTGGAATCAAGCAAATCAAACCGATAAGCTTGGGGTGTAGATACTCTACGGAGAGTTTCTCTTGGAATAAACTTCGTTGTACTAATCTCATCGTCAACCAGGAATATCTGCTCATTATAAGGGAGAGATGTAACAGCATTTCCATATTGTTTCGCTTTAACAATTACGTCAGTTAAAACGGTTTCATCAACAAGAGGTCTTATTCCATCATGAATGATGATGATGTCGTCGTCGGAGACTTTACCCTCAAGATTATAAACTCCGTTTCGGATCGATTCTTGTCCCGTCTTTCCGCCTGAGACAATCCACTTTAGTTTTGTAATATTGAATTGTTTTGCATATGCCCAAACCACATCGTGCCAGCCATCAATGCACACAACTTCTATAGCATCGATCTGAGGATGCTTTTGAAAACCTTCGAGTGTATAAATCAGAATGGGTTTATCGTATACATTAATAAACTGCTTAGGGATATCCTGCCCCATTCTGCTACCGGATCCTCCGGCTATAATAATTGCTGTCGTCATTCTTCTTGCTCCAATCGTGCTTTGTTTTTCATAATTATGCTGACAACCTCTTCACTGGCTCGTCCAGTCTCACAAACTCCATAAAATTCCCGAATCGCAGCACAGTTTTTTTCTATTGAGTCTGTATCTACTTCATTTATTATCTTTACAGCTTCATCAAGGTTGTGTGCAACATAATAAGGAGTATCCTTCATATCAAAATAAAGGGTTCTATCCTTTGTTGTGTATGAATCGATGTCATCCTGATAAAGAAGAATAAAATGGTTAGTTAAAGCAAAATCCCCAGCGCAAGAGGAGTAGTCAGTTATCATCATATCTGATATCATAAGTAAATCAGCAATATCAGGGCAAGCAGTAACATCTATGAATTTCTTCTCGTCCACGTTTACTGTCATTTTTAATTCACGACCAGCATGTGCTTTCAAAAGACATATCCACTGTTCACCCGTTTTCTTCTCTACCGCGCTGAGAATAGCAGAAAGATCGATGTCAGAAGCAACCACTTCATGTGTTCCCTCATGGTCCCTAAATGTAGGAGCATAAATCAGTACTTTTGTATCTTCAGAGATTCCAAGTTTTCTCTTAATAGCTAACGCAGCTTGGGGATCGGGAATTACTAAGCAGTCATTTCTCGGAAGTCCATGAGCGATGATTTCACCGTTATAGCCTATCGCCGAACGGATTTTAGGTATAAACCATTTCGCTCCGGTAAGAAAAAAATCGCATATTTCAGATTCAATTAGTTGGCGGCCGCTTGTGCTTTTCTTTATAATATCCAAGTCAACAGCATCTTTGCCAAACTTTTTAAATCCCTTATCTCCATGCCATGTCTGTATATATAGTTGGCCTTTTCTTTTTAGTGTCCCGTTAGGAAGTGTGGTACTACAAATCCAAGCTGCAGCAGTAGCCATTTCACGTAAATATTCATCTGATTCAAAAACAACAGGATGAATATATTCTGGGATAGAATTTTTATCATCGGGAGAACCATATGCCCATACAAGTTTTATATCAGGATAACGTTTATGTATATATTCTGCTATAGCACGAGGATTATCCCCATAACCTCCTCCAGACCGATAGAAAACAACTTTATCTGGCTCTAACGGAAACTTTCCGTACTTCTTCATTGATGCTATGTTTCTTTGTTCCCTTGCTCTATACGCTAATGCTGCAAGCAACTTGTTTTTTTTGACAAATGACTTTACACTCATATCGGTTTGTCCTTCCCCGATCCTTTACTTATACTGCTTAGTAGCAAGCTCTTTCTTGTTATATCCGATGGAATTAGCAGGAACTTCACCCATTACTACTGTGCCTGCCGCAATAACTGCGTTATCACCAATAATCGCGCCTTTAAGGATAACAGCATTTGCCCCGATCCAGACATTATTACCGATAACCACTTCTTTCTCCTTAAAGGCATCACCGTTCATTACATCAGACCCTCTAAAATCGTGGTCGTGATCAAAGATAATAACATTAGGGCCAAATGTGCAGTCTTTCCCGATTGAAACGCTCTTCCTGGCAACAAAAATGCAGTTATAATTAATGGCTGTATTATCACCAATAGTAAGGACTCCACCAGGGGTAACACTTAGGCGGGAACCAGAATGCACCCGGAGTTTATTCCCGAGCACCATCTTGCCGCCCTTGTGAATATTGATCATTGTTGAAGGCGAGAATCGTTCAATGGGACAGAAAGAGAACTCCTTCCACCGGATCAGTTTGATCAAACAGAACTTTATCAGCGACCACAGAACTGATATGATGTTTTTAAGTTTTTTGAACATTGATCTCACCTCCACCGTTAGATAGCTCTTCACTCCGCTGTTTAGCTATTACGGCAATGAAAGCAATTGGGATCCAAAACGCTAATCTTCTAAAAGCGAATCCAGCCATACTATAGACATAAACGCTCACCATAATTGGCAATAAAAGAATGTTTCCTTTAATAATTTTAGCTATTAATCTTCCACTAAATAATAAAAGTGTAATGAATCCAACAATTCCAGATGCAGCATATATTTCAAGATAACTGTTATGAAACTCTTTCATTCCAGAATAGGATATGGCATGCATTCCCGGACCAAGTCCAAATATAGGGCTTTTCACGAACATCTGCTTAAATGAAGACCATATATAAAAACGTCCTAGGCCATTTGCGTCAGACGCAACCCACTCATAAACCATGTTATATATAATATTACGGAATATCACAGCAATTAACAGTCCAAGAGTAACTTCAATAAAAATGATTGCAGTCCGAGCTTTTGAATTATTAATATTTAACACAGTCAAAATAATAGCCAGAGTAAATAGTCCCAAGAAAATTGAAGCTAAACCTGTCGATGATTTTGACTCAGTTTCAAGAAATACCGCTAGAATAAACAAAACTGCATATTTAAATGTCTTTTCCCCAGAGAAAATCTGTCTCACGAACCAGAAAGCAATGACACATAGCAAAACAGCAACTTGGTGCGGGTTTGTCCCTCCACCACTATATCTAGCATAATACCACAGGGGAGCACCTAGAAATGAGCGGCTAACAGTACGTGAGAACACATATAAAAAACCATACCAGCAGGCAGAAAATATACACATCTTATCAAAAACAAACTCGTTATAAGCGACTGAATTGACTTGAATTCTTCTATATACTGTACATGCTATAAATGCCAGATATAACCATGTTGCCCAACCACTTACCGTTAATTCTGCTGGAGAAACCGCTATACATATCAGAGTTCCTATAAACATACTTATTAGATAAGGTATAAAGAATTTCCTCAGCTCATCTAATTCAATCCTTTTAAAATTTATATATCTTAATGCCCATATAAAGCACAGCAGTTCAGCTGGCCCGACTTTGGCAATGCGCAGTCCGGTCATAGGTGCAAGAGTAGCTCCAATAACCAAAAGCCAATCCCACTGCCGAATCTTAATACGTTGATTCATCATCACAACCCCAAGCGTCCCAAAGCTATTTCATAGTTATCAATTCAAAATCTTTTCCAAACCAGAAATCCGCCTCATCAGGTGTATACTGAACATATCCACTCCAAGGATAGAAAGTAAGCTCCCCGAAATACACCTTGCCGTCGACACTGTACAAATCTACTCTTACATAAGGAAAATCTCCCGAGAGTTTCGAGGCAACACGAAGCATCTCCTCAAGGTTATCCGGTCTTTCAATTTCCCTGTCGGATGCGGGGCAGTCACTCGTTACATGAAGGTTGTTCCATTCGGTATCATAAAAGTTTCGCTTATGGCCGATATAGCGATCAACGTCAACGATAATGAATTCCGGCTTGCCCGAATAACAGAAGATCTTATAGTCGTTCACACCGGCTTCCGGCTTATCTCTATTGACTAATAATTCTTCTACGACAATACCGGGTTCCGAACCATAGTACGCCCATTCACGGCCACCATAATTGGACTTCTTCTTCTTGCACTGAAGTTTCTGATTGATTTCTGGAATATTAAGCTTCGACTTATCCGGGCATACAACTACATTAAGCCCGCCACCGCCATTTTGTGTTTTAACAACAAACTGGTCGGGCAGTTTATCCCACTCGACTTGCTCAATTGAATCGTAATGCGCATAAAGTGGAACGAGTATATTTTCTAACCCCTTTGCCTTCACATATTCCCGAACCTTATACTTATCCACGCACTGATGCATGACTGGATTTCTGTAATTGATCTTGTACCATTGGAGTTTTTCAGAAAACCTGACTGGATTATCCAGATTCAGCTTTCTTCCCAACTTAATTCTATATTGCAATTTCAACATTGGAGCATCCGGCAAGAAACTCAGCATTTTAAGCGCAGCCGCTCTCATTGCAGGTGTCTTCAAAAACTTCTTGTAATTCATCGTATATTTGCCTTTCTGACTTCTTCCAGGTACTTCCGAACGACAATATTCCTGTCAAATTCTCGTTCAACCTTAGCCCTACCAGCCAATCCCATGGCCTTCTTCTCTTCCCAGCTGAGCTTCAAGAACTTTTCGATCTTCTCAATCAGATCCTGATTGTCACGCTGCTTTACTACAAAGCCATTTACACCATCATCCACAATCTCTCGACATCCAGGGCGATCAGTAGTGATGATAGGACGGCCACATGCGCAAGACTCTAATAGTACGTTACTCATCCCCTCCGGATAGAAGGAGGGATGGACTGTGCAACTACACAGCCTATGCATTCCAATAACATCCTCAATTTTGCCATGATAAATGATCGTTTCATCATTAGCTAATTCATGTAAAACACTTTCGTAAGCATCTTCGCACGCACCACAGACATGGAATCTTGTTTCCGGGTATCTTGATCTTATTTCTCTCGCAGCATTAAGATACTGATCTATGCCTTTCTCCTTCACGACGCGTGATATAAAAACAAAGTCTACAGTATCTCCCTGCGGATACGGCTGTACTGTAAACTTTTCAAGATTAACACCGGATCCAGGAAGAAGATCATAATTTTTGACCATTCTTCGTTCAATCATAAAATCTCGATTAGATGTGTTCTGGAAGAAAACTTTTTGTGCCTTGCGAAGGCCATATCTATAAAGAGGAATTGTTATCTTCTGAAGAAGCCCACCATTCTCAATTGCTGGGCCCAAACCAGTAATGTTAGCTATATACGGTATTCCTAATGAAGCAGCCGCTATTCCGGCATAAACATTGGGCTTAATGGTATAGGTAAGAACAATCTTGGGTTTTATCTCCTGCATTTGTTTCTTATAATAAGAAACAAGCTTCATTTCCTTCAGAGGATTGGTTCCATGCCGATCCAAATTCATCAGAATCACTTTTGCGCCTGCAGCTTCAAGTACTTCTTCTCTCCCGTTGTCTGATGCGAGAATTATGACATCATAATCTTTTGATAATGTCGCAATTAATTCGCTTCTGAAGCTTGCAAGCCCACCAGTCACATTACTCACAATTAGAATCTTTTCCCGCATCAGGTCTAACCTCACATCTTTACGATTTTCACTTCGTTATATTTCATCATGTAGATGCCTTCTTCGTAGGCACCGATATTTTTCTCGTTTACTATGCCCTGCAGATTGTTCAGAATCAGCTTCATATGATCGCAGCCAGACTCATATGCGTGCGGATACCCTCCACCAAATCGAGGATTCACTTCGCTGATGTAATACTGACCCTCAATCTCAAAGATATCAATGTCAATCTGTCCCCGGTATCCAGCTTCATTCACGAACTTCTCAATCAGCGCAAATAACTCTGGATCCTTAAAGCTGACCGCCTTGTCCGTCTCACCGGCACGCATTTTAATCTTTTCCTTTGTGAAAATGGATACTACTTCTCCGCTGATAAGATCGATGTACACATCCGCGCCGATCTCTTGACCATCAAGGAACTCCTGAATCATCAGGTCATCCTCGTGGGCAAAGAGAAGATCAACGGTTTCCTTGTCATAGACTTTTGAGATGCTTATACTTGCACTCCCTCGATACGGCTTCACAAAGACGGGATACGAAACCTCGCCAGCATCTACAGCCCTGTAGAACTCATCCTTGTCCATCCAGGAACGAGCGCAGTTATACCCGTGAGCCTTCAGCCACTCGTACATCTGCATCTTGTCCAGAGCCATTTCACAGAGGTCGTAGGATGAGCCGATAATCGTTGTACCAACCGCCTTAAACTTCTCTTCATTGGCTGCAAGCAAGCTTAGCTCCGGATCGATAAGGCTAAGAACGCCGCTAATCTGTTCTTTCTTACAAATCTCAAGAATCTTGTCTATGTAACCTTCTTCTGTGATTGGAGGAACAATGAAATATTTATCAGCGTCATAGATGGCAGGACTTAAAGTGCTCGCATCCGTAGCTACAACGGTTCCGACGCCGTCAAAAGTCCTCTTAAAATACTGTACGATTTTATTCCGCGTTCCAGCGGCAAGGATTAGAATATTTTTATTCATCACGCCACCCACAACTCCAGTTCTCTTTCAGAATTGCATATCTTTTGCGATCAATTAGTTTCCCATGATGTAAAAGATCTTCACGAAACAAGCCTTCACAAGTCATTCCAACATGCTCATAAAGGCCACACGCCTTCTCATTATCAGCATCTACTGTGAGATATACTTTGTTTAGCCCTAAATCTAAAAAAGCATATTCTAATATGAGCATTGTCGCCTTTGTTGCAATTCCTCTTCTTTGATATGAAGTATTCCCTACCGTTATGTAGTACTCCGCTTTTTGATTCACTTTGTCTATAGCCAGCAATCCTATGACTCCTACAGGTTGTCCGTCATATTCGATGGTGCAATCCACTCTATGAGCATTGTCCTTCTGATGAAACCAACGCAGCGTTTTCCCATACTCAATAGGAATATCGTAATGAAGATATTGATTGTTTTCAGGATTATTTATCCACTCGACTTTTAGTCTGATATCTTCTTCTGCAAAATCTCGGAGTGAGACTGAATCAATTGATTTTTGCATTAGCCTTCTCCATTCTCTCTTTTCTTTGATCAATAAACTTTCCCGCTTTGAACTCTGATCCAACTTGAATGTCTGATCGTTTCACTGTTTTTATAAATGTCTCTTTTACTATTTTTGCGTCGCCGAAAAAGGTGATTTTCGAGACATATTGGACGTCATAAGATAATTTAGTGTCCCAGCTAATTGCATTGCGTCCGTTAACCTGGGCCAAGCCGGTCAAGCCCGGTCTCACATCGTGACGATGGTGTTCTTCATCTGTGTAGTACGGTAAGTACTCAACCAGTAACGGTCTTGGACCCACTACTGACATATCGCCCTTGATAATGTTCAGAAGCTCTGGAAGCTCATCTAAAGAAGTTGAGCGAAGAACACGGCCAAACTTCGTGAGGCGAACATCGTCCGGTAGCAACTTTCCATTCTCATCTCGCTGATTTGTCATAGAGCGGAACTTATAGAGCTTGAATATCTTCTCATCCTTTCCAGGACGGTCTTGTGTGAAAAGCACAGGAGAGCCCAGTTTAACTCTCACAAGGATTGCAGTTACAAGCAGAACAGGTGAAAGCACGATGAGTGCACCCGACGAGAGGAATGCATCAAGAAACCGTTTAAATAAGCGCTCATAAAGTCCGTAAGGTTTATGATTGTATGATTTAGTAAATAGCTCCATTACCAGGGCAATAAATCCTACACACGCCGCTAACAGAATAATGGCGATTATTATTTTTAGAATTATCATCAACTTACTTCCTCATCTATTGGCCTATGATTTCTCTACATTTCCTTCATGTACACATCGGGATGCTGCAGGGAGTGCTTTTTACTGGGCAGAGTATTTTCTTCTTCGAGCCGCCATCTTTCGCTAATCAGTGTCCAGTCATTGGGATACATCTGTTTGAAGGTAGCGATAAAGCTTTCCTCATCAGCATCTGTTCCGACCGCTTCAAATACGGCGGAAATCTTGTCTTTCTTACGGCTTATGAAACAGCTCATTGTGAATACCCCAGTCATACTCAGCAGATGTACATATGACTTCCTCATTTATATGCAGTCGATGCCTTATTCTCTATCTGACCACCTGATGCATATGCGGCAGATGCTACTTTTTCTCTGTACAATCCTCATGCATATCCAGCAGATGTCGATATGACCCCTCATGCATATGCGGCAGATTCACTGTAACCGCCTGATTGATGCTCAGCCGATGCGTTTTCTTGCTATCTGATCGCCTTATGCACATCCAGCCGACACGGCCTGACATCACCGAAAACACCTATGAATGATCTCAATAATCACGTCCTGCTGCTCCGGAGTCATCTTGTTATCCGAAGGTAAGCACAACCCTCTGCGGAAAATATCGGCCCCAACGTCCTCAAAAGTGCCTGAAATATAAGCATTTGTACGCCCTCGACCGTTTCCGGAAGCTGTTATAAAGGGATTCGTCCTATATATCGGCTGCATATGCATGGGCTTCCAAATTGGCCTTCCTTCAGCACCAAACGCCGCTATAGCAGCTAAAATCTCACCGGGGCTTGACTTCCCAGCTTCGTGTGTCCATAACTCATCCTGCTCGCCTCGAACAAAAGGTGCCATAGCCCCTTCCTCTATCAACATACACGACAGCCAGTAATTAGGTTGCGTTGTATATGGGTCAAAAGGATTCATACTCACCGGCAAATCCCTCAAACCTTCCTTATACCGCTCGTATATCCTCCTCTTCTGTTCTATATGTTCCTCCAGATAGGGAATCTGGCCCCTGATCACACCCGCGATGATATTACTCATCCGGTAGTTATAGCCGATCTCCTCATGCTGATACCAGGAAGCCGCTTCTCTACTCTGCGTGCTCCATTTCCGGACTTTGTCAGCATCATCCTTGGAATCAGTCAGGAACAACCCTCCGGCTGATCCCGTGATGATTTTATTTCCATTAAAACTGATCGCGTTGTAATCGCCCAGTATGCCGGTCTCTACCCATTCATTTCCAAGCTTATACCTGGCACCCAGACTCTCTGCTGCGTCCTCTACTATCAATGCCCCATGCGCATCGGCTATTCTCTTTATCTCCTCCATCTTCGCGGGAGTACCATAGAGATGGGCTACCACAATCAGCCTGACATCCGGATATAGCTCAAAAGCCCTCTTCAATGCTTCCGGGGACATATTCCAGGTATCGGGCTCTGTATCAATAAACACGGCTTCACCATCTTCATAAGCCACAGGATTTATACTCGCATCGAAAGTCATATCAGAACAGAATACTTTTTTCCCTTCCAACGTTCCGTGATTAGGCCTCGCCTGTCCATACAGTCTCTCACCGGCCAATTTCGTTGCCAGATGAAGGGCAGCCGTACCGCAACTCAGTCCAACTGCGTACCTGCATCCCAGATACTCAGCCATCTGCTTTTCTACTTCATTAATATTCGCGCCGACTGTAGAAACCCAGTTGGTCTGGATTGCTTCGTCGACCCACCGTCGCTCATCACCGTGCATAGTCGGAGACGAGAGCCAGATTTTGGATTCGAGCTTTTCAATTCCTTTAAAACGCGGATCATTCAAAAAATCCATCATTTACTCCCTTGTAATCTTCTAATCCCCTGTAAATCCGTATCTATACTTCAATCATTTCTTCATGTACAATCCACTGGTACCGCTAAAGAAAAATAACGCGCTTGAATTCTCAAAAAGCAGGGTCTTCGGATCCTGCTTTTTGAGCCCTCAAACGCAGTACTTTTCAGATGCCTTAGAAGGATAGCAGATTAGTTTTACCCTGCTCTTTCCCTCCGCTTTCCGTCTACTGTAAGTGAGGTCTTTCCTGATTATCCTTAAGGGTATTACCCGGGGTTTAAAAGAAGCTAATCTTCTCCCCTGTTTCCTTCTCATAAGACTGGACCCAGGCTTCATTGACATTATTCAGCTTGACAAGGTCCTCTTCAATTCTCACCCTAAGAACGCCTTTGGCTGTAGAAGAAATCTCTTTAACAACGTATCCCCCCGGCCAGGCCATGGCAGCCTGCTCACCGTTCTCATAGTCCTGAGTCTTTCCCTTGTATCTGATCTGGACAGGACCGTCCGTAATGGTCATCAGCTGATTGAATCCGATCGCTGAGGTAACCTGATTGTAACCGGAGAAGTCCTGTACACCTATTTCCAGGTTTTTGCATATTTTGCGCGCTGTTTCTCTTTGTTCCGCAGACATGAGAGAATCCGCGATAATAGCAGTACGGACATTATATTTAGCTGCAGCAGCAGGGATGTCATCGAGACCGCCTACAACAGGAAGACCATAGAAAACAATGCCCTTCTCCTGATTGCGGCCGTCAATGACGCAGACAGGATGAGCAGCGTTATCTTTATCACTATAAATCTGCTGGAGAAAAATCCGCGAGGTCTCTCCCGCACCGATGATCATGACGTTCACTGACCCGATGTTTTTATTTCTGGTCAATCGGATGTATTCGCCCTTGAGGATCCGATAGGAGAATCTGACTGCCATCATCAGCATAAACTGGATCATTGCGCCGAGGGCATAGTAGGTCCTGGGCATTCTTCCAACTGTCATGAGTGTCCCTGCGATCTGAATAACACAGGTTATTATGTTTGCTTTTATGATCCGGTTGGCGTCGTTGATCCCCGCAAAGCGCCATATACCGTGGTAGAGTTTGAAGAAAGCAAATACAATGATACAGCATACCGTATATCCCGGCGCAAAACGATAAAACAGGGGGATATAGGGAACAGCCTCGGGATTAAATTGATGGTTTACATAAAACCGCAGCAACAGCGCCAGATAATAGGAAAAGTTGACAATAAAGATATCAACCAGGATCAAGCCAATCCGGAAGACCCATTTTATCAGGTTCTGATTTGTCTTCTGTTCGTTCTGCATTCAGACTCCTCTCTGTAGAGTGGTCATTAAGTGTAAAAAACTCCAGTCCTCCAGGTTTGTAACCGGCTAAGACTGAAGATCATTCAAGTAATATCCGTCTGCGAGATAGAAAAGGATAGCTGGTCAATATCCTCTGTGCTGCCGTCTATAATAAGTATTTAGAAACTATAAAGAGTATTCTTCAAAGTATGATCCCACAGGCATCTTTGAGACACAGACAGGAGAAAGGAAACCGGTCAGACTCCATTCTCGATTTCCTTTTCCTGTTATGTGTCATCATTTCCTACAGGAATGTTCAGGTATAGATCACTTGTAGATGATCTGACCCTTGAAGCCTGCTGCGATGGCATTCTTTTTAATCCTGTTGAATGTGACCGGCGTGCAGCATTTGCTGCTGACATAGATTTTCGCGCCACTGGTCAGTCCATTGAAGCAGCCATCTTCAAACACCATACGGCCGGAATACTTGGTATCGCCGTCAAGGGTGATGATCATATTCGACTTCTTTGTGCCTTTAAAGCAATCCTTCTGCAGTGTGAAGAAGGAACTGCTCAGATACAGTCTCTCGACATGAGCATTCAGGAACGCGTTCGCGCGAAGGGTGACCTTTTTCTCAGATCTGATTGCAAGATACTTTACGAAAGATCCTGTCTTGGTGTCGAAGATACCTGTGGTGCCGTTACCGAGGTGGGTAATCGGTACACGCTTATTGTCGATGTTCCTCGCAGTTCTGAGATGAAGCTCAGACTTGGCATCGCCATTCAGAGATGTGACAGCCCTGACAACAATGGTTTTCTGGCCGATCTTGGTCTTGACGACGTTGTGGATATGATCCTGGGAGTTAACGTCGAAGTCACTGGACTTGACATAACCGGGGTTCTTCGGCTTATTGTCATCAGGTTTTGTGGGGCTTGATACCGCCGTTGCAAAGACGGAAACACCCATGCTCAGGATCATAAGCGCGGTCAGGACGACAGACAACAGTTTCTTTTTCATGCACATAATGACACTTACCTCCTTTCATAGAATGGTTTTATTATAGAGAACCCGCGGTCGACGGGAACCTACCGGTAACAGATGAATGGCGGCTGTTTCCCGGTTCCTGTACAGGATCCGGACGCCGCTGTCAGCATTGTAACCCGATGTCATGGAAAAATCCACGATCTTCACGAGAAAAATGCTGCTATTGGCAATTATTTGGAAGTATAGTATTTATCCGTATAATACTTGCTGCCGTAATGGCGGCCGTAGTATCCCCCGTAGTACTTGCCGGAGCTGGCTCCGACCCGGTTGAGGGCGATGCCCAGGATCGGGCAGCCCGCGCGCTCAAGCTGGGAGATGGAGCTGCGGATGATGCTCCTGGGAGTCTCGCCGCTGCGAACGGTCAGGATCGCGCCGTCGCAGAAGTAGCCGACCCGCTCCGCGTCAGAGACGAGGCCGAGGGGCGGCACATCCATAAAGACGTAGCGGTATCTCTCAGCGAGGATATCCAGAAGTTCGCTGAAGCGCCTGCTCTCAAGGAGCATGGACGGGTTTACGATGTTGTTGGCGTTGGGGAGGATGTCCCCGTCGGGAAGGTCTGTGGTGAGGATGCAGTCCTCCAGCTTCTTGTTGTCGGAGAGATAATGACTGAGTCCCCACAGGTCCTTGCCGTCCTCGCGTTCAATCTGGTACTGCTCGACCAGGACAGACTTGCGCATGTCACAGTCGACAAAGATCGTCTTTTCACCGGCGAGCGCCATCTGTTTCCACAGGCTCATCGCGATGAAGCTCTTGCCTTCATTGGGTTCGGAACTGACGATCATGATCTTACGGATGTCGGTCCCGAAAAAGCTCACATTGATCCTGAGACGGTTGATGGCCTCCTCGATCGCGTACGGGAGTTTGGGATTCACTCCGATGATCGCTTTCGTATTCATAAATGTCTACTCCTTCTCTCTCGATACCGACTATTTTTTCTTTTTCTTTTTCTTTTTCTTTCTCGTCTTCTTCCAGTAGCGCATGCGCCGTTCGGATTTGGATTCCTCTGATTTTTTCAGGCCTTCGATGTTACCCTCCGGAATGACGGTCAGCGGCATGATGCCGAATTCTCTCTCGACATCTTCGGAGGTCTTGATGGTATCATCCATGAGATAAAGGACAGTGAGCACGCCGAGGACCAGGACGAGCAGGAGCATGGCTCCCATCATTACATTTCGGCTAAGAGAAGGCGAGCTCTTATAGGCGGGCAGGACAGCCTCTTCCACAATGGTCGGGGCCGGAGCGTCCATAACCTTTGGCAACTGGATCTTGGAGACCCTCGCCATTTCATTGGATATCTGCATGGCCTCGTAGGGGTCGGTGCTGGTCGCGGAGATCTTGACGATTCGCGTGTTGTTCACCACACTGAGGCCGATCATGCCCAAGACCTGTTCATAAGTGTATTCCAGCCCGAGGGTGTCGATGACCTCTTCCACGACGGGACGGCTCTTCATAAGCTCCACGTAGTCGTTGGAAAGCGATGCGCCCAGATTGAGATCCGAAAGATTTAGGACGGAATCCGAGGAAGCAGAAATCATGTACATACGGGAAACGGCTGTATAACGGTTCGGGATGAAGTAGTGAGTAAACAGGCCCGAAACCATGGCGCCAATAACGACCGCCGCGATAAGAAGGGGCAGTCTGCTCATATAATAGCCGAACAGATCAATGAGGTCGATCTCCTCGGTCTGCTGAATGCTGCTTCTCTGGGTCGGCTGCTCCATACTGCTGTAGGAACCGCCGCCTCCGCCTCTTGGGCCAAAGGACCCGTCCTGGCTGCGGTGGACAGGAGGCTGGAGAACAGATTCTCTGTTCTCTTCCTGCTGCATTTCTTTATCTGTATCCTGATACTCTGTATTCTGCTCCGGGTTTGCTTCCATGCGTGTGTATTCCTGTTCGCTATAGGAAGGTGAAGGCCCTTCCCTCATCTGCGCGTCCTCATAAGCCGGCTGAGCCGGATTTTCAGACATCTGTGTCTGGTAAGGCTGGTCTGTCAGGCCGGGTTCCGGGCTGCTCCAGAACCTGTCAAAGGAGAACTGCCCTTCGCCCGCCGGTTCTTCAACGTGGTCTAACGTCTCCGCAGATTGGAACTGCTGTGGCTGTTGCAACGGCTGTTGCTGTGCCGGCTGGTACTGTTCCTGCTGATATTGTTGTGACTGAACAGGCTGAGGTGGTACCTGCTGGTACTGTACCGGCTGAGGTGGTACCTCTTGGTACTGCGGCTGTTGCAATGGCTGTGACTGCACCGGCTGGTACTGTTCCTGTTGATATTGTTGGGGCTGAACAGGCTGAGGTGGTACCTGCTGGTACTGCTGTGGCTGTGCCGGCTGAGGCGGTACCTGCTGGTACTGCGGCTGTTGCAACGACTGTGGCTGCACCTGCTGAGGCTCGGCCTGCTGGTACTGTTGCGGCTGTGTCGGCTGAGCAGACTGATGCTGGGCAGGATGAGCGGTCTGGCGGGCCTGGCTTCTGTGTTTTGCCTGCTGGGCCTGCTGTCTCTGCAGCTGCCGGCTCAGGCGTCTCACCTGCTTCATCTGGCTCTTCAGGCCCTGGGATAAAGCTTCTCCCAGCGTCTCCGGTTGTTGTTTCATCAATTACTCCTCTACGGGTACCAGCGAATATAGCCGGTCCACGGTTTCATAGATCGAATCCTTGGACGGATAAAACTCTTCGTGTTCCAGGCCGTCGTCCAGGACTTTGCCTATCTTCGTTTTTCCGTCCAGGCGGAGGATTCCCTTGTCCTCCCCCTTCAGGATCATCTGAGCGATCCTGGACAGGGCATTGCCGTTCATATCCGTGACGGCGGTCTTGCGGAAGGTCGTCCAGAAGGTCTGGGCAAACTTCGCGTCCGTCGCGACACGCTTTTTTACTTTCTGGAAGAAGCCGTCCATGTACTGCTTCTGCCGGGTCATACGGGCGGCGTTGGTCGGGTCTTTGAGTCTCATACGGGATCGGACGAATTCTTCCGCCTGTTCGTCGGTCAGGGTGAGGGTGGTGCCTTTTACAAATACGGGATCGACGTCCGTCATATCTTCCTCGAAGGTGACCTCCACACCGTTCACCAGACTGTTCAGGGTGCTGATGTCCTTCATATTGAGAACATAGTAGCCGTCAATGGTTCCGAGCTCGCCGAGGAGGAATTTGACCGAGTCCACCTGATTCTCTGCGCTCATCTCCTTGTTGGAGCCGTACCAGTGAGCGGTACAGATCTGCTGTTCGCGGATCGTGCGCAGGCTCCCGTCCTCCTCCAGGACATTGACGGAGGTGATGGCGTTACGGTCGATCTGGATGCAGCCCCAGGACCTGTCCGTGTGGTCGAGGACCATCAGGAGCAGGTAGTCGGCCATGGCGCCGTGGTAGTCCTCGCCGGTTCCCTCTTCGTTCCCGCTGTTGTCAGTTCCCATAAAGAGGAAGCTCTCAATCCTGTGGTCATAGCCGTACAGAGTACCATTGAAGTAGAGGGTATTTTCCTCTGTCCACTGCACGGAAGTCTCCTCGTCATAGTCGCTGTTCTTTTTGACCTTTTTCTCCCTTTTTTCTATTATTCTGCTGCCGACGGCTATGGCCGTCGCAAGGAGGATCAGTATCGCCACGCCCGCAGCGATCTTCCATTTTTCAGTTCTTCTCTTCATATTTTATAGGATTCTATGGCGTTACCGCCTCACAGTCCCAGTAGCTTCGCGGTGGAGGCATCGATGCAGTCAAGGGCTTCCTGCCCCAGTTTGGCTTTGATTCCTTCTCTTCCCTTTTCCAGATTGGGCGGGCGGTTCACCATGTTGTGGCAGTCGCTCCCCATGTGGAGGGTATCGGGATGGTCATTCAGGAAGTCGATGCAGAACTGCCATCTGCGGTCCGGTCTGAGGAAGCGTCCCTTGTTGACAAAGCTGCCCGCGTTGATCTGGGTGTGGAGGGGAAGGTCCATGATACAGTCCCAGATATCCATGTCCTTCTGGAAGCGGTAATAGCGCTCGATGTGGGCCAGAACGATGGTGAGCTTCTGCTTCCTGATGAGGTCCTTCACATCCCTCAGGACGTCATCGGTCCACTGTTCGAAGGGCATCTCGAGCAGGAGCACCCGGGTGTCTCCGATGCAAAGCCTGGGGATCTCCTCCGCGCGGCCGATCCCTGAGAAATAATAGACCTCCGCGCCTGTAATGATTGAAGGGAGGGATTCGTCCGCCTCCCGGCGGATCTGCTCCGCCTTTTTCAGGGCGGCACTGCGGTTTTCCAGGAATCCGTCCACAGACATCTGATTGGCATAAAAATGAGGAGTAGCTACAATATCTACTACTCCCTGCCGTTTCTCCTCAAAAAGCATGTCTCGCGTCATGCTCTCATCCTGACTGCCGTCATCGATTCCCGGTAGGATGTGCGTATGAAAATCGACTAAATTCATAGTACCTCTGCAGCCTCATTTTCCGCAGACTTATGCAGTTCATACAGCATAAGCTGCTTACTCCGGTCTCTGTAAATGTCAATATTACCGTTTTTTAGAAAGAGATGAGGCCTGAGTTTATTAACAAAACATTAAATTACAGCTATTCGTAGGGTGATTATAAAGCGGATATGTTGAATAGTCAAGTCCTTAAAACTGCACGTAAAACCATACCTGCAGGGCGATGGTTTTGGCGAAAACGCCATCCGGACAGGAAAATGCTCTTGAAGCAGAGCTCCGTCACATTCCTGAACCAGATAGCGATCACTGAAATATCGTATTCTTTGAAGCGGAGGAACAGGCTGTTCAGGCGCCTTCCAGGAACTCCGTTCCGACCACAGGAATATCGTATTCCTCCAGGCGCAGGAGCAGGTTCGATACCATAGCCGGCGTCGTGATGCCGGAGAGCAGTACGATGACTGCGGGGGGCATGGTCCTGAAATCGTCCTCGTTGATGGAGGACACGCCCTGGTCCGCGCGGATCCTGCGGACTTCCAGATTTCTCTCTTCGGAGAGAATTTTTTTCTGTCTGGAGAGGATCCTCTCCTCCCAGATCCCGGATTTGCCGAGGGTGATCAGGGAAACTCCTTCTGCCTTGATATGGCCGGCCCTGGCAGCGATGGCAAGAGCGGTCTTTTTGGCGTCCATCTCGGGACGGCCTGCCTTCTTGTGCCGCAGGTTATAGACCATCCTGCAGTGGGCAAATCTGGCGGGGAGGCTCTTGTAGGGGTATTCGTAGATACCGCCGTAGGAGCGGACCCCTGTCAGCATCTGGATCTCTTTTTCATTTCTGATGCGGGTATCCGTCAGAAGGCGGAAGAGGAAGGCGGCGGCATAGAGGAAGATGCCGACGAAGAAGCCCAGGACCGCAAAGAGGATTTTGAAGGAAGGCTTTGGCGCCTTCGTACCGGAGGCGGTCAGGGGATCCATTTCCTCGACGATCCCGTCCTCGTTTTCATGGTCTTCGGTGGTGTCGCTGACCGTCTCGGCATCTCCTGTCGTCAGTCTGGCGTTCTCCAGCCATTTTTCGACTTCGCCGCCCATGAGGATCTGGTTGAGCTCTTCGCGCTCTGTATTGGTCATGGCATTGTATTGCTCAAAGAAGGCATTCTCAGACCTGAGCATCGCTGTGTAAGCTTCCATCTGGGAATTGATGCGGGCCTGGTTGTCCACGACCGCCTCCTCGGTGGAGATCAGTTCGATGGTGAAGTCGCCCATGACTTTGCTCAGCTTGTCCCGGACAGAGTAGAGGTATTCGGTGACGGTGTTCCGGATCCTGGTCCGGTCCGCGTCATTGACGAGGATGGTGAGGACTGTGAAGGCGGTGCCTTTCGTATCCGCGGCCGCGACTTCCTGCTGCAGGGGGTTGATGGAGATCAGCTCCCGGATATACTGGTTCTCTCCGCTGATCGCCATGGCATCCGCCATCTTTTTGAGGAAGACATTGTCCGAGGTCAGGGTCGTGTAGTAATTCCCGATGGTGTTGACATCCGTGTCCGAACCCTTTTTTGCTTTGACATAATAGCGGAGGACGAGGCGGTGTTCCCGGGCGGCGTCCACTTTCATAATGAAGGAATTATTAAAATAGCTTCTCCTGTCCATCCAGCGGCTGTACTGGGTCAGCGCCTGATAAAAAGGGGTCTCGGACTGGCTCATCAGTTCTGTCTCGAACTTGACTTCATCGACATGGTTCTTCAGGTTCTGGTATTCCCTCATATCCAGGGAGTATTTTAAGCCGGATACCAGGACGGCGAAAAGGATGCCGACGGCGACCCAGCAGCGCCACTTCTCGAGAAAGAGGAGCAGGCAGTCGATCAGGGCTATATTCTGCTCTGTATTGACGTTTGTTTCGTTCATTTTCATGGTCCTCCCGGGTTGGGGTTTGTTTCAGTGTTGGATTGCTGTTGATCTTGATGTACCTCAAAGCGTGCAGGCAAAACCGGCCATTCAGTTTTCTTTCGAGTTGGCTGATGTTGATCCCGCTCCTGTACGAATCTGTCAGCCGATACAGGGCAGGTCCACCGTAGCGATTCGGGGTTCGAAGCAGCAGGCCGGGCGCAGGCAGACGACGCGGACGCCGGAGGCTCTCTGGGGGCCGATCTTGAGGAAGGTCGCCAGGACGGAGGTATCTCCGTGCAGTCCCAAAGGACCGATGTCAGCTTCATTGACCCGTCTGGTGATCTCCTGTTCCATTTCGCTCTGAACATCGTACCTGCCGTCGGCCTGGGCCTGCAGCATCATGGAAGCCGCTTCGAAGTGGCTCCTTCCGATGCCGACCGCGAGGGTGCAGGGTGAGCAGCCGAGCTGGGCTACGCTGTCCTTTGCCCAGCTGATGATCTCGTCCAGGACGACATCAACGCTGTGCTTATGGAAGACGCGGTAGGTCTTGCCCCGGATGGCGGGGCCGCCGCCAAACATGAGGATGTGAAGGCGGAGGACGTTTTCTTCGCAGGGGCGGAGCAGGATGGGGGCCGGCTTTACGCCGGCACTGTCGGGGTCGAGTCCGCCGCTCTGGTCAATACGCTGGCTGTCGCTGCCCATGATTCCCATGGGGCGGCCGGGGAGAGCCCTGAGGCCTCTCTCCACTCCCTCCCGGATGGCGTCCAGCATTCTGCCGGAGACGGCGCAGTCCGGTCCCACCTCAAGCAGGAGGTGGGGAATCCCGGTGTCATCGCAGAGGGGACTGCGGTTGGTCTCCGCGGCCTCCGCGTTCTCCAGGATGGTCTCCAGGACCCATTTGGCCTTGGGATTATGCTCCGCCGCGATGGCGCGGCGGTAGGCGTCCTTCTTGTCCTCCCGGAAGGTGGATCCGGCGGTGACCAGAGTCTCACTCACCAGGGCGGAGATCTCTTCACAGAGACTGTTAGTATTATCTCTGTTGTTATTATTGATTTTATTTTTACTGATGTTATTTTTAGTGTTTTTTTCACAGCAGGCCTTATTCATAGATGCTCCTCCCGTGGGCGGCTCCGATGATGGCCGGATATCTGTCGACGCGGATCAGGTGCAGGGCCTCCATTCCCAGCTCGGGGAAGGCAAGGACCTTTTTTTCAAGGGTGCGGGCTTCCAGGAGGGCGGTCACAGGCGGGATCACGGCATAGACCGCATTGTTTGCCTCGAGAGCATCCACCGTCTCCTGTTTGAGTTTTCCTTTGCCGAGATGAAGCTTGACGCCGGCCGCTGACAAGGGGGCGATGCTGCTCTCGATCTCCAGCTTGTTGGAGGAAGTGGGGCCTACGCCGGCGGGGCTCACCGCGGTATGGAAGATGACCTGCCCGTGCAGGTCGACGCCCAGCTCCTGCACCCTGCCCTCTTCGATGAGCCTTAGGACTTTGGGGAGGACGGCGTCGCGGCCGCAGAGGATGACTCCGCTGAGCTCGATCTCATCTCCCACCATGAGGCCGGCCGCGGTCTCCTCACTGATCGGTGTTGTTATCTGTTTTGGCATATAATTATATCTCCAGTCACGTGTTATTCGATAGCATCAACATGTTCCGTTCCAGAAGACAGATCAGTGGAGCAGGAGCCGTGTTATTCATTTACAGCAAACAGCTTGATGTAGGCGGCTTCGTTTTCGATGACACCGAAGGCTCTGCCGCGGTTGTAGATCTTGTTTGCCCAGTTGGTGTGGGGGCGGATCTCGTTCATCTTGTTGCCGCCGGAGCCCTTGACCACTCCGCCGCCGGTTCCGAGGATCTGACGGGCGTCGTCATACTGCTCTTTGGTCACTGCCATGAGGGCGTTGACGAACTTGACGTGGGTGGGATGGATAACGGTGCGACCGATGAAGCCGTTGGCCTTGTCCAGGATGACTTCGCGGAGCAGACCGTCGATCTCGTTGTTGACCATGGGTTTGCGGCGCATGAGGTAGTCCTCGAGGCCGTGCTTGGGAAGCTCCTCGAACATGAGCTCTTTAGGGGCACGGAAATATTCCCAGACGGGGCCGGAGACCACGTAGTCGTTGTTTCTGGCGCAGACATTGATGATGTCGGAAAGGCACTCGCGGACGACCATGATGTCGTACAGGGAGTAGTCGACGCCTCTGCGGACGCCGAAGACGGAGCTGAAGTCTGTTCCGCCGACACGGACCTGCAGGACCAGACGGTGATATTTATCAAGGATCTTGCGGATCCCGATCAGCTCACTGATGCGGGTCTCTTTGTAGGCGACCTCGGGATCCTCGATGATGGGCATGCCGTAGAGAACTTCGTCGAGCTGCTCGTTGAGATCCAGCAGATAGGCGAAGTACTCGTAGCCGTTCTCAGCGTTGAACTTGGGGAAGTTGATGCCGCAGAGGGATCTGGCCTCTTTTTTGGTCAGCTTGCTGCCAAAGGCTTTGAACTGGGCGAGGTCGCGGATCCTGACAAAGATCAGGGGGACGAGGTCTGCGTCCAGTCTGCCGCTGTCAACGGCGTCGGTCACTGCGGCGAGCAGGGTGTGAACGTTTTCCATGGCTTCCGGTACGCGCTCCTCGGGGCAGGCGTCCTCAAAGTCCAGGACCATCGTAGTCAGGCCGGGCATGGAATTATCCAGAATCTTTTCAAGGAAATCCTTGTAGCCGGGCATATACATGGTCGCGCCCAGGCAATACTGCAGGAGATCCCTGTCTGTATATTTATTGAAATGTTCAGGTTCGACAACAAAAGAAAAATCAGGATTATAGCGCTGATGTCTCATGGTGAATTAGTTTCCTCCTAAGTGATGTTTCATAAAAGGTATTTCATAAATGATGTTTTATAAATGACGTTTTATAAATGACGTTTTATAAATGACGTTCCGCAAATAATGTTTCATAAATGACTTTTCATTATGATACGTGAAATGACGCATGACTGCACGATTATTTATACGAGGCTGCCTCTGGGAGACCAGATCGCTTCGGGATAGTACTCGTCGATCATTCTCTTGACGAGGCTGCACTGTTTGGCGCGTTTGCGGGCGTCGTCCTCGGTGCTGTCCCAGCTGTGGGTCTGGGCTACGGAGCCGCCGGTCTTGAGGTAGATGGGAGCTGCGATCCTAATCATCTCAGGCACTTCGTAATGACGGATGAAACCACCGGTGGATTTGGGGTTCTCTGTGTGGATATCGATGGGGCAGTCCACTGCCTGGCGCATGGAGGCCAGCATCTGAAGCTGGATATCGCGGACAGGGTTGATGGAGTCCGCGCCGAGCATCTCGAGCACCTTTGCGGAGCAGGGGTTGCCGTGTCCGGCATGGGCGGAAATCTTGAAATGGCAGTCCTCCGGGATCTCGCCCGCTTTGCGCATCTCATTCAGGATCCACAGGCAGCCCTCGTCATAAACAAGGAAGCCTCTGCAGCCGAGCCTGGCGGCGCGCTTGACATCTTCGACAGCCCTGACGACCTGTTCCTGGCCGCGCAGACGATAACCCATCCTGACGCCCTCTTCGGTGTGGACGGAGGCGGAGGTGTCGGTCGTCGCCCTGGGTCCGATGGCGAGGATCAGGTCGGTCTGCCACTCGTGGGCAAGCTCAACCATCTTGCTGATCTCGGCGTCGGTCAGGCGCATGATGCCCTGGGTCTGGGTGACGCGATGGAGATAGAGTCCATAGCTGTCCATGGCCTCGAGGAGGGCGCGCATGACCTTGGGGCCCTGGATGCCGGGAACCTCAAAGCGGTACTGGCCGCCGTCTTTAAAGCGCTTCCGGGAATCGGGCAGGTCATAGGCGTCGCCGCCGGGAAGACCGGCCTTTTTCAGGAATTCTCTGGTTTTGTCCATACTGTTCATCGTTTTTCCTCTTTTTCTTTCTTGTGGTTCTTTCTAGTGGTGTTTTCTGATGCGTTTCTTTTTTATTTTTCTTTTTGGTTTTTCTTTTTTAATCTCTTTGTTTAGTTTGCCATTCAGGCTGTTTTCTGCTGATCACACAAGTCCTTCATACAGAAGTTTGTCTCCGATGCGGACTTCATGAACACCCGGTTCTTTGTTCTTGTTGAAACTGAAGCTTAGCATATAACCTGTTTTTAATCCGAAGCGATCCAAATAACCTATGATCTGCTTTTCGCCGTCCTTATTTCGGCTCTCTCCATGCCAGATTTTCATCTCAATAATATATCGTTTGCCACGATAATGAATAATCACATCGGTTCTTTTTCTGTCTCTGGTCTGTTCTTCAACGCTGAAGGTTCCGACGCCGTTAATAATTGGCGACAGATAGGTCAGGAACTTTTCCCGGCCCTGTTCCTCAAGAAACCTTTTCTCGGCCTTTTCATCGTCAATATTCCGGATGTATTTTTGCGTCTCAATAAAGCGGTCCATAATCAGGGGAACATTTAATTGTCCGCCCTTTATGAATTCCGGCTTATGATCCAGCGCATTGCCGCGAAGCTCCTGTGCAAAATGACTCTCTCCAATGAAATAATTATAGAGCCTCATCTCGAAAATCCTGTTCGCGATCGCAACCGTATTGTGGTTGTTCACAATGAAGCCGAACATCCGGAGCTGCTTCTGCTCGTCGTTATCAGGAAGGCTTGGGATTGTTTCCCCCCGGAAAAGGATTTCCTTTAGTTGGCCACGCAAATGGGGCATCGTCCGAAGCTTTCCCATAAGCGAATCAAAGAGTGTGTTTTCTTCACTGAGGATCATCTTGACAGCCGCTTCAATGCCGTCTTGTGTCCATGCTTCCCGAAGACTCGCGAAAGTGTCCGGCACCATCCTCTCATCAAGAAGCTGGCAGATTCTGCTGACCAGGAACGGATAGCCGTTTGTGTATTCCCTGATCTGTCCGGCAATGGCTGCAGTGTCCATCCCTGTATGATGATCTGCTTCGTATTCCCTCAGCATGCCCTCAATTCCCGTTTCAGAAAGGCTCATATCGATCGTAAAATCGGCAGCTATGTTCCAGGGACTGTTCTCTTTATGTTCACCATCAGGCCGAATCTTGCTTTTTAAATGCTTGACGTCAGTCACTCCGGCAAGGATGACGGACTGAAAGGTCTTATATTTTGTGCTCTTCTCACGTTTCAAATAACCGGATCTCAATTTGCCAAGAAAATCCAGAAATACCTGATTGTTTGTGGCTGTATCCACCTCATCTATCATTAAAACAATTGGTTTCCTGTTCTCTTTACACCATTTGTCAAAGATCCTGAAAATATCATTTAATTTTACCTTTTCATTTCTGCCGGCAAGCTCCTGAAGTTGCTCATAGTACTTGTCAGGAACAGGAATCTCAATGCTGTCTCTCGTATCACACAGCATCTGAGACAGACCTTTTGTGAACTCGTTTTCATTCTCAAAGTCTGCATCCGTAATATCCTGAAAATCAATGTTGATTACGTCGTATTGAGGCGATAACGCCAAATCCAACGCGCTGAGTGTCGTTGTCTTTCCATACTGTCTGGCCCGGTTGATCGTAAAATACTTTCCGGCATCCACCATTTTTTTGATTTCTTTTACCCGTTCGGAGAGATCAACCATATAATGCTTTTCCGGTATACACACTGCCGTTGTATTAAATACTTTCATCTGCAATCTCTCTGTTCTATGATTCTGATTCCGGGATCACGTTCTGGATCCTCATTCTGGATTCCACCCGGGGAACTCTTTCCGGACTTTGGCTGAATCTTCCTTACAATCTGTCAGGGCAATGGTTACTCAAGGGTTAAACCGGGATTCAGATCATTGATCAGGGCGTCGATGGCTTCCCTGTGGTCAAAGACGATCGGGGGAAGCTTGCTGTTCAGGCCCTTGTGGATGCGGCAGTCGATGAAGGAGGCCTTTCCACAGTTTTTGAGCTGCTCTATGGCCTCGATCAGTTCTTCCTCTGTGGTCACGGCATGCCCGACAGTGGTGTAGCCGCAGGCTTCCGCGATCTTTGTGAATTCGAGGAGGTAGCCGGCAGAGGGCTGGCCGCCGACGGATTCGTGGGCGCCGTTATTGAGGATGACGTGCATGAACTTCGGTGCCTCCAGCTTGCTGACCATGGTCATGGCGCCCATGTGCATGATAGCGGCGGAGTCCCCGTCCAGAGCAACGACATGCCTGTCAGGCTTTTCAAGTGCGATACCCAGGGCGACCGAGGAGGCATGACCCATGGAGCCGACATTCAGGAAGTCCCGGGCCTTGGTCTCCCCGCGTTTTTCGCGCAGGAAAAAGAGTTCGCGTGTGGCGCGGCCGGTGGTCGCGGTATAGATAGTGTCCTCCGGCATGTGGTCCAGAATGACTTCTATCGCCTCTTCCCGGCTCATGGGAAATGTGGAATCGACGTCATTGGCTTTTTCGGAGGCCGCCATAACTCCCTTGGGGGCGATGAGGCCGTAGGGAGCCCTGTTTTCTGCACAGTATCGCACAGCTTTTTCAATCGCCTGTCCGAACTCCTCAATGTCATCAGTCAGGATTGAATAAGGGATGTGCATCACATCCAGGAGCTTCGCAGTGATCTCCCCCTGAAGCTTGTGCTGGGGGTGGTTGGGCTCGGTATTTCCCTGGCCCCTCCAGCCGATGAGCAGGAGCATGGGGACAGCGTAGACATTGGGGTCAGCCAGCGAGGCAAGGGGATTGATGGTATTTCCCTGGCCGCTGTTCTGCATATAGACAAGCGGAATCTCCTTTGTGGCGAAGTAGTGGCCGGAGGCGATGCCGACGGCGTTTCCCTCGTTGGCGGCGATGATGTTCCTGTCGGGGTTATGGGCAAGGGCGTAGTTGCAGAAACCGTTCAGATAGGAATCCGGTACGCCGGTGAAGAAGGTGATGCCGTTTTCGCCTAATATTTCAAACACTCTTTTCTGATCTAACATCAGTCACATATCTCCTTTTCGAATGTGATCATAACTTTTTTCGGAAGTATTATCACGTGCCTGACGCTTAAATACATAATGTATATATTTTACTTTATTTTTATCGGTGGAGCAGGAACCTGACCTGTGTACAGGGTAAAGTATTCCGGGCTGTCCGCCTTTGTGACTGCCCAGGCCTGTTCAAACGTCTGTACCATTTCCTCGGGAAGAGGACCTGCTTTCAGGGTATCCATGTTCTGCTGCAAGTGACCGAGCTTTGAGGCGCCGATGAGGATGGCGTCGCCGCGGCTTCCATCCAGCATGGAATGGAAGGCGAGCCAGCGGTAGGTAGCTTCAATGGTGTTGATGCCGTATTTCTCTCCGGCTTTGCGGATGAGGTCCACGGCTTCAAAGAAGCTCTTCTTCCAGTAGCGCTTCTGGTAGTTGGGCCTGTGGGTAAAGCGGCCGTCGGTCGGATCGTCCTCAAAGGCGCCGTAGCGGCCGGTGAGAAGTCCGCCCGCCAGAGGGTTGTAGGCGTAGAAGCGCATGCCGAAATGGTTGAGGCAGGCGTTCAGCTCTGTCTCGGCTTTGCGGGTCAGGGGGTTGTAGATGCCCTGGAAGACGGTGGGCTTTACCCAGCCGCGGCTGTCGCAGATGTGCCAGACGTCCGTGATCATCCAGGCGGGGAAATTGGAGAGACCCAATTCTTTATATTTGCCCTGTCTGTGGAGGTCCGCCATGGCTTCCAGAACACTCTCCACAGGGGTTTTGGGGTCCGGGAAGTGCAGGTAGACAGTATCTACGGAAGGGAGGTTCATCCTTTCGAGGGATTCATTCACCTGTTTGTAGGCTGCTTCGCCGTCCAGCCTGCCGCTGATCCGGGGGTTGACCTTGGTGGCGATCCTGTAGGGGCGCCCGAGACCGGGAAGCACTTCCCCGAGGAGCCGCTCGCAGGTACCGTCGTTGTAGACATAGGCGGTGTCCAGTTCTTCATAGCCTGCGTCCAGAAAAGCGTTGATAAATTCTCCTGCCTGAGGGTTAAAGACGGATTCTCCAAAGGTCATGGTGCCCAGGATCAGTTTTACTTTTTCCATAGTCTCTTCTTTCTATTTTTTCTGTTTCATAGCAATAGCATTGACTGGGGATCACCCGTGCTGCGGAAAAGTCTGGCGACAGAGTGCCACGGAGGGCAGAAAATCACCCGTGCAACTCTTACAGGTCTTTCACCAGGCTGTCAGCAGTGGCGTTTTCGTTGTGGACAGTGGTGTAGATTCCGGCACTCACGGACGGATCCACGCCGGCATAGGCCATCAGGCCATCGTAGCGGTCTCTGAATTCCTCTTCGGTAAGGGGATTTTCCGGTTCTCCCTTGGGGAAATCCACGCGCTCCGTGAATTCACCTTCCGGTGTATGGATCTTGACGATGGCGGCCTGGATGGCGGGGAAGACCTCGCTCAGGCTGTCATCGGCGGTGACTTTGATCTTGCCGGTGAGGTTCAGGATCCGGTCTCCGCGGACGGCTTCCTCTGTGAACTCCTGGAGTCCCGCCTTTCCATAGAGGAGTCCGGCGGCTGTGGCGTAGGGGATGCTCATCTTAGCGGAATAGCTTCCGGGGATCTCTGTGTGGTCGTGGCCGGAGACAGCAAGGTCATAGGTGCTGATCTCGATGGCTTCGACTTCTTCGGGTTTTACCTTGTCGCGGAGGTGGATCGCCGCCTCGACGGAAGGGTGGGTGTAGCGGCAGGAGGCGTAGGGCTTGGTGTAGCTCTTCATGATGGCGTAGGTGCCGTTCAGGAAGATGGGCTTGAGCTCTATGTCTTCTCTGCCGGTCATCATCTTGAGGAAGCCGCGGCCTCCGAGGGGATCGGGATGGCCTTTGAAGCCTGATTTCCCGAGCTGGAGGGCGGTGAGGGCGAGAAGCGCAGTCTTGGCTACATTGTAGGGCTTGAGTTCGCTCCCGTCGTCCAGGACCTTGAGCATGCCGCTTGCTGCGACGCAGGCGGAGGCAAAGGTCTGGAATCTCTCTTCTTCTGAGAAGCCGAGCATGTAGGAGGCTGCCAGGGAGGCGCCCAGGGTCCCGCAGGTCCCGGTGGCGTGATAGCCCATGGCCTTGTGGCCGGGCTGGATGGAGACAGCCATCGTGTAGGAGGCTTCGTAGCCCGTGATGGCGGCTCTGAGCATCTCTTCCATCCCGATTCCGTATCTCTGGGAGAGGGGGATGAGAAGGGAGAAAATGGGGCTTCCCAGGTGGATGATGCCGCTGTTGGTGCCGTCATCGAAGTCGAGCGCATGGCCGTTGAGGCCGTTCAGGAAGACGGCTTCTTTGAGAACCAGGTCCCTGGAGGTTCCGATCGCCCTGAATTTTCCTCCTTCAGGCATGGCAAAGTCGAAATAGCGGTCCAGTTTTTCCTGCTGGAACTTCGCGCCGGCACAGGTGACGGCCAGATAGTCCAGAAGGCTCCTCTTCGCTCTCTCCATGACCTCTGCGGGTACAGGGGTATTCCAGACTGTGTCTATTGCTTTCAGAAATTCTATCGATTTATTCACTTAATTCCTCCGGGGGTTGAGAGTATTCTCTATCAGTGTTTTCTCTTGGCCATGTCCTTGCGGTAGGTCGCGGCGTGTTCGATCGCGTAGCTGAAGAAGGGGAGCGGGTCGGACCAGGAGAAGATGTAGTCAATGTTCTTCCTGAAATCGAACCAGTTCGGGTCAGCGTGGAAGCGGTCGGGGGATTTGAGAAGCCACAGAATGTCGGTGTGGAAGTATCTGAGGCCCAGTCCCTGGCGGATGCCGTCCTTTTTGGGCTTCATCCTGCGGCCGTAGGCTCTCTCGAGCATGTAGAGGACAGGGGTGCAGCCGGCATATTCCATGATCTTGATGCCGGCGGAGATGCGTCCGTTGATCTCGGTGACCTTGGGAGTATTGTCCCTGGAATCCATCATGAAGCTGACCTGGCCGAAGCCGCTCCAGCCGAGAGCTTTGAAGAGCTTGACGGCGTTTTCGGTCACTTCGGGCTGGTCCACGGTCCTGGCAAAGCAGCCGGGGCCTCCATCCACGGGGTACCAGCGGTAGGTCTTGAGGGCCAGGGAATACATGGGATTCTGCTGGTCGTCCATCATGACATAGCAGTTGCACATGTATTTGTCCTGGGGGATGAACTCCTGGATGACGTATTCCTCCGGGACGATATCGCCGTCGGCGATGTACTGGTCCAGCTCCTCCCTGGTGTGGATCTTTTTAAAGCCTGCGGAGCCGCTGCCCTTTCTGGGCTTGGCGGCGAGGGGGAAGGAGACTCTGGAGAGGAAATCGTCCATGGTCTCATCGTCCATTTTGGTGATGGGGCAGGGAATGCCGTTCTTCATGCAGGCTGTCATGGTCTGCTGTTTGTCGTAGGCCTTGAGGAAGGCTTCACGGGGAGCCGCGATGATCTTGAGCTCAGGGTAGAGGGCGCTGATCTTCCCGTCGGTACAGATATCCGTGGATTTCTCCAGGATGGGGAAAAGCACGTCGTAGCCGTTCTCGAGCTCCTTTTCGATCGCCTGGCGGTAGATGTCGACATCTTCCCGGATCCCGTGGACCACGATCCTCCTGGACGGGTATCTGGAAGTAAAACCGACGTCCAGTCTGGATTCGCACATGGTGGTGACTTTACAGCCGAGCTCATGCAGCTGGTGCAGAAGGCTGGGGATCTGCCGTCCGTACCCGTCGAGCAGGAGGACTTTTTTGCCTTTATATCTTAACTTGCTACTTGTCTTTCCAGACTTCATGCGTTGGTCTCCTTACATCGTGTCCTTGAAGCAGCTTCTTCAAGTAAATAATCAATCTTCAAGTACATAATCAGTCTTCAAATACATAATCAGTCTTCAAGTAAATAATCAGCGTTTCTTCATGATATTTTTGATAAAATCAAGATTTTTGTAAATAAATGTGCAGCCGCCAACTCCCAGGACGGCAACGATCACGTACCGGATCAGGGGGGTGAGCGAATACATCATGAGTACGGCAAGCATGATGACGAACAGGGCCGCGACGGAACCAAAGACAAATCTGGTGTCATAGGCCTGTACATAGCCGGTCCTCCTGGCGAGGAAGAAGTGGATGATGAGCAGGCACATGTAGCCGAAAAGGGTGGTATAGGCTGCTGCGATATATCCGTACCTCGGGATGAGGATGAAGTTGAGGACTATGTTGATCAGGGCTGCCGCGGCGGTGCCGAAGGCCATGCCGACTGTCTTTTTGGCAAACTGTTCCAGAGCCACGTATAAGTTGTAGAGGAACTGGAAGGCGGCGCCCATGACGACGGGCGGCATTACGTAGAGAGCGCTGGCGTATTTTTTTCCACCCATGATAAAGATCACTTCAGGGCCCAGCAGGAACATGGCCAGGACGATGAGGTAGAATCCGAGGATGTAGTAGTAGGACGCCTTGCGGACGGTCTCAAATTTGCTCTTGTAGATCTGTTCGCTCGACCAGGGGCTCCAGGCGACGTTGGTCGCTGTGCCGAGCATGATCGGGATCATGGCGCAGCTGTAGGCGAGGCTGTAGAAGGCTGTGTCGGAGGCTCCGCAGAACTGTTTGATCATGATCCTGTCAGACTGGTTGAGGATGTATTTGCTCAGCAGGTGGGGGATCATGGGGATGCAGATCAAAAGGGCGTACTTGCACTGGTCCCATCTGACCTGTCTGCCCTTGTACAGGATGTAGATGTAGACGCAGAGGTCGATCAGGAAAACCGTCCCGTAGTGGCCGATGATGCGGCCCGCCAGCTGGTTCTTCATGAGGAGGACCAGGATGAGAGAGACGCCGGTCGCCAGGAGGGCAGAGCCGAAGGACAGGGCTACGTAGGTCTTGTACCTGTAGTTGATCCTGTTTTTGGCCTGGAGCAGGGTCAGGGCCGGCGAAACCATGGTGGTGATAAAGAGGATGTTGATATAGGGCATCTCCATGGAGAAGAACTTTGTGAAAAAGGCGGGGAAGAGCTGGACGATCCCCCAGAGGATGGTCGTCACGACCGTGCCGCAGATCGCCACGGAGGACAGGTAGCCGTCCAGGTTTTCGTAGTCGTATCTCGCCCTGTTGACTGTGGCGTGCATGTCCATGGTCGCCACGATGACAACGATGCCCGCCCAGGCCACAAAGTTACTGAATTCACCGTAGTCGTTGCTGCTCAGCAGCCTGGTAAAGACCGGTGTCGATAAAAATGAGATTCCCTTTGTCATGAAGGAACTCATTGTGTACCAGATTCCTGCCCGGATCACCACTCCGGATTTAACTGATTTTCCTGATTCTGCCATTTCTTCCTGTTTCTGAGATTATTACTGGTTCTGCGATTTTTCCTGATTCAATGCTTTTCCTGATCTGAATATCAGCTGTTCTTTTTCATCAGCCATTCAACGTATTCGAAGTCCTGCATGGAGTCGACGTCTACGGATCTCTCTTTGGGCATGACATACAAAAGGGGAATGTCGCCGATGATGAGCTTCCTGTTTTTGAGCAGGGAGTTCGAAGAGATGTAGAGGGCGCCGTTGCGGATGTACATGGGCTTCATGTCCTGGCGGCGGATGCCTGTGTTGTGTTCTCTGTGCTCCGCTATGCCGGCGTTGTTTTCGCCCATGCGGTAGTAGTTGAAGCCGTTGGCCTTGACGTCTTCGTAGACGGCGATAAGGGAATCGCAGTCGTACTCGTCATACATTTTGATGCCGCCGGTGAGGTCCTCAGCGGTCCTCATGGGGGAGGTGGGCTGGAGGGTGATGACGGCATCGTAGTGCTCTCCTCTCTCTTCGAGGAAGGAGAGGGCGTGGAGGATGACGTCCACGGATTTGACTGTGTCGGCTCCGAGATAGTCAGGCCTCATGAAGGGGACGTCAGCTCCGAAGGTGCGGGAAATTTCCGCAATCTCTTCGCTGTCTGTGGAAACAACAAGGCGGTCGAGGACTCCGTCTTCCATGGATTTAAGGGCGGCCTCGATCGTGTAGGCGATCAGGGGCTTCCCGTTCATGTCTTTGATATTCTTTTTGGGGACTCCCTTGGAGCCGCCGCGGGCGGGGATCACCCCGAGGTATTTTTTGCGCATATTCTGTATGGTCTCCTATATCTATCTCCCGTTACAGGATCACCTGTAATCGGATCTGGTATTCCTATAACCGAATCTCTTATACCGGTGTTCTGCCTGCTGTATGTTTTTAATACATGAGCTTCTTGGAATAGGTCAGTTCGGCGGTCCTGAGGACTTCGGCGATCCTGACTCCGGCGTTGCCGTCTCCGTAGAGGGTGCTCTGGACGCGGGGCAGGGTCTTTCTGAGCGCGATGGCGTCCAGGATCTGCTGCTTGTTGTAGTCGACGTCCGTCACGTTTTCGGCGCGGTCGCGGCCGGACTGGCGGCTGCCGACATTGATGGCAGGCACGCCGAGGTAGGAGCATTCGCGGATGGCCACACTGGAGTTGCCGACGATTCCGTTGCTGTGGTAGAGAAGCTTCAGGAAGTCTCTGGAAGGGATGTCGCGGAAGAACCAGATGTTCTGAGGTTTATATTTTTCTCTGAACATACGGATACCCTTGGAGGTCTCGTCGGAACCGGAGTCGGGGTTGGGCCAGATCCAGTAGGTGGGCTTGCCCAGTTCGTACATGGCTTCCAGGGTCTCGGTGACCTGCTTGCGGGCGAGGCCTCTCTCGTCGGTGACGGGGTGCTGGATGACGATGTAGTAATCCTCGGGAGCGAATCTCTTTTCACCGCTGCCGCCGTATCTCTCGAGGGGATCAAAGTCGAGCTCGGGCATGATGGCTTTTTTAGCCAGGTCGATGGAAGGGCATCCTGTGACAAATACGTTTTTCGGATTTTCGCCCATCTTGATGACTCTCTCCGCGGCCAGTTCGCTGGCGACCAGGTGGAGGTCGGAAAGCTTAGTGATGGCGTGGCGGACTTTTTCATCGATGTTGCCGGTGACTTCACCGCCCTGGATGTGGGCCAGGGGGATGTTGGAATAGGAGGCCGCGATGGCGGTGGCGATGGTCTCATAGCGGTCGGCGATGGTGACGACGACGTCGGGCTTGAGGTCTTCAAAAGCCGTCACGAGCTCGATCATGCCAAGGCCTGTGGTCTTGACCATGGCGACCGGATTTTCACCCTCTACAATACTGAAGATCTTGCGGTTGATCGTGAATCCGTCGTCTTCGATCTGTTTGTAAGCGTCGCCGTAGCGGTTGAGCATGGCGGATGCCGCCACAACGATCTGCAGTTCCATGTCAGGCGAGTTTTTGATGGCGAGCATGGCTCCTTTGATTCTGGAATAACTCGGTCTCGCGGTGATCACTACGCATACTTTCCTCATCTGGTCTCTCCTCGTGCTCATGTGGAATGCCGTCTCCGGCGTCTGTTGTTTCTTTTACCAGTTCTTTTTCAGCTTTTTTCAAACGGTTTTTTCTAAGTCGTTTTTTTAAGACGTTCTTTTCTGTACCGTTTTTTCGGACGGTCTTTTCTCAGCCGTTTTTATTTGAGCTCCCGGCTTATTTCTTTATATCAGTCTACATCTCCGTACTGGATGAAATCATCCGGAGCAAAGTCTTTGTTGACGGTTTTGCCCAGGACGGAATTGACTTCTCTGGCAGGAATGCCGTTGGCGGGCTTTTTGAGGGCCAGCATATCTTTTGTCAGGACGGTACCCTTTGCGATCGGGACCTTCGCGCAGACGCTCTTGGCGAAGATCTGGCTGTTTCTGGACAGCTCGGAGCTGAGATCGTCCTTGTTGACGGGGTTGTTTTTCATTTTTGAAATGAATCTGATCCCGCGGATCATCTCGGCGAATTTGTCATTGGTCAGGGAGGCGGGGACGTCCGGGCCGAAATCATATTTGCTCAGGCAGACGTGGACCTCGATGATCTTGGCTCCCATGGTGACGGCAGCGAGGGAAGGCCACATCTCTCCGGAGTGGTCGGACAGGCCGACGACCGGGTATTTCTGAATAAATTCGTCGAGGACGTTGAGGCCTACTCTTTCGGGCGCGACAGGGTAGTTCGTCGTGCACTGAAGAAGGGCGTATTCCGCGCCGTGGGAAGCGAGCTTTTTCGCGTACGCGTCCACTTCCTCTCTGGTGCTCATGCCCGTAGAGAAGATGATGGGTTTCTTTGTGGAGAGGATGTACTCCAGAAGCCAGGGGTCGCTGACCTCACCCGAGGAGATCTTCCACATGGTCATGCCCATTCTGTCGAGCATCTTCGCGGCGTCGACGGAGAAGGGGGTGCTCAGGAAGATCAGGCCGCGATTCTCAGCGTGCTCCTTGAGGCCGATCCACTGCTCTTCGGTGAACTGCATTCTCTCCCAATAATCGTAGCGGAGGTCGTCTTCATAGCTGAATTTCACGCGCCAGGGCTCCTGCCTGGTGCTCTCCGCAGCGGCGATGTGGGTCTGGAACTTGATCACATCGGCGCCGGCGTCAGCGATGGCGTCGATATAGGCGTGCGCCGCTCCCAGGCTTCCGTCATGGGCCTGTGCGATCTCTCCTATGACCAGGACATCGTTGTCTTTGTTTTTATACCAATCCATGAACTACCTCCTGCCTGAACATACCTGATGTACGTAAATCTGCTTTTCGAGACTAAAACTATAGAACGTAGAACTAATCTTTGTATTAACTACAGTCTGTTGTATTGACTATAATCTTTTTATTGGCCATAGTCTTTGTATTGACTAATGGAATAGGGAAGCATCCTCTGGTCCAACTGTTTACAAGTGGACAGAAGGACCGTCCCCCTGTCTCCACATTTACAAGTGGACAGAAGGACCGTCCCCCTGTCTCCTGATCAGAGTCTCCACCAGCAGAGGCCGGAGTCCTTGAGGTCCTTGATCTTGTAGAGGCCTTTGACGTCAATGAGGACTTTCTCGTTGTCGGGGCCGGCTTTGTAGAGCTTCTTGAGGTCGTCGAGGGTCAGTTCTTTGAATTCGTTGTGGGCAACGGCGACGATGATGCAGTCGGCATCTTTGATCTCGTCCATGCTGTGGAGGGTAACGCCGTATTCTTTCATGGCGTCTCTCTCGGAAGCCCAGGGGTCGACGACTACGGGTTCGATGCTGTAGGTGTCAAGGCGGCGGATGATGTCATTGACCTTGCTGTTTCTGGTATCGGGGCAGTTTTCCTTGAAGGTGAGGCCGAGGATGACGACTTTGCTCTTTCTGGGAGCCTGGCCGGCTTCGATCATCTTTTTGACGGCGGCGTCAGCGACGTAGGTTCCCATGGAGTCGTTGACAATGCGGCCGTTGAGGATGATCTGGCTGTGATAGCCGAGTTTCTCTGCTTCGTAGGTGAAATAGTAGGGGTCTACGCCGATGCAGTGGCCGCCGACGAGTCCGGGTCTGAAGCCGAGGGCGTTCCATTTGGTGTTCATGCCGTCGACAACTTCGTTGGTGTCGATGTCCATGCGGTCAAAGACCATGGCGAGTTCGTTCATGAAGGCGATGTTGATATCGCGCTGGCTGTTCTCGACGACTTTGACTGCCTCGGCGGTGCGGAGGTTGGAGACGGGGTAGGTCCCGACTTCGATGACGAGGTCGTAAACGGCCTTGATGGTCTCCAGGGCTTCCTGGTCGATGCCGGAGACGATCTTGTGGATGTTCTCGAGGCGGTGGACTCTGTCGCCGGGGTTGATTCTCTCGGGGCTGTAGCCGACCTTGAAGTCGGGGCCGCATTTGAGCCCGGATTCTTTCTCGAGGATCGGGATGCAGACGTCTTCGGTGCAGCCGGGATAGACGGTGGATTCATAGACGACGACGGAACCGGGTACCAGATTCCTGCCCACGATCTGGGAGGCGCCGATGACGGGCGTCAGGTCGGGAGTGTGGTCGGTGTTGACGGGTGTGGGAACTGCGACAACATGGAATTTTGCTGTCTTGAGCATGGATTCGTCGGAGGTGAAGTTGACGGTGGTATTTTTGATGACCTCGTCTCCCACTTCGTTGGTGGGATCCTTGCCCTCTTTGTATAATCCGATCTTCTCGGCATTGAGGTCAAAGCCGATAACATTGAGGCCTTTGCCCGCAAAGGCGACTGCGAGGGGCATACCGACGTAGCCGAGGCCTACAACGCTGAGGTTTTCTTTTTTATTGATCAGTGATTCATATAGCTTCATAGTTTTCTCTGTCTCCTTTGATGCGCTCTGTATACTGTTATCTCTGTCTTTCACTGCGACTCTTGTCTTTTATTTTTGCTGTTCTTCTTACGGTCATTCTGCCACCGGCTGGTTTGTTTCCGGCTGGTCTTTCAGCTCTCCTTCGGGAGGATCGAGTTTTTTGATGACCTTGGCGGGGATGCCTCCGACGACGCACCAGCCCTCGGGGAAGCTTTTTGAGACGACGGCTCCCGCCGCCACGATCGTGTGTTTACCGAGGTGGACGCCGGGAAGGATGACCGCGTTGGAGGCGATCCAGCATTCGTCTCCGATGACCACGTCTTTGCCCTCTGTGTGGACGGAGATGTCCATGAGGTCGTGGTTGGAGGAGACGATGGCGACTCCGTTGGCGATCTGTACGCCTTTTCCGATATAGATCTTTGCGTCCATTGCCTGGTAGTAGTTGCCGATCTTGAAAAAGACATTCATTTCATCCGGGTCAAAAATGATGTTTTTCCAGTTCGCGACCTGCATCCTGAAATCCACCGGGAAGGGTACTCCCCGGTTGATGCCGATGATCTTCTGGATAAAGAAATATCTCATGACGTTGCGCCAGCCGTTGCTGTAGCTGCCGGAAAAGTGGCGGCCTTTGAGGTAGGCTTTGTCATAGAAGATATGGCCGATCAGGCGGGCGAATCCGCCTTTAATTGAAAATCCCATAGTTGGTCTCCTGTATGTTTATTTCAGGGTGCCGGGCGAAGTCTCGTCCAGGTACTCCTGAATGAATTTTTCAAATTCTTCCCAGGTCTCGGGCTCGTAGATATGCTCGGGATGGGCATAGGACTCTTTCAGCTGGCTGACGATCTGCAGGAATTCGTCAAGGGCTGATCCGTTGGGAAGGGGGATCAGCTTATACATGAAGAGCAGTCTCGGCTCGCTGTTGTAGAGGAGTTTGGGCGTGAAGACGCCGGTAGATCCCAGGGTGACCAGAAGGCGGCCCTCCATGGAGGTCTTGCTGAGCTGGAGCTCCCACATGTATCCGTCGGTGTCGGTCGCCAGCCCCTCATAGAGTTCGAGTTCTTTTTCTCTGGGATGGATGCGGGCGATCACGTCGTCCTTATATTTTTTGAAGACCTCTGTCATCTTTACGGTGCCGGCCTTTTTCTCGGGATTGCCGGAGACATGTCCCAGCCAGACAACCCTCTGACTGTAGGCGGGGATGTCGTCCGGGATCTCAAAGATCCGGAAGGCGGTCTCCAGGAAGCCCTGTGAAAAATCGGGGAGCTGGAGGATGTTGTCGGTCAGCTCTGTGTGGCAGAGCTCCGTCCGCATGACATACAGGGCTTCGGGATCAGAGACGTCCTTCCCATGGTTTCTGGCTTTGAGCATGGCCAGATAGGGCCCTGAGCGGAGCCGCTTTGTCCAGTTTCCGAAATAGCTGGCCAGGCCGTCGTCCATCATGACGTATTTCGCATCGGGATTGACGGTGCAGAGAGCAGCCACCGGATGGGAAAATGTGCTGGATACAATGCAGTCGAACCTGTTCCTGAGGAAGGCCGCGGACTTGCGGCGGAACTGCTGTCTGAGGAGTCTTTCAGGGAAAAAGGTGTCCCGCGCGATTCCGAACGCTTTTTTCACTTTGTTGTTGTGGCTCTTGTGATCTTCTTCATCGATCAGAAAAACCTTCTCGAAGAGGCCCTCCTGTTTGATCTTTTTCGCGAGCCTGCGGGCGGATGAAAAAACATCCACAATGACCATCACGCCCTTGAAATCCTCAACGTCATCTGCTGAGGGAGCGAGGATCTTGTTGTAATGCATGTTCAGGGCATTGAGCACCTGAAAGGGTGTCGAGCAGTAGTATAAACATCTCATGTTTTTGGCCCTCCTGGGGATCACCGCGATGCTGTTGAGAGCGGTGATGAACATGTTACTGGTTCCGGACTGCTGTCGAGAGCGGCGCCGGACATGTTGCCGTCAGTGGTTCCGGGCTGCTGTCGAGAGCGGTGCCGGACTTGGCAGCTGCCGCGGTTTCGACGGCGGCGCTGACCGCGATACCGGTAGTTTTTTTGGCTGTGCCGCTGTAAACAGGACGGGGAAGAACATGAAGTACATCAGCATGGTCGTTCCCTTTGTGCACCAGAATACGTTGTCAAAGCTGCCCCTGAAGCAGTAGGCTGCCATGCAGATCAGGAACACCCATCTTTTTTTTCTGAGAGCAAAAATGACCGCTCTGATCAGATACAGCACGACAATAATGACCAGAAGGCCGTTGTACATGTGTATGTTGATAAAAGAATTGTGCGCGTTTCCTTCGTAGAGGTTTTCCAGGATCAGGCCTTCCTTGGAGGTTCCGAACAGAACATACCGGATCTGGCCGATCATATTAGTGAAATAGTCTTTCCAGATTATGGCACGCTCCGTGTTGTCCGTGCCGCTCTTAGTAAATTTCTTGGTGATCACGGCGGAAAACCTGCTGAAAACCAGGTAGACCGCAGCCGCAAGGAACAGCAGGATCAGGAGTCTGTAAAGGGCTTTGAGGATCAGGACTGCGGGGCGTTTGTAGCCGCTTCTTTCCCTCCTGGTCTCCACATAGACAAAAATCAGGGCAAAAAGGATCGTCGCTGCTCCGATCCCGCTCCTGCCCTTGGCGAGGAGGCAGATGACCCATACGCAAAAGGCGGGGATGTAGGAGATCTTGTCCCCGTAGGCTTCGCTCACCGCATAGTAGATCACTGTCGGCATGATGATGATCAGCGAAATAAAGTTGTTGCTGTAGCGGGGCAGCACCCTCACATCCAGTCCTGTCGTGACAAACTTGATGGCGAAGTGGACGCAGTAGATATAGACGGAATACAGGAGCCACTTGCGGTTAAATTTCATCTCGATCAGCATGGCCGCCGTGGCTGTGTTGAGGAAGGCACATTCGAGCAGCTTTTTGAGCGTTATATTCCCGATCAGGACAAAGTTCAGGAGTCCTGTCACCATGCAGAGGCAGGCAAAAAGTACGATGTCCATGTTCACGACGGGTGTCTCATTCCGGGCCTTCCAGACGATAAAAATGCCAACGCACAGGGCTGTCGTCATGTAAAAAAGGCCCTGGCGGAAACCTGCCGTCATAATGTACGTCAGCAGAATGGAGACGAAATATAAAAATAGAGCAGGTCCTGCCATCTGGTTCAGGAGGGGCAGGCTGTTTGTTTCACCACGATTCATTTTTTACTCCGTCTCACGCTATAACAATATCAAAGGTCGACCATCTTTTTCGGGAGGTTCGCCAGGATCCAGTATCCTTTGTATCCTGTTGATCTCAGGAAGGTGAGGACACAGCCCATTCTTGTCTTGGGAGAGGCACTGCGTTTGTGGATTTCTTTTGAAATCTCTTTGATTTTTTTCTCGTACTGTACGATCTTGTCCAGGTTTTCGACAGATGCGGGCAGCATGAGCAGGATCCTGATCGTGACCTTGTAGGCATCGGAGCACTTCCTGCGGACATAGTTTTTGTTCCTGTCAGGAGCCTGAGCGTAGTGCCGGCACATGGTCTCTGTCACCGTCAGGTATTCGTCGATGTGTTTGATGCGGGATTCCCGGCTGACGCTCTGTCCGTCCCTTCCGGTCCTGTAGCAGTAGACGGGATCGCCGAGATAGGCAACGCCGCGGACATAGCTGAAGGGGATGGTCGCGTAGATCCGGTCTGTGTAGAGGGTGTGCTCGGGCAGGACGAGGCCGGACTTCCTCAGGACGCTGGTCCTGTAGGTCAGCGACCACATGCCTGCGGGCCTGCTGTGGACCGAGTCGGGCTTCATCAGGGCGCCTTCTTTGTAATTGCGCCATTCCCTGACTCTGGTCAGGGAATCTTTGTCCGGACCCTTGAGGTAATCCGTGACGACCGCATCCGCCTTCGTGTCCCTGAGGTATTCCACGAGCTTTGTCAGGCCTTCCCTGTCGACCCAGTCATCCCCGTCCAGGATCTTAAAAAATCTCCCGGACGCGTTCTGCATGCTGTAATTCTGGACAGAGCCGTATCCGCCGTTTTCCTTGTGGACGGCACGGATGATACCGGGATACTGCTCTTCATATTTTCTGGCGATCTCGAGAGTGCCGTCATTCCCTCCGTCGTCCACGACGAGGACTTCGATCTCGTCCCTGACGTCTGTAATAAGGATCGAGTCGAGGTTTTCCGCAATATAGCTCTCAACATTGTATGCGGCGACAGATATGGTCAAAATCTTTTCCTGGCTCATTGTGTCTCCTGTCTTTCCTGAAGAGGAAGGGCGCTTATATGTTATTTTGTCGTATGTCTTATTGTTTTTATGTTATCACCGTGCAGTTACCGCGGTCATCACTCGCTTTTAAGGGGATAGACGGCCTTGTTGAGGAGGTAAGTCTTCTCGTTTCGGCCAAGGGCCCGTCTGAGGACGACATAACCGCATTTGACCATCCAGCGGGGGATGTGGAGCACGATACGTGCCCTTCCGGCCTCTTTTTCGCTTTTTATATAGTCCGGAGTCCACATGGGACGGTCGTCCTTTATGATACGGACGTTGTTGCGGGGCTCCTGCCCGCACCAGTCCACCATCTCGGCGACGGCCTTGCGGACGTTGAGGACCTCGTACTCCGATCCTTTGCCAATCTGATAGGCGATCCCGGGGTATTTCAGATAGTACCGCTTCTGGATATCCCGTTTGACTTCATCCGTATAAACGGGGCTTAGCCTGTAGATGGAATAATGGCTGAGCTTCCTGCACTCTTTTTCGGCGAGGGCTTTGCTCTTTGCGTAGTTGGAGACGGGGTGGATCCTGGTCTTGCCGGTCACGGGCTTTTTGCCATCAAAGAAGCCGTAGACATCGATCGTGCTGATAAAGAGCACCGGCCTGTCTCCTGCCGCTTCGAATACGTTCTTCGCGCACTCGACGTTGATGTGGTAGTATCTCTCCCAGGACAGGTCGGGTTCCCCGTCTGTATGAGCCAGGGCAGCGAGGTGGATGACGCGGTCAACACCGTTCTCGTCCATGATCCTGCACAGGCCCTCCCGGTCGGCAAGGTCCGCCTTGAAAAAGCTGAGCATTTTGCTGCGGGAGTCTTCCCCCGCGCGGTCGACACCGACCACTTCATATCCTTCCGCGAGAAGCGCGGTCACCAGATGCGACCCGATCATACCCTTCGCGCCGGTAACGAGTATTTTCATCTTTGCTTATTCCTTTTTGGATACTTTTCCGATGACGCATTCAGACTGTTTCCGGCACTTTTCTGCCGGCTTTTTTCATTTCTTTTCTGCCCTCTTTGACCAGCATTTCTCTCACTTCCTCGAGAGCTCTCCGGTCGCCGTCGACTGCATCGATCATTTCTTCCAGAATGAAGACAGGGGGCTTTTTGAGGATCGTGCCCATGATGCACAGGACTGTGTACCAGATGATCTTCATGTCATAGCTGACACTCTGTTTCTCCAGATAGTATCTGTCCAGGGCCAGGCGGGTGGGAGCGACCTTTTCCATGTATTCGTCTTCGTCCTCGATCATGTCTCCGTAGAGGTAGTCGTAGAGGGCGGCGGGGGTCGTCAGACCAGGCTTGATCGCGGCCACGATCGCGTTCTTTCCTCCCCTGGTGACAGGGATCTGGTCAACAGCGGCAGGCCTGGGACCCACGACTGCCATTGTCCCCAGAAAGACATTGAGCAACTGCGGGAGCTCGTCGATCTTGGTGGATCTCATGATCCGGCCAAAGGGGAAGATTCTGTCCTGGTCGGGGCGCAGGCTTTTTTCATCAGCGTTTTTGTCGACGCGCATGGAGCGGAACTTGAACATTTTGAATGTCTTGTTGTCCTTGCCCGCGCGGTTGGCAAAATAAAACACCGGGCCCGGATCGGAGAGTTCTATCCCGATGACGGAGGCAGCAAAAATGGGGCTTGTGAGGACAAGCCCTGCTGCGGAGGCCGCAATATCGAATGTGCGCTTCATGGCCTGGTAGCCTATACCCGGTTTTCTGACTCTTTTTTTCATGTTCCTTACCTCCATGGGCTGCGGGGTCAATTGGGCACAAAGTAGGTATTTGGGCACAAAATGGATACGGCTGATACGCCGAAGATCCATCGATCAGATTGCATAAATGGGATGCATCGATCAAATTCATTGATCAAATCATCAATTAAACCCATTGATCAGAGTCACCGATTAGATCCGGCAGAAAACGGTCTCGAAAGCCTCTGCGTAACAGCAGCCGGCCTGAGCGCCCCGGTAAGCGGCCAGCCCGGTCAGGGCTTCTGCCGACCTGGGATGGGGATAGGGGTGCATCACGCCTGTGTAAGCCTCCAGGGCTTTCAGTTTGATGTCGATGCCTTCTTTCCCAACCTCGACAAACATATTGGGTGTGAAGCGGTTGGAGGAGGAATCAAAGGACCATTCTGTAGAGGTGAGGACCTCCATATAGGAAAACTGTTTCAGGGCGGGCAGATGCTCTTTTCTCTGGAAGAGCCGGGCTGCCGCCTGGCAGGCATAGGAGGTCATGCCGTGATCATTGTTGGTGTCTGTCGGATGGTGGGTGTAAAGGACTTCTGCCCCCCAGTCCCCGATGGCGGCCTCTATGAATTGGACCAGCTGCAGGTGGGGAATGGTGTTCATCTGGATATTGGGGAAGTCGCCCGCATAGCTTTTCTGAACGCCGATGATCTCGAAGGCCTTTGCCTGGTCATCCTGGAGGGTGGCCGACAGGTTGACCCTTGCTGCTGCGTGGTTGACCATCGTGCACACAGCAATCTCATGTCCTTCCTGTGCGAGCTTATGAATCGTTGCGCCTGCTCCCAGTACTTCATCGTCCGGGTGGGCAACTACAAACAGAATTCTCATGTGTTTTCTCCTGACTGATTATTAGTAATTTGTCTGATTATGCTTCTGTTTTCTTTTTGTCCGCCGGAATAATTATTACCGTGTTGCTTTTTGTCCGCCGGAAGGGATCAGATTAATGTTTTGTGTCCGCCGGAGAGGCACCATAGCATAGCAGCTCTTTTTGTCCGCCGGAAGGGATCAGATTAATATTTGTGTCCAGTATTTGTGTCCGCCGGAGAGGAATTAATGCTGATGTTTCAGGAACTCTTAATGTCCTGAGGTCATCAGTTGTCATCCTGCTCGACCAGCTTCTCGTAAGTGGAATCCTTGACAGCTCCGCTGTCCGCTTTTTCAGGATGATAGGTGGATACCATCTCTTCCACCTTGGAACGGATGATGTCCTCTTTGTTGGCGTAGGCGATATTCATCAGGGTGCCGAGATGTTTCAGGAAATCATCTGTCTCAAAGGGGATGGGGCAGCCGATGTGGATCAGGTCGCTGTCCGTCTTTTTCAGGCCTTCCTCGGACATGAGCTTCTCTTCATAGAGCTTCTCGCCGGGGCGCAGGCCGGTGTACTCGACCTTGATATCGATGTCAGGCTTGAAGCCCGAAAGCCTGATCAGGTTTCTGGCCAGGGTGTCGATCTTGACCGGGCTTCCCATGTCGAGGACGAAAATCTCACCGCCATGGGCATAGGTACCCGCGAGCATCACGAGGCTGACCGCCTCGGGAATGGTCATGAAATAGCGGATGATATCAGGGTGGGTCACGGTGACAGGACCGCCCTTTTCGATCTGCTTTTTGAAGATCGGGATGACAGAGCCGTTGCTGCCCAGCACGTTGCCGAAACGGACGGCGACAAATTCCGTCTTTATATCTTTGAAGACCCTTCCTGTGCCGTCCTTATCAGCATCTTCCTTGCCGTAATGGGTGAAGAGCTGGGGGATCTCGGAGGCTTTTCCCTCCTTGATCTTGTGGTCAAAGCTCTGGATGATCATCTCGCACAGGCGCTTGCTGGCACCCATGATGTTAGTGGGATTGACGGCCTTGTCGGTGGAGATCAGGACAAAGCGCTCGCAGCCGTGGACCATGGCCGCATAGGCGGTCTTGTAAGTGCCGATGGCGTTGTTTTTGATCGCCTCACAGGGGCTGTCCTCCATCAGCGGGACATGCTTATGGGCGGCGGCGTGGTAGACGATCTGCGGGTGGTAGTGCTCAAAGAGTTCAAACATCCGCCTGCTGTCGCGGACAGACCCGATCAGGACCTCCAGATCGAGATTCGGATACTTCTCGCGCAGTTCAAGCTGGATCTCATAAGCGTTGTTTTCGTAGACATCAAAAATGATGAGCTGAGCGGGGTCGTGGGCTGCGATCTGGCGGCAGAGCTCACTACCGATGGATCCGCCGCCACCGGTGACGAGAACTCGTTTTCCATTTATAAAGGAAAAGACCTCTTTCATGTCCGCCTTCACAGGCTCACGTCCCAGAAGATCCTCGACCGAGACGTCCTTCATGGCGGAGACTTTGACCTGTCCCAGGATCAACTGGTACATGCCGGGAAGGTTTTTGAGTTCACACCCGGTCTCCTGGCAGATGGCCAGGATGTCGCGGCGCTGGGCTGCGGTGGCGCTGGGGATCGCGATATAGATCTTGTCCACACTGTATCTCTCGACCGCTTCCATGATAGAGTCGCGGCCTCCGACGATCGGGATTCCGTCAATAAAACGTCCCCACTTATTGGGGCTGTCGTCGACGATGCAGACGACCTTCTCCCCGATCTCCTGCGATTCCTTGATGTCCCTCAGGATCATATGCCCCGCGTAACCGGCTCCGATCAGCATGATCCGGTGCCTGGCTGTCTCGCTGGTATTTTTGTCCCTGTTGGTCATCAACAGTACGAACCGGTAGGAGAACCGCACTCCTATGATCAGGATGAACTGCAGGATCGCGCCGAAGAAGTAGTAGGTCATCGGCATGCGGCGGTACATCATCGTGATTCCCACAGTATGGATGACGAACGTGATGACTGAAGCCATACAGATCCTGACCAGCTCTGTGTAGCTGGCGAATCTCCAGACACTCTTGTACAGACGCAGGAACCAGAAGACCAGGAGGGCGGCCACAGTATAGAATGGCGCAAATCCCTTCCAGGGGTTCAGAAAACGTGCCTCGATGGCGCTGAACTGGCAGTCGTGGCGCAGCCACAGGGCGGCCAGATAGGCGATATTGACAGCCACCGCGTCGTAGACCATGAGCAGGAGGCTGATCACCTGCCAGCGCTGGAAATGTTTGTTGTCTGCCCCGAACTCTTCCCTCAAACTGTCCAGACTGCCGGGGTCTGCCTGTGTGTTCTTTTTTTCATTTAAATCATTCATAATTTACTAACCCTGTCCATAAAGTGGAACAATACCGCGGTGCATACCTGCAGGTATACCCGCCGCAATAATCCCTGCTGCGACATTCCGCGGGCCTGCCGTATATTAAATACCGTATAGATAGAAAACAAATATGCAGACATAGCAAAATCGCCGACAGGGTCATCTATCCTATCGGCTGTATTCTCATCTCGCTCACTATTCTATAGGAAAACAGTATTCTATGCCATATTCAAAAATATATGAAAATATCATATTTTTAACTGCCGTAATATAAAAAACTGCCATAGCCAGCGCTATTTACGTCTGCACAGATATGAACATTAAACTACGAATCCCGGTATTTGTCAACGCAGGCAGCGGTTTGACAAAGCTACGATTATTGGCATAAAATGAGGTACATTCCTGTTTTCAATCGTTCCCGGTCAATGTTCCGCTTTGTCCGGGTCAGGTACCTGTCGTACCTGTCTTTTAGAAAACAAGTCAGAATCCGACCCTGGTTGACCTGTGATAGTCAGGAGTATTCCGTTCAGGAGTTATCATGGTAAAACGCTATAAAAAATCCTCTGTTTCCGCTGATCCGGTGCAGGCCGCCTCAGCAGACAGAAGGCTTCTTCTTTTTCTTGAATATGCGATCCTAATTTTTACGGGCTTCTGTATAATCTGGTACTCCCTGTATGTGATCGTGCCCTTTATCAACTTAGTTTCTAAAACCCCTCTGCGGCAGATGATCAGATACCTTCGGTATATCGGTGTCTTTCTGACGGTCGCCAATCTGATTCTGGCCCGCCGGCTGCGCCAGGTGCCGGGTGTTTTCTGCCTGTACGGCATATGTCTGATCGCGGCAGTCTCTTCCCTCGTTCAGCTGGAGTACGGCTACAGGAACAATCTGGTCACGATCGAGTGGATGCTGACCCTGTCCTGCCTGTTTTACGGCGCCCTGTTCCGGGTGAAGAGGCGCAGGCTCCTGGTTTTTGTCACAGTCACCTATATGATTCTTCTGGTCATCTGGAGCGTCGCGAGCTGGCTGTCTCTGGCCCAGTTTGTCCTTCAGATCGGGGAAGACGGTCCCAACTATGCCACTACTCCCTGGCTGGGCGGGGTCGGCTTTGCCCGGCACCGGCTCTTCGGTGTATTCGGGTATCCGGAATACGGATCAGTCACCGGCCTGATGCTCCTCATTATCGGAGCCTATTATTTCATCAGGCTGCGCAGCCGCTTCGTCAGGATTTTTATCGTCCTGTTCAGCCTGCCCTTTTTCCCCTACATTGTCATCAGCGGCTCCCGAAACGCCGCTCTTGCCTTTGGCCTTGTGCTTTTTACCGGCACTCTCCTCTTTTTATGGAAAAACCGGGAACTCGCTTTGCGGCGCAGCCTTCCCTTCTCACTACAGGCGGCCGCAGCTTCGGTGATCATCTTCCTGGTCTTATATATGGGGACCAGACTGATCGCCGCCCATATCCCGCCCCTGTTCTCCGGAACCGGAGGTGATGACACGGCAGAAATAACAACCGGGAAGTCAATATATGACCAGCCAGACAACGATTTGCCGGGCAGGGATCAGTTAATCAATGATCTGGCAACCAATGATCTGGCAATCAAAGGTCTGGTTTCCGGCTCTCCTGCTTCCGGTATTAAGACCGGTTTATCAGGAATGCATTCGCTGGTTGCAGAGTCCCTCGCTCCGGCTGTCGCTTTTAAATCGGACTCTGCTTTTGCATCGGAATCTGCTTTTGCATTGGAATCTGCTTTTGCATCGGACTCTGCTTTTACATCGGACTTTGATCACACATCAAATACCAGCAGAAAAATAAAAAAACCTTCTACAGATAAATCTTCTGGAAAAACTGCTGTAAATATTGCTTTAAAAGAAGGTGAAACTGCTGCGTTTATTTTTGCTGAAAAAGAGGAAGACAAGGAAAAGGAAGCGGCTGGAGAAAAAGCAGAAGACACAGAAAACACCCAGGAGGAAGGTCTCCTCGACCGCAGGTATAAAGGCGGTGAACTTTCCAACGGCAGAAGGGATATCTGGTCAAATTATCTGAGCATGGCCGGAGAGATCGGCCTGATCGGGTTTTCTCCTGAAAACGCAGGGTTTGTCATCCAGAAGATCCATCCTGAGCTCTATATCTGCCGGATCATCAGGAGACACCAGCCGGACCTCTACAAAACAGGGTATGTCTACCACACGCACAGTGGTTACCTGCGCGTTTTCGTTGCTACCGGTTTTCTGGGCCTCGCCCTGCTGATTATCTTTATTGTCCGGTGCGCACATGCTGTATTCAAACAGATCCTGCGGAGCAGATCCCTGTCTCTGGAATTTCTCTTTTCCCTGCTGATAGTCGTGGCCGGAGCCATCACCGCCATGTTTGACAACGAGCTCTTCTTCAATATGAATCCAGAATCCCTCATTTTCTGGGCAGCTCTGGCAATTCTCATTAAAAATGCGCTGACTACCCCAAAAGTGCACTGACTTACTTAAAGAACAAGGACTGTTGACTTACATATCAGGAAAAATCCGGCTCCGGTCGGATTTTTCTTGTAATTAGAGCCAGACTTCCAAGTGAGAGACTCTGGGCATGCGGAGACGGTATGTCGCAAAGCGATATAGCCGCTGTAGGGGAGAAAGGTAACTACTGCCTGTGAGAAATCGCTTTTCTTTTCCGCATTCTGCTACAAGTCAAAAGCAAGGTGCATAGTACAATCTTTTAATTTGAGAACACATTGTACATAATATCAGAACACATATTTTCTTTGTATATAATAACTGATCAGGAACAGGCAGGTGTCGACAACTACTTTTATGAGCACTTCCGGCAGGGCAGGCAGGAGCAGGACTCCTCCCGTCACGAGGAGGGCGCTGAGGCTCATCTGGAAAGCAGCCAGTGCGAGGTATCTTGCGGCGCTGCGGCCGACATGCTCGCTGCTCTGGAAAACAACCTTGTAATTGACGGTAAAGTTGTATGTACAGGACAGGATCCTGGCCAGGACTGTCGCGGCGGCGACATAGGGCACGCGGCTCAGAATGGCCGGCATTTGCAGGATTCCTCTCCGGAAAAGCCGACAGAACAGGGCAAACAGCCCAATGTCTACGACGCTGGAAGAGAGGGAGGCAAAAATAAAGGTGATAAATCTTGCTCCCAGGATTCTGTAGATCCGTATGGAATCTCTCACCGGCCTGAAATGAGTCTGGTGGTTCTCCTTTGAGTCATAGATTGTCTGGATCCCGACCTCCTCGATCGGGTATTTCCCGGCTGATTCCAGAAGCATTCTGGTATCGTATTCAAAACCGTCCCCGGGGACATTCAGAAGCTCTTTCATGAAGCTCCGCGGAATGCCTCGCAGGCCGCACTGGGTATCGCTGATCCTGATCCCCGAGATATAACTTACGACTTTCGCGGTCAGCTTATTGCCAAAGGCGCTTTTCCACGGTACGTCTTCACCGTCAAACCTGCGGACGCCCGCGATCAGGCAGTCCGGCTTTTCCGACAGCCTGCGCATGATCGCCAGGATGTCCTCCACGTGGTGCTGTCCGTCACAATCTGCCGTGACCACACCGATAGCCTCCGGATACTTCTCAAGTACGTGAGCAAAGGCCGTCCTGATTGCCCCCCCTTTTCCTTTATTCTTTTCATGAGTAAGGAGTTCGCCTCCAATCTCCTTCAGGATCTCCTCCGCCTTTTGAAAAACCTCCCGGTAAGCTTCTCCGCTTCCGTCATCGATCAGGATCACATCGTGGATCCCCTTTTCTTTGAATTCCTCAAAAAGCTTCGTCATTCTCTCATCCGGCTCGTAGGCCGGAATGACCAGGGGAATCAAGGCTTTATGCTCTGGATCTTTTTTTCCCATTTTTACTCTTTCATATTCACAGCTGCAGACCTGCAAGATAGACTCTGTTCTGAGAGCTTTCAGCAATGCAGTCACATTAGCTGGCTTTTGAATGCTCTGATGATGTCATATGATATCGCAGGACAGTATTGCAGGACAATATCGCAGACAATACCGCAGGACTGTATCACAAGCCAGTGGCGCAGGACAATATCGCACGCAGGGCTGTTTCACAGGACAATGATTTTAATATCATATCATATGACAATAGTTTTCATGTTGTATCTTAGGACAGAAAATCAGGCATTCTGTGGAAAAAAAATGAACTTCCTGTGATTGTGTTCGGGAGGTTCATTTTTCAGGTTATAGGTCTTTACAGGTTTTATAGGGGTTTATCGGGGTTTACAGGGTTCCCCTATAGTTTTGAATATGCCTTCAGGAAGGGAAGAAAAAGTCCCGCGCTGTGAAGTGTGACGGCCGTCCGGACGATGCCGCGGACCTTCAGGGTCTCTCCATGGGGTCCCATGCGAATCAGCTGAGGATTTTTTTCATAATCAGGAAAATTTTCTTCCAGCCATGCGAAGCAGGAATCGTGCATGTCGCGGAGAATGCTTCGCGGTGTCCCCTTTGCAGTAAAGAGGAGATACCAGACAATGTGCTTGATAAACATGTATTCCAGCAGGTCAGGCTCAAGAGAATTCGGGCGCTTCATGTCCTGCAGGGTCTGAGAGAGCATGGGAAGGGGGTTTCTGTCCAAAGCGTACCGGCTCATATTATGGTGGGATTCCGAGGAGGCCCGGTAGGTCCATCCGTAGCCGATATAAGGCGTGACGTGGACTTTTGTACAGCAGCTCATATAGACTACGTTGAAATAGAAATCCTCGCTGATCCGGGTCTGCATGAAGCGGAGTTTGTTCTGCTCAATGATCTCTCTTCTGTATACTCTTCCCCAAGGGGCTGAATTGCGGTACTTGTGCCAGGGTGTGCCTGTGTCATACTGCCATTTTTCCAGGATACGTCCGTTCTTTTCATCGACCAGCAGGTGGCCGCCGATCACCATGTCCGCTTTTTCCTGCTCCAGTGTCGTGACCAGGGATTCCACACAGTCCTTTTTCATGCGGTCATCCTGGTCCATAAACAGGATATAGTCCCCGGTCGCAAGATCAAGGCCGCGGTTTCGCGTGGCGCAGATGCCCGCGTTGGGCTGAGTGAAAACGCGCATGGAAATGTTGTGTGCCGGGGCAGACGCGGCAAGCTTATTCAGAAGCTTCAAAGAGCCGTCTGCCGAACCGTCATCAATAGTAATCAGTTCAATATCCTCGTAAGTCTGGCGGAAGATATCGCGGACTGACCGCGCAAGGAACTGTTCCCCGTTGTAGACAGGAATAATGATTGTGGCTTTTTTACTCATTCTTCTCCCTGATAACATTAATTCACCTGATACCGTTAATTCACTTGAAGTCGTTAACTCAATTGATATCGTCAGCTCACTTGATATCGTTAACTCACTTGATATCGTCAGCTCACTTGATATCGTTAATACACTTCCCAATCAGTGAGCATACGGTTCTTTGAATCAAATCCGGCTCCGACACGATACAGTGTTCTGGTGTCCGCCTGATAAACAAGCGCATAGCCTTTGTCCTCAATCTGTTTCAGAGCTTCTTTTGCAGTAGCATCGCGTTTAAATTCGAACAGATAAACATACTTTTTTGTCTCAACAATGCAGTCTGCCCGCCCCTGAAAACTGTGCACTTCACATTGGACATACTGGCCAAGCAGCGTGAATACAATGTAAATGACAGACTGAAAATAATTCTCAAACGGATCTTCCTGTTTTGTGTAGGGTATGCCTGCAAAAAGCGCAGTGAGAGCATCCCGCAGGCGGCCCAGGTCTCCTGTTTCCAGATATCTTTTGATGGAAAGAATATCTTTGCCGGAACCGGCTCCTGAATCCGCAACATACTCAGGCATCAGGCTCTCCAAAAAGCCATATTCCACTTCGCTGTTCGGGAAGCCCAGGGTATAAATATTTGCGGCGCGGTCATGATCCCGGATCGATAAATATCCAGTCTGGTACAGGAGCGGGATCGGGTCAGGATTATCCTCCCTGTAATCGGAAAGCACCCGTTCAGTCGTCTGGAGAGAAAGATCCGAAAGCTTACGCACATCGAAGTTCAACTCTCTGAGCTTTCTGACAAGGAAGGTCGGCGTGCCGGTTTCAAACCAGTAAAAACCGAGCTTTCTCTTTTTAAAGGCATTCAAGAGGCTGTGAGGGTTGTAAACACTGGTCGGACCGGATGAAAAACGGTATCCATCATAGGTCTCTTTCAGTTTTTTCAGGCATTCATCATCTGTCATTTCCAGCCCCTCTGCCATTTTGTGTATCTCAGAGGCAAAGGTCCCCAGCATTTCCTCCTGTGTAATCCCACAGATGCCTGCGTAATCTTCATCAAAGGAGATATCTTCGAGCTGGTTCAAATCACTGAAAATACTGATTTTGCTGAATTTTGTAACGCCCGTTATAAAGACAAACTGCAGGTATTTTTCATAACTTTTGAGAGCACTGAAAAAGCCTTTGTACACTGCTTTGTAGTGATCTTCACGCTCCTTGTCCCCGAGCGCCTCCAGAAGGGGCTTGTCGTATTCATCGACAAGGACGACGCAGCGTTTTCCCTGCGTTTCAGCAGCTGTTTTTAAAAGATTCTGAAAGCGGACGGCCAGGGATGCTTCTTTTTTACGGCATCCGTATTCTTCCTCCCATTCCTCCAGATGAGCTTCCAGAATACCCTCCAGGGAACAGATAGGTGTTTCCTGATTTTTCGTGGCAGCTTCCAGAATGCCCTCCGGGGAACAGGAAGGTGTTCCCTGGTTTTTCGTGGTTCCTGGTCCTTTAATACTATCGTTTTTGTTTGAATATTTTAAAGTCAAATCGCGAGGCTTTTCAAAGTCGTCCCTGTTAAAATCAATGTAAAAAACAGGATATGCCTCCCAGGCTTCCGGATTGCTGTTTTCCAGGCGCTCGACAGAAAGGCCCTCAAACAAATCTTTTTTACCTTCCCAATAGGCGCGCAGAGTGGATAAAAAAAGGCTTTTCCCAAACCGTCTTGGACGGCTCAGGAAATACTGCTTGCCGGTGTGGGCGAGAAGGAATATGTAAGAAGTCTTATCAATATAAATGTAACCGTCCCGGCGCAGCCCTGAAAAATCCTGCAGGCCGATGGGATACTTTCTGAAGGGTAAACTCAGCATAGTGATTCTGCCTTTCCATATATTGATTGTTATCTAAAGTGCAGTCAGGAATGCTGTCCTTTTAATGATCAAAACGCAGTCAGGAATTCCGTCCTTATATTGATCAAATTGCGGTCAGAGGAGCTATCCTTCCCTGTTCCGCAGCATATTGAGCCTGTGGTACAGGCCGCTGTCCTTCATGATGACAAGGGCTATAAAATAGACTACTGCCCCGGCGGCAATCTGCAGGAGCATGACCGGCAGGGTACTGCCGAGGAGTTTAGGGAGCGGGAGGATTACTGCGGACATGACTGCCCCCGCGATCAGCTTTTTACAGGCAATCTGCCGGATGCCAATCCTGCCAAGGATCCGGTACATGGCACTGAACTGTATGAGAACGACCAGCCATTCCGCGCCGAGCGTCGTAAAGGAAGCCCCGATCTCGTCCAAGTGGGGGATCAGGAAGAAGTTTCCCACGATGTTAAAGACAGCGCTCACCAGATAGGACAGGCTCAAATATCCTGTCTCATTGCAGCCGGTCAGGAACTGGGATCCGCTCACGTTGGTCATAGCGATCGCCAGGATGATCGGAGCCAAGATCCAGACGACCCGGACGCTGTCCATATAGGCAGGTCCGAGATAAGCCGGGATAAAGATCGGAGCCACGATCGCGACTCCTGCGCTGATCGGGATAAAGAGCAGGAAAACCAGCTCCAACGAGCTGCGGACCAGGTCCCGGATGTCTTCTTTGCGGCCGCGGGCATGGCAGAAGGCGATGCGGGGCATGGTCACGGTCGTGAGGGCCATTGCCAGGACCGTGGGCGCCTTGACGATCAGTTCCGGTTTTTCATAGATCGAGACTCTGGAAAAATCGGAGGCCAGAAGGCCGAGCATCGTCTTGTCAAACATGACATAGAGGGAAGACGCCGCCTGCGGCAGAAACAGGGCGATGACGGGTTTTAAGTGCCGTCCGAGATTCAGCTGTCCGAAGGGCAGTCTGCCGACCCTTTTGCGGGCCCCGAAGAGCAGGATCCCGCAGATCAGGGCAAGGGTCATTGCGTAAATGGCGACGTAAAGGTTCAGGTGGGCGGGTGTTTTTACAAATAGAAAGATCAGGGGCGTGGTGCAGAGCCTCACGACTGCACTGCAGAGCGTGAGGGGAGCGACGTCCTCTGTCCCGATATACAGCCAGGAGACATCCAGATAATAGCTGAGCAGAGTGATCAGCTGGATCAGAAAAACAGCCTTGTAGGCGGAATGAAAGGCGATCACCAGATAAAAGACCGTGACGATGCTCCCCAGCAGGATCCTGAGGATAAAGAGCTCCCAGAACACGCAGGTGAGCCGGTTTTTGTCTGTGCGGACGTAGGCGATCTCCCTGTTGGCATAGACAGTGCTCCCCAGAGACCCCATGATCTGACAGATTTGGACAATCGACAGGACATAGGCGTCGATTCCCAGGCTCTGGCTCCCCAGCGTCCTCGTCAAATAGGGGGTGATGATCAGCATGATCAGAATGTTCAGGAGCTGATACCCGCCTGTCATCAGATAATTTTTAGACAGTTTATTCATATCGTATCGATCAGATGTGGAACTAATGAAAGCTGAAAGGACGGTTAAAAGGATGGTTCCTGCAAACTACTTGGTCCAATTGCAGCGATAGATGTCTGCATCCCCTGGTATGCGGTTGGAAGGACGGTTCCTGCAGTCTGCTGGTCCCCCGGGAGGATGTTGATGTTGAGCCATATCTCCTGGAAAGAGTTAAAAAAAGGACCGCTCTCCGCCACTTGTTAATGTGACAGAAGAGCCGTCCCTCTTGTCATTCTTCTGTCCTTCTTCTGTCATTCTTCGTCTTCCAGTTCGTTGGAACTCTGGGCTTTCGCGTACTCCCTGTTCAGGATACGGGCGATCCATTCCGGCCAGAACTTGCGGAACATGATGATCTCTTCATTGCTGCGCTGGTGGCTTCGGATAATAGAGGTCGTCACGGATTCTTCGTGGATGCGGTGGCCCACCAGAGGTTCTGTGCAGTAGAGAAAATCCCCCTTGATCTTGGAGATCATCTCCCAGGCTTCCCAGTCCTCACAGGCCAGGAAGGTATGCTGGAATACTGCGTAAGGCAGGTTCTTTTTAACATAGGTGACAGAAGGACAGCAGATGGGCGTGCCAAAGGAAAGGATCCTGCGGCGGATCCACCTGGAGTGCTCCGCCCCCGGTAAAAGCATGGGCAGCAGCATCAGCCGTTTGATGAACATCAGGCGGTTTTTATAGACCCGCACACCATCCCTGATCTCAAAATAGTCAGTGAAAAAGATCAGCGGCTTTCTCGATTTTTCCAGCCTTTTAAGGGCATTTTCCAGAAAATCGGGCTCATAAAAATCATCCTGGTGAGCGATCGTGACATACCTGGCATGGGAATGGGTATAAGCGTAATTCCAGTCCTGGGTGATTCCGCCCTGACCGTGGTTGACCAGAACTCTGAGACCATACCTGTCCGCACACTTGCGAATGTGGTCATTGGGAGTGGAGGTCACCAGAATGATCTCCGATTTTACGGTCTGGGCCAGGAGCGAACGCACGCATTCATCCAGATAGGGGCTCTCCCCGTAAGCGCAGACTGCAAAAATATGTGTCTTCTGTTTCATAGGTTCTTCCTTTGTATATTCCTATACTCCGAATTGAGTTTCTTTATTCGGGGCAGATTCCTGCACCACAAAGTAAATTTCTACACTCCGAAGTGGAAAGTCTCTGACAGCCCTTTCCAGTACTTGTCTTTTTCACTCAGAATGAGAGGGGTGCCGTCCTCCAGACTGTATCCTTCGCTGTCGGCGTTTCCTCTGTAGGTCCCGGTGACCTGAGGCCATTCAATCCCGATCTCAGGATCGTTCCAGGCCAGTCCGCTTTCATCTCCCGGCCGATAAAAATCCGTGACCTTGTAAAGAAACTCGGCGGTTTTGCTCAAGACCAGGAAGCCGTGGGCAAAGCCCTCTGAAATATAAAACTGCTTTTTATTCTCTTCGGAAAGTATGATTCCGTGCCATTTTCCGAATGTGGGACTGTTTTCGCGCAGATCAACAGCCACATCAAAAACCTCTCCCCGGATAACTCTCACAAGCTTGCCCTGGGGGTACTGTTTCTGAAAATGCAGGCCGCGCAGGACACCGCGGACAGACATACTGTGATTGTCCTGGACAAAGATCATATCCAACCCTGCCTCCTGCATATCTTTCTGATTATAGGTCTCCATAAAAAAACCGCGGTCGTCCTTGTGGACCTGAGGTTCTACGATGAGAAGGCCGTCGATTTCTGTTTTTGTCACTGTGATCTGTCCCAATTTTCGTCTGTCCTCTCTGATGATACTCTCCTGTTCCGCCCCGGAAATTTCCCACCTATGGCACCAGTATCTGCCGCATATAGATGACTTTCCAGAAACTTCCCGTATCTGTCCGTTTGTACATCCGGGGGCTGGTCTCAGGATCATAATTGATAAACATAATTGATAAATATGAAAAAACAAAGGAAAAATTGTTAAATCATGTTCACTTATCATGCTTTCTTATCACATATTTCCTGTGTTTTCCATTGATTTCCTGGATTAGATTGTTTTCCTGGAAGGATCAATTTTCTGGAAAAAGTTGGTTTCCAGAAAGGATCAATTCCTGGAATAATCAATTTCCTGGAAAAGATTGATTCCCTGTAAAGTCAGGAAAGGCAGGCCTCAAGGTACCTGCGGACGGCATCTTTCCAGTCCGGCAGGGGGGTAAAGCCGTTTTCCGCAAGCTTTGACTTGTCCAGGCGGCTGTTAAAGGGTCTGGCGGCTTTCGAGAGACCGTATTCCTGTGTTGTCACAGGGACCACCTTTGTGGGATAGCCGGCCTGCCGGAACACTTCGCAGGCGAGATCATACCAGGAGATGAAGCCGCCCTCGTTGGTCGCATGGTAATATCCGTATTTCTCCGTTTCGATCATATCCACGAGAAGCCTCGCGAGATCGAGAGTATAGGTCGGAGTTCCGATCTGATCGTTGACGACCCGGATCGTGTCGTATTTTTTTCCTATATCAAGCATGGTCCTGATAAAGTTCTTGCCGTTGATGCCAAAGACCCATGCGATCCGGACGATGAAGTATTTTTTTAGAGTCTCTGATACAGCAAATTCACCCTCGAGCTTCGACTGTCCGTATACGTTGAGGGGGCTGTAATCCTTGCAGTCAGGCTTCCAGGGTTCAGTCCCTGTCCCGTCAAAAACATAGTCCGTGCTCAGATAGACCATTTTGCTGCCGCAGTCCGAACAGGCCTGGGCAATATAGCGGGTGCCATCCGCGTTGATCCTGCGGACAAGGTCCTGATTAGCTTCTTCCTCGGCGGCATCGACCGCTGTCCAGGCGGCGCAATGCACGACGGCGTCGGGGCGAAGTCTGCCGATCTCTCTCATCACAGCCTCTCTGTCCGTGATATCCAAAGACAGATAGGGCATGGAAGTGACAGGAGTTCCATCCTGCAGGCCGGAATATGCCGGTGCCAGGTCGCTCCCGATTCCCTCATACCCTCTGCAGCTCAGCTCATTCATGACATCGTGCCCAAGCTGACCGCCGACACCTGTTACCAGTACTTTCATATAGATAATTCCTTTTGATAATTTCTTTTGATTTTTTTGAGAATTCTTTTTGGCTCTTCCGCAAATAGTAGTATTTTGCAGTTATCTTCACCAGAATTAGTGATTCCTGAAGAAAAAGCCACTAACAGATGTGGAAGATTTTTCTTTTTAGAATTCTTTTTTATGATTCCGTTTTCGAAGGAGTCAGCCGAAACCGTACCCGGCGACTCACTTCCGCATGCCCTTACTCGCCAAGCCTGCTGCTGTCATGCGCGAAAAACCTGCCAAGCCTGCCTGCCAGGTATCACCAGGTATCACCGGTTGGCGTACATCTTCTCGTAATAATTCTGATATTCGCCGTCAATGATCGGCTGCCACCAGGACTGATTGTCCAGATACCAGCGGATAGTCTTTTTGATTCCATCCTTGAACATGGTTTCCGGGAGCCAGCCGAGTTCATTGTGGATCTTGGTCGGGTCAATGGCATAGCGCAGGTCGTGTCCTTTGCGGTCCGTCACATAGGTGATCAGGCTCTCCGGTTTGCCCAGCTCCTTGCAGATCAGTCTGACGATATCGATATTTTTCATCTCATTGTGACCGCCGATGTTGTAGACCTCACCGACACGGCCCTTCCTCATGACGAGGTCGATCGCCTTGCAATGATCCTCGACATAGAGCCAGTCGCGGACATTGAGTCCCTCGCCGTAAACCGGCAGGGGCTTGTCGTGCAGGGCGTTGATGACCATCAGAGGAATGAGCTTCTCCGGGAAATGATAGGGACCATAGTTATTGGAGCAGCGGCTGATGGAGACCGGCAGCCCGTAGGTCCGGTGATAGGCCAGCACAAGCAGGTCCGCAGAAGCCTTGGAACTGCTGTAGGGACTGCTGGTGTGAATCGGCGTCTCCTCTGTGAAAAACAGATCGGGCCGGTCGATCGGCAGATCTCCATACACTTCATCTGTAGAGACCTGATGATAGCGGGTGATCCCGTATTTGCGGCAGGCATCCATCAGGACAGATGTCCCGATAATATTGGTCCGCAGAAAGATCTCCGGGTCCTCAATCGAACGGTCCACATGGGATTCCGCCGCGAAATTAACGACAATGTCAGGTTTTTCCTCTTCAAACAGCTTATAGATTCCTTCACGGTCACAGATGTCCATCCGCACAAAGCGGAAATTCGGTTTCTCCATGACAGGAGCCAGTGTCGAGAGGTTTCCGGCGTAGGTCAGCTTGTCGATGCAGACAATGCGGTCCTCCGGATGGTTTTTTAGCTCATAAAAAACAAAGTTGCTTCCGATAAATCCGGCTCCGCCGGTCACGATGATCGTCATATTCTCTATACCCCATGATTTTTTAAATTTAAGGGCACCTTTTTCAATATTTTTGAAGGCACCTTTTCTCTGTGCAGTATATCAGATTCTGCAAAAATAATACAGCTTTGAGCAAAATCAGGTTGAGCAATAATACCACTGCTCTCAGCAGATAAAACAGATTCCGCAACAATAAAGCAGCTTTAAGCAAAATCAGGTTAAGCAATAATACCATTGCTTCCAGCAGATAAAACAGATTCCGTAAATATAAAGCGGCTTCGAGTCCAGGATCAGATTCCTCCAAAGTAATACAGAAGAATCTGGCTGAAGGTCAGGGCGAGCAGACATGCTTCCGCGTAGAGAATATGATCGTCCCTGATTCCTTCCCTGCTCAGCACTCTGTTTTCCGCCGCAAGATACACCAGAGGTATGATCGGCAGGAGATACCTTCCCTGGATGCCCTCAATATAAGCAGCTCCTTTTGTCGTAAAAGCGACGAGCATGGACAAAAAGACAAGTGCCGTACTCGAAGCCGCCAGGAAGAGGAGCCAGACCCTCCCACCCATGTTGATATAGCAGGGGAGAGTGTGCTGAGACTTCTGGTCTGACACAGTCTCTCTTTCAATCCCGTCCCCGCTTTTTCTCTCATGAAGTATCCCGAGAAAGGCCAGAAACAGGAAGGCAAAGACCAGGTACCATCTCTGGCAGAGATTTTTGCCGACCATTTCACTGATCAGGCCGTCACCCCGGACGTTTACAGTATTCAAAAACAGGTCGATCAGCTTGCCAGGAGAACTGATGAGGTCTGAAAGTGAATATAGCGTTCTCTCAGAAGCTCCAGCCCCATAAACTGCTGTGCCGGACTGGCGCATAAGCATGCCAAAAACAAGGCCTACGAATTTTCCGAAAAAGAGTACAGCGCAGCTGCCCAGGAGGGCTGCGGTAATGCCTTTCCATACCGACTGCAGTTCAATATTCTCTCTGTGCAGCTTCTTTGCGGTAAAGGGGATCATCAGGGCGATCCCCAGCAGAGGCACATAAGTACCGCCCTTGGAGGAAGCGACAAAAAAGCCCGACAGGAAGAGGACAAGCAGATCCATTATGCTGAACCGTCTGTCATAAGCTGCCGCAATACAGTAGGCGATGAACAAAAAGGTTCCCGCGATGACGACTCCGTCATAGGAACAGGAGGCGATTTGCTGAAGAGTTTTAGGGAACAACGCAATGGCTGCCAGGCAGGCTCCGCCATAGGGAATCCGTTTCACAGCAAAACTGATGATCAGGGAACAGACAAGCACATTCACCCATCTCGCCGCCATGAACATAGTGATCATGTCTCTCCCCAGCAGTCTGGCAATGGTAAAGCCGACTGCGGACGGCAGATAACAAAGGATGGAAACATTCGCCAGGGATGTCTCAGCAAAACAGGCAGTGAGCTCAAGACCGTTCCCGCTGCTGGTACTGCTCTCTCCCGCAAAATGTACAGAAGAGGCGGGAGCGAAGAGACCGCTTTCCACTGCCCGGTATCTGGCAGTAGTGATTGGCATCGTGTAGTTCATCGACATGTCGATATCACAGGCCCGCTTGTACATTTTTTCAGGCCCCGGTGTATCTGTGATCCCCAGAAGCGAATTGGAGACCATGTAAACCGTATCAACATGAGTCCTCTCATCGGAGATCGTCCAGGGAGGAGTCATAAAGCTGAACACCAGTCCCATACTGACCGCACAGGCAAGATAAAGGAGCTCCGGCCTGCCGCGCAGTACTTTCGCGGCGAAAAACAGGAGAATCAGAAGCAGGCACATGGCAAAACTGAGTCTCACAAAGAGAGCCTTCATGAACCCGTTATTCCTGTAAATTCCCATTGTGCAGATTTCAAGAGGCAGGATTTCAGAATCTGTTGCAGAATCTGCTTCTGAATTTATTTCAGAATCTGCTTCTGAATTCATTTCAAAACCTGACAGGGAATCTATCCCGTCCTGGCCATCCTCGGCATCCTCGTTTTCCAGTGAAACATCCTGTCCTGAGCTTCTGAATACGGAACCGTTGGTCATTTTTCTGGCGTAGACTCTGACGGAATCCTCTGATTCCTCAGGGACAGAGAGCTCAAACACAAAATGCCTGCCCGTTGTTTCCGGAGCTGGTGCGTCCAGAGGAAGTTCCAGATATCGCTCAGTCTCTGTCCGGAAAATCTCAGACATGTTCTCTTTGGGAAGGATGGAACTTATTTTTTTCAATCTGCCGATCCTGCCGCTTCCGCTGCGCAGCAGATTCGTCCCGGTCTCATCATAGAGACTCCAGTTCAGAAGGGTCTCTTCCATGCCCTCCTTATTCTGGATCCTGATTCCGAGTCCCGAAAGCTGATCCTGTCCGGGGATAATTATCTGGCGGACCCTCTGACCGGGGCGGATCCTGACAGTCTCCTCTTCCTCCTCCAGCTTCGGGATCGTAGTGTACTGCTGCATCAGCTGGCTGGTCAGCATTTCTGCGGAAACAGAGTGTACCGCTTTCCTGACTGCATGGATATAGGAAAAAGCCATGGAAAACAGAAAAACGATCAGGATGACGATAAGGGGAACCAGGTCACGGAACCTTGTACGGGTATTTCCCCGGATAATCCCGTCGGAGCTTCTGCTGTCCGCACAGAAAGGAAACCGTTTTTTTCGATAGAGTTTCAGGCAGAAAACAGCCAGAGCCGCCTCCGCCAGGAAATACAGGAGCGACGTAAACGGCGACCAGATCTTCTTTTCATAAAAAAGCCTTGCCCGAACCACTTTGTCCTGCCCGGAAAAGGCATTACCTGAAAGATCCTGCTCTGAAGAACCCTCTCCTGAAGAACTCTGTCCTGAAGCGTCCTGTCCTGAGGAATCCTGCTCTAAACCATCCTGTCCTGAGGAATCCTGTCCCGAAAGGTCCTCTTCTGTAAGGCCGGTGAAAAAAATCCCGTTTCTGGGCAGTCCTTCTGCAGAAAATCTGAGTTCCAATTCCTCTCCGGCTGTCCCGGCAACAGGTGTGGAAAAAGTGAAATACATCATCATCTCGTCCGCAGGATAGGGCGTCTGATTCCTCAGAAGGAGGTCTGCTGTACCCAGCACCTCTCCTGTCTCTGCGCGGATGACTTCCGCCTGTACTGATTCGTCCGTAAACCGAAGGGCATTCCTGTTCTCGTAGCCCAGAAGAGCCGCTCCGCGAAGGACAGCATTTCCACCAGCTTCGCTGCTGACTATTTCCTCGTCCTGATCCACAGTGTGGAGGATCAGAGACTGCCCGTCGAGCAATTCAATCGTCTCTTTCTCCGTTTCTGACTGGACAGTTCCCGCCCCGCCAGTTTCTGACTCTCCTGTTTCCGGCTCTCCTGTTCCCGGTTCTCCTGTTTCTGACCAGTCATTTCCTGATTCAACTGTTCCTGACTTAACTGTTTCTGACAGACTGACTGCATCCCGGGTAACCCAGGAGGTTGTGGTACAATGGAAAAGATTCCACAGAAGGATGAGCGTTATGACTACAAAATAAACGGAGAAAAAACGGGTCACCTTTTTATATTCATCGTGTGTGGAGTCGGTGCCCTGCTCATCATGATGATCATCTTGAACAGCGGCAGCCTCACCGGATGCAGGCACTCCCTGTCCGGGTATCCCCCGGACCAGTCTCATAAATCTATTCATTGTTTATTTCTTAATCCTTTTTCAATCCTTTTTTCATAACTGTTCCGGTTCAGCAATTACAGAGCTGTTCCGGTCCAGGCAATCATTACAATAACCATTACCGGGCTATTATCGTACCGGATTGTTTACCCGAATCACAATTTGGTGTATGATGAATCAGGATAAAACCAATCGGCAGCATACTGATATTCATCATCATATCATCAAGTAAATCTCGTGATTATCATCGTAATCTGCCGTCAAGCCGTGGAAAACCGACAGTCTGTTTTCCCTGATCTGTTTCTCTGATAATACTTCTGACAGACATATTCGCAGCGGAGTTTTTTATGAATACCAATTCTGATTATAAGAAGATTTCTAATATTTCTAATAATAAGACTTCTGATAATAAAAATGTTTCTGATGATAAAAATAAAGCGATTAAAAATCTAGCCGTGATCTTTGCGGGCGGATCCGGACAGAGAATGCACGCCAAAGACCGCCCCAAACAGTTTCTTTTTGTGCACGGCAAGCCCATCATTGTCCATACCGTGGAAATATTCAACCGCCATCCGGAGATCGACGGGATCATCGTCGTCTGCATCAAAGACTGGATCCCCTATATGGAGGAGCTGAAATATACCTACCGCCTCGAAAAGATCGTCTCCATCGTCCCCGGCGGTGAGACGGGGCAGATGTCCATCTATAACGGGCTGAAGGAAGCGGCGAGAGTCTACGGGCGGGAAGCACACACAGTGCTGATCCACGACGGTGTCCGTCCCCTGATCGACGAAGATCTCATCACGGCAAACCTTCGCTGTGTCGAGAAGAATGGCACCAGTATCAGCAGCGGGCCCGCCAAGGAAACAGTCGTTCTCGTCAATGACCAGACTCAGCAGGTCGAAGAGGTCGTAAACAGGAACCGTTCCAGGATCGCCAAGGCGCCCCAGGGCTGCCGGCTGAATGAGATCCTGGACCTTCAGGAGCGGGCGATCAGCGAAGGGCTGACAAACATGATCGACACCTGTACGCTCATGCACCACTACGGCCGCCCCCTTTCGATCGTCGACTGCGGCGCGGACAATGTCAAGATCACCACGCCGGAGGACTTCTTTATGTTCAGGGCTGTGGCAGACGCCAGAGAGAACGACCAGCTGCGGTAATCATTCCGGCCGCTGCTTATTCCCTCAATCCGGCCGCCGCTCATTCCTTCAATCCGGCAGCTGCCCATTCCTTCAATCTGGCTGCTGCCCATTACCTCAATAAAAATCTCCGTCTTTTTCCGGCACCAGGATCCTGAGCTGGCCGGGGATATTTTCCAGAGTGACTCTTTTATGTCCTCCTGCGTACTCTCCATCGCGGGTCCAGTCGATTTTTTCCTCGCAGGAGAACGTGATGCGGGAGGTCTTGAAAGTCGTGACCATCTCCGTGCGGATCTCCGTATTTCCAAGGGCCATCACGATCTCACTCATCTCCAGCGGGTTTCTGGGCAAACGGATCAGTGTCACCTCAAAAAGTCCATCCTGCAGATCAACGTCGGGTCCGGTGATATTCGGGATTCCCCCGATTGAGCGGGAATTTGTGATCATCCCAAAGGCAAAATCATCCTCGATATCGATGATTCCCTCCTTAGCCTTTTTGCGGCTGCCGGCTCTGCCTGCTGCCCGTACGTTCTGTAGACTGCCCACGTCCTTTGTATAGTCCGCATCCTTTCTGCCGTCTTCTTCAAATACATCATATGTACTTATATCATATGGACTGTTTTTTCCGTTCTCAGCTTCCTTCGCCTCAATCGCCTTCACATGCATATGGTAGGCGCGCATTTTCCCCAGTTCAGACACGCCCTGCAGGATATAGGCAAAATGCCCCAGCTGATTTTTGAGTTCCTGCGGGGTCTGATAGGAAGTCCCCGTAAAGACTCCGAATGCTGCCACATATGTAAAATAATCTTTTTTATTAAACCGTCCGAGGTCACAGCGGAAGGTTTTCCCGTGGGCAATAACCTCTGCGGCCATTCTCATATCCGAAGGTATATGCAGGTTTGTGGCGAAATCATTCGTCGTTCCTGCAGGAATATACCCGATCGGGACAAAGGGCTTGTCCCGGCTCTCCATCATCCCGCTGACCACCTCATCCAGGGTACCGTCGCCTCCCGCGCAGACAATGTACAGATAGTCGTCTTCCCGTTCGCGCACGATCCGTCTTGCGTCTCCGGATGCTTTCGTCGCATAACAGACGACCTTGAAGTCCGCGCCGGACAGGATCTCAAGGATCTCCATCAGGTTGTTTTTTATCTGTGACCGCCCTGATACCGGGTTAAAAATGAACAAAATCTTTTTCCAGACCATAATATAACTCTGCCCCTGTCAGTCCGTAAAAACCGCTGAAATGTAACTTTTATGTGAATATGTCGCTTTCAGTGCATAAAAATGAAATACTATACAAAAAATAAAAATGATGTTACAATATGTTTCCAATACCATAGAACGGAATAACGAACACTGCGCAGTCCCGAAGGACCGGAGATTCCCAAAGGATCTTTACCGGAATTACGAACTGGAAAGAACCGGATCCTCTGATCTGAAAAACGACTGCGTAAACATCTAGTCCCAAAATAAAGGAGGGTTATTTTGAGTAAAACCAACAAAACAACTCGGACCACTACGATGAAGAAGCGCTTTCTTTCTCTTCTTCTCTCCGCGGCGATCTGCCTTACTGTGATAATGCCTGTCACCTCTGTACCGGCTGACGCAGCCTCGACCACAACCTGGGGTGTTTTCATCGGTGTAAATCTGCACGGCAATACTTCCCGCGTCAAAAACTACAAGTCCATCGTCATCGATGCAGAGAAATATACCGCTGCCGAAATCAAAAAGCTAAAATCAGGCGGACGCAAGGTCTACACCTATCTGAGCATCGGTTCCATCGCCACCTACCGCTCTTACTACAATCGTTTCAAGAAATACACGATCGGTGGTTATACAAACTGGAAAAATGAGCGCTGGATCGATACCTCTAAAAAGGAATGGCAGGATTTCGTAGTGAACAGTCTGGTTGCAAACTTCAAGAAAAAGGGTGTCGACGGACTCTGGGTCGACAATACGGATGTTTTCTATGTATACCCCCGCGCCGGCATCTTTAACGGCCTCGTCTACACTCTCAGAAGATGCAAAAATAAAGGACTGCCAGTCATCATCAACGGCGGCGACGTATTCGTAACCCACTGCATCAAGAACGGCAAAAAGGGCTGCTTCGATGGAGTCATGCAGGAAGAAGTCCTGACAAGGATCACCAATTACAACGGAAACAAATTTGCCATCCAGCTCGCTTCCGACCGCAAGTACTATGAAGCTTACCTCAAGAGAGTCAAAGCTGCAGGCTATTCCATCGCCCTGCTTGAATATGCAAGAGGGACAGCTATGCGCCAGACAATCGCAAGGTACTGCAAAAACCACGGCTATTCTTACTACATTGCCACGAATGTTGCACTGAACTGATCGTGACTGAACTGGTCCGTGCTGAACTGGTCCGTGCTGAACTGGTCCATTGAACTAGTCCGCACTGAACTGATCAGGAGCCCGCATAAAAAACGGAATCTTACGTATCATACGTGTCATACGTATACATAGGAAAAAACAAGTCATCGCCCTGTGCGTCTCCCTTTGAGCCGCGCAGGGCGTTTTTTATTACTCTTTTCCAAGCTCTCTTTACGGTTTTCCGTTTTTCTTTCCGATATCCCGATTTGCAGGACCATTCCGGTTTTTCTTTCCGATATCTCGATTTTCCCCGGACCATTCCGGTTTTTCTTTCCGATATCCCGTTTTACCGGATCATTCCGGTTTTTCTTTCCGATATCTTGATTTTCCCGGATCATTCCGGTTTTTCTCTTTAAAGCTTTACTCGTCCCTCCCGGAGGAGTCCAGCCAGCGCATAGGTCACGCGGGCGGTCATACCCCAGAGAACGGGTTCATCTCCCTTTCTGGGGACAGCGTCCGGATAAAAAGGAACTGTGTGGTACTGGTTTCTCCAATGGTAATCCGGCCCCCCTGGAACATATTCATTAGGGAAATCGTCCGGGAAATGGCGTTCAAGGGATATTTTATAGATATCGGGATCATGCTCCAGGATCCATTCCAGGGGAATAGTGAAGACGCGTTCGACCTCGTCCTCGGACCATGTTCCTTCATAATCGTTCAAAACACCGATAAAGGAATAAAAAGCAATCATACCAGGGCCGGTGGTCTTTTCCAGTTCTCCGACGATCTCGATCTGGTCCCTTTGGATGAGCAGTTCCTCCGTCGCTTCGCGCACGGCAGCTTCCAGAGGAAGCTCTCCGGGTTCGATCCTCCCGCCGGGAAAACAGATCTCACCGGGCTGAGTATGGAGCTTTGCTGCACGTACTTCATACAGAACATGATAAGCCCCGTCCCTGATCAGGATCGGGATCAAAACAGCCGCACTCCCTCTGGGCAGATTCCTGATCTGATTTTTATGGCCTTCTGTGATCCAGTCCCTGAGGGAAGAGGCAGAAACAGTTCCCACAGCCCCCTTGTCCTCTGTTTTGCTGTTTTCTGCTATCTCTGTTTCGTGCTCTTTTTCTTGAATACCCACTTACAAACCTTTCTTACAAACCGTCAGCAAAAGTACGTCTCCGTTCAATTTTTAAAAGGCTGATAATCTTAAAAAGTTTTAAAAGGCCATATAATCTTAAAGGCCTTATAACCCCCAGGTCCGGGGCTTATATGTTCAAAAAAGCAAAGGGTTCTTCATCTGCCAGAAAATGCATAAGCTGGTAGGCGCACATCAGGGCAACGCGTTCCTCCTTGAGAATGCGGCGGATCTCCTCCCTGTCGGCAAGGACGATCTGGATCTCCTCGCCTTCCTCAAGATATTTGCGGCTGGGCTCTCCCTCTGCGTAGCCGTAGACCATGGAGCAGGATTCATCAGTCAGACCGGCTGTCGTGAAACGGGCCTCCTCAAACATGGGATCCGCCTGAACGGGGGTAAAGGTAAGTCCTGTCTCCTCGTGCATTTCCCGGACCGCGCATTCCCTGTAGTCCTCTCCCTTTTCAACCAGGCCGGCAGGAAATTCATAAATGAAACCTCCGAGGGGGAACCGGTATTGACGGATCAGGACGACCCGGTCCTTTTTTTCTCCATACAGTGCATACATGATGACACCGTCCGGATGATTCTCACCGCTGACCGCCTTCAGATCACTGTCTGATTCCGCGCGGGAGGCAACAAAGTAGCGGAAATCATGTCCGACTTTATTTTTCCCCCTGAATTCAAACATGTTCAGAAACTTATTCTGTGTCTGCCTGATGATCTCCCTGATCTGTGCCATGCCGCCTCCTCCTTATGATGGTTTTGATTATCGATCGTGCGACCTTGCTGCGTCTCACAAACGTGAAATCAAACGTGGAATCCGCAGGGGTCTTATAACGGATGCCGGGAAATATGCCGAAGGCTTTTTCCGGGGTTCCTTTAGTGTGCCGTCACACTAGATCTCAGCACCCAGCCACTTATTACCTTTAATAATAAACTACAACCGGCATATTTTCATCACAATAGGAAAAAAGTTCTTCCGCAGCCTCCGGAGGCAGGTTGATGCATCCGTGCGAACCGTCCTTGAGGTAGATATCTCCTCCGAAGTCAGCGCGCCACCAGGCATCATGGAAGCCGACATCTGTATAAAAAGGCATCCAGTATTTGACTTCCGTCTCATACTCGTATTCTGTACTGCTGTTCGGCATGAGCCCCTGAAGCAGAGCGTTTCTTTTCTTAAACATGATCCCGTGGACACCGGCGAGTGTGGCGTGACCGTCGTTCATCGTCCCGCTTACGCAGTCGCAGTCCATGACGAGCCTGCCCTGTATATAACACCAGACGTGCTGGGCGCTCAGGTCAGCCTCGATGTAGGTCGTGCCTATGCCGTCATATTCAGTCTCCTCATTATAGGGTAAGTTCCAATAAATCGGGGTGCGGGTATCCTTTACACAGTTTTCGAGATCCTTTGCAAGCCGGTTTCTCTCAGCTTCCTGGTCGACCGCGTATCCATAGAAGCCGCCTTCGACCACGATCGGACCCTGAAGCGTCGCATTGAAGTGCCTCTTCATTCCGACTGTATTTCCATTGTCCGCAAGGGTCTGGACGAAATCACTGATCTTTTCCTTCCAGATCTCTTCGTCCTTGACGAGCCTTCCCTTTTTATCCTTGACCAGCCAGTCTTTCAGAATATCCGAATTGAGCCTGATCTCTTCTTTGTCAGGCATCACGTAGGTGAGGCTGGCGCCGACCATATCGTTGAGGTCCATACAGCGGGCTACCAGCTTCGCGTCATCCGCCTGGGTGCCGGCCGTCTTGTAGGCATACGGGATCTCCTCCGCATCGACCATCTCCTCATAGCGGGCAGCCGCGTCGCCGACACCTGCGGCGAGCTGATCCAGATCGATCGTACTGCCCTTGACATCCGGAACGATCACAAATTCGCCGTCTGTATCTTCCGTGCCGTCCCGGAACTGAATATAGGCGTCCTCAGGGAGGATCATATTCTCTTCCTGCAGTTCGGGAAGAGCCCGGAGCGAAGCCTCGAGAACGTCGGGATCATAAGTGCCCGTCGGCGTTATCGTATAATGATTCTCCTCCAGATAATACTTGGGCCAGAAAGTTTCATCCTGATTCTGCAGAAGGACGTCGATGCTGCCGTCGGGCTGATAGGAGAAACCCATGTCTTCAGCACTCAGCGTCTCCGTCGCTCCCCCGCGGAAGCGGATGTTCATGACATAATTCTTTGCCGCGATATCAAACCATCTCTGCGCCTCATCCACAGTCATATCACTGCAGTCGTACCCGTTGATTGTCGTCCCCGGCATGAAATGCGTCTGGCAATACTGATAGCCATAATAGTAGATCCCGCCGAGAGCCCCGGCCAGGATCAGGAAAGACAGCCAGAAAGCCAGCAGAGAACGTCTTTTCTTTTTCTTTTTTTTCTTCTCTTCGGGGTCTTCCACCGCAGGGATTTCAGATCCGGGAGTCTGGACCTGAGAAGGACTGCTCTCGTTTTCCGTGGCAGAAACGCCGGAAGGGCTGCTCTCCGGTGTCTCAGCTTCCGGAGAGGTATTTTCAGGGGCTGGTGTTTCTGATGGAGTGGTCTCTGAAGAGCTACTCTCGTTTTCCGGGGCAGCAGCATCGGATTGGCTGCTCTCCAGTGTCCCGGCTTCAGAAGGGGCACCGTCTGAAGCTTCAGCCTCAGATGGATTACTTTCAGGAATCCCGGCTCCAGAAGGACTGCCTTCAGGAACCTCGGAAGGGGCAGCTGAGACAGAATCATCTGTCGGAGATTCATCTGTCAAAGATCCGGCTTCAGGAGCTTCAGATTCGGGGGCTTCAGATCCTGCAACTATCGTCTGCTCTCCCGATCCAGATCCTTCAGCTGTTGTCTGCTCTCCGGTTCCAGATTCAGCATTTGCTGTCTCTTCTCCGGTCTCTGCAGGAACCTTCAGTTCTGTATCCGTTGGATTTGTTTTATTTTTAATCAAATCGATTGCCTCTTAACTTAATATTTACTTTATATTTACAAAATCTGCAGATGATACGTCTATGACAGGACAATGTCCTGCTGTCACTTTAATTCATCCCTGATCTTTCCGGCTGCCTCCCTGACGCTGTCTTCATCCGGCCAGATCACAGAAAGTTCTGTCCCGGGCATGGAAAAGGTCTCCTGTGAATCAGAGGATCCAGTGACTGATTGTCTCTTGATTTCCCATCTGTGCCTGTTTTCCAGCTGCCAGGCGATCGTTTTTGTGATCTGGGAAGTCGAAAAGCTGGTCTGCATGCTCTGACTGATCACATCCAGGACATCTGCCGGGTTTTTCAAAAGCGCGCGGGACTGCAGTTTGTTCAGAATCGCTGTCAGGACGTTCATCTGGTTTTTTCCGCGCTGGATGTCTCCGTCGGCAAACGCGTGTCTCACGCGGGAAAAGACCAGCGCCTGGTCTCCGTTCAGGTGATTCATTCCTTTGACAAAATGGTAGGAGCCGGAACTGAACTCCACCTCTGACTTCACATCCACGCCTCCCAGCACATCCACCAGCTGGATCAGGGAATCAAAATTGATCCTGATGTAATCAGAGATTCCCACTCCGTACAGGTTCTCCAGTGTTTTCATCGATGTTTTTACACCATAGATACCTGCATGGGTCAGCTTGTCCAGTTCTTCTCCGGAAACATAGGGAATATGGACATAGTAATCCCTGGGGGTTGAAGTCAGCAGGATCCTCTGCTTCATCGGGTTGACTGTCATAATAATATTGACATCGCTCCGGCTGGTGGCGGTGATCGGTCCGTCAACATCAATTCCGCTGATCAGGACACTAAAGGAGTGGTCTGTGAGGGAAGCATTTTCCGATGTCTCATCCATAGACTCTCCGTTCCCGGTCTGATCTTCATCCAGGGCAGACATCCGTTCCCACCGGTCAGGGTCTGTCTCATATTCCTTCTCGTAGATGATCTTTGCCTGTTTGGAATAGTCAGGGACAGAGTCCTCTAAAAGAGACAGATAGGCTTTGTTACAGATCGCCGCGTCGACATCTCCATCGAGCAGGGCTTCAGCCAGAGTAAGGGGCGAATCGAAGACCCGCTTCTGTATCTCTCCATCTCCGTTCAACTGCTGAACATCGTCGATCATCTGATCGATCAGTTCAGAATCCGCTCCTTCAAAGACACCAAATGAATAGCCGGGGGTATCCGCTATTGCGAGCGCACAATCAGTGTCGTTTACCATGACAACGATATTCTCGATCTGTGTTTCCGCCCCCGCCATCTGATTCAGCTTATTCATAACATGCTGAATCAGCAAAGCGCCAATAACACACACAAGACAGGTGAGGACAGCCAGTATGATCCCGACAGACCTGACAGCAGTATTCCTGCTTCTCACAGCCAGAAAAGTCAGAGCCAGCAGTAACAGTGCGATCAGCACTGCGATTCCCATATATTTAAGGGGAATCATTCCGCATGAAAACATCAGGGCCAGCAGAACAATAGATATAAGGGCCTGGAAAACAGGTTCCTTCCATTTTTTTAAAAATTCCAATGTGCGTTCCATAAAAAACTTAATATACCCTATTTGAATAATCTGAGAAAACTAATAAAAATGCTGATAAATCAGATATTGCGTACAATTCCATGAACTCCATGTAATCATATACCATTGATATTGCATACGGTTATTATATTAAATACCTGATGTTATATTAAATACCTGACGTCACAGGCCAGTATATCAAAGCCCCTCTGCCTCCTGGACAGCCATGAGGATCTGTGCCTGAACCTCAGTAAAGCACCCCTGGGAATCGAGGTTGTCAAAGACTTCCTGGGCGAGCTTTTTGTAATTGCGTTCCGTCATCTCGCTGGCATAGTCATCGTTTCGAATATAGCGGGTGCCGAACCGCCTTCTCAGAGCCTTATCCAGGTCAGAATCCTCCAGCGCAGTACAGATCACCACGAAGGGGCGGTCGTAAGCAGGTTCTGCGGAGGCGTCGCTTTCTTCTGCATTTTCATCATCCGGGCTGTTTTCTTTTTCCTCTTCCTGTGACGTTTCCTCTGATGGGTCAGTCTCAGGGACTTCGTCAATGGCGTAACGGTTCACCAGTTTTTCGATATCGGTCACGAATCCGTCAATGGAGCGGCCGGAATCGTTTTCGAAGAAGAAAACAGGTGTATCGCCGAGATACCTGGTCGCGGTTTCGATCTCGATCTCTGTCCCTGACCGCACATAAGTGCTGTCCCCCTCTTCTTTTCTGACGAAAGCATACTGAGGATGGCCGGAATCGAACCAGTTATCTGTCGTAACCAGAGATCCCCGGATCCCGTCAATGTAAACCTTGCCGAAATCGACAGTCTTCTGTCTCGCAAACTTCAGCTGCTCGTCCGGGTTCTTTTTGGGATCCAGCCTGTCCCATGCTTCATCATCCATAAACCTGACAGTAACTGGTTCAGTTCCCCATGGAATCGTGATCGACTCGCCGGTCTCCATGATATTTACCCCTGCACGCACCAGGATCTGACGCATTCCCTCACCGGTGACCCCCATATTGTTTACCTTCACAGAGGGTGTCGTATATTCATCTGTATCCAGCACCCGGCTGAAGCTTTTTTTGAGGGATGAAAAGAGATTATCTTCTATCACCTTTTTCAAGACATTCGGGAGAGAGCGGGAGCCGTTTCCCGCCATCGCGCTGTCCCCCCAGCAGATAAAATCATTCACATCGATCTGTGAGTACAATTTGTCGTAAATATCCGTTTGTTTTTCCAGTTTCTCGACTTCAGTCTCTTCACTGGCAGCCGCCTGCATCTGGAGAACCGCATATCTCTCCTCCTGCGCGGCCTGATCTGCCCGGACAAGAGTATAAAGTTTGTAAGCCCCCACTATGCAAATGATCCATGCCAATACAGGCAGTACTAATTTTCTGATGTTCATTTTATCCTTATCTCCTGGTCTGACAGTATCTCCTGATCCGGCAATATCTTCTGATCCGGCAATGACTTCTAATCTGGCAATATCTTCTGATCCGGCAATGTTTTCTGATTTAGCAATATCTTCTGATTTAACAATGTCTTTCAGACAAACAGTAAGGAAAGCACCTTCCTTTTCGACAAGACCCATTACACAACACGGCTTATTGCTCCGTATTGTTACAAACACTATAACAATACTTATAACCCCTGCGTGTTAAAAAACAATGAAGTCTTGATAAAAAAACAGTTGGTGTATTACATCCTGTCCATTTTTCCTGGTTTACCGAAATAATTATCCTCCGCAGTCTGAAGTAGTGACAGCCAGTGTAATCCACTGCGGCATGTAATGACATCGTAACAATATATTGTATTATCGAGCTGAGTTTCAGGCAACATTTCTTATTTACTTTTATTTACTTTTACTTTTATTTACTCCCCCGGGGATCCGATAATCCCGCTGATCTCCACTACGGATATTTCTTTTGGATTGTTTATCCTGGGAACCCCATGTTCCCCGGCAAGTCCTCCGGAAATGATCATAGTTCCCAGGTATTGGGAGCCTACACCTCCGCCGTAATTTCTTTTGTCTGTATCCGTGTAAACCGGATAAGCTCCCTGATCATACCGGGGCCACCAGCCCTGCTCCGGCGAGAACACACCGCCGACAAAAGGCAGGCGGATCAATCCTCCGTGAGTATGTCCGCAGAGGGCGGCATCCAGCCCTCCCCCTTCAAAGGCATCATACCACAGAACAGATTCCGGATAATGGCAGAGCAGTATATTTACACCATCCATCTGACGCAGGTGGTCGACAAGGGCATATTCCGCCTCCCCCCAGTAGTAGTGTGTGGTAATGCCGCAGAGATTGACAACGGACCCTTTCCGGTCTGAGGCGCCTTTGTCCAATGCTTTTCCAACCGCGGCAGCTTCAGGCTCCATGCTTTCAGGCTCCATGCTTTCAGGCTCCATGCTTTCAGGCTCCATGCCTTCAGGCCGAATGTCTTCGTCATCGATCATAAATCGTACGATCTCATTTTGAAGATGTACAGCTCCTGCCTCCTTCAGTTCCGCATTCAACCGGGCATAGATCTCCGGATCGCTGTCCCGGATATCCAGTTCATGATTTCCGTCCACATAATATACCGGTGCTATAGCCGTGAGTAGTTTTACGAGAGCAGTATACGCTGTCTTCGATTCCTCCGCCCTCGATCTGTCCACCATATCCCCGAGACAGACGATCAGATCCGGCCTGATCTCCCGGACTCTGCCGACTATTTTACCCTGATTCTCTCCGATCATCCGGCCATGCAGGTCGGCCAGGGCTGCGATCCTGAATCCAGTGGAAGGCATGTCTTCCGGATGAACGGGTACAAAACAGGTTCGTACGACGAGCATCTGGCCGCGGATCAGCATCAGTACCAGGATCGCTGCGATCAACACTGAAAAGAGTACTGCTCTTTTCACAACAGAGAAACGTCGCTGAATAGATGTGCTTTCAGCAGATTTATGAGCAGTTTTTTTATCACTCTTCATCTTTCGTACACAGTTTTTTATAAACAGCTTTATTCACACGCAGTTTTTTTCGCACACGGCTTTTTCCGTAAATGTTTTTCGTAAACAGCTCAGCCTGTCAGTCGGAAATGAGACTCCTGAATTTCAGTAAAGCTATTTCTTTCGTTTCTCTGACTGCATACGGGAAAGGCAGATATTTGAAGACAAGCCGCAGCTTATCCAGCTTTGACATCTCTTTGGTAAAAGACTGCTCTACGAGTCTTCTTTCAATAATCAGGATCCTTTTTTTCAGTTTTCGTTTGTTGTAGATGCGGCTCCGGTCATTGGCCTTAAGGATACGTTCATACCATTGCACAACTTCAGGTGTGATCTTCGCATCGCGAAAGGCCCCTGTGGAGTGAACATAATGCAGGTCCATCTCCTCTTCCGTTACACTTCCCAGCAATTCTGAAAGGAGTTTCCTCTGGGTCATTTTATCGCATTGAATCTGGCGTGCCCTGTGCGCAGTGGAAATCTGGTTTTCATGTTTCCTCCTGAGAAACAATACATCCTCAAGAACAGCCACATTCCCATAATGACTGATCGTCTCCCACATCCCGTAGTCCTGAGCATAGTAAAGACTCTCATCATACAGAATGCCATGTTCAAGCAGTTTTTCATGCCGGAAAAAGGCCGTGGGGTGGAAGGGACCGGGATTTTCGAAGAGCATTTTAATCCTGTACTCTTCCGTATCTTCAATTCTGTATTTACCGGACAGGTTGCCCTGTTTTCCCTCAGCAGAACCAATTGCTTCTGTCTCCGTCCCGCATATGATCACATCAGGATGGCGCTCCATGAAAGTATACTGTTTTTGCAGCCGGCCGGGCAGACTGATATCATCGCTGTCCATCCTTGCAATGTATTTTCCCTTTGCGGTTCTGAAGCCTGTATTCAGGGATTTTGTAATGCCCAGATTTTTTTCATTGCGTATGATCCTTATGCGGGGATCTTCCAGAGAATCCAGATAGTCTCTGACGGGGGCAGCGGATCCGTCATCAATGATGATAAATTCAAATTCATCAAAGGACTGACCAAGGATACTGCTTACGGCTTCTTTCAGGAAAAGGACGGATGTATTGTAGACCGGCATGACAATGCTGATTTTTTTCTCAAAATACAAAACATCCCCCTTCCTCGGGTTTAATCATTTACTTTTCTAAATGGATATGCGAGGATGACTTACACATCATCCGCTCTGATCCTGATATCCTTCAGCTTCACATTCCCCCAGCTTCTCGTGGCCCATATGCCCATCTTCCGGGAATCGGGATCCGCGAGGATCTCCAGGGTAAAGGCATGGCTGACTGAGTCCTGCCACGCATAGGTCTCATAGGACTCCAAAGTTTCCGCGACTGCGTGGAATATATAGCGGTCCGGCGCAAGCCCTGAAAGATCGAGGCTCATGGGAACAGTAAACGATTCTCCCTTATTCACGGAAATCTCTTTGTCCGTGAACATGGTACCAATCCTGTTGCCATTAGGCGCTTCGATCTCAAAGTGAAAGCGCAGATTCTGCAGTTTATCCACAGCTCTTCCTCCCAGGGTCAGCCTCACTTCCCGGGATGCGGTACATTGGCCTGTAAAACCGTCTTCAAACCTGATCGATTCGATCAGAGCCTGTTTTCTTCCTCCCCTGGAATGGGAGGATGAAGTATATTCATAATTGGTTCTGAAATAATCATTGGCTCCGATATAGATCCCGATCGCCTTTTCAACATCCCCGTCATAAATAATCTTCCCGTGATCCATGACAATGCACCTGTCACAGAGTTCGCGGATCGTGTTCATATTGTGGCTGACGTACAGAACCGTTCTTCCTTCCTCTGTCGCGGCCGCCCGCATCCGTCTCAGGCATTTTTTCTGAAAAGTGACATCACCGACAGCCAGTACTTCATCCATGATCATGATCTCGCTGTCGAGATGAGCCGCAACGGCAAATGCGAGCTTTACATACATGCCCGAGGAATACCTCTTTACCGGTGTATCGATAAACTGTTCCATTTCGGCAAACCGGACGATCTCATCAAATTTACGGCTGATCTCCTGCTTTGTCATCCCGAGGATAGCGCCGTTCATGTAGACATTCTCCCGGCCGGTGAGCTCACTATGAAACCCTGTTCCCACCTCCAGCATAGAGGCAATACGCCCGTTATAAGACAGTTTACCTTTCGAAGGAGCGGTCACTCTGCACAGAAGTTTAAGCAGGGTTGATTTTCCCGCTCCATTATGACCGATGATCCCCAGGGCTTCCCCCTTTTGGACTTCAAAGCTGACATCATCCAATGCGAGGAAGCGCTCGCCGGCCCCTGCGTTCCTGGTCGATCCAATCTTTGAATTCGGATCTTCCCTGCCGCGCATTCTTGCCATCCAGGTCTGAAGATCGCCTTTCAGAGTACCTCCTCCGATCGCGCCCAGGCGATATTCTTTCGAAACATGCTCGATTCTTATCACAGTTTTATTCATACAAATGCCTTATACCGTGTCCATAAAAGTTTTTTCGACATGGTTAAACAGAACGATTCCGATAAAGGTAATGAAGATCGTAACGACCCATCCGCACAAATAGTATCCCGGCTGAAACCGGCCTATTCCCAACAGGGCTTTTCTAAATACATTAATAATCGGCGTCATCGGATTCAGCATATAGAACCTCATATACTTGGCGGGGATGATCCTGATGTCATAGGCGACCGGTGTCCCGTACATCCAGAGCTGAACTCCGAAGCTGACCAGCATCTGCAGATCTCTGTATTTCGTTGTCAAAGCTGATACAATGATCCCGCTCCCCAGGGAAAGCAGAGCTGTCTGCAGCACAAGCAGGGGGAGCAGCAGCACATAGCCGCTTGGACGAACCTCTCCTCTGATCACGTAATAAGCCAGAAAACAGAGAAACATGGCAAACTGAATAGCGAGCGAGATGAGATTGGTTAAAACCGTGGAAATAGGCATGACCAGTCTTGGAAAATAGACCTTTCCCAGAATTCTGGCATTCGCGGTAAAAGTACTCGCCGTCTTTGTCAGGCAGTTTGAAAAATACGTCCATAGAATCGTCCCGCTCATATAAAACAAAAAAGAAGGAACTCCGTCTGCCGACAGACCCGCCATCGATCCGAAAACAACTGTAAAAATGACTGTTGTAAGAAGCGGCTGGATAATTGCCCACGCCGGTCCCAGTATCGTCTGTTTGTACAGTGAAATAAAATTCCTTTTTACAAACAATAAAATCAGGTCCCTGTATCTCCAAAGCTCTTTAAAATCAACATCGAGCCATCCTTTTTTAGATACAATTACAACATCAAAGTCTTCCATTTGCTCCCCCCCTGGCTGAAAGGATCCTGCGGCAGACCTGCTGCCCGCTCATAATGCTTTGTCTGATCCCGGACTCATATTCTTCTTTTTAGCTTTTTTTTTGAGATGTTCATATCGTTCCATACCCAACACCGTCATCCCGATGCGGTTTGGAATATGCAGGATATAATCAGCGGCAATACAAATCTTTTTTCTGACTAATCTGTACAGACGTCCCTTCTTCCCATAAACCGGATGCCAGCTTGCAGCATACCAGTGAATCGAAATTGTATTGGGAGTAAAGTTTTTTTTGGATGAATAAAAGGAGACCGGGCAGAAGTAATCCGTGGGATAAATATGTATATAACCGTCAAGAGTCTGCTCCCTATCGTCCACGATAAAGCCATGAGCAAGAAAAACCTCTATATCACGGTCTGGGCAAGGGATCATATCCAGACTGTCCTGAGAGGAAAAGCGGCAGTTTTCATAGGTACTCATCAGTTCTTTTAAAAAAGGAATACCTTTCTCGGAACCGAATCCCAGTCCGGTAGCGGGATGAAAATCATACTGGACACCGAAGTAAATCTTATTCTTCAGGAGGGGATCCAGCGGCCTGATGAGCTCTACATCCGTGTCCAGATACACTCCGCCATATTCATAAACTACTTTCAATCGCACATAGTCAGATACGAATGCCCACTTTTCTTCCTTTAAAGCCTTATGAACAAAGGCCGGAGCAGTGGAAAAATCATAGTTATCCTCGTTCCACTCAATAATTTTATATTCGGGGCAGTACGCTCTCCAGCTGTTTATGCACTTTTTTACCAGGTCAGGCTTTTCACTGCGTCCAAACCAACAGTAATGTATGATTTTAGGAATCATGGCAAATGGCTCCCATTCAGTTATGAGATCCAGTAAGGCGGCACATCGGTTCTATAAAGATCGAGGTCCACCGGCTCTGCTATTGTCCCGTCTTTGCGGAACACCCTGTTTCTTTCTCTCTGTGTCATCTTGTCCTGTATTTGTAATATAAGTACACCAGAATACCGGAAACAGTTGAACAGCCGGTCTTTTCGATCAGTCTTATGATTTTTGTCTTTTTCGCTTCCGGAACTCTTTTTATGATCTTTTTTGTTTTTTCGTCTTTGATGATTGAATCTATTTCTCTGACTATATCCGGTCCGCCTGTTTTTTTCTTATATGCATTTTTCAGATTTCTTTCCAGTAAATCGGCATATAGGAAATAATACTCGTCTTCAACCTTATGAAAATCCAGTCCCAGGCGCTCTGTGGCAGTTTTAAGGCGGTCCATTCTGATACAACTGGCTCTCCACATCTGAGGTATGTAAGAATTTGTAATGCTCTTCGGATTCTGATAATAGGCATAAAGCCCTGCCCCGGTAACCGCGATTTTCCCATTCATTACAGCGATATAGTCCAGATTAAAGGGCAGGTCCTCCCCTGATTTTTCATGGTTAAACCTGAGTCTGTATTTCTCGATGAGACTTTTTCTATACAGCTTATTCCACGCTGTCGTCACTAATCCGCGGCGGAATAAAAGCCACAGATCTCCGGGAGTATAGTAATCGATCGCCGGTTCGGGGCCCTTATAAGAATAAGTGTCATCATACACACGGGTGAAGCCGCATATTGCCAGTTCTGTTTCCGGCTCCATCCCCCTGCGGAGCACCTCGACCCACTGTCTGTCGACGTAATCGTCACTGTCGCAAAAACAGATCAGGTCTCCTCCGGCAATTTCAAGGCCGGCATTTCTTGCAGCCCCCAGACCGCCGTGTTCCTTATGTCTGACAATGATCCTGCTGTCCAGTTTTGCCGCCTGTTCACACAGGGACAGAGAGTTGTCTGTCGAGTCGTCATCCATTATGATGATCTCAATATTCCTGTAGGTCTGTGCCAGCAGTGATCTGAGGCAAAGCTCCACCCTGCTTTCAACATTGTAGACAGGGACAATGATACTGACCAGATCATCCTGTTCCTTATTGCTGTTCAACATTTACCGCCCGCTTTCTCTTTAGAGGCCGCTAAGATCATATAGCCGGATCATGTGCAGGATCACGAAGCTGAGTCATGTTAAGTTATGTGCAGAAATGCTTTATGACAGTCTGAATCCCCTCATGAAACGGGGTCGATGGCCTCCATCCCGTATCCGCACTTATGTCGCTGATATCCGCGCACAGGTACATCACCTGCCTGTCTCCATAGGGGACTTTTCCAAAGCCAAGCGGCGCTGAGGGATCCATCCTGTCTCTGATCATGCTGACGTAATTCTTTACAGGTTCCGCCTTCCCGCTTCCGAGCACATAGGTCTTTCCGTCCCTGCCTCTTTCTCCTAACAGGAAAAAGGCCCTCGCCGCATCACCGCTGTACAGATAATCCCACATCTGTTCTCCCTTTGTCAGCTCCGGCGTTTTTCCTTCCCGAATACTTTTAATAACAGACATGATCATTGTCTGACTGCTGTCATTGGGCCCATACACACTCAGGACCCTCACCCAGATATGACGCAGGCCTGCCTGATGCGCGTATTCTCTGGTCATCAGGCCGGCGGACAGTTTTCCGATCCCATAGCCTGTCTCAGGGAAGGCCGGGGTCTCCGGTTTCAGTTTTCCATTAAATCTTCCGTATTCCGCCTGAGACCCGGCTCCGATAAATGTGCGGCAGCCAAACCTTTTCGCTGCGCCGACAGCATCGAGCGAATACTGCACATTTCTGTACTGTAAGTAGATATCATTGCGGAAAGGACCGCCTGTCCCCTGCCAGGCAAGATGATAAAAGACGTCATATTCCTTCCCGGTGGTGTTTTCCAGAGATTTTAACCGGCACAGAGGACAATACAGTTTCCTTATATGTTCATCCTCCGGTATCCTGTCATTACGTTCAGAATCAGGATTACAGATCACGACGACTTCCATGTCATTTCTGATCAGCTCATCGATCAGGGCTGTGCCGATCGTCCCTGTAGCACCTGTAACAACAGCTCTTTTCATTTAATGCTCCATCATCTCAAGTATTTTCCCTTTTATCCCGGCTGCGTCCATTCCATATTCGGCATACAGGTAATCCGCATGAGCCATAACAGCAAAGGTGTCCGGTATCCCTGCGATCGCAAACCTGGCGGACAGACCGCTCTCCGCAATGACCCTGGCCACCTGCGAACCGAGTCCTCCGATCACATTATGATCCTGGACCACAAGAACTGTACCGGTGCCGGCAGCTTCTATGACCGCTCGTCTGTCGATGGGTTTGATGGTGTGCATATCGATCACTCTGACCTGTTTTTTACAGGTTTTCCGTATCTCAAGAGAAGCCAGTACTGCATACTGAACTACCGTTCCTGAACAGATGATGGCGCCGTCATCTCCGTCAACAATGACGTCTGCTCTTCCGATTCTGTACTGGTAGTCGTCTCCGTGGATCCGGAAGGTCGGGACTATCCCGTTCCGAATATAGATCGGGCCTTCGTAAGACAAGCTGGCTGACAGCACCTGTTCTGCCTGAACCGGATCACTGACTTCGATCACTGTCATATTGGGCATGCTGCACATTATTCCGCAGTCTTCGATCCCCCAGTGGGTGGGACCCGATATTCCCCCTGATACACCGGCATAGGCAGCTACAAGCCGGACGTTCAATCCCGGATAAGCGACGTCCGTCCTGCACTGCTCACAAGCCCTCATACTCATAAAGGGCGCCATGGTAAAGGCAAAAGGGATAAAGCCCTCATGGGCCAGGCCCGCCGAAAAACTGACCAGGTTCTGTTCCGCGATGCCGACGTTAAAGGCTCTTTCCGGAAACGCCTCAACAAAAGACCGGTTTCGGCAGGTCCCCATCAGATCCGCATTTACCACAAGGACCTTTTCGTTTTCCCCGCCCAGCTTTTTCACATACTGCCCGATCGTATCCCTCAGAGAATACTTTTTTTCCACATCAAAACCCGGTGTCATGGCTTTCTCCACTCCCTGAGCAAAAGATCTTCACATTCTTTGAATTGTTCCGGTGTGATCTTCCCGGCATGCCATTTCGGCTCGTTTTCCATGAAGGGAACGCCTTTTCCTTTCACCGTTCGGCAGATCAGGGCAGTCGGTTTCTCTGAACGGGGAGGAGGAAGCCTGTCAAACCGGTATTTGATCTCTCCGATATCATTACCGTCAAATTCACACACATTCCATCCGAAAGCTCTGTATTTATCCCCGAGGTCATTGATCGCCGTCAGTTCATCGATCCGGCCGTCCGCTTCAAAGCCATTGCAGTCAATAATGGCCGCCAGATTCCCCAGCTTATAGTGAGCCGCATTCATGGCCGCTTCCCAGACAGACCCCTCCGCCTGTTCTCCGTCCCCCATAAGGACATACACCCGGCTTGTGTCGTTTTTTTTCAGTCTGAGCCCGGCCGCCATGCCGCAGGCAATGGGAAATCCGTGTCCCAGGCTTCCCGTTGAAGCCTCGACAAAACGGTTATTCAGGGCACAGGAATGCATGGAAAAGCTCTTTCCATCCTTTGCATAGTCGCGAATGACGGCTTCAGCCGGAAAGCACCCCCGCATAGCCTGGGCAAAGCTTGTGACCGCTGACGCATGGCCTTTCGACAGGACAAAGCGGTCTCTTTTCTCCCATTTTGGATTTGAGGGATCATATTTCATCTGATAGAGCCACAATACAGTCATGACATCAGCGATCGAAAGGTCTCCCCCTATGTGGATCACTTCCTTCGTACATAGTTCCAGCAGCTGAAGTCTTATTCTCGCGGCACACAGCTTTAATTCTTCTACGGTCGTCGGTTTCGTCGGTCTGTAGGGCATGTCCTCTCTTGTATCCATATATAACATTTTCATCGATTCCCACAGGACTTCTGTAAAGCTTCAAGGATGATCTCTGCCATGTGATCAATCATTTCATCCGTCATTCCGGGATAGACGCCCACCCAGAAGGATCTCTCCATGATCCTGTCTGTGCAGCGGAGGTCTCCCGCGACACGATAGGCCCGGCTGTCCCGGATCGAATCAAATCCGGGATGCCGGATGATATTCCCGCTGAACAGCATTCTCGTCTGAATATTATGGTCTTCGATGTACCTGACCACTTTTTCTCTGTCCAGGCCATCCCTGAGTGTGATCAAAAAACCGAACCAGCTTGGCTCACTGTTTTCTGCCGGCTCCGGCAGGATCAGCAGATCCTGAGCCCCCTCCAGGGCTCTGTGCAGTCGGTTCCAGTTAGCAATACGTCTTTTGGTAAAGGACGGGAGCTTCTTCAGCTGTTCACATCCGATCGCGGCCTGCAGATCTGTTATTTTAAGGTTATAGCCCAGGTGGCTGTAGACATACTTATGGTCATATCCTTTGGTAAGTTCACCATATTGTCCGTCGTACCTGTGCCCGCAGAAATTGTCATGTCCCGATGGGCAGATGCAGTCACGCCCCCAGTCGCGGTAAGAAAGGATCAGGCGGCTCAGGAGAGGATCATTCGTGTAAACCGCTCCTCCCTCCCCCATTGTCATATGGTGGGGAGGATAAAAGCTGCTGGTCCCGATATCCCCCCATGCACCTGTACAGCGGGTTTCCTGACCGATCGTATATTTTGACCCCAGAGCATCGCAATTATCTTCGATCAGCCACAGGCCGTGCGCCTGGCAGAAGGCTTTTACCCTGCGCAGATCAAAGGGATTGCCCAGCGTATGCGCCAGCATCACCGCCTTCGTCTTTGAAGACAGGGCATCTTCCAGCCTTCCCACATCAATATTATACTGCGGGATGGTCACATCCACGAATACCGGAACGGCGCCATATTGAAGGATCGGGGAGATCGTTGTGGGAAAACCGCAGGCGACAGTGATCACTTCATCATTCCTTTTTATCCTGCGCTCCCCCAGCTCCGGGGCTGTCAGCGCCATAAAGGCCAGCAGATTTGCCGAAGAGCCGGAATTGGTCAGATGAACATACTTAACCCCGATCCATGAGGCAAATTCTTTCTCAAACTGCCCGGAAAAACGTCCTGTCGTCAGCCAGAAATCAAGCATCGCATCCGTAAGAGCCTGCATTTCCTTCTCATCGTAAACCCGCGACGCATAGGCAATCCGGTCGCCTTTACAAAAAGGAGCCTTCCTCTCCTTAAAATCATGATAATACTGAGCTACCAGGTCCTTGATCTGAGCTCTGGCCTCCGCTTCATTTCTCCACATGATCTGTCCCTTTAAAAAACTGGCTCTTTAAGGATCTTTCTCTTTAAGAATCTTTCCCTTCAAGAATCTTTCCCTTCAAGGATCTTTCCCTTTAAGACTCTTTCCCTTTAAAAATCCATATCTTCAAGTATCTGTTTCTTCAAAAGTCTGCCGTTTCAAAAGTCTGTATTCTCAAAATAATTCCGGATCTCTCTGTCCATTTCCGCCGGGAGGTCTCCCCCCTCCAGCCATACCTTACCGAACCGGCAGACCAGATCCAGAGATTGATCTATCGACAGTTTTGGCTTCCATCCAAAGGCCGACCGGATCTTACTACAGTCCAGTTTCAGACATACGGTCTCGTGCGGGGCATCCTGTTCAGGGCAATGTTTCCAGGAGGCGTCTTTGCCCCAGCATGAACAAAACTTTTTTACCAGGTCTCCCGTGGTAATACAGTTAGAATCATCAGGGCCGACATTATAAAAGCCTGCACTGGATTTGTCTTCATACTGCCTTTGAGCGATCATCAGATAAGCGGAGAGGCAGTCCAGTACATGCTGATAGGGCCGTATTGAAGACGGGTTCCTTACAGCGATCACCTGTCCGCCTGCTACTGCTCGGATACAGTCCGGAATGATCCGGTCTTTCCCAAAGTCTCCTCCTCCTATAACATTTCCGGCTCTGGCTGTAGAGACAGCCGGGGAGTTTTCCCCCTGAAAAAAACTGTTCACATAGCTATGGGTCACAAGTTCGGAACAGGATTTGCTGTTGGAATAGGGATCAAACCCATCCAGAGGCTCCTCCTCCCGATAGCCCCGGCTCTGTTCATTATTTTTATAGACCTTGTCGGTAGTCACATTGACCAGGCTTTTCACCGAATCTGCCTTCCGGACGCATTCCAGCAAATTGACAGTACCCATTACATTCGTTTCATAGGTAAATCTAGGATTTAAATAACCTTCTCTTACGATCGGCTGGGCTGCCAGGTGAAATACGATCTCAGGCCTTATCTCTTTAAAGAGCCCTGCCAGACGGCGGTAATCCCTTACATCCCCGATCTCACTGCGGATGCCCTGCTCCAGTCCGGCTAAAGAAAACAGATTAGGTTCCCCGGCCGGCTCCAGACTGTATCCAGTGACAGAAGCTCCCGCATTCATAAGTATTCTGCACAGCCAGGAGCCTTTAAACCCTGTGTGCCCTGTCACCAGAACTTTTTTTGATTTAAAAAAGCTTAAGTCCATCATTTTAAAACCCATTTTTTAATCCATCTTTTTTAAATCCATCAATTATCCCATACCTTCCAGGGCGCATGCCCCGTCTGCCACAATTTCTCCAGAAGATCGTATTCCCGTTTATTGTCCATGCACTGCCAGAAGCCTTTGTGGGAATAGCTCATGAGCTGTCCCTGGTCCGCCAGCTTCATCAGAGAATCCCTCTCAAAAACAGTGTCATCCCCCTCTATATAGTCAAATATTTCCGGCTCCAGAACCATGAACCCCGCATTGATCGGGGCGCCGTCATTTATATTTTTTTCACGAAAAGAATGTACAGCGTTGTCTCCGCCTATATCAAGCACACCTTTCTGCTGCTCGAGGATCACCGAAGTGAGTGTCGCCAGTCTCCCATGGGATTTATGAAAGGCAAGCACATTGGATATATTTACATCACAGACGCCGTCTCCATAAGTGAGCATGAAGGTCTCATTTCCTATGTAGGGTTGTACTCTTTTGATCCTCCCGCCGGTCATGGTATTTAAGCCTGTATCGACCACAGTCACTGTCCATGGCTCAGTGCGCTGATTGTGGATGATCATCTTGTTTCCATGTTTCATGTCAAAGGTGATATCACTTGTGTACAGGAAATAGTTTGCGAACCACTGCTTGACCGCGTACTGTTTGTAACCTGCGCAGATGATAAAATCATTAAAGCCATAATGAGAATAGCCCTTCAAAATGTGCCACAAAATGGGCATGCCGCCGATCTCGATCAAGGGCTTTGGCTTATATTGCGATTGTTCGGAAAAGCGTGTCCCATAACCACCGGCAAGAATAACAACTTTCATCCTGGCTTATTTAACCTCTTCTTTCTCCTTTTTATTTTCCAGACTGTTCTGTAGAGTCCCATGCAGTAAAGCGCCCATGCCAATATGTCCTTTTTCGTCGGTTTTTTTACTCTGCAATACTCCTGCCAGCACTCTTCCGCAGTCCGTCTGTCTTTTCCGTGAAGGGCTGTATAAAAACGATCACGCCTGATCCTCGCGATAAATAACCGATAATATTTCTTTTCCGCATTGATCTGTCTCAATGTGAAAAGAACACTTTTTTCCTGTCCCTTAAGGGCGGTGACTTTCTTTTCTGTAGTCAGAGTTCCTGTATAGCTGTCTTTTCTGACCGTATACTGACCAAGCGGTCTTTCGATATAACCCTGTAAATTGTTATAGAGAAAAGGTATCTGGATCTGATAGTTCTCTCCATACCTGGAAATGTAGATCTTCTTTTCAGGATTCACCTTCTCAAAGTGTTTCCGGCTCATCATATAGGAAATTGCAGTAAAATTGATATTGACGCCGTTCAGGATATCAATAAAGGCCTCCCTGTCCCTGTATCTCGGGATCATTCTGTCTATGGACATAAGGATACCTGTTTCCTCTTCCACGACCCTCAACTGGCAATATACGATTCCCTTTTCGGGATGTCTCTGTAGATAACCTGCCATTGTCGACACATAATCAGGATCAATGAGATCATCACTGTCACACCCGAAGAAATAATCCCCCTTCATCATGTGAAAGGCGTCCTGTTTCAGCTGGCATGTAGACTGGTTTTCCCTGTAGTGGATGATATGGACCTCATATCCCTTCGCTTCCAGTTTTGGTTTGTACTCTTCCGCAATCTCACCTGTCCGGTCAGTGGACCCGTTGTTAAAGAAGATCAGCTCTATATTCCTGTAATCCTGTGCAAGAACAGCCTCAAAGTATTTATGTACAAACCGCTCGCCATTGAAGCAGTAAGTGATCATACTCACCAGCGAATCCTCTTTACCCATGGCAGTCCCCCGCTTTTCAAATCAATACCGGCCTTCAAAGATTGTTTTTGTACCAGTTAATTGCCTCTTTTATTCCCTGTTCAAAGGACCAGTCCGGATCATAGCCGAGCATTTCCCGCGCCCTGCTTATGTCAGCATTTGAGTGTTTAATATCTCCGGGACGGTCCGGCCTGAAGACCGGCTGAACTTCGACCCCCAGGGCGGAAGTCAGCCCATAATAGATATCTATTAAGTATTCCCGTGTGCCGCTAGCAATATTAAAGACCTGTCCGGCAGCAGAAGAGGGTGCGGTACATGCCTTTAGATTCGCCTCGATGACATTCTCAATATAGGTAAAATCACGGCTCTGCTTTCCGTCGCCGTTGATCGTGGGAATCTCACCGTGCAGGAGCTGCGTAATGAATTTGGGAATGACCGCAGCATAGGCTCCATCAGGATTCTGGCGTCGGCCGAACACATTAAAATACCGGAGGCCATAGGTATCAAGACCATAATGCATAGTATACTGCTTTGCCCACTCCTCGATCGTCCTTTTTGTCACAGCATAGGGAGAAAGAAGGTTTCCTTCCCTTCCCTCTTTTTTAGGAAGCTCCGCTCCGTCTCCATAAACAGAGCTGCTGGACGCGTATACAAATTTTTTCACCTTCTTCTGCCGGGCAGCCTCCAGCATATTTAAGGTCCCCACAATATTATTCGCGCAGTAATACAAGGGCATCTTTAAAGATCTCGGGACGCTGCCCCATGCTGCCTGATTCAGAACGTAATCCACCCCTTCACAGGCCTCAAGACATGTATTCAGGTCTTTTATGTCACCCTTGATAAAACTATAATCCGGATGATTTATGAACAGATCAACATTGGCCTGACTGCCGGTACTGAGATCGTCCAGACACCGCACTTTATATCCGAGATTCAGAATTGCCTCGCAAAGGTTCGATCCGATAAAACCTGCTCCTCCCGTAACGAGAAATAATGTATCCTTTTCGAAGACAATATTGTTGTAGCTCATTGATGTACTTCCTTTGTATTTCTTCTGTATTTCTTCTATGTATCCTCTATGATGTATCCTCTATGATACCTTCTTTCAGGACTTGTTCGCGAGTCTTGAATCAGCTGCTTTTTTTTGCTCTGATTTTTTTCAATCCTCTGGCGATCACATATTTCGCATACCCCTTTCGGGTTTTCAGAAAGGATACCGGATCCGGACTATACCATTTTTCAAGTACTTTTCGAATCCCCATCTCTTCCGCCATCGCAAAAAACAGTTCCCGGTCCTGATTGTAGGGTACAGATTCTGTCATCACCTTCTGTTTAAGGACTGCATCTTCAAACGGTATCTCATAAAACAGCACATCATTTTCCAATTCCCCGATCAGCTTTTGTCCCTTGTCCGAGTTGACGAAAAGCAGGGATATTCCCCGGTCATCGTCCTTCAGGCCGTCTGTTTTTCCCCAGCAGTCTCCCAAAGTAAAGTCCGCTTTATGATGAATGTTTTTATGACGGCAGGCATAGCAGGAAGGTCTTAAGATCACATCGTCTAAAAAAAGCCGGAGATAGGTATCCTCATCAAGTCTCCTGACATACTTTCTTTTGTCTGTTTCTATTTTCATGGAAAAATAGTGCCACCCGTATGTTTTGTCGCGGAAGGAGACGTCCTTCACAGGCTCTCCTCCGCTTCTCATCGACAGATATTCCTTCCACACGGCAGGCGAAGGGACTCCATGGCAGAGAATGTCCTGGGTATATAAATTTTCGTATTCTTTTCCCAGACAGGCGAGCAGTCCATCCACCTGGCAGGGTGTGCCGCTGAAAAGAATCAGCCTCCCCCGTTCAAGCTCCTCCCTGATCCTCTTATAGCTGTTTCCCGTCTCACTCTGTACGTATTTGGATCCCCGAAGCCCGGGAAGATCAGCAAGGGCGGAAACGAACATATGCCGGACCTTAAAATCGCGGTCAAAACCGGCGCCGCAGACCAGTCCTCCTTTTGACAGAACTGTTTCCGCGATCATGCTGAACAATCCGCCGGAAGAACTGCCGCGACGGATATCATCATCTCTGGAGTAAGCTAAATAGGACTTCTCTGACGCCGCATTACTTTCCGTCAAAGGACTCTGTGCCCTCACGCAAATGTCCCTGCACCGGTCACAGTTTATGCATTTACTCCCGTCAATTACCGGATACAGGAATCCCTCTGCGTCATTTTCCATCCGGATGCATTCGACCGGGCAAATCTGTGAACAGGCGGAGCATCCGCTGCAGTCTGACCGATCCGGGCGGACCGTTTCTGAAACCTTTGTTTTTTCGAGATTTGCCTCGGACGCTTCGTCATTCATTTTTCTCAGAGCATGCATAAGAAAGAGTCTGGCTTCTCGAACCTTCTTTTGAACAGCGGCGTCAGCATCTTTAAAATCAACTGAGCCTATGCTTTCCAAAGACAGTGTCTCAAACCTCCTGTTTTCCATTCCTGAAATCTTAAGCAAAGTGTCGATCCTGGAATTCATCCCCTCGCCGCCGGATTCTATTCGTTTAAACACTACAAAGGGGGTATGAAAAATAAGGGAGAAAATTATACCGTGATAAGAATCGGTGAACACCGCCTTTGCATGGTGGACCAGCCAGACAAATTCTGCAGGACCTGCCGCATAATGATCCGGTTCTCGAATATCATTTAGATTAATGATCTCTGCACCGGTTTGTATGGCATATTTCTCAATAAACCTCCGATATAAATCTGTCTCGTTCCCCAGAAAATATGTGAGAATATAAGCTTTCTCCCCCTGTAAAGGCTCTTTTTGTAAAGGATTCCGGGGTAAAGCTTCTTTAAGTAAAGTCTTTTTAAGTGAAGGCTTTTTTTCTATCGCCTCCCATTCCGAGGCGGACAGACATAAAGCGGGATCAGGCAAAACCGGAACACGCTTTCCTGTCAGATCCCGGATAAGCCGGGCGCCCTCCTCCTCTCTCACTGATAAATAAGGAATTCCATTTAACCATCTGCGGTATAAGGGCTTTAATTCTTCCGGTAACGTACTTAATCCAAAGCTCGGCGCATATGCGACACGTTTATATTCAGGAACAAAGCTCAAAAAGAACGGTGACGAAAAGCTTTTATAGGTCGGATTCCATATTTGATCCGAACCGCAGATATAGACATCATATTCATCAGCATATTGATAATCTCCCGGCTTTAATACTCTGCTTTCCAGATGTAAATGCTGTTTGGAAAATAATCTGAATGCCTCTCTTCTCTTATTGAGCAATTTATTGCGTAATCGGATATGAAAATCCGAATTACTTAACTGCATCGATTTAATGATGCCGTCTCTCTGATTTTTATAAAGATACTTGTTTTTAAATCTCGAAGACGCTGCCTTTTTCAAATAACAGGGAGATAACCTGGAAAGATAATCTCCCATCGTTTCTATCCTGTGAAATCTGTGTCCATTCTCGATCAGGATCGTGTTCGTTTCGTACCCCAGGGACCCCATGATGGTTTGAAGCGCATAGTTCTGCAGTTTATTGCCATAGTTATCCGCATATAATGTAACAATAGCAGCTCTCATCCGATCCCCCTATTTTCTTTTATGCAGAAATGTATGCAGCCTGCAGAATAAACCGGGTGACAAGGAAAACAAGGAAAACTTAAATTTATCTTTTAGTGACAGTTGACCGGGGCAGATCTTTTGGAGTCCATATTTTGTAAAGTATTTATACACTTCCTCCTGTTCCCGGCCATAGTCTCTTTGATCACTCCACATATCAAAATAAATGCTGATCAGAAGGTGGCCCATTTTTTTCAGGAAGATCGGATAAAGCTCAGGATAATCGATCTGATATAACTGCTGATATGCCCCGTATAATTTCAATGCACTCAGCTGAGATGCACGGAATTCTCCCCTCACCGCACTGTTTTTGCTCTGAACGTAATGGTATAGGGGGCGTTTATCAAACCAGACAGTTTTTGCTCTCTCGATGACCTGATGAGCGAAAAAAGAGTCCTCTCCCCGCGAAAGATCTTCCCTGAAGAAAACAGGGTCAGATTCGTTTTCCCCTTTTATGACATCTCTGGAAAACAGTTTATTCCACACAAAAGGTTCCCCTGTGAGGGTGATGCGGTGAGCTTCAGCCGTCTGAAATAAGCCGTATTGATCCCCCCGCAGACAATGAACATCCTCTTTATCCGGATAGGTTATATAATATTCGAAGTTTATCACTTCACATCCATGGGCCCGGATCAGGTGCAGGAGATATTCGCAGGTGTCCTCTTCTATGTAATCATCACCGTCGAGGAAATGATAATAATCTCCTTTCGCCAGCCTGATTCCCGCGTTACGAGCCTTTGAAACTCCGCTGTTGACCTGATGGAGGCAAGTGATCCTCTTATCCCCTGCGGCATATTCATCGCATAAATCACCGCTTCCGTCTGTCGAACCGTCATCGATCAACAGTATTTCCAGATTCCGCCAGGTCTGATGAATAACCGAATCCAGGCATTTTTTCAAATGCTCTCCTGCATTATAGACCGGAATTATAATACTGATCAGAGGATTATCCATTCAGCTTCTCCAACTGCTCCTGTATATCATAAAGACGTTTTAAGGGATTCATATCCAATAAGGGCGGATATCCCCCTGTCGGGTAGTCAGCCCTTATCAGGTCCGGATCAATCTGAGACACTTCTGAGAAACAGATCAGCTGTCCTTCATGGAAACAGGACCGCAGATCACTTCGGCAGTCTGTGATCAATCGCTTCCCATAAGCCATCGCTTCTTTTGCCCGTGTAGTTATATCACTGGAATTTCCCTGTACGACTTCCAAAATACATTTTGATTCGATAACATAATGAAGATTTTTTTTATAAGTGATGCTGTCAATATATTCAATTTCCTCCCCGGAAATACGTTTTTCAGCCGGCACATCAGCGATCAGGAACTTGCATTTCAAGTTATTTCCCTTCAAAAACGCATAGATTTCATAGAGCTTATCCAGACGGTCCTTTGCTGCTCCCAAAAAATAGACATCCCATTTTATTTCCGGGCTTTCAGGTTCTTTTACCAGCTTTGAATATACTGTCTCCCGAAAATAGTGTATCCCGTACTTTTTCGCTTCTTCACTGTCATAGGTGATGGCCAGATCTACTTTGCGTTTTATAATGTCGTACTCATATTTTACTTTTTTGGAGATCAGGTCCCAGTGCAGCATCACAATCCGGTTATCAGGATTCTGTTTACGGACATAATCAATAAATCCCCCCTCATAACGGACCATATTAGGGCTTACATATACGAAACATATGGGCAGGTCATTGGAGAAGTCCTGCTCATACATGCGCTTAAACCAGATGGATTTAAATGGGATTTCGAATTTCTCATTAATGCTGTAAGCCGTATGTAAATGAAAAAGGAACTCCTCCAGCCGGTTTCCTTTAAAAGCATACTTGTATATTCTTACAAGAGGATGTGTAAGCAGTTCCTTACCCAGCATGGCAGCATGGTAATCGTATCCCGCGAAGAGAAAAACAAAATTATAATAAAGAGGGCCGCTCCCTTTTGTAATAAAATTCATCTTTCCCAAATCCAGTGAAAGCTGTTTAAACTACTCGATGCGCTCAAATCATACCACCACAGGCAGAAGTAGAGGGCAGTAATTACGTTTACAATTATTTTCCTGTTCCCATCCGTTAAACCGTCCTGCAGGTTTATGATGGCCATGGCTGCGAACAGAGTCGTATAAATCCCTGACCTGTACAGCAGGGCGCTGTTCATTGTCAGTACCCGCAAAGACACATGAATAATTAAGAGATTCAGGGAGAAGGTCTCTGATTCCGATAATTCCTCTCCCCAGTACATGATCAAAAATATGATTAAAGGAATACATTCGACAGCAATGCGAAGTATATTGACCTGCTGTGTCACATAACCACTATCCCGGGAATACTGTTTCTCCATGATCCACCCGGCTATGGGAAGGAAAAACCTGGAATAAACATTGATCAGTGCCAATGCCGCGGCTATTAAACAAAGATTTATCTGATTAATTTTTCTATGTACAATGAAATATACAGGCAGCATGATAATGGCAGACCGGTGGAATAAAAAAGCCGCAAACACTACCAGACAATATTGACGAAACTGTCTTTCTTTCAAAAAGCTATACCCGCTGAATAGGACCGCTGCAGCCAGATACTGTCTTACCCCATTGAAACTCCCATGCCAGAATCCCGTCACTATGAACAACGCTGTCGCAAGAGCCAGTTTCTTAGTATTGCGGTAGATAACCATTAATGGCAGGGCTAGTGTGACAAGCGAGGACACGAGGATCACTGCGCCCCCATCATTAACAAACCGTGTGACGATCCATGCCAGTAACCCAAACCCCGGTTCATCCAGAGCGAGGATCGAATGAGGCAGGTTATTAATTAAACGAGGATAGCGGGAATAATAAAAACCGTAATCTGTTCCGACTCTGTACCTCAAGCCCGCAACAAGGATCAATACGCATCCTGTCAGGAAAAAAAAGTAACCGGTATGTCTTTCAGTATTTACGACATATTTTTCTTTTACAACATATTTATCACTCAATGAATCCTCTGATTCATACTGTCCCTCCGCCATATAACTGAAAAGAACCGAGATCAGGAAAGTAATCAAATAGACTGTCATTTCTCTGCCCCACACATTTTCCTGTGCACAGCAAGACTCCTGCCTTTATTGGAGTCTGCTTAGTTTCCTCTGAACCTGCCTGTATAAGTCCATGGCCGGATAGGGTACAAGACATTTGAGAAAGGAAACCCCGCCTGATACAAGGATCCAGTGCCGGGGATAATTTAACAGACGAAAACCAATCATTTTTGTTTTGAAGGCGTTGACCCTGACCTGAGCAGAGCGCCGTCTGACCGCACTTCTGTCTTCCCTGACCAGATATAAGGGTTCCCGCAGGTTATAGCCCTTGAATCCTTCATGATAAAACTTAAACCACAGGTCTATGTCCTGTCCTCTCTCCGTTCTGGGAGCGACCGTATACCCTTTTACCTTGTCATACACATACTTATAAGTGAGGATAGTGGCATGGTGAAAAGGATTCCTGTTTCTTAAAGTGTAGTAGTCCGGATGATCTACAGAGTAATTGATATAGCCCGGTCCATTTGAATCAAACCTCTGCATTGCAGAGCCGACCAGATCGTACTCCCGATGCCTTCTGAGAAAACCGACCTGCTTCTCAAAGCGGTCAGGCCGGCACATGTCATCCCCGTCCATACGGGCCACATATTTCCCCGTCGCATGCTTCAGGCATCTGTTGAGGGAGAAGGCAAGTTTTCTGTTCTTTTTGTTTCGCAGGAGAATGATCCTGTCCGGGTATTTGTCTTTGTATTTTTCAGCAATCTCATAGGTCTTATCCGTGGACGCATCGTCACAGAGGATCAATTCCCAGTTTGTATAGGTCTGCGCCAGAATAGATTCAACAGCCGCAGGTAAATACTCAGCGCAGTTATAGATTCCCATTATGACTGAAATCTTTTCATTTTCCATTATTCCGGCATTTTCCACTTTTCCCGCATCTTCAACGTTTTCGGCTTTTTCCACTTCTCTGTATTCTCCACCTTATCTGCTTCGCGCAATGCTCTTCAGAATTCAATACTATCTTTTTGCTTGTTAAATCTATCCAGCTGCCCATTTTCAGATCCCACTCTTCAGGAGTGATCTCCTGGCAGCAGCCGCCATGATAAAAGGTCATTTCACCAAAATAAATCACTCCGTCTACATTATACAGATCCACCCTTACTACAGGGAATGGCTGCGACAGCCTGGCCGCGATCTGGATCATCCGATCCAGGTTTTCGGGTTTTTCCACTTTCCCCCTGTAATTATCCCGGCCGATCCTTACAGGCAGAAGGTTGAAGTCCATATCATAAATATTTCTTGGATATGCAAATTTGTGTCTCCCCTGATCCGTCAAGACTCCGAAATCCATCATCAGCAGTCTTGGTATCCCATCAAAACAGAAGAACCGGTAGTCCCCGGGAAGATTGCCTTCCTTGTCTTTGATCACTTTCTCAACTACAATGCGGGGACTGATATTCTTGTAGTTCCATTCACGGGAGATCAGATAATATTTTTCAGCAAGTGCCTTTTTCAGTTTTGTTCTGGCAGCCTTTTCATCGAAGCTTCCGCGGGAATCGGGATCATACAGGACATGTCCTCCGGAGTCTTTATTGCATTTAAACATTACCGGATAATTGTATCTGGAAAAATCTATTTCTTCGGCATTTTTTAGGACCTCTACCTGTGGGATCAGTATGTCCGATAATCCGCATTCTCTGACATACTCTCTTACAAGATGCTTATCCGAGCATGTTGTCAACAGAGGATTACGATTGTGAAGTTTGAGCCACCAGAGTTTCTCATTAAAATAGACCGGGTCTTCCAGATTCAGATCTTTCCCGGTATAGATTTTATAAAACATTCTGGCATAGGGTTCGTCCGGAACAAAGCCGGAAAAGGAGAGCACAGCGCTCCTGATGGTATTAAAAACCTTCTCTCCCAGATCACTGCTGTCTTTCCATTTCCTCATCATGTCCTTCAATTGCCTAAGCATATTTGTCTCCATGATCAATTTCTATTGCGTCATCTTTTCTGAGAATGTGGATGTTACGGGTCACCTGCTATGTCAAACAGGCAGGCTGTTGAATGGATGACCGGTCCCGTTTTCTCATATCAGCCTTCAGTTCCTTTTAAATCTGCATGATCCGCAGCATTTCTTCATTTATTCTGTTGACATCAAATTTCTCTTCCGCATATCTGCGGCTTTCTGCTCCCATGGCGGCGATCTGATGGGGATGCTCAATAAACCAGATCATTTTTTCTGCCACACTGTCGCTGTTTCGGGCAGGAACAAGGAAACCGTTTACGCCCTCTCTGACTGTTTCGCGGCACCCCTGGGTATCCGTCGTAATGATCGGTCTGCCCATTGCCATGGCCTCCAGCACTGTTCTCGGCGTCCCTTCCCGGTAGGAGGGAAGGACATAGACACTGCACATCCTGTAAAAAGGTCTTACGTCACCGGTTTCCGAAAATCGCCGGACAAGGCCTCTGCGTATAAATCCTTCAACATACTCTTTTTCCACTGCATCCTGCATCGAATTTTCATAGTTTCCCAGAAGATAAAACTGTATTGAAGGATATTTTTCTTTTACTCTTTCTGCCGCCTCCAGATATTCTCTGACTCCTTTGCTCTTCAACAGTCTGGACAGCATGAAAAAGGCAGGATTTTCAGGTAACGGAACCGTCCTGTAATAGTCCAGGTTAATACCGGATCCATTGACAAACGAACATTTTCCGGGATCCACCAGTTTTCTCTGGCAAAACTCCTGCATGTCGTCCCTGTTCTGGAATATGACATGGTCCGCCTTCCCCAGACCGACCCGATAAAGCCTGCGGACGATCATCCCGAGTATTCTGGCCTTCGGACTTGTAGAAATAAAGGTATAACCGGCCCCTGTAATAAGCGCAGTGACATTCTGTACACCTGCTCTTTTTGCTGCGATCGATCCGTATACGACCGGCTTCACCGTATAGCCCATGACTGCATCCGGTTTTTCAGCTCTGAGGAAGCTTGTGAGCAAACGGAAGTATCTCAGATCTCCGAAAATACTCGTGCCGTTTTTGTCCAATGGAATGACTGCAAAGCGCGCGCCGAGAGCCTCTATTTTTTCTACATCTGTGTGATCAGGTCCTGTAACAACAACTTCGTATCCTTTTGATACCAGTTCTTTTATAAAATCCCCGCGAAAATTATAGGCTGTCCTGTTTTTGGGAGATAATAAAATGAATTTCATTTCAGATCCTGTTTTATTCTTCATTACCAATCTGTCAACGCCCTGCTTCCTGCAGCCCCGGCAGATTGCAGACCTTCCGCATATTTCCCATAATCAGTGCCTTAAGCCTCTCTGCATTTCCGTCCCCGACAAAACTGTTATGAGGCGTGATGATCATATTCTCTTTTTCCCATAGGGGGCTCTCCGGCGGCAGAGGTTCCTCCTCAAAGACATCCAGCACGGCAGCACCCTCCCATTTTTCCAGCGCCCGCCGGTCCAAGAGGCCCCCCCGGGAGATGTTGACGAGAATCCCTTTAATCAGGCTTAGTCTTCTCTCGTCGATCATTCCCTGAGTCTCGTCCGTCAGGGGAAGGGACAAAATGACGATATCAGAGGCAGGCAGTTCCTCGTCCAGGGCTTCCGGCGGCCGGATCTGGTCATAGATCTTTTCAAACCTCTCGCCGAGGTTCCCGACATCGTTCCAATCTTTGATCCGATCATGATTCCTGTCTTTGATTGTGCTGCCGTTTCCTGCCTCAATGGCCAGTCTGTCCACACCGGTGATCCTGCAGCCGAAGGCCTTGAACCTTTTGGCGCACTCAGTGCCCACGCTGCCGCAGCCGACAATGAGGACCCTGCTGCCCGCCAGTTCCCTGACCTGGCGGTTCTTGATCCAGGCATGATTTTTTTGCTGGTCCCGAAACCGGTCCATGTCTTTATACAGATCCAGCACTCCCGCGACCGCGAACTCTGCCATGGGGACGCTGTAGACACCTCTGGCGCTGTGGATCTCGATTTTTCTCTTCAGAATATCCTGCATGGGAACGCGGTCTAAGCCGGCTGAGGTCAGCTGGATATAGCGGAGATTTGTGAATCGGGACAGAGGATGATAAAGAAAGAGTCCGTTGCAGATGATCCCCTCCGGCCAGTCATACGCGCAGGGGAGCTTGTCTTTTTCCTGCTGCATAAACAGGACCTTGTGCCCCTCTTCTTCGATCTCATCGATATATTTACTTGTCCACGCTCCGGTGATCAGCAGATTCATTTTCTGTTTCCTGAGTGTTTATATGAGTGCTTCCCCGGGTGGTTTCCAGATTGCTTCCCTGAGTACTTCCCTGGTTAGTTTGCAGAGTGCTCCCCCGGGCGGTTTCCAGATTGCTTCCCAGAGTGCTTCCCCGAGTGGTTCTTTTACTGTAGTAATTTTTATAATATTTCCTGTAATACTTGCGGCTGTAATATCCTGACTCGTGCATGTGCTCCCCGTAAAAGACGAAGCCCAGAACATTCATGTCTGTCATCTCTGCGGCGTTGAGTGCCTTCCGCAAATCCTGATGAGTGGTGAAATGTTGGCGGACCATGAGGATACACCCTGCGACATGAGCGGACACCGCCAGGGGATCTGCCACAATATCGACAGGGGGCATATCCAGCAGCACCAGGTCATAAGCATCATTCAGTTCCAGAAGCAGCTGCTGCATTCTGGCGGATTCCAGCAGCTCCGCCGGATTAGGCGGAAGATGTCCCGCGGGCAGCAGGTCAACCTTCTGTGCGACATCTTTCATGATCACATTCTGCCACTGACATCTGCCGGCCAGCACATCTGAAAGACCCTCTTTATCGGTTTCATATTTGAAAATTTCGCTCTGGCTTGACCGCCGCATATCACTGTCCACCAGTATTACCTTATTCCCGCTCATCGCACAGGAGATGGCAAGATTGGCGGAGATGGTAGACTTGCCCTCCCCGGAGACAGAGCTGGTAATGACTACGATCTTCTGCTCTTTATCGACCAGTGTATAAAACAGATTCATGCGGAGCTTGGCGTAGTTTTCCGAAACCTCCAGGGGGCTCCGGTTCGTCAAAAGAAAAGCCTCCGGATCCTTTTTAGCGCTGTCCAGACGTTTTATTTCAGCCAGGATCGGGAGTTTATAGTTTTCTTTCAACTCTCGGAGATCTGTGATCTTCTGATTCAAAATGTAGAGCAGGGCAAGTAAAACTACTGCAAAAGCCGCACCGGCCGCAGCTCCGTATTTCAAGGAACTGAAAACCGCCTTCTTTTCATTGGGCAGCACCGGGACTACTGCATAATCCATAATATCTACATTTCCGACCCCGACTACACGGACGATCTCTTCTGGTGCTATTTCCATCACAGCATTTGCGATATCAGCTGACAACTGAGCTTCGAGGGTCGTCGATTTAACAGCTACTACGCCTGTCTCGGACACAGATTCCATGGAAAGACTTGACGAGACCATCCCGGCATCGATTCCGGGATGGGTCTCCGAAACCCGGTCCGCCACCTTGCTCATAACAGAGTCTCTCTTGACTACAACCAGAAGCGTTTTGATCAGCTGTGAAGCAGAGCTCAAGTCCCCTGGTCTCGTATATTCATCGTCAATATATTCAGGATTATAACTGCTGACATACATCGTACCTGTTGCGGTATAGGTCTCCGGCATGCGCCGTGTCATATACATATAGAAGGCGCCGAACCCAAGCTCTGCACACAGAACGAGGAGCCATAAGTGCTTCAATATGAAAAACAACATCTTGACAAGATCAATTTGATTTGCCTTTTTCTTCATTGAGTCTTATTCCTTAACATATAGAACAATCTGTTCTGCCAGATCCCCATGGACAACAACAAACACTACTCCGGCAGAATTATATACCTACTGTTTTCACTTAACGTCCGCCATATTGGCAAGAAAGGAAAACCACTACTGCAGAACTATACACCTACTATTTTCACAGCTGAACAAACTGCCCCGGCAAGTTCCTTCTGATTTAGCTCAAAATACCGATTATGTTCTTTACCTTCTTTTTTCAGATAGTCCTCACATTCTTTTTCCAGGGCTCTGATCTCCGGAACACCCTGTTCAAAAATCTCTCTGACAGTCTGCAGATCATTTCCTATTGTCTTCAAATCACAGAAAGCTCTGCTCAGGATCACCATACTGCTTCCGAGCCGGTAGTGTTCCCTGACGATCATTTCAGCAGGAACAATACCGTGACCAGGACGGGCGACCCCGCCGAATCCATAGACCATTCCGGCAGCCTTCAACTTCCTGCAAAGCTTTTCCACAGTCCCGTCCGTAAGGACTTCAAACAAAAACGTTTTGCCCATACTCATCGACAGATCGTTCAGACCAATATGGATCTCATCTATTCCATCGATTCGGAGGATATCGTCCAGAATGTCCGCCGCCTCCTTTGTCTCCAAAAGCAGGCTTGTTCTTTTTCTTCCGTCTACAGCTTTGAGGAAGCGTTTCACTTCTTCAAGTGTCTTAAAATATGGGAGCATGACAATATCCGCCCCGGCCTCTATAACGGCTTCGATTTCCTCCTCCGACCCGGGATAATCCTCAAGGGGATCATGAATCGGATTGATCCGGACCAGAAATCCGGCTTTCTTAACTGCTGCCCGTATAGTCTTCACGTCTTCCAGTGTATGATAGTTTATAAGGGAATCATTCCCCTTCTGGCGGTCAGCCTTCCCTATATATTCCATATCTACGAAAATCCGGTCAACGCCATATTGTTCGGCAATAACCGCCACTTCCGGTCGATTTGTAATATACATTAACTTAAGAGACATCTCTATTCCTCAACCTGTTTGCTGTCATTTACCTGTTCTGTCTCTCCGTACTATCTGATTTCACAGTCTCTCCCTTGTTTTCATTATCAACATTCGTGAAGACTTTAAAAACTGTCATGATTAAAATCTTCAGATCCAGCAAAAAGGAACAATGATCAACATACCAGACATTCAGCCTGATCCGCTTGTGCCACTCAACATCCTTCCGGCCATGCACCTGGGCCCAGCCGGTGATCCCGGGTCTGACCTCAAACATTCTCAATTCTTCCCTGGAATACTTATTTACCGGCCAGGGATGATAGGTAAGAGGGGGACGGGGTCCGACAAGGCTCATATCGCCCTTAAGAATATTGACAGCCTGCGGCAGCTCATCGATGGATGTAGCTCGCAGGATCCTTCCAACCCTTGTTACCCGTGGGTCATTGCGGTCACTGTAAACACCGGATCCCGTGTGCTCAGAATCCACTGCCATGGAACGGAATTTATACATGCAGAATTCCCTGCAGTCCTTTCCCAGCCTCGTCTGCCTGAAAATTACAGGGCTTCCTGACTCCAGTCTGATGGCAGCCGCCGTGATCAGATAAACAGGAGACAGAAAGAATAAGGATAACAAAGAGAAAATGATGTCCAGTCCTCGTTTTATATATCGCTTATACAATCAGTAACCCCCTGATAATCTGCTTTTTCGAATTCGTATTAATAACAATGGTACTGCGTCTAAAAAGGGTAACGAACATTCAAATGTCAGAAGTTTATTTAAAGAACAAAAACATAAAAGATTAACAAGAAAAACCAATAGACCGGCCTGCCAACTAGATAATATATCATATCTGTGTATAGAAATGCAATCATACATGAAGATAACAACAGTGAACAACAAAACACACAACAAAGCACAGGGGTTTAAAAACAAAAATGACCAAATATCCTTTTTGTCTCCCCTCATCGGTTCAAGTTTCATGTTCCTGTTTTCATACTTTATCGCACTCCTTTCAACTCTCGTGAAGAACAACTTTTTAGCGCATATTGTTGTAGGCATATTATTGTAAGCATATTGTCGTATATGAAATGATGTACAATTAAAGACTCGAATGATTTCAACTGTCAGCATACAAAAAACCTTTTTGCGGATGCAAGGCCGATCAAAAAGAAAAAAGAACAGGCACTGTACAGCATTTTTCCCAGCACAGTGCCTGTTCTTTCAGATCATATTTGTTCTTCTTTTGTTCTATTCTGATTTCTTAAAAAGATTATTCCTGTATCCCAGTGCCTCTTATTACACGCCCTTGCCCTGACTGGTTCCCAGAGGGGGTGCACACTCGAACGGAACTGATCAGAAGAGTGCGGAAATAGATCTGCCCTCATACAATTCTCCCCTGACAAACCGGGTATGGGGCCGGATAAAAGCAGCATCCGGCAGATTCATCCTGCCGATCATCCGTCTGACTGCTTCCTCTGCGATCTGGGAAGGGGACCAGCTGCAATAGGTGATTCCCTGTTCCCTGTATCTGCCGCCCCCGGAAACGATCATGGCGGCTGCCGAGATATCCTCCGGAATCCTGATATTCTGACTCCGGAACGCAGACAGGCCTCCTTCCAGGATCTCCTCACCCCCGAAAATGATACAGGTAGGCGGAACTGTTTCCTCTCCTTCAAGCAGGCGCAATGTCGCATTGAAAGCCACTTCCTCGTTATCTTTTTCGATTCCGCAGATATAACTTTCCGGAACATTCGGAAGAAGCCCCCTCACGGCTGCTTCGATGCTCTGTCCGGGAAGAAAGCCAGCTGTATTGTCTTTCTCCTGTTCTTTTTTTCCGTACAGGAAAGCAATCCTGCTGTGTCCTCTCCCTCTGGCAAAGCAGAGAAGCTCCCTCACACCCTCTTCGTAGCAGGGCAGGATACATTCGCAGGAAATGACCTTGCTGTCAACAGCAATGACAGGAATATCTCCCCTGATCAGATTCCAGAGGTCCCTGTCTTCTCCGGGATGGAACACGTCCTCTTCCGGTCCCAGATTGAACAGAAAAATCCCATCCAGATCCAGAACCTTTGCCCGGGACAACAGCCCGGGTTTTCCTGTGTCTCCTCCTGCGCCTGCAGCAGAACTGAACAGCACCAGATCATATCCTCTCTCAAGAAGGCGTTTCTGTACTTCATCAATAAGTTCATGCTGAAAATCTGTTCCCTCTTCTCCATTGACCATAATTCCTATTCTGAAGGATATTCTGGTCCTTCGGGCAGGCATTTCCTTTCCGTATCCCATTTTTTCAGCCATAGTCCTGACTCTCAGCTTTGTTTCGTCGGCAATATCAGAAGAATCGCATAATGCTTTACTGACTGTAGCCACTGAAAGTCCACAGGCTGCGGAGATATCTTTTTGTGTGATCATATCTCGTGATCCCCTTTCCGTTAATGGTACCGTACATTTTATTAAAAGCGTCAAATCTTTTTCGCTGACAATAGTATCAAATCTTCATCTGTATATTTATGCTCCATCTGTTGACTCGAATGATGAAATTTTTCTCATCATCTTTATAAAGGAGACGTTTTTTAAAAGACAAATAAATGTTAAACAGCAAAAAAGTCCTAATCAACAAGTGACAACTGCTGACTTACAATCCTGATCAAATCCTGTCTAATGCAAATCCAGTCCGTATGTACCTGCTATGTCCTGTGTGGAACAAATCCTGTCTGTCTCTGCAACAGGATCAGCACAAAGGCAGCTACCGCGCCGATGACAGGGAAAAGGAGTCTGAAAGGCCTCAGGCGGACAAAAGGATCTGAACTGATCAGAAACCTGCGTCTGCAGTCCTGCGTGCGGATCTCTTTTCCGTCCACCTGTCGGGATCCGGCCGCCCGGTAATCCCGGCTTTCGTTTCCTGCCGGATCCGTCGTGATGATCTCCAGAATCTGCCACTGGTCGGATCCATCCAGATGTACTGGAATCTCGATCCCTTTTTCTCCTGTATACAGACCGAGGTCAGGATGAACCGGGTCCGGTGTTTCTTTTTCACCGTAATACCGGTATTTGAGGATTTTTTCCGGAGCAGCATCCGTACCTGCCGCAAACGGACTCTTCCAGAACCGCAGTTCCACCGACTCCACACCGGTCTGGGCATCCTCCGGGAAAATACTGATCTCCAGTTCATCTCCTCTAATAAACTGTACATCTGACCTGATACCGGTGATCCGGTTGACCGGCGGTGTGCGGTCAATGCAGAAGGCGATCGGAAAGAGTCCCACAGACAGCCTCCCGCCTGCAGCTTCCTCCTGCATCACCTGGGCCGTGGAATTTTCATTTCCCGCGCTGTCCCTCGAACTGATGACAAAACTATAGTTTCCTTCCTTTTCAAAGACCGGGCAGGCAATCTCGTAGAGGTAACTGTGTTTTCCCTCCTCGTCAAGTTCCACCGTCCTCTTATATTCCCTGCCCGGCTGAAGCACCCGCTGAACAGAATCCTTGCGCATCGTGACAGAGTACTCCTCAACCGGAGAGGGATTGATCTCGCGGATAACAAGAGGGTCCTTTGTCTCCCTGTTGAAATAGCGTCTGATATAGGTCATGGTAGGGCTGTTGTCACTGCCGTAAGCATTCCCTCTGCCATATGCAATATCTCCTGCTTCATAAGAAGAACCGAATCTGTTGACGCTGAACCGGAGTCTCTGCTCTCTGCTGCGGTTGCCGGCCAGATCCTGTGCCGCGGCAGTCACATAGTAGACCCCGTCAAAGGCTTTTCTGACCGTAAACTCAGGCATCTGCAGCTTCAGGGAGAGATTGTCCCTCTGGTCCGTACAGATTCCGCGGACCGGCACCTGCGTCCCCGCCTTCTGTGCCTCAAAGACACTGTTTTTCACATCCGGGTAGGTGTCAAAAATAGAAGCGGCAGGGCAGAAGGCAGGTCCCGTAAAAACATCTCCCTCTGATGGAATGTTTTCGAGGACAAGTTCAGGCGCAGTCCTGTCCACGACAAACTCCTCCAGAAAGGCCTCATCCGCAATATTTCCCGCAAGATCCACGTATCTGGCCCTGACCGTATAATAACCGTCCTCTTTGTACGAGACAGTTCCCGTATGGGTATCTTCTGATGAGGAAAACACAGGCGCTGCCACATCTCCCGGCCTCCTGTCCCTTCCCCGGCTCCCGGAAGAAGAAATATACTGCACATCCTCCTGCCTGAAATTGTGTTCCTTCACCCTGATCCCGACTGTCTGGACATCCCGGTAGTATTTCCCGTTTCGCACATCCGTATTCAGGAGGAAAAGGCTGAGCACCGGTTTCGTCCTGTCGATCACAAAATCCTTTGGAGAGGGACCGTTCCAGACAATATCCGCTGCCGGGTTTCCGAGAGCATCACTGCCATCCACACTGAGTGTGTACTCCCCGTCCCGGTCATAGACCAGGGACATAGTCCATCTGTCCCCGTTCCCGGTTTCCCCGTTTCCGTCTCCGGATCTGTTTTCGTGGGGCGGCTGCAGGGAGTCCGGCACACTGAGATTGGTCCTGATATGGATCCTGTCCCTGCTCACATTCCGGTCTATCACAGCGATCTGCACAATTCTTCTGCCGGAAAAATATTTTTCGTTGCGGGGCTGGACGTCATCGGTATAATTGACCTCAATCTTAGGACCGACCGTGTCGATCCCGAGCCTGAGCAGTCCTCCGCCGCTGCCTCCTGTGTCCGACCGGTTGCCGCTGTTGTCCTGCGCCTCCACCCGGACAGTGATATCATTGGACTGGGCGAAAGCCCCCGCCGGAATCCTGATCCCGGCATCCTCGATGGAGTAGACAAGTGAATCCGGAGAGATCCCGGCACCCTTTCTCCCGCTGAAAGTGTAAGGGATCTTGTTCAGGGTGACCTTATCCGTGATATCCCTGTCTCCGACAGTTACCTTCACCGTCACGCGGCCGAGCCCCGAGCTTCTTTCCGCCCCGCCCGGGTCCGTGACGGAGACCTTCAGGTCCAGGGTACTGCCCTCCGGGCGGTAGATATACCTCTCCCCGTCCGCCTCGTGGCGTGTAAAGCTGCCGTCCGCAATGATCTTGACCTGAGGAGCTTCTGCATCCCCGATCCGGGAGAGCTCCGGAGCGGACACATCCAGATAGATACCGGCGCTCTTTCCCAGGGTGAAAGCACTTCCCGGACTGTTGACACGCACATTGCCCGCCCGGTCCCGGATCATGACGTTCTCAATATGAAAGACCTGCTCACCGCGCACAACAGCCTGGGCAGAGTTGTCGTTTCCAAAGGCACCCGTCCCTGAGCTCAGGATCGGATTCTGTCCGCTGTAGGCCCGGTCCCTTGCCGCATCCTGTGAACGCAGAGAAAAACTTACCCTGGTCGGGGACTGGTCATCGGACTCAACCGTCACAAAAGCCTCCCGTTCGCTTCGAAAAGGCTCACACCGGACGGGATCGTCCCCGTCCACATCAAACCTCAGCTCATAATAGGCCTCAGACGCTTTCCTGCCCGTCTGCACCTTCAGCACACCAGTCGGCGGCGTGACATCCACAGCCTTCCTCTCAGACCAGTACTGCCCGGCCCCCCTGCCGTGCTCCGCAGTCCTCGCAATCCGGTCCTCCAGCGACGCGGAGGCATCGGCCTTCCGCTGCTCCTGAGAAGGAACCAGCAGATTACCCGCCTTGTCACAGCCGGCGATCTCAAACCGGTACATGCCCTCATTCATGCCGCACACTTCGACAGGCATGGAAAAGACCGCTGCCGTCAAGTTCTTTTCCTTTATGAGAGAGGTCTGTTCCCTCCTGGGCGCGGTCCAGCCCGGCGAGAGAGCTTCCAGATCGTCCACTCTGGAACTTCCTTTCCTGGCAGACAGACTGCTGTAATCAGAGAGGATCCTCGTCCCGTCAAAATTACGGTCCCGGACAGTATATTCCGCAAGAATCTTTTGAGCCCTCCTACCATAGTAGGTGATCCTCTTCCCGTTTCCTCCGTCAAAAGCCTCCTCCGGATCCGGAGGCAGACTGATCGAAAAACGATATTCCGGCGCCGTCGTATCTATGATGATCGTATAAAAGGGCTCGTACTCCTTACCTCTGCCCGTACTCTTCACCGAGCCGCCTCCCCTTTTATCCGAATGATCTGTGTTAAGGCGGGTTCCTGCAGCAAACTTCTCAACCACGACAGCCGGATTCCCGGCGCAGTCCGTACCCAGTGCCCCATAGCTGTATCTGCCGTCCTTCCTTATGGAATCAATGCAGAAAGACCGCCGGAATGTTCCGGATTTTCCAACTTTATCGTTCCCTGTTCCGATATCTCCTGCTCCGAATATTCCTGCCCCCTTGTTTCCGGCTCTATAATTTTCAGTTCTACTGTTTTCTGTTCTACTATTTTCTGTTCCAAAAAAAACTCCCGTTGGAATGTCAGCAAAAAAACTCCCGATTGTGTGACGGGAACTCGTCTCCCTTCCCGAGACCTCTTCCACAGTCCTGGTATAAAAAAGCCTCTCCGGATCTCCGTAGGCCTCCTCTACAGTCAGGGTCACCTCTGCCCTGCCGCTGACATAAACAGAAAGCCCATCCTTGTTTTCCTTACCGTTTTTATTTTCTTTACTGCTTCTGTTATCATAGCCATTCTCATCATAGACATAGGCAGTGACCGTCTTCTTACCCCCGCCTCCAGCAGAATCCGCAGAAGAACCTGCAGCCGTATCTGTGGAAGAAAAGGAATACTCTAAGGTCACCAGCGGCGCAGTCCTGTCTATGACCAGTGTATAAAGGGGACTATAGCCCTTCCCGCAGTCCGAGGCAGTCCTTGTGAACTGTGTCCTATCATTTGTCGTATTATTTCCGGAGTTCAAATTGTTTCCGGAATCCTTCACAGTATTTTTTGCAGGATCCGCTGTCCGATTTACGATCCTGCCGTCAATAGATTCTGTGACGACAATGGCATTTCCTGCCTTGTCCTCTCCCCAGATCCCGCAGATATACTCTCCCTCCGTCTCCGCCCTTTTTAACAGCACAGAGGTCACAGCCGGGTTTAAGGAGCCGCTGGTCCAGGGCCTTTCCCGTATAGTCTCCCTTCCGGGTCCTTCGACTGCATAGTACAACCGCGCCAGATCAATATGTTCATTCCGGTTCGTCACTTCAGCTCTGATGTCAGCCGTCCCGGATATAAATGCATAGAGGCTGGTCTCTTCCCTCTTCCCGGATGTTACTCCGGAAATTCCGGAAATAATCCCGGAAGGTTTTCCCAAAAGCTTTTCATGCTCATTTACAGATCTTTTCCGGGAATAGACATACACTTTTTCCTTTGTCCTGTATGTCAGGGAGACCCGGGGAGCAGTCCGGTCGATCACAAACAGGAAATGAGAGGTATAGGACCGGGTCTGCGGGTCAGTCCTGCGTTCCGCAGCTGAAGCAGAAGCGCCAAGAGAGCCTGTCTCATGTCCCATTTTCCGGATTTTTGTTTTTCCCTCAATCGCATCTCTTGTAACAACGATCGGATTTCCTGCCCGGTCCGTCCCGCGGATGACAAAATAAGCCATGCTGCCGTCTTTTTTCAGAGTGGTGAGTCCCTCAACCATATGAACCTGATCAACGCCGGTCTTCCCGGTATCCGTCCCCGTCCTGCCCAAAGTCTTCTTTTTCCCTTTTGCAGGCAATTGATGAGTCCCTGTATATTCAAAGATTTCCAACCGGTCCGGATCTATTTCATTGAGGTCCTTCACACTTATTGAAGGCCTTATCTCTCCGTTAAAATAGGAGCTGACCTCCGGGCCTTTGTCGGTCAGTTTCTCCCTGTAGAGAAAAATCTCACGATCGCTTTTTTCGGGTACATAGCTGAGCTCAACCTCCGGAGCGGTTCTGTCCACGATCAAGAGCAGCCGGGAGATATACCAGTCATCCCCGGTGTTCCCGGAATTTCCTGTTCCATTCTGCCCTTCCGTACTTTCAGGGCTTCCGGACTCTCCCGTCCTCCCGCCGGACGCGGCAGAACCGGAAAACACTTTGTTTCCTTTGAATCCCCCCTGTTTTCCGCTCTTTGCTTTTTTCTCATCAGAAAACCTCTCTGTGACGCGGACCGGATTTCCTGCCCTGTCTTCTCCCACGATCGCGTAAAACAGATAAAGGCTGTCTCCGGAAAGCTTTTTGATACCCTCAACTTCTCTGTATCCTTCTTTGGAAGGGACTGATGCCGGCCTGAGCGCACGGGAAGAACCGGTCAGGGCATCCGGTACTTTCGCCCGGAACTCACTGATCCGGATCCGTTCCTCATCCAGGTCGTTGGCTTCCCTGATCCGCACAGCCGGCCTGATATCTCCTCTGCCGTAGGCAGAGACGGAAGGGCCCTCCTCTCCTCCGGCCCCCGGCACCGTTTCTACCAGTGTCTCCTTGTAAAGCCATACGTCTTCTTTCCCGATCTCATACAGGATCTCCGCTTCCGGAGCCACTGTATCCACAACAAAGGCCAGATGCGGATCGTAATGATCCCCGCATCCTGATGCTTTCCACGGTCCTGCATCCTCCGTATTGCTTCCGCTTCTGTCCTCTGTTTCCGCGAGAAACTGCTCTGTGACTACTGCAGGATTGCCCGCCTTGTCCGTCCCGAACAGAGAAAAGACTGCTCTGCCGTCCGCTTCAATCGTCCGGGAAGCCCGCCCGGTCCCCTGACCCATGGGGATCCTCTCACAATCAGATCCTGACAAAGCGGCTGCTTCCGTCCCATCAACTTCTTCTGACGTACCAACTTCTACTGCTGTATCGGTTCCTTCCGTCCCATCAGCTCCTTCTGCCGCATCAGGAATATGACCAGCCGGTATTTTATCAGCCTCTTTAAAATCCAACAGAAAGCAGATCCGGTTCCTGTCATAATTTTCTTCCTGCAGAACTTCCGCTTCGGCTGTCAGAGACCTGTTCATATAGGCCTCCTTCTCCGGCGTTCCTCTCATTCTGCTCCTGTACAGATAAGCGGCCGCATCGGTGCGGCAGGTCAGGCACAGCTCAGGCGGCGTACAGTCACAGACTATAGTAAAAGTGGACTCCACAGAACCGTTTTCCGCAGAACCGTTTTCCGTGGTCTCTACGCCTGAGGAATATGTGCTTTCCCTGAAGTCCGTGATCCTCTCTTTTTTGAGTACTTCTCTGACCACCGGCCTGTTCCCTGCCCGGTCTGTCGCAAAGACTTCAAACCAATAGTGTCCTTCCTCACCGTTCTCAGGTCTGAAACTTCCTGAAAAAGTCCTGGCAGAAGTGATGTCAGACCAGTTTCCCAAAATCTCCAGTCCTGTCACAGTCCCGTCCGGGCTTCCCCTGTAAGCTACGGCAGAGATACCGTCCCCATCGAGAAGAGAAGCGTTTTCCCCGCAGCGGTCCGTGATCGTAACCTCTGTCGAAACCTGAAAGTTCGTATAAAGCGTCAACAGCCGGTCTCCCTCTTTTTCGCTGTATAAAAAAGCTCTTCCGTTTCTGTCTGCCCCATGTTCGATCAGGATTTCCGGCGCAGTGCGGTCCACAATAAAGCCATGCAAAAAGGAAATTTTCCCTTCTCCTGCCTCTGAAAAAGCCGTACACAGAGGAGTCCCGGCAGCATCAGTTGAGTTTCCTTCCTGGCTGCCGCCCCCTGTTCCGTTCTCTTCCTCCTGTACACCAGCCTCCGGATCCGTTTTCCCGGATGCAGACAGCAGCGGATTTCCGGCCTTATCTGTCCCGCATATCGTGATTTCTGTATATTCGGCCTCGTCCTCCATGGCAATGGAAAAAGTCCCCGGGCTCCCGGCCCCGCCGTCCGGGATCTCATAATTCTTTTCGTCTTTTTTACATCTGGCAGAAAAGAGACTGCTGTCAAAATTTTCCTCTTCGATCCCGCAGACAAGGACTACACTTTCCTGCGCAAAATAAAAGGCGTCAGTGTCCATCCTGTAACGAAGATCATCCTCTGTCAGTTCCCGCAATGCAGAAGATCCACTCTCCCTGAGTCCTGCCTGAACCTTTCCCATCACCGGACTTTTCGTATCCAGTTCAAAACAGGCCTCCGTGATCATCCCTTCTTCATCCCGCTCCACGGTCATGTATCTGCCGACCACATTCAGGATATGCGTCTGTGCCCCTGACTGATTGACAGCCTGTGCACTGATCCTGATCGTCCCGTCAGGATTCTTGCAGACTTCAGCTGAGGGGACTGTAATGGTCATCCCTTCTTCGTCTGACCTGAGCCAGGTCTCCTTCACATTCTCCGAAGTGACCTCCACGGCATCTCCGATCCTGATTCTGTACCCGCTGATTCCTTTTCCCTTGATCCTCACAGAAACAGCACAGTTGTCTGCCCGATGCCATGTCGGCCAGTCTGATACTATCGTCGGCTGCGGCATGGAAACTTCTATCCCCGGTATCTCTTCATCGGAAATCTCTGACTCCGCTGTGGTACTTCCTGCTCCCGCGGGTCTACTCCCTGCCTCTGCTGTGGTACTCCCTGCTCCCGCTGATGTACTCCCTGTCTCTGCTGGGGTACTCCCTGATCCCGCTGGTGTACTTCCTGTCTCTGCTGCGGTGCTCCCTGCTCCCGCTGGTGTACTCCCTGTCTCCGATGCAGCACTTTCTCCAGGATTCTCAGACTGATTCCCTGAATCATTCTCTGCCGGGCTCTCATCTCTGTCAGCTTCTAAAGATGCATTACCGGTTTCTCTGAAATCACTCCTTTCATCAAAATTACTTTTTTCGTCAGAATTGTTTTTTTCACCAGAATCACTTTTTTCTACGGATTCACTCTTTTTACCAGAATCCTCCGTTTTGTCAGGATTGCTTTTTTCATCAGAATCTCCTGTTTCCGCCTTTTCGGAGGAAGCTCCTGTTTCTGCTATCTCAGATGTGGTGCCTGCCTCTGCTATTTCGGAAGTGGTGCCTGTCTCTGCTGTTACAGAAGTGATACCTGTCTCTGCTGTTTCGGAAGCAGCCTCTGCTTCCGGTCTTTCGGAAGTACCACCGGCTTTCGTTCTTTCGGAAGTATCCCCGGCCTTCACTCTTTCGGAAGTACCACCGGCCTTCACTCTTTCTGAAGTACCACCGGCTTTCGTTCTTTCTGAAGAAGCTTCTTCTTTTCCTCTTTCGGAGGCAAGGCCGGGGCCTGCCTTTGACGCTGACAGTGTTTTTCCATCATATCCCCTGCTGGAGATTGCTGTGCAGGGAACCGTATGCGCCGCAGAAGAAAGCGGCCAGGCAGGAAGCAGTGCGGCTGCCAGGATCACCGCCAGAATAATATTGACTTTCTTTTCCGGCTTTTTGTTTGTCATAGTCCTGTCGGTGCTCTCTTTTTGTCTCTGACCGCTGTCTTGCCCGCCCTTAATGCTTTGTCTGGTTTTTCTTATTTTATTGTTTTGTCTGATCTCACTTCTATCACTGATCTTTCTGGTTTTACTGTTTTGTCTGATCTTGCTTCCATCACTGGTCTTTCTGGCTTTACTGTTTTGTCTGATCTTACTACTATCACTGATCTTTCTGGTTCTTCTGATCTCTCTGATCTCTCTGTATGCCCTGATCATTCCCCGGATATCAAATACAAAGAAGAGAATAATCGCCAGTACCGCAAAGACAGCTGCCACGCCGTAACAGACGGCGGCTGCTGTTTTCAAAAACTGCGGATCTTCAAGTAGTCTCATTCTTCTCCCTCCTTCCCCTGTGTATTTTTCATTTCTGCTGCTTCCTTCGGTACTGTGGAATAGTATCTGTACCCTACATTCTTTTCCGCCTGTGCGATCTTTTCATTCACTTCATTCACGCGGCGCCGCATGTTGTCCGTCTGCCCTGATCGATCAAGTCCGGCCATGAACTGCTTTGCTTTGACCAGGGGAGCCCTCATTTTTTTCTCATCGACACCGTCTCTGGCATATCTTCCTATATTGCTGCCGATTAATTCATCCGCGATCAGTTCGCAGACCGCGATGGGATACCCTACGTTTCCAGTCTCCTTCCCCAGATCCTCCAGGTAACCGGCAAGTTCATCAAAACGCTCCCAGCACTCCCTGTATCCGGAATCGATCTCATATCCCCGGATGGTATACAGGGAGTTCCCCAGCTCCTGTGCTTCCTGCTCTCTCAGCTTTGTCTGCAGATCCGCCAGTGCAAACATTACCGACGCGATCGATCTTTCAGTCCGGCTCAGTCCCTTTGTCTCCAAAGCCTGGCGAAAGCAGTCGCGGGAAACAGTCTCTCCGTTTGATGTCTTTTTGAAATATAAAGCCATCCCTGTCCGGTACAGAAACCTCCCGTATTCATCAGGTTCTGTTTCCATAAAAACCTGCAGGTTTTCTTTTCGGGCCCGCCCTTCATCGCTGTCTGTATCGCGGATGCAGAGCATAAACGAACAATAATCCTCCTCTGTTATGGCAGGCAGTCCCTCAAGCGCTCCTGCCAGGTACTTCCAGGCTTCCGGGTTTGAAGCACTGATCCGCATTGCCTTTTTACAGGCTTCCGCTGTATCACAGAAGCCGTCCGCTTCTGCCGCATCCAGCATGCACTTCCTGTACATTTCCTCCCGTGTTCCCGCATAAGCCTTCGTGAAACCTGTTCCGGACAAAAGGAATAGCAAGGCGGCAGTAAGGCATGCCAGAAAGACTCTCCGCCGCCAGCTTCTCCTGCGGACAGCCCTGTCATCCTCTTCATGTACATGTAAAAGAGCATACCGGAGTTCTTCGCTGGTCTGAAAACGTTCCTCCGGATCCTGCCGGCAGCATTTTCTTATGATTTTCTCCAGTCCGCTTCCCCGCAGTTCCGGTACATGATCTCCCAGAGAATCTATTGCTGCTCCGCCGTTTACAGGTGCTGTACCGGTGAGAAGGTGAAACATGGTGGCCCCCAGATTGTAAAGATCGGTCCTCCCGTCTGTCTGTCCTCCTCCGCCGAACTGCTCCGGAGCCGCATAGCCTCTGGTTCCCAGCCAGGTTGTGTCCTCATTCCCGGCATAGCTGTATTCCCGCGCTGTGCCGAAATCGATCAATGTGACCTGGCCATCCGGGCGAAGCATGACATTGGAGGGTTTCAGATCCCTGTATATGATCGGAGGATATCTGCCATGCAGATATCCCAGGACATCACACAGCTGGACCGCCCAGTCAATGACCTTCTCCGGCGGCTGGGCACCCTCGTCCTCCAGCAGGTCCTGAAGACTGTTCCCTTCAATGTAATCCATGACGATGACCAGGGTGTCCTCCTGGTCGATCACATCGACGACAGCTGGAAGATTCGTATGCCTCAGTTTCTTGAGCATCTCTGTTTCCGCAATAAGTCTTTTGGCCGCAAATGACCCGTCGTCCTTTTTATCCTTCCGGATTTCCTTCACCGCCCAGGTTTTATTCGCGCTTTCATTGATCGCAAGATAGACAATACTCATCCCGCCCCTGCCGATCTCGCTCAGTATTCTATATTTCCCATCGAGAAGTGATCCCGTTTCCAGCATATTCCTCTCTCCTTATAAATCCGCTATTGCATGATCCGTCCGCGAGTCCTGAAGCATACGCCTGTTTATTGCCTGTTCAGTACCCAGGCACACGTTATTTACCCAGGCACACGTTATTTCATAGCCGAAAGGTATAAAAAAACCGGAGCAGATTAAAATCTGCTCCGGCTTAAAAGTATCCTGAAAAGGGATCCGGCCGCATGCCCTGTCCTCAGAACGGGCGCGGCTGACTTTATCAACTTTTATCAGACGTGCAGACGCATGCATAATATCAGAATTTCCTTTCTGAAAATGTCGCGCCTGACATCCATAGTTTTGAACCATTTCTATTATACATCAAAGAAAATGGATATCCAGTATAAATTTCATACAAATAGTCAAAAAGCAACAATGATAAAAGGCTTCGAAAAATGTCAAAAAAGATTGAAAATCTTATTGACAAAAGTCCCAACCAGCGCTACAATAATACTCGCTGTTGAGGAACAGCGGGTATGTACGTGTAGCTCAGCTGGATAGAGCGTCTGGCTACGGACCAGAAGGTCGCGAGTTCGAATCTTGTCACGTACATGAAAAAAAGCATCTGCGTAGAGCAGGTGCTTTTCTTTTTTTAACATTTTTCTGTTTTATTATTTTTCTGTTTTGGTCATCTTGTCAGGGCAGCGTACTGTGCTTTATAAGCTGTCTTCAGGAGATCTCCGGGAGCGAGGAGGATCTGACAGCCGATCTTTCCTCCGCTGATGTATATTTTTGCTCTGTCTTTTGCGCTCTCATCCACTCTGGTCACAAAGCTTTTTTTCATTCCAATCGATGTACAGCCTCCCCTCACATAACCCGTCAGAGGGAACAACTCCTTCTGATGGATCATGGCAACTGATTTTACGCCAACTGATTTTGCGCATTTTTTTAAATCAAGTTCAGCGTCGATCGGGATCACAAATACGAAATACTGCTTATCAGGCGAGACTGTGACAAGCGTCTTATAAACCAGGTCATGAGGCAGGCCAAGCTTGTCTGCCGTAGCCGCCCCGTCAATAAATTCATCACTTTCATAGGAGAAATGCTCATATTTCACGCCGGCGCGGTCCAGGATCCGCATGGCATTTGTCTTGACCTCTCCCTTATCTTTTTTAGCCATATTTTCCTCTTGGGAACTGCAGAAGAGTTAGCAATACAGTAATGTGTTTCAAGCAACAAGCCCCTCCGCACACGAATGTGCGGAGGGGCCCGGGATTAATTCGATATCAGAAAAGTGAAAGATTATGCTTTCAGTTTCTTGATCTCAGCGGTCAGAGCAGGAACGACCTCGAACAGATCGCCAACTACGCCGTAATCGGAAATGTTGAAGATGCTGGCATCTTCGTCCTTGTTGATGGCGATGATATACTTGGAGCTGCTCATACCAGCGACGTGCTGGATAGCGCCAGAGATACCAGCTGCGACATAGATCTTCGGACCAACGGTCTTGCCGGTCTGGCCAACCTGGTGAGCATGAGGGATCCAGCCTGCGTCAACAGCTGCACGGGAAGCGCCAACTACGCCGCCCAGGAGATCAGCCAGCTCTTTAAGAGGAGCAAAGCCTTCGGGTCCGCCGACACCACGACCGCCGGCAACGATGATATCAGCGCCTTCAAGGTCAACCAGCTCGCCGGCTGCTTCCTTGACGACTTCGATCAGGGTTGTGCGGATATCTTCGGGAGCTACGTGGAACTCTTCCTTGATAACCTCAGCCTTGTTCTCACCCTCTGCAGGTTTCTTGAACACGCCGGGACGGACAGTACCGCACTGAGGGCGATGATCAGGGCACATGATGGTAGCCATCAGGTTACCACCGAATGCAGGACGAGTCCATGCAACGTTGCCGGTCTCTTCATCGATATCCAGGCTTGTGCAGTCTGCGGTCAGACCGGTCTGCAGACGAGAGGAGAGACGGGGACCAAGGTCACGGCCGTTGTTGGTTGCACCGATCATGACGGTGGTGGGGCCATATTTCTCTACCAGATAGTACAGAGCCTTTGTATAGGCATCAGTGGTGTAGTGCTGGTACTCAGGGCCTTCAACATAGATGACCTGGTCAGCACCGTAGATACCGGCCTGCTCAACAGTGGGAGCTACGTTGTTACCGACAACGATACCAACCAGCTTGCCGCCCTGCTTGTCAGCCATCATACGGCCGGGGTTAAGAAGCTCAAGGCCGACCCTCATGGGTGTGCCGTCTTCATTTGTTTCAATAAATACCCACAAATCTTTTGTCTTAGCTTCCATTCTATATTCCCCTCCTATTAGACAATGCCTTTATCCACAAGAATCTTAGCAAGCACTTTTGCGGAGTCTTCGCCGGTCTCTTCCTTGATCTTCATGCCGCCCTCTTTTACAGGAGGTGTGAAGGACCTTTTAACATGTGTAGGGGAGCCGTTCAGGCCATAGTGTGCTGCATCCATCGTAGGATCAAAATCATCGCCGAGCTCTTCGAACTTAGCCTTGTTAGCCATCAGTTTTCTCTTGATGGTAGGATAACGGCACTCAAAGCTGGGCATTGTGAAAGTAACAAGGCAAGGGCACTTGATACCGATCACTTCGTAGCCGCCATCGATTTCCTTGTTGACCTTGAGGCCATCCCCGTCCTCAAAGCACTCAAGTCCATAGGTGACCTGAGGAAGATCCAGCCACTCAGCGATTTCGGGACCGACCTGTGCGGTGTCGCCGTCGATAGCCTGCTTGCCGCAGAAGATCGCATCGAACTTGCCCTCTGTCTCCTCGATTTTCTTAATCGCATGGGAGAGAATGTAGGAAGTAGCCAGAGTGTCAGAACCGCCGAAAGTACGGCCTGTTACGAGATAACCCTTATCTGCAGCGATACCGATGCACTCCTTCAGAACAGCCTTAGCCTGAGGCGGTCCCATGGTCACGACGGTGATCTTGGTGCCGGGGTTCTTATCCTTGATACGGGCAGCTGCCTCGAGAGCATAGCCGTCGAAAGGATTCAGGATTGCCGGAACACCTTCGCGGATAAGGGTGTGCTTGACCGGATCGATCTTAATCATTGTCGTATCCGGAACCTGTTTTACGCATACCAGAATGTTCATAAATGCCTCCTTCTAAAGTGAATCTTTCATACAGTCTACTATATCATGCACTGCAAATAAACCGCAAGTTAGACTCGGGAAATCAGTGTATTATTTTTCATACGCTTTTACGTCAGTCCAAAAAAGCAAGCTTCCCGCTTTTCTGTTTTGTCCATGACGGTCTATCACACTGCTAATATATTCTTATTTATCGGTCGCGACTTTGTTCTTAGGGCCATTGGAATAGTCATAGAAGCCGATGCCGGTCTTGACGCCGAGCCTTTTGCCGCGGACCATCTTACGAAGGAGCGGGCTGGCGGCATACTTGTTGTCGCCAGTGTCAGCATAGATAACATCCATGATTGCCAGGCAGATATCCAGGCCGATGAAATCACCGAGTTCAAGCGGTCCCATGGGGTGGTTGCAGCCAAGCTTCATAGCTGTGTCGATGCCGGCGATATCAGAAACGCCGGTGTATTTAACATTGATTGCTTCGTTGATCATAGGGATCAGGATCCTGTTGACGACAAAGCCTGCAGCCTCATTGACCTGTACCGGGATCTTGCCCAGATCTTTGGAGATCTCGTTAACCTTGTCAACATACTCTGCGGGAGTATTGATGCCGGCAATAACCTCGATAAGCTTCATCACGGGAGCGGGATTGAAGAAATGCATGCCGATGATGGGCTTGGAAAGAGCTGCGCCGATCTCAGTAATGGAAAGGGAGGAGGTATTGGAAGCGAAGATGCAGTCAGGGTTCTTGACGATCTCATCCTGCAGTTCCTTAAATGTCTTCTGTTTAAGCTCCATCACTTCGAGAGCTGCCTCAACTACGAGGTCAGGATCCACGGCGATGGTGTTGAGTCCGCATTCAAATTTGGCAAGGATAGCATCCTCTGCAGCCTGCTCCATTTTTCCCTTGGCAACCATCTTGTCAAAATTGCCTTTGATCTTATTGAAGCCGCCCTGCGCAAATTCTACTTTGATATCGCAGAGATAAACTTTCTCTACCTTGTCACACTGCGCAAATGCCTGCGCAATGCCGGATCCCATCGTACCAGCGCCGATAACTGCTACTTTCATGGTCGTATCCTCCTTTTTGTCAAACAGATGTTTCAGCTTTTATAGTTCACCGCATAGGCGGTACCTGGCAGGGCCGCGCAGTTTCCGTCTCCCCGTGACATCTCCTGCCCTTACCTGCAGTATCCGTTGCAGATTACTATCTGAATAGAATAAATGAAAATATATATTATATTATGAGTACTTACTATATTATGAGTACTTACCAGGAATTCTTTATATTATAAAAATATTATAAAACCTTCTTCAGCCTATAAATTTCCATCAGTTTCCGGGCTCGATCATACCGTAAGTATTTCCCTTTCTCTTATAAACAACAGCGATCTGTTCGGTCTCCGCGTTAATAAATACATAGAAAGAGTGGCCCAAAAGTTCCATCTGCACGCATGCATCCTCGGGATACATGGGTTTGATCTCAAACTGTTTCTTTCGAACGATGCGGATGGCCTCATCGTCATAATAATCGCGCTCAATATAGTCGCGTTTAAACGCTGCCGCCTCCTGGTGCCGTTTGATCAGTTTGCTCTTGTACTTCTTTAACTGTCTTTCAATTACCTCCTCTACGAGATCGATCGACACGTACATGTCGTTGCTGACCTGCTCTGAACGAATAATGTTGTCGCGAACAGGGATCGTAACTTCGATCTTGTGTCTGTCACGGTTCACCTGAAGTGTGACATGGACGACCGTATCCGGTGAAAAGAACTTGTCCAGCTTGTCCAGCTTCTGGGTGACCGCATCCTTCAGGGACTGCGTGACCTCCATATTTTTTCCGACTATTGTGTATTTCATAGATGCCTCTTTCCGCAGCGCAACCTGCTTTTATTTCCACCGCATAAATAAGCCTGCAGCGGATGAGCTGAATACAGAACATATGCTGTCTGTAAAAGACAGCATTTTCTGCACGAACTCATTATAGCATATCCCATGCAAAATTTGCACAATTTTTGTATCCCATAATTAAAAATAATTGTAAATAATTTTCCATTTATGAACTCACTTCATCCGCTTTCCCGTACAAAAAAAGACAGGGACATTTCATCCCTGTCTTTCTACAATAGTCTTTCACTAGTTATCTTTCGCCGGTACTCTCGCACCGGTATTCTTTCACCAGTAATCTTTCGCAGGTATTCTACCGCCGGTATTATTTACAGGTTATCTTTCTCCTGTATTTTTTACCAGTATCTTCCGGCGGTCATTTTAAAATCAGTTGAAAAGTCTGCGGATGCAGACGATATGCATAAAGTTGGCATTGGAAGTGGTGATCCCGTGATGCTCATCCTGCGCATGCACGATCCTTCCATCTCCCATATAAAGGGCCACATGGCCATTGTAACAGACAATGTCTCCCGCACGGGCATCTGCCAGCGATGAAACCGGAGATCCTACGCTTCTGTCAGAAACATCGTAGTGGGGAAGGCGGAAACCGAAGTTTCCGTAAACAGCCATAACGAAACCGGAACAGTCGGCGCCATGGGTAAGGCTGGAGCCGCCCCATACATAAGGATTTCCGACATACTGAAGGGCAAAATCAATGACTGCCTGTCCGGATTCTTCACCTGCCTGGCTCACGGCGACCTTCGCTACATTGGCCTGGGCTGCCGCGGCATCAGCCGCTCTAAGCGCAACCTGAACGACCGCTGTCGCTGTCTCTTCATCCTGACCGGATGCCAGATCCGCTCTGGTCCTGGCGAGCTCCGCTACTGCATCAGCTTTCTCAGCCTTACGCAACTCATGATCCGCGCGCTCCTTGACATTCGAATTTAAAATCCGGTCTTTCTTATCCCGGGAAGATTCCGCGACCGGATAAGCCATGCTGAGTGTTACATCCGAAGAAGGAATATATCCCTCACCGTCTTCTGTGAGAATTCCCAGCCATCCGTCTTCATTCTGAAGAACTTCATACTGTTCGCCTTCTTCGACCATGGTGACTACCTTGGAAGTGTCGTTTGCTTCCTGATAGACTTCCTTTTTATCGCCTTTGTCGACTGTTGCGACCTGTTTCCCGATAATTTCGGACAGTGCCTGCGCCTGATCGCCCTGAACAAGGTAATCGCTCATGACATATCCGACAATATCACCGGAACGGACTCTGGTCCAGCGGTCATCTGCCCTGCGGAGCTCGATCGCGACGTCATTTCCGTACATTTTGCCAATGATCTCGCTGCCGAGAGAAGGCGACTCGTGAATGTTCAGGTATACATTGGGAGAAGCAATGACAAGCTTTTTGTCAGCTGCTTCAGGTTTCTGGACTACTATGGCAAGACTCTGGGCAGCAGAAACAGGATCTGCGGCAAGGTCAATACCGAGCAGGCCGGTAACTGCGGAGTCTCTGCCAGAGACAATGGAAACCTCCGGCATCACAGCCTGATTATAGTTATCCACTACAGCATCAAGAGCAGAAGGAATCTCTTCAGGAGCATCCTGCTCATCCGACACGTTATTCTCATCAGCCGCTTCCGTGTCACTGAGAACTACCAGCTGCTGTCCGCCGTCCTCTTCTTTCTGCGTCTCTTCCTCGACAGTTTCAGCTGGTGTTTCAGCATCTTCCTGTTCAATAAACTGTGATATGGAACCTGAAGCAGCGTCCTCATCGAGAATAGACAAAGACTTCCGGGCTTCTTTTTCATCCTGAGTTTCAGAACCTGAAAGAGGGTTCTGAAGGAACTCATTCGCCAGAACAGGAGCCCCCGTCATGGAAGCAATTGCTGTAAATGATAATAATCCTGATAAAAGTTTTATCTTTTTAGAAGCCATTGAACCTCCAGAATATTTATTACAAAAATAACTGTTATTTTTTTACGGACTGTTAGTCTTTTGTTACAAATATATTACATCTATGACATAATATAACAAACATAAAATAGTATGTCAAGTAAGCGCAGGTATTGGATTGTATGCAATTATACGGGATGCCAGCACGCGGCAGTCCTCTGCTTCCTCGGACGTGCATGGCTCATTGCTACGCACAGAAAAAGCGTCCGCATTAAGCGAACGCTTTCAGGATGCCGGCAGTCGGGGTCGAACCGACACTCGATTTAAGTCGAACGGGATTTTAAGTCCCGCGCGTCTGCCAATTCCGCCATGCCGGCATGAACAGAGCTGACTCTAGTGGATCCTCGGGGACTCGAACCCAGGACCGACCGGTTATGAGCCGGTTGCTCTAACCAACTGAGCTAAGGATCCTTGTATCAGGAAATAATCTCTTGAAGCAGTAATCAAAAATGATCTTTTCCCGGAAGTGACTCCGACGGGAATCGAACCCGTGTTACCGCCGTGAAAGGGCGATGTCTTAACCGCTTGACCACGGAGCCTTATAAAAAATATATGCTATCCTCAAAGAAAGGATAATTACCGAAAAAGCGGCAGGAAAAACTCTCTGCCGCCCAAACCGCCTCGAGCAGGGCTCGAACCTGCAACACCGCGGTTAACAGCCGCGTGCTCTACCATTGAGCTATCAAGGCATAACAGTATACGAATCATAACGCGCAGAAAATGTTTTCAATGGAAAACGTTCTGTGTCCGTTTTCATACCTTCAAAACTGAATAAGAAAAGCGCACATCTCACTGTCGAGCACTTGCTGCCTGCAGGACCGGCATCCTCCGCTTCGCGGCGGTGCCAGAACTGAGGATAAGCAGCCGACCTATTAGTACGCGTCAGCTCCATGCGTTGCCGCACTTCCACCTCGCGCCTATCCACCTCGTAGTCTTCAAGGGGTCTTGTGATGTCTCATCTTGGGGGGGGCTTCACGCTTAGATGCCTTCAGCGTTTATCCCTGCCGGGCTTGGCTACCCTGCCTCTTGCGCCTGGCGGCGCAGCAGATACACCAGCGGCCCGTCCACCCCGGTCCTCTCGTACTAAGGGCAGCTCCCCTCAAACATCCTACGCCCGCGCCGGAT